>NZ_JBDJNL010000001.1:0-1016053 GCF_039674445.1 Brucella sp. TWI432 | reverse complement strand
CAATAGAAAACCTCCGATTGAAATCGAAGGTCATGTTACCCTTTAAATAAGGGGTCCCGTTTGGATGCCGATAACCCCTTAAATGGGGTCCTTATTCCATGCTTAATCACACACAGCCGCGATCAATCAGATCGGACGAGCGTACGACAAGGCCAAGAGATTCCATTTCGCGAACCATTGCGCCATCGCCAGCTGCAGGCTCCCAAATGCAAGGGAAGTCGCGCAGCCGCTCAATCTCAGCATGGAGAAAGGCACGCGTCGGCTCTGGCGGTGTCGGATAAAACTCGTTCGGTTCACGCTCTAGGGAATCGGTCTTCACAATCTCGCCGTCGAGCATGATGTGAACTGGCTTAGGCTTATTCCCTGTGGCTCTGAAAAGACCGCGCGCGCTAGCTGTCATCAGAAGTTCCACTTCATATAAAACAGCACCACAGCGAGCGGAATCAGTGTGCAAGCGGCAGCAATCAGAATGGAGCGGAACTCGATCATTTATCGCCCTTCTCTATTCTCGATGGATAAGTTTGCTGATCTTTCTGACGGCGCACCTTGTGCCTCCAGTACTCGCGCACCTTCTGCCGTGCGGCATGAAACTGGCGTTCCAGCCAGAGTATCCGTGAGGCCAAGAAGTTTCGAACCACGCTCATGAGCCAATTCCCTCTCGGCTTCGTATGATTTCACTGATGCTTTGCGCACGGCCTCGTACGCACGGAAGATTGCTGCGTAAGCAGATACAGGCATGTCTTTGATTGAACGGTATCGCAGGCGGTGCATCCAAGAGGCAGGCGCTCCATAAAGGCGCTCGGCTCGGTGCATTGCAGCGTCAACAGTATCGCCCGGCCCCCGGAAGGTCCGTTCAAGGATGAATTCGCTCATACCTTTTGCGTTGCTGACAAATTCGACACTCATTTTGTCAGATCCTTCAAAACCTTTGTCAGACATTTCAAAGCTCTCCAGCTACGTTTCAGGACATGGAGAGCCTGAAACGAAACACAGCGTGGAGAATGGATTTGGAATTGATCGGCTACGCGGCATGGCGCGTTTTGCAGAACGCACGAAAGGCCGCGATAGCCCGAAGAAATGACGCGGATGCAGAAAAGCGTGAACCTGCTTTGTTCAAGGTTGAGAGGGAAACCCCGGTCACGCGTCGCCCGGACGCATCCGCTACCGTCGAATATCCGGGCGACCGGAAAAGAACGCGACACAAAGGACGCTCGACGGGTTCGTGAATTTGAGATTGAGCTAGGACGATTATTCCTCATCGCCGCCGTCCTTGCTCGAAAGAGAAGCCGTGCCACGCTTATTGAAAGGTGGCACGGCTTTTTCGTCTGCAGGGAGGTGGGGGGCAGCAGACGAAAGAGAAACTGATTTGGCGCGCTGCATCATGCGCTCCATTGGAGACAACGGAAGGCGATTGCCGCGTTTAACTGACAGCGGCTCTAAGCCAAATTTTTCAAGGTAATTTCGAGCATGTTTTGCCCACACCTTGCGACCCCAACTTGTCGCGCTGAATTCATACGGACGGGCTTCATTAAGCGCTCTCTTGCGCGTCTTGAGATCAGCATCAACCGGAAGGCTTTTATGCACTTCGCCAATCACACCAGAAGCAACAGACTGCCAGTTCATTCCGCACCTCCCTCGCGCGCGTCGCGCGTAAGGGCGTTGAAATACGTCTCAACGAGGGCTTCATGACCTTCAATTTCTTCTTTCTTTTCAGCAACTTCAAACGCAGCAACACGACGAAACGCAGCGCGAGCCGCTTTCGTGTCGTGGCCCTCGCCTTTCATCTCTGCGAAAAGCTCTTTCAGATCGTCAGCAACAGCTTGTTTGGCTTCCTCTCGGTTAAGCCAGCGCTGATAATAAGATTTGAGGCTGGCGTCGCTCATGCGCTTGCCCTCGTACGGGAGCGCTTGGGCGCGGACTTCGCGATGAAGTCCTCTGGCTTGAGCTTAATCTTTCGATCTTGTGCAGCTTCAATCAGCACCGGGACATGCCAATGAGGAATTGCCCCGCCAGTGCCACCCGCGTCTTTCGGCATGCGCCAACGCATCACCGAATGCGGAGAAACGCCGACAATGGTTGCTACAGCGGTCAAACCGCCAAATTCTGTGATGATTGTGTTTGCTGGCTCGTGTCTCATGAACGAGAATGTATGATATTCGTACAATCTTTGCAAGTCAGAATGTACGATAATCCTACGTGCTACAAATTCAGCATTGTGCGAAAATCAAACAATGCAGGATAACGTATCGCAAATGTTCGCTGAATGGGTTGCTAACAACCTAGACAAGAAGGCTGGCAAGACCCAAAAAGGCCTTGCCGAGGCTCTAGGTGTTGCGCACCCTCAAATCACGCAACTTCTTAAAGGAAATCGCGATATTAAAGTCCGTGAAGTTCCAATTATCGCGAGATACCTTGGCGTAGCGCCACCGGTCTGGCCTATTGATATTACACCGAACTTGGATCCAGAAGCTGAAATATTCCGAATTCTTCGTCAAACAGATGGCTTAGACAAGCGCGCTGTAGAATTGGCGTCACTCGCGATTGAAGCTGTATTCCAGGCTAAGAAGAAAAAATCATCAGAGCTTGCCGCTGATGATCAATCACTACTTGCCAATCCCCACCGTGAACCAACCCCATAAGATTAGAGAGCCGCTCGCTGATTTTTTCAATTTCACGCACGGCTTTCAACTCCTCACAGGACAAAGCCTGCTCCAGCATTTCATCAACTGTCGATTTCTTTAAAACCTTGCCGCCTGAGACATAGCTAATCATTTACATCTCCGGTGTTAGATTTTTTCCATCTCATCGACTTCTGGCGGCAACTGATCGCCATGAGCATAGATAAGCTTAGGCGGTTCGAAATCGCCTGTCTCAGCATCGCCGGTATTCGTGAAGGCAATCACCATAGGACTGCTTAGAGCCATGCGCTCGGCTGTGCGCCGTGCATGAGCCACGTCTTTCGCAATGAAAGGCGTATCAGGGTTTAGCTTGCCCCTTGCACCCTTGCTGTAGCTCTGCACGATGAAATTTGTCTGCATTCCCATTACCCGTACTCCCTATCACACTGTTATGTGCGACAGGATGACTCATAAATGAGAACGAAACAAGAACATATTAGGAAAAAATTCACTGCTTAATTAGGGTAACTAAATGTAGTGATACCCCTCGTTACGCGCACAATTTGTGGCTGCGGGCCAACGAATCAAGTTAAACTTGTAGAGGGTATTGTATCTCGCGCATCAGCCAAACATGGCGCGCAGTGTAAATCTTTAGGGAGCGGGGAATGGCAGCTGAATTTGAAGACGTTCTAATCTTATGCAAAACATATCCTAGTCCGAGTAAAAAACATGTGGAATTGTCATGTGTTGCAGGAATAACAAAAACCGGCAATCTCATTCGCCTTTTCCCAGTTCCGTTCCGACTAATGCGCGATGAAGAAAAGTTTGGAAAATGGCAGTGGATAAGGGCTAGGATTGAGCCCTCAAAAGATAGCCGACCAGAAAGTCACTATATTAAGGTTGATACTTTAACGTGCGGAGTACGGCTGGACACAAAGAATAATTGGCAACTTAGGCGTGAACAACTCGATAAAATAGAAATATATGAATCGCTAGAACATCTAGAAAATGTACGAGAAAATTCAGGAGTCAGTCTAGGGCTGATAAAACCTCATAGTCTAATTGACATGGAGATAAAAGAAAGCTCACCTGAATGGACAAAAGAAGACATTGAAAAGCTTACGAAGGCTGAAAAACAAGCGTCATTGTTTGATGATAATAACAAAAAACCTGCGAAGATATTAGAGAAAATACCTTTTGATTTCTATTATATCTTCACAAGCATTGTAAATGGCACTGAAAAACAGTTAAGAACAAAAGCCATCGACTGGGAAGTGGGAGCAGCATATTTAAACTTCAAGAAGCTTTACGGCGATCAGTGGAAAGAGAAATTTAAAGAGAAATACGTTACGCAGTTTCGGAAAAAAGATTTGAGCTTTCTCATTGGCAATCACAATCGCTTTCGCCACCAGTGGATGATTATAAGCATAATCTATCCTCCTAGCGAGAAACCAGTGCCAGTTACCGCGGACTTATTCAGCGGCTTCTAGACGGGCAGTTGGCAGCAATGAGAGATTCCGTTCATATTTCTTTGGATCATCCCCGTACAAATCAAACGATGAAATATTCAGATCACTCAGCTTTTCGGCAATGATTGTTCTATGGCAGGTTTTTGGGTCGCGCTCAAAACAAAGCATACAGGTAATTTTCTCGGATGCCGTTACTGAAAGCTCTGATACCTTAGCCATAGCAGCATCTGTTTCAATGTGCTTCGTATAGATCTTGCGGAATTCATCAAACCGTCCGGCACGGGCTGCGTCTCTACCCGGTTTGGGGTCACCAAGAGGTTGGTAGGAATGATACTCAATTCCAGCATTCTCCAAGTGTTCTTTAAGAGAATTTTTTGAAAAGCCTTTTTTTCGAGAAAGCGGCAGTGCGCGCACATCAGCCAAAACCTGCACACCAACGACTTGAAGCGTACGTATGAACCTGTCGATGTCGGTACCTTCGTACCCGATGGTGTAAATGGTGCTCATACTTAAAATCCTTTTTTGGCTTAGAAAGCACTATAAGATTAACATACCTTTGAAAAAGGGGGAATTTACGCCCTCTTAACGTTTAATGGAGGCAAAGCGTCTTGCCTGCAACATTTAAGCAATCATCAAGCTGGCCAGCGCCACAACAGCCAGAGCGCCGCCACTAGCCCCAACGATGCAACAGCAATCGCGATAGGCAGGCCGAACAATACATCGACCACTCTAAGCGCTGCATTGATGACTAGTGCGATAGCGATCATTTCCAGATTCAAACGCATTAACCACCTCGTTTAGCCTCCCCTCACCGGGAGGCTTTTTTTTGCACCCTGATTCTACACGGTTTGGGGCTGGGTGGAAGGGGTGGCGGAAAATAATTTATGATTTTCGTACATTTCTACTTGCGCATTATGTATGATTATCGTACATTGATCTCAACAAACGAGTTGGGAGCAACGCTCTCAGCCTAACTTGGAGAGAGCAATGAGTGCATTAGATAATCTGACAATTGGAGAAGCGAAGCAGTTAGCTGCAATGTTTGGCGGCGCTGCGGTTCAGGATTCACCAGCAAACCCGCTTATTGGCGAAAAGGTAATTATCCGCGCTTCTGCCGCTGGCGTTCATTACGGCACCCTTGTCTCGGTTGATGGAACAACCGTTATTCTCAAAAACGCTCGTCGCCTCTGGTATTGGGAAGTTGCAAACAAGGCTGGCATTTCCCTTTCTGATGTTGCCGAGCATGGCGTTTCTAAAAACGCGAAAATCTGCGCCACCGTGCCAACGCACACCATCCTCAACGCTGCTGAAATCATGACCACGACCGAAGCGGCTCAGGCTTCGATTGAGGGCGCAAATGACTACCGTCCTTAAATTTCAGGAAGTGAGCTTCAAGGAGAACGGCTACGGCTCCGGCTACGGCGACGGCTCCGGCTCCGGCTACGGCTCCGGCTCCGGCGACGGCTACGGCTCCGGCTACGGCTCCGGCTACGGCGACGGCTCCGGCTCCGGCGACGGCTCCGGCTCCGGCGACGGCTACGGCTACGGCGACGGCTACGGCTACGGCTACGGCGACGGCTACGGCTCCGGCTACGGCGACGGCTACGGCTCCGGCTACGGCTCCGGCTCCGGCTCCGGCTACGGCTACGGCTACGGCTCATAAGCCTTCCGGTTTCCGCCTTACGGGGCGGTTTCCCGAATGCTTATTCAGGAGACAGAATAAATGTCAGGCCAATCAGAATTACAGGCAATCATTGATAACCAGATGGCAAGACTGGCTGCTCTGCGGTCACGTGTGCCTTCACTGACATGCTACGACATGGAAGATCAGCGCGACAGCGGTATGGAAGTAAGCCGCATTCTGGCAGAGCTTGCCGAAGTCAATGCCGATACTGAAATTCAGACGATCGACATGCTTCGCTCTTTCGGCAGCGAAGATGCTCTAAGCTCAAAGCAGCGCATTGATTACCGCCTTGGTCGTCGTGACGACTATTCCGACCTCACATTTACCGCCCTTGAGAACATGCAAACGGCTGTTCTCGAAGCTGCGGAGTGAGGTGGATTATGGTCGAGAAGCGTAAGATTTTCTGCTGCGGTTGCCAGTCGTCAGTTGATGCGCGCCTGACAGACGGCAAGGAGATTTACCCTCATCGTGGCGACTTGTCCTGTCTGCCGTTCTGGAAGTGCGACACCTGCAAGAACTTCGTCGGTTGTCACCACAAGACTAAGAACAGGACGCGGCCGCTCGGGTGCATCCCAACGCCAGCAATCAAAAAGATCAGATCAAGCATTCATGCTGTTCTCGACCCTCTTTGGAAGTCTGGTCGTTTCAACCGATCGGTTCTGTATTCCGACATCGCTCACGTTCTTGGCCTTGAAGAATACCACACCGCCGAACTTCGCAGCGTTGAACAGGCCAACGAAGCCTATCGCGTAATCAGTGAGATAGCCGCCCATGCGTGAACTCACCCGCCTCGAAGCAATCACCGCAATCATAATCGCACTTGTAGCGCCGTATGTCGCGCTCGGATGGGGGATTTGATGACAGCCGATCACCTCACGGCAGAAGCTCAAGCCGAGTTGGAAGCCACTCGCTCCATCATGAGTAAGCCAGAAGGCTTTATTGAGCACCAATTGCGCTCGGCCTTCAAGGATGCTGCCAGAATTTACGGATTCGGCGGCGCTCGCCAACTCACAGCAGAAATCATGAACGATTACGCGCAAAGGGGAAGATAATGGCCGCTCAAGCACTTGATATTAAGCAGGAGAGCAATGCGCCCGTTTACCGTGGCGGCGATGCTCCAATGATTTCCATGATCGAACGCATCGCCATGGACCCGACAATCCCTCTCGACCGTCTGGAAAAGATGCTCGACATGAAGGAGCGCATGGAAGACCGCGCCCGCGAAGACGAGGAACGGCAGGCCAAAAAGGCATATTTCGCGGCAATGTCTAAGTGCCAGGCTGAATTGCCAGTCGTCACAAAGACGCGCAAGAACAGCCACACTAATTCGACATATGCGGACCTAGCAGCAATTGAAGATCAGGCAATGCCGATCATTCACGCACACGGTTTTGCAGTTTCGTTCCAGCCAGATGGCTACAACGACAAGGGCGAGCTACGCATCCTTTGGGAAATCTCTCACGAAGAAGGTCATTCCAGAAATGGTGTAGGTGAAATTCCGGTCGATGGCGCTGGTGCACAGGGCAAGGTCAACAAGACTGGAACGCAGGCATTTGGCAGCACCGCCACATATGGCCGTCGATATCTGCTTTGCATGCTGTTCAACATCAGCACTGGTGATGACCGCGACGGCAATAAGGTGCCGGAACAGTCAGGCCCGATCACAGCCGAGCAGGTGGTTTTGTTGCGTGAGCTTATCGAAAAGTCCGGCGCACAGATCGATCTTGTTTGTGAAAAATACAAGATCGACGCAATTCCAGACCTCCCGTCAAACCTGTTCAATGAGTGCTTTCGAGATATTGAGAATTGGTGGAAGCGTCAACAGAAGTCGAATGGCGGTGCAAAATGACCGATATTGTCCAAGGCTCCGTTGAATGGTTTGCCGCACGGCTTGGACGCGTCACAGCGTCCAGAGTTGCTGACGTAATCGCAAAGACAAAAACTGGCTACGGAGCATCGCGCAAAAACTATCTCGCGGAACTCGTTCTTGAGCGCCTTACCGGAAAAGCAGAAGAAACCTTCACGTCCTCTGCCATGCAGTGGGGCACGGACAACGAGCCTGACGCACGGTCAGCCTATCAGTTCGAAAAGAACACGCGCGTTGTGCAGGTTGGTTTTGTGGCACATCCGCATATTGCAATGACAGGCGCGTCACCTGATGGGCTTGTCGGTGATGACGGGCTTTTGGAAATCAAATGTCCTAATTCAGCAACTCACCTGGACACGCTTCGCACCAATACGATTCCGCCACGATACATCACTCAGATGAATTGGCAGATGGCGTGCACTGGTCGCCAGTGGTGTGACTTTGTTTCGTTCGATCCTCGCTTTCCGGAACACATGCGCTTGTTCGTGAAACGTCATCACCGTGTAGATGCAGACATTCGTGCTCTGGAAATCGATGTGACGCTGTTCCTTAAAGAGGTTGATGAGGCGATTGCTGATCTTGCTACTGAATATCCAGCCTTCACGGAGGCAGCATAATGTCAAGCGCTCCTATCACTATGGAATGGAATGGTGAGGCCATGGTACCAGCCTCTCCTTTTTGGGCCGCGCACGCTGATCGTCAGTTTGTTGTCGGTGAAGTTTACAAGATTGTCGAACACCACGACCGCTCAGAAGCTTCTCACAATCATTACTTCGCATCGATCACAAACGCATGGAACACCCTGACAGATGAAATGCTGGCAGAATATCCAACGCCGGAACACCTTCGCAAAAAGATGCTGGTCAAATGTGGCTATGCCGACGAGCGAAGCATCGTATGCGCCAGCAAGGCCGACGCCGAGCGTATGGCCGCGTTCGTCAAGCCCATGGATGCCTATGCGGTTGTAATCCATCGCGAGGCAGTTGTGAAAGTATTCACCGCTCAAAGCCAGAGCATGAAGGCTATGGGAAAGCGCGAATTTCAGGAAAGCAAAACCGCCGTTCTCGAAGCAATTGACAAATTGCTTGGCGTAGAACCGGGAGAAACAGCGAGGGCGGCAGCATGAGTAAGCCCCTTCTCATCAAAGCCCACGTACGAAGCCGCCCATATGATGCTGTGAAAGTCGAAAAGACGAAGCAGCTTGAAGGTGAAGTACGCGGGCCATTCGACCGTGAGTGCGAACAGTATCTAGATATTGTCCTGTCGCTCACCGATTTCTCGGAGGTGAACCATGGCGCGGCGTGAATTCTCAAAGGAAGTTAAGCGCGCTGCTCTAAAGCGATCTGGCATGAAATGCGAGGCTGTTGGCGAAATGTACGGCTTTGAAGCCGGACAGCGTTGTTGCGCCAGTCTGAGCGCAGGCGTTCAATATGATCACATCATAGCTGATAGCATTGGTGGAGAACCCACGCTGGAAAACTGCGCGGCTGTCTGCATACCTTGCCACGGATACAAAACCCGTACTGTCGATACGCCAAGAGCGGCAAAAACAAAGCGCATGAGTGACAAGGCGAACGGCATAGTTCGCGCAAAAGGTAATTTGAGAAGTCAAGGCTTCCAAAAGACTGAAAAGTCTCCACGCATCGACAAATCCGCCCTTCCGAAATTGCCATTGTCCCGGCTGATGCAGTCAGGGATTGCGAGGATTCGCCCATGACAACGACCATCCCAGAAGCAGCAGTGCAGGCTATGCCAGAGCGCATCTTTCTTGGGTGCGCAGATACGGACAATGAACATCAAGTTTGGACTGATGAAGGCGAAGGTGGCACAGAATATGTCCGCGCCGATCTTGCGCTGCATTTCCTTACGGGGGTGAAGGAGGACAAGGAAGCGTTGTTTGATGAAATGACGCGCCGGTTTGGAAGTCAGAAATACGTATGGGAAACCAGTGAAGATTTCTTTCCAAACCCTGAATATCTTCCTCCTGATGACACGCAAATCGGTGTCGAGTTCGCATACGAATTTCTCAAGCCTTATCTATACGCCCAGACCCCATCGCCGCGTGCGCAGGCGCTGGAGGAAGCGGCACAAGTTGCCGAAGACTACGTTCAATATGACGTGGCCGACGCGATACGACTTCTCTCGTCTCAGCCTGTAACGGACCATGTTGCCGACGCCGGTAAAATGGTTGCGGATGGCTGGTTCCCGATTGAGACGGCGCCGAAGGATGGGACGCAGTTCTTAGCATACAATATAGCAAACGGTTACTACAATTGCTGGTGGCATAAAAATCACCACGGCGAAGAATACTGGATGGATGAAGCCGATACAGAGCCTAATCCCACCCACTGGCGCCCCCTCCCAGCCTCACCGGGGGTGGCGGTATGAGTAAGCCCTTCAAGGTAAAAGACCCCGGACATTTTGGCGACTGTGTAGTCGGTAAATTCAGAACCATTGATGAAGCCATAAAGTGCGCCGAGGAAGTTCTCTCGGAGTACCGAAAGGGCAGCTATAACGATGGCGAATGGTCAATCGACACCGAGGAAATCAGAGTTGTTCAAGGCAAAACGGTCGTTGCTCGCGCTGTAGAATGCAATGTTATCGAACGCCCCGACGATGTTGACGAAGACGGTTATTCGCCTTCTGAAGACCTATGGTTCAACAGCGTGGATCGGTACTGCGATTACAAAATTGAGCGAGTAGCCACCCTCCCTAATGGAGGCAGCGATGCAGACGCATAATCTCAAGATCGATGCTCACCCATTTTCTGACCTCTTATCAGGCGCAAAGACTGGCGAAGTCCGCAACGACGACCGTGGTTTTGAAGTTGGAGACAATGTTCACCTGACATGCATCGACGGTCGAACGATGGATCGCACCATAAGCCACATACAACGCGGCTACGGCTTACCTGATGGTATCTGCGTTCTGTCATACACCCGCCCCGCCGCGCCGGTAGAAGGGTTGGTTCAATCCATTATCGATTTTCTCGAAGCTGATGAAGATAACATCTATCATTTAGACCCGAAAGAACTCGACACGCTGCGCAAGTTTTTGCAACCATCCGCGCCGGTCGAGGGGTTGGAGACGGTTGAATACCAGGTTGAGAAAAACGGCAAATGGTATTCCGATCATCCGCAATCATGGGCTGTTCGTAAAAACAACGGTGCAACAGTCAGAAGGCTGTGCAACCAATCGCAGGCCGAGGCCATCATTGCGGCGGAACGGGATGAGAGAGGACGCGTAGAACGGATAAGAGATTTTTGGTTCAATACAGCCCATTCCCTGAGCGAACAGATTGAAAAACTTGAAGCCGACAACGCGGCGCTGACTGCGCGGGTTAAGGGGTTGGGAGACGAGCGCTACAAGCTGGCTTACGCCATTACGGGCGGTGAAGATGCTCCCGGCTATCTCGACAGCCTGTCTGTAGAAACACTGGTCGAAGTAGCCAGAAAAAACACGCAGCATTGGTTCGCAGAAACCGACCGTGCGGATAAGGCTGAAACCAAGCTTGCAGCTTACGAAAAACAATTGTCGAAGGATCGCAAGTTACGCAACGAAGCCCAATGCGATGCGGATCTATGGCGGTTTTCTGTCGATATGGGCGATCATCCTTCATTGCTTGTGAAGGTATGGAGGCAGCGCAAAGCCCTAGAAACCCAACTCGCGGCGGCGAAGAAGGCGTTGGAAGAAATCGAAATGTATGCGGAGAATATACGTCTGGTTTTAGTTACTCAACTTACGGAACCTATGCGTTCCGCTTTTTGGAAGGGCGTTGCCATCCGCAACCGAGCACAATCAGCCCGCGCCGCCTTGGAGGCCAAGCCATGAAATTCTCATACGCTTTTACACTCATGGCTGGCGGGTTTCTGTCGTCAGGATTCCACTCAATGCCAGAGCCAAAATCAGCGGGAATGTTCTTTTTGTTCGGCGTAATGAGCCTTGTTCTCGGAGCTTGGTCATCAGGAGAAGTCGCATGACCCTCATTGACAGACTATCCAAGCTGGAAGGGCCTGATATGGAAATAACCGAACGCGAAGGATACATTCACGAACTCTCCAAAGGCACTCAATACGGATTTGAGAACGATGCTGCAGCTATTTCCTATCACATGGGCCGCATCGCCCTCTTGCGTGCAAAGGAGGCCAGCTAATGAGCAGAGAAGAATTGAAACGACTTCTTGAGAACATGCTGACTATCGAAGTTTCCGTAACATATTCAGCAGGGTATGGAGATAGCCAGAATGTTGAGGTTTCGATTTTGCTTGATGGTAAAGCTGTCTCATCGAGTAAAAGCACCATTGTTTTCCCGGAGGCCAGCAATGACAAGTAAAGTCGCGCAAATCCGCGAGGAAATGAGTTTCGCACGGGAATTGACCAAGGCACAAATCCTGTTCGTGGCTGTCCCGGTTCTCAATGAAGACGACTATAAGACGCTCAGAATAATTCAAGCTTCGAGAGCGCTAAAACTGAGCGGAGAAGCAAGCCATGGCGAGTAAGGAACTGATCGAGAAGGTGGCGTACGGAGACCGAACACAATCAGAAGCGCTGCGTATTGCCTATGACCGTCTGAAGTTTCTGGGTTGGAAGTTCACCCATCACGATGTTGGCAGGGTTGCGAAGGAGATAATCGAAGCCCTCAACGCCAGCTCACTAGGGGAGCAGAGCGAATGAAGTTAACCGCCGCTATCCTGTTGACCGCAGCTTTAAGCTTCATTGCCGGAGAGAAATGGGCTGTAGGAAACGAGCCTCTCCTTATCAAGCGGAATGAATTGCTGACCCGGTCCATCGAACTCAGTCAGAGCAATCGCGGCGTGATCGAGGATTTCTCAAAACTGATCAAAGAAACAGATTGGTGCGACGGTCGCCAAGCCCTGAAAGGCGGTGAGTAGATGTCGCTTACCAAAGAATACATAGAAAAGCTGATTGACGAAACAGGGCGAGCTGAGGTTTTCGCGAAAGCCCGCGAACTTGGCTGGTCTGCAGACGGCGCACCATTGTTCGTCTGGAACGTCATTTGCCAAGACATTCAACGGGACCGCACCGCACTGCAAGAAAGGGGGAGAGAGTGAGTAACTTATCCTCACCTATTCTTAGCAAGGCCAGCTCGATTAGTACTGATGTTCGAATAGATCAGGTGAATGCGCTTGCTGCCACATGCCGAACACTTCAACAAATGGGCAATGTCTTTGAACAACGCACCGTGATCTGGTCCAAGCTTATCCGCAAGGCCATGCATATCCAGTTTCGCATTGTGATGGCAATCAAGACAACTTGCAGTGATGTATTCGCCATACTTCAAACAATCACCAAGGGTCGCGTTAACGCTAAAGCTTGCCATGCCAGCCTCCTATCAGGCGGCAGCTATTACACCGTGAACGAAACAGAAACAAATCACAATTTCGGAGGGCTTATCGAATGACGGCAAAGGCTTCAATCAGCCAGTCCGATCTTGACCGGATGGCGATCATCGCGACAAAACGCGGAGTGCCTATTGAAATGAAGGATGAAAGAGGACGAATATTCAGGGTCTATCCAACAGTGGACGATCTAAAGCAAGACAATAGCCTTGACCCCGATTTGGCATATGGCGGCAACAATTTAGAACAATGGAGAAAGCGCCGTGAAGGTCGATCTACCCGGAGTGCATCGCGTAAACAAGCGGCTGGCTGACGGCACGACAGCGACCTATTACTATGCATGGCGCGGCGGGCCAAGGATGAAGGCTAAGCCAAACACAGATGCTTTTCTTGCTGAGTATTTCAAACTAACTCGCGATAAGGATGACGCGCCGTTCCAAGGACGGTTAGCCGAGATCATCCGGGAGTACATCAAGTCGCCTGCTTATCAAACGCTTAAGCCTTCCACCAAGGAGGGCTATGATATTGCGATACGCGGGATTGAGGCTGAATTTTACGACATGCCCGTGCGAAAAATATCAGCGCACGGCACTCGCTCCCTTTTCCTGCAATGGCGTGACGAGATAGCTGAGACGCACCCGCGCAAAGCTGATCTATTCATGAGCGTCCTGCAACGTATTCTGGCGTTCGCCTATGACCGTGAAATGATCACCCGGCACCCTCTGGAAAAGGTTGAGAAGGTCAGCGACGGCACAAGGCGCGATCTGATCTGGTCAGATGATGAAATCAACGCAATGCGGTTTGGTGAGAAGAACGACGATGGAGAGCTAATCCGCAAGCCAGCGCCTGAACCAATCGTTCGTGCCCTGATGTTGGCATTATGGACAGGGCAAAGACAGGGCGACCTGTTGAAGCTTACATGGACCGCTTATGATGGCGAGACAATAGCATTGCGTCAGGGGAAAACAGGCGCTCACGTTCGCATGAAAGTTTCAGCAGAACTGAAAGCCACTTTGGACAACGTGAAGCGGGGCAACTCGGTAACGATCCTGACAACGGCGCAAGGCAAGCCGTGGGCTACAGGCTTCAAATCATCGTGGCGTAAGGCCGTTGCAGCCGCGGGGATAAAGGGGAAAACATTCCACGACCTGAGAGGGACCTTCATAACGCTTGCTTATCGGAATGGTGCGTCGATCAAGCATATCGCGGAGGTGTCTGGTCATTCGGAAAAGGATGCTGAAACGATCATCAGGAAGCACTATCTGGTGTCGAGTGCGGCTGTGGAAAAGATCGAAAGCAGAACAACTGCTGTAAACCGAGCATCAAACGGTAAACTGGAAGAGTGACTTATGGTGGCTAAGTCATTGATTTAATGGTCGGAGCGGCGGGATTCGAACCCACGACCCCTTGACCCCCAGTCAAGTGCGCTACCGGGCTGCGCTACGCTCCGAACCATGAAAAATCACTAGATTATAAAGGTTTAAACCGCAAGCCCTTAAAATATGAAAAAAGAACAAAATGAACACAGATGCATGGCGTGTCTAGTGTCAGAACAAAAAACGCCCCCTCGCCCTCCCGCTTCAGACAGAGCGTGTTGCGGATCTATTAAATGAATGGGCATGAACCTCAGAATAGCGTAAAAGCCGCTCAATTCATGCTTGCAGTCGAAAAAAATAACTCTATCTAAGAACTGCGCGGGACGACCCGCGTCTGTGTTCACTATGGGACGGCCCATACCCAAGGAGCACCATAATGGCATGGGTTTATCTTGTACTTGCCGGCAGCCTCGAAATCGTCTGGGCCTATTTCATGAAAAAGTCGGAAGGCTTTTCGCTGCTAACGCCAAGCATCATCACAATCGTTACAATGATCGGTAGTTTCGCCCTGCTTTCCGTTGCAATGCGCAGTCTGCCGCTTGGCACTGCTTATGCTATCTGGACCGGCATCGGTGCCGTGGGTGCCTTCATTGTCGGAATCGTCATTCTGGGTGAGGCTGCAACTTTTTTCCGTGTCGCCAGCGTTACTTTGATATTGGCAGGCATTATCGGCCTGAAATTATCATCATCATAGATTTGAAAAAACAAAAGGGAGGCAAGAGCCTCCCTTTTATCTTATCGAACCTGATCCAGCAGGCGCTTGCACTCTAGAAGATCAAAAAGCGCTTCCTGCAACAAGCCCCGGTTATCCTTGGATGGACGCTTACCATCGGCGCCGATCGGGCCATCCTCCTCACCTTTCAACAAGCCAAAAAGCTTGCGAGCCGGTTGCGGTGGTTTGATGCCATTTGGCAGCGCCATTTCATTATCAGCAGCGTTTTCCATCGCCTGCTTATCAGCCAACGCCTGTTTCTGGCGTGTGATCGCTTCAATGGCCTGCACATCGTCGTTGCCAAGCGCAATGATGAATTGCGCATTGTTTTCACGAAGCAGACGCTGCACGCCCTTGATCGTGTAACCCTGATCATAAAGCAGATGACGGATGCCCTTGAGCAGTTCCACATCAAGCGGACGATAATAGCGGCGTCCCCCACCCCGCTTCATGGGCTTGATCTGGGTAAAGCGTGTTTCCCAAAAACGTAACACATGCTGCGGAAGATCAAGATCCTCTGCAACTTCACTGATAGTCCTGAATGCATCAGGGCTTTTGTCCATCTGCTTGCCCTTTCCAGTGGTTTGGCTTTGCCGTTCAGCAAGCCTGCCAGCCCAGATAGTTCAAATGGCAATCGGCACATAACTCAGTGCCAGCCAAAATATCATAATAATTGGACGCGTTTAACATAAAATTGCTAAACGAAAAGCCCCAATTAATCGCTTCATTATATTAGAGAAACGAGTCACTCCATTTATCCATTATATAATAGAATAACTTTATAAGCACCTGTTCAAATATGACAGGAAGAAAGAGCATTTCCAGCAAAAGTGCGAAGCGGTTTTGCGCGGGATAATGCATGAAGACAAATAGATAGGGCCTTTCCGATGGTTCAATCAAAACAGGCAATGCTCTAAGACCGGGATCTTCAAAAACGAAAAAATCGCCCCGAAGAGCGATTTCATAAAAATTCTATTTTATCTTTTAAACCAGCTATTTCGCCGATTTTGCGCCGCGTTTCTGGTGTTCTTGCAGGATACGCTGCTTGAGAACATTTGATGCTTTGAATGTCATGACGCGACGTGGGAGAATTGGAACTTCCTCACCGGTCTTCGGATTGCGCCCGATGCGTTCATTCTTGTCACGAACCTGAAATGTCGCAAAGGACGACAGTTTTACAGTTTCGCCGTTCACAATGGCATCACAGACTTCGTCGAGAATCATTTCGACCAAAGCTGCCGATTCTGTTCTGGACAAGCCTACCTTTCGGTAAACAGCCTCTGCCAGATCAGCGCGTGTGACCGTCTTACCTCCCATGACCGAACCTACCTGGTTAGCGTTTGAACAGATAATATCCTTAAGTGACAGGAGGTTACACAGATAAACGGCCTTCGGTCAAGCCGCGAGTTTCCTCGCGGCCTATCAAATTTCCAATTACCAGCGCAACAAAACCGCGCCCCAGGTAAATCCACCGCCCATTGCCTCCAGAAGAACGAGGTCGCCCTTCTTGATCCGGCCATCCGCAACCGCTGTTGCAAGCGCCAGCGGAACGGAAGCCGCAGAGGTATTTCCATGGATATCAACGGTGATCACCACCTTATCCTCGGCAATATTAAGCTTTTTCGCTGAAGCGTCGATGATGCGCTTGTTGGCCTGATGCGGCACAAACCAGTCAATATCGTCAGCTGTCAGGCCTGTTTCTGCAAAAGAAGCCTCAATCACATCGGTGATCATGCCCACGGCATGTTTAAAGACTTCGCGGCCCTCCATTCGCAGATGACCGACTGTCTGAGTCGTGGATGGACCACCATCGACAAACAGTTTCTCCTTGTGATTGCCATCGGATCGCAGGTTTGCAGTCAGAATACCACGATCAGACGTCAGCCCCTTGCCTTCGGATGCTTCAAGCACAAGTGCGCCTGCACCGTCACCAAACAACACACAGGTCGTGCGGTCATTCCAGTCGAGGATGCGCGAGAATGTTTCGGCACCAATCACCAGCACCCGCTTGGCCAGACCGCCACGGATATAAAGATCGGCCGTGGTTATGGCATAGATGAAGCCGCTGCAAACCGCCTGCAAGTCGAATGCGAATCCGGTCGTGATGCCAAGCTCACGCTGAATCTCCACTGCACTGGCCGGAAAAGTATGATTTGGGGTCGAAGTCGCAACAAGCACCAGATCGATATCGGATGGCTGAAGGCCTGCATTTTCCAATGCAGCACGTGCGGCATCTGCGCCCAATGATACGGTGGTTTCGCCCTCGCCTGCGATGTGGCGCTGGCGAATGCCTGTGCGCTGAACGATCCATTCGTCAGAGGTTTCTATAACGCCTTCAAAATCAGAATTTTTCATGATCCGCTTGGGGAGAGCAGAACCAATTCCTCTTACGACAGATCTTATCATCGTTTTTCCTGTCCTAGCCTGACTACAGCGAAACATACGTATGCTGGTCAAAATTAGTGCCCGTGTATTGGGGGGCCTTATTTACTTAGCTGCTTCCATTGCCGTCAGTAGACGCAGCGTGCGGATGACTATGATGGAAATGCGCCAGATCCGCTTCAATTTTTTGGAGAAGCTTGTTGCGCACCATGTCATAACCGACTTCAATTGCAGAACAAAATCCTTCTGCGGTCGCACCGCCATGGCTTTTAATGACAACGCCACTCATGCCAAGCAACACACCGCCATTGACTTTGTTCGGGTCCATTTTCTCGCGAACACGATCAAACGCACCTTTCGCAAAAATATATCCGATCTTGGCAAGGAGCGTTCTGGACATGGCCTGACGCAGCAAAGTTGCCGTCTGACGCGCAGTCCCTTCAGCGGTTTTGAGTGCAATATTGCCGGTAAAGCCTTCGGTCACGACCACATCGACTGTGCCCTTGCCAATGTCATTGCCTTCGACAAAGCCGGTATATTCCAGACCTGCCAAGGGGGTATCCCGCAAAATCTGCGCGGCTTCCTTGATCTCATCAAGGCCCTTGATCTCTTCAGTGCCAACGTTAAGCAGACCCACTGTTGGCTTACGAACCTCAAACAGCGCGCGCGCCATGCCAGCGCCCATGACGGCATAATCAACAAGCTGTCGCGCATCGGCACCAATCGTTGCGCCGACATCCAGCACAATGGTTTCGCCGCGCAGGCTTGGCCAGATGGCGGCGATTGCCGGGCGCTCGACATCGGAAAGCATACGCAGGCAGAATTTCGACATTGCCATCAGTGCACCGGTGTTCCCAGCGGAAACACAGACATCGGCATCGCCGGTTTTTACCGCTTCAATTGCCTGCCACATGGAAGACTTACCACGCCCCGAACGCAGCGCCTGACTTGGTTTGTCATCCATCTTGACCGCAACCTGACTGGCGCGAAATTCAGATGCGGCCTGAAGTTTCGGATACCGCGCAAGCACCGGCTCAACCTGTCCGGCAAGTCCAAAAAAGATAAACCGGGTATCAGGATGACGCTCAAGCGCCTTCGCCGCACCAGGGATGACCACTTCAGGGCCAAAATCACCGCCCATGGCGTCAATCGAAATTTTTATCACTCTTGATTATTCCTGTGCGATCCCTAGCCCAAACCTGCTTATACACGCAGAGGGCTTCTCCGCGAAAATAGTGTTTTTCCGGTCGCGCACAACCAGATTCTCTCAACCATCGGTTAAATCACGGCTTCTTAGACCATTCCGAGAGCTTTGCAAAAGGCGAATCAGGCTTATCTTCCTCACCCGTATCACCAAAAACGACTGGTTCAGCATCCACTGGCAGGCCCGGCTTGCGCGGATATGGATCCAGTGCCAGTTCAAAAAACTCTTCGGCAACCGCACCAATATCAATTTTATCGCCAACAAACGTCTCAGGAATATCTGCGCCATCCGCGTCGAGCAGCAATTCACCGCTCTCATCAAGCTGGACTTTGGCCAGACGCGAATCTTCGGGCACAAAAATCGTATCGACATCTTCCGAAACACTCGCATTGATTGGCTCGAGTGTCACACCGCAAGACTGAACGACTTCGGCTTTAATGGTACCGCGCAGGCGAACGCCCTTCTTTTTCCAAGGCGTCAGCAGAAACTCGGCATCAAAGGATTTAACCGCCTGAAGGCCGTGTTCAGATGCCAATGCGGCTCTTTCCTTATCATTGGTTCCAATGTTCACCGTCAAGCCCTTCGCGGGCAGATGAAGAACCGGAACGGGATAGCTCAGTGCCGGTTTATCAGTCATTCTCGTGTGCCTTTATTTCCATATCAGTTGACGTAAACGCCATTTTCTCCACATCCATAAAGGATATGTCGCCCGCTGCCAAAGCCTGATCTTCGATTTTTTGAAGATCATCACGGCAGGCAAAGACATATTCACTCAAATAGTGAGATTGCGGCCATAATTCGAGATCGGGGCGAATATTTCGTGTCAAAGCAGCTGCGAGCGCATTCCTGTCATTGTCGTCGAGGGCCGTACCATAGGAGTTGACGCGCCCATAAAACATGCGTGCAAGCTTTTTCATGCGCTTTGGAACACCCTGATCACCGATTCCCAATTCGCGCAGGGAATGATCGACATCCTTGAAAAACTCGTCTGCAATGTCCTGCGCGAGCGGCATGAGCGGCGAATTTTCGCCCTTCATACGATGCAGGGCCAGAAAAATATGCACCGACAGCATCTCATAGCGCCCCAATGGCGTATCAGGCACCTGAAATTGTGCATAAAAACGTTTTTGCCGCGCCGCCGCCACGATCGTCTCGTAAACGCGAAGCACAACTGTCTCATTTGCCTTAGATTTGCGGCGAAATAGTCGAAGAATCATTATCGTACGACCGTACTTGTTGCATCCAGAAGCAAGGTGGTTTACCGAAGTTCACCCGACGGCGAAAGTGCCGCGCTGATATTGAATGTATGGAGAGGTCTTTGTTGCAGCGAATTTTCCCAAGCGCACGCACACAGCGTGCCCTTCTCGCAGGCACGGCAATTCTCTTTTCGGCGGCTCTTGCCGGTTGCAACACTGCATCCACGCTAAATCCGTCGGAAACGATCACAGAGGGTTACGTGCTTGATCCACAGGCGCTCGACTCGGTGCCGGTGGGCTCCAGTCGTGAACAGGTGCTTCTGGCACTTGGTACGCCATCGACGACGGCGACCTTCGACAATGAAGTGTTTTACTACATTTCGCAGAAGCGTTATCGTGCAGCGCAATTCATGAAGCCGAAGATTATTGACCGTCACATCCTTGCTATCTACTTCGACAAGGACGGCAAGGTAGATCATATCGCTAATTATGGTCTTCAGGATGGCAAGGTCTTTGATTTTGTCTCGCGCACCACGCCAACAGGCGGCAAGGATCAGACCTTTATCGGTCAGATTATTCAGGGCGTTGCAAAAGCCCCGACATCGCTTCCGGGCGGAATGAGTGCGGGCGGCAATAATTAATCCTGCAAATTCATCGCTGGGGCATGTCCAACGAATCCATCAATTGCAGGAAATGCTCTTAAAGAAAAACCCGCCTAACGGCGGGTTTTTTAGTGTTTAAGCATCAAGCCGAATGCGCGAGCACTGCGAGCAGTAAGAGCGCCACAATGTTGGTGATCTTGATGGCCGGATTAACGGCTGGTCCGGCCGTATCCTTGTAAGGATCACCGACAGTATCACCCGTTACCGAAGCCTTATGCGCTTCCGATCCCTTCATGTGTTTGACACCATCAGCATCGGTAAAGCCGTCCTCAAAGCTCTTCTTGGCATTATCCCAGGCACCGCCACCGGATGTCATGGAGATGGCCACAAACAAACCGTTGATGATGACGCCCAGAAGCGACGCGCCAAGTGCCGCGAAAGCAGCCGCTTTGGAGCCGGAAATCAGCAGCACGCCGAAATAGACGACAAGTGGGGCTAGAACCGGCAGGAGCGAAGGAATAATCATTTCGCGAATGGCAGCTTTGGTCAGAAGATCGACAGCCCGCGCATAATCAGGGCGATCCTGTCCCGTCATAATGCCCGGCTTTTCACGAAACTGGCGGCGCACTTCCTGCACCACCGCACTGCCCGCGCGACCGACAGCTGTCATCGCCATACCGCCAAAGAGATAGGGAATAAGACCGCCAAAGATCAGTCCGGCAACCACATAAGGATTGGAAAGCTCAAACGACACCGGCCCCATATTCGCAAAATATGGATAGGTTTGTCCGTTAGCGGCAAAATAAGCAAGATCATTGGAGTAGGCCGCAAAAAGCACCAGAGCACCGAGACCCGCCGATCCAATTGCATAGCCTTTGGTGACGGCCTTGGTCGTATTGCCAACAGCATCAAGCGCATCGGTCGATTTGCGCACTTCGGGATCCAGCCCCGCCATTTCCGCAATGCCGCCTGCATTATCCGTGACCGGACCGAAAGCATCAAGCGCCACGATCATGCCCGCGATGCCAAGCATGGCTGTAACAGCAATTGCCGTACCGAACAGACCAGCGAGCTGATATGTGCTGATGATACCACCCACAATCACAATTGCAGGCAGGGCAGTTGATTCGAGCGAAACAGCCAGCCCCTGAATAACATTGGTGCCGTGGCCGGTAACCGAAGCCTGTGCGATCGAGTTGACCGGGCGCTTGTTGGTGCCGGTATAATATTCGGTGATCACAACAATCAGTCCCGTCACAATCAGACCGATAATGCCACAGATAAACAGGTTGGTGCCGGTGATAGACATGCCTGCAACCACGCCGACCTCGCCCCAGCCAATTGTCAGCGTGTTGGCGACGGCAATACCCACGATGGAAAGCAGGCCTGTTGCAATCAACCCCTTGTAAAGCGCACCCATAATGGAGCCATTAACGCCGAGTTTGACGAAAAATGTGCCGGCAATCGACGTGATGACACAAGCACCGCAAATGGCCAGTGGATAGAGCATCACGCTTGAAAGCATATCCGAGCCAGCAAAGAAGATCGCGCCCAGAACCATCGTCGCAACAACTGTCACGGCATAGGTTTCGAACAAGTCCGCTGCCATGCCAGCGCAGTCACCGACATTATCACCAACATTGTCCGCTATGGTTGCCGGATTGCGTGGGTCATCTTCCGGGATACCTGCTTCGACCTTCCCAACCAGATCGCCGCCGACATCAGCACCCTTGGTGAAGATGCCGCCGCCAAGCCGCGCAAAGATTGAAATCAGCGAAGCGCCAAAGCCAAGTGCCACGAGGGCATCAATAACGGTGCGGTCAGAAGGCGCATAGCCCATCCATACTGTCAGAATAAAATAATACACCGAGACGCCAAGCAGCGCGAGACCGGCGACAAGAAGACCTGTAATAGCGCCGGATTTGAATGCGAGTTCCAATCCTCCCGCAAGACTTAAGGAAGCTGCCTGCGCCGTGCGCACATTTGCACGCACAGAGACATGCATCCCGATGAAGCCAGTCAAGCCAGACAGGACAGCTCCGATGAGAAAGCCGATAGCGGCAGTGATCGACAGCAGATACCAGACTGCCAAAAAGACGACGATGCCAACAATGGCAATCGTGGTGTATTGTCGGGTAAGATAGGCTGATGCGCCTTCACGAATGGCACCAGCAATTTCCTGCATGCGCGCTGTGCCCTGATCCGCTGCCAGAACAGACCGCGTCGCCCATATGGCGAAAAGAACGGAAACTACACCACAGGCAATAACAAGAAGAAGAATTCCGATTCCCATTTAGGCCAACTCCCATTGAGTGCGCACCAGCTATAGACAGATCGCTCGCAATCAAGTTTGCAATTGCCTGCACACATTGGCGCATGAAAGGCCCGAAACCCCTCCCCGGACCTGGAATAGCGGCAAGGAAGAACCTGAAGCCGACCATTCACCGGGCTTCTTCGGCTTGTTCATCAGCTATTTATGCATTTGAGCATTCTCAATGCCGCGCACCCAACATGCGGAAGCCATCTTAAAAGGTCAAGCCGTAGTTTTTTGCATAACCACGCAAAAAGGCTACGAAAAATCGTAGCCTTTTTAATCAGCATTGCAGTGAGCGATACTTATCTGCCACGCGCCTTGGAACCGCGGCTTTCGCCGCGCAGTTCAAAGGCAAGACGATCCAACACGGCATTAACAAGCTTTGGCTCATCTTCGGTGTAGAAGGCTTTGGCAATATCCACATATTCCGAAACGATCACGGCAGTCGGCACATCCTTGCGGGTTTGCAATTCCCATGCACCCGCACGCAGAATGGCACGCAGTGTCGAGTCGAGACGCGATAGCGGCCAATCTTCGGTCAGCGCCTGATGAATCACCGGGTCGAGCTTTAACTGGCTATCGACAACGCCTGCAACAATGGCACGGAACCATTGTGGATCAGCGTCGAGATACTGCGTACCATCGACTTCCTTGCCAAGTCGGTGCGCTTCATATTCCGCCACGACTTCCATGACGCCTGTGCCGGCGACATCCATCTGGTAAAGCGCCTGTACGGCTGCAAGACGTGCAACGCCACGCTTATTTGCAGTGCGCGGAAGATTTGGTGCCGAACGGCCTTCAGAAGAAGAAGTCATCGTATCAGGCTCCGAATTTCTTACGCAGTTCAATCATGGTGAGCGCAGCACGAGCCGCAAAGCCACCCTTGTCCTTGTCTTCACGACGCGCACGCACCCAGGCCTGTTCATCATTCTCAACGGTCAAAATACCGTTGCCGATAGCAAGACCTTCTTCCACGGAAAGATCGGTCAGCGCACGGCAGGATTCATTGGCAACAATATCAAAATGATAGGTTTCACCGCGAATAACCGTGCCAAGAGCCACATAACCATCGTAATAAGTGCCGCCATTTTCCGCGCCATCAAGTGCGAAAGAAATGGTCGCGGGCACTTCCAGTGCACCAGGCACTGTCACAACGTCATAGGTCGCGCCAGCCGCATCAAGAGCAGCCTTCGCGCCGTCCAGAAGCGCATCGGACAGTTCCTCATAAAAACGCGCTTCAACAATGAGCAAATGCGGCGCGTGCGCCTCGTGCTTCGACATGAGAGACTCCATGGCAGAAATCGCGGACCGCAACACCTGCGGTCAACGCTGAATTCGAAAAATGCTGTTATAGCTTTAGAATGTAGGCTCTAAGCTTATTTCTGATATTGCGCAAGCCTTGCTGCATATCGCGCGAGCTGATCAATCTCAATATTGATCCTGTCGCCCACCTTGCGGTCGCCCCAGGTGGTCACTCCCAGCGAATGACGAATGAGCAGAACATCAAACTCGTTTCCATTGACACCGTTGACCGTCAGCGAGGTGCCATCAAGCGCGACCGAGCCCTTCTGCGCAATAAATGGTGCAAGCTCTTCCGATGCGCGCAGGGTGAAGCGTACAGCATCGCCCTCTTCCTTGCGTTCAACAATTTCTGCCTGTCCATCAATATGGCCGGAAACCAGATGACCGCCCATTTCATCGCCAAGCTTGAGCGAGCGCTCAAGATTGATGCGGGTGCCACTTCCCCAAGTGGAAATCGTGGTCAGACGCAACGCTTCTTCCCATGCCTCGACTTCAAACCAGCGGGCATTTGTGCCTTTTTCCGGCAGCGCCACAACGGTCAGGCACACACCAGAGCAGGCAATTGACGCACCAAGCTCAATTGTCTCCGGGTCATAGGCTGTTTCAATACGCAGCAAAACGCCTTCATTCAAAGGCTTGATACGATCCACTTTACCGATATCGGTGACAATCCCAGTAAACATCACGTTTTCCTTACATACTCGATACAGGCATCGTCGCCGTATTGCGTTTCGCGCAAAATTGTAAATTCATCATCGATATGGGATTGCAGACCTGTAACGGCAACCCCATGCATCGCGCCGATTTCTACAGGTGAATGGAACAGGATAAGCCGGTCTACCAGCTCTTCTTTCAGAAAATTCCTGGCAACATTGGCCCCGCCTTCAACCAGCACGGAAGAAATTCCCTCTGCTGCAAGATCGTCCATCAGCTCCGGTAAAGCGATACGACCTTCATGACTTTCCGCTGCAACAATGCGGCATCCGGCTGCTTGCATCTCATAGCGCCTTTCCGGCGCAACGTTTTCGCAACACGAAAGCCACAATGGAACGGCTTCCGAACTGCGAACAAGCCTTGAATCGAGCGGTAATTTCAATCCGCTGTCCAATATGAGGCGAATGGGTGAGCGTTGTTCCAATCCCGGAAGACGGCAATTGAGGATGGGATCATCAGCGATTGCCGTATCAACCCCGATGAGAATCACATCGGTCTGTGAACGCAAAATATGTGACTGGGCACGTGCAATCGGACCGGTAATCATGACCTGCCCCTCGCCTTTTTTTCCGATAAAGCCATCGGCAGAAAGTGCAAGTTTCAGAATCACTTCCGGGCGTTTTTTAGAAGATCGATTCAGATAACCCGCCAGATCATCCGCCGCCTTGACCGACAGAACGCCCGGCACCACTTCAATGCCTGCTTCGCGCAATATGGCAAAGCCTTTTCCGCTCACTCTTTCATCAGGATCAGTAGCCGCAACGACCACGCGCGCGACACCTGCGCGCACCAGCGCTTCCGCACATGGCGGCGTGCGGCCATGATGCGCACAAGGTTCCAGTGTGACATAGGCTGTAGCGCCCTTTGCCGCTTCGCCTGCATCGGCCAGAGCCTGCGGCTCGGCATGAGGACGGCCACCAAGTGCCGTGACACCACGTCCGACGATGATACCGTCCTTGACAATGATCGTACCGACTGACGGGTTTGTGCCGGTCAGCCCCTTGTTGCGGCGTGCAAGGCGGATCGTCGCCTCCATGAAACGAACATCATCCGGCGTGACATTGGTATGCGGAAATTCCACTCGGCTCATCTTATGCGTCCGGATCGCCATCAGTTTCAGCTACAGTCAGTTCGTCGATGACATTGTGGAAATCAACAGCCTTGCTGAAATTGCGATAGACGGAAGCAAAGCGGATATAGGCGATATCATCGACACCCTTGAGCGCGTCCATTGCGAGACGTCCAATTTCATCTGATGTCACTTCCGCTTCACCCGAGCTTTCAAGCTGACGCACGATGCCAGAAATTGCACGCTCAACACGCTCTTCATCCACGTGGCGCTTACGCAGCGCTACATCGATGGAACGGGCAAGCTTCTCACGATCAAATGGCACCCTGCGACCGCTTTTCTTGACGACCATCAGCTCGCGGAGCTGCACGCGCTCAAATGTCGTAAATCGCCCACCACAGACCGAACACACACGACGCCTGCGAATAACAGCGCCGTCTTCCGCCGGGCGGGAATCCTTCACCTGCGTATCTTCAGACTGGCAATAGGGACAACGCATGGCACTCTTTCAACTGACTAAATGAAATGATTCCTGCCGATGATACCCCATCACGGCCATGCTGCCTAATACAGTCAAATACAAAAAAAGCCCCACTCAACAGGGTTGAGTGGGGCTTCATCAAAATTTGAACTCTTATCCCTGATAGCCGTACATCGGGAAGCGCTCGGTCAGAGAAACCACCTTTTCCTTAACCGCTGCTTCAACCTTTGCATTGCCTTCATCGGAATTTGCAACCTTAAGACCATCGAGCACTTCCGCAATCAGCGAGCCGATTTCCTTGAATTCAGCCTTACCGAAACCACGGGTCGTACCGGCAGGTGTACCAAGACGAATACCCGATGTTACGAATGGCTTTTCCGGGTCGAATGGAATGCCGTTCTTGTTACAGGTGATGTTGGCACGGCCAAGAGCGGCTTCTGCACGCTTGCCGGTTGCATTCTTTGGACGCAGATCAACCAGCATCAGATGGTTGTCCGTACCACCGGAAACAATGTCGAGACCGTGAGACTTCAGTTCGTCCGACAATGCGCGTGCATTATCAACGACGTTCTGAGCGTAGACCTTGAATTCCGGCTTGAGTGCTTCTGCAAATGCAACAGCCTTACCAGCGATCACGTGCATCAGCGGGCCACCCTGAAGGCCGGGGAAAACAGCTGTGTTAAACTTTTTCGCCAGATCAGGATCGTTGGTGAGGATCATACCGCCACGTGGACCGCGAAGCGACTTGTGAGTCGTCGTCGTGCAAACATGCGCGTGTGGTACGGGTGATGGATGAACACCGGCAGCAACAAGACCTGCGATATGTGCCATATCAACCATCAAATATGCGCCAACTTCGTCAGCGATTTCGCGGAAGCGTTTCCAATCCCAGACGCGGGAATAGGCTGTACCGCCAGCGAGAATGAGCTTTGGTTTGTGTTCGCGTGCGAGGCGAGCGATTTCTTCCATATCCAGAAGATGATCTTCCTTACGGACACCATAAGAAACAACGTTGAACCACTTGCCGGACATGTTGACTGGTGAACCGTGGGTCAGATGGCCACCGGAATTGAGGTCGAGGCCCATGAACGTGTCGCCCGGCTGCAGAAGCGCCAGAAACACGGCCTGATTCATCTGGCTACCGGAATTTGGCTGCACGTTAGCGAACTCTGCACCAAACAGCTTCTTCGCACGTTCGATTGCCAGTTCTTCTACGACGTCAACATACTGGCAGCCGCCATAATAGCGTTTGCCCGGATAGCCTTCGGCATATTTGTTGGTGAGGATGGAGCCCTGCGCTTCAAGAACCGCGCGCGAAACAATGTTTTCAGAAGCGATCAACTCGATTTCATGACGCTGACGACCAAGTTCGTTGCGGATCGCACCAAAAATATCGGCATCGATTTCTTCAAGAGTTGCGTTGAAAAAAGCGGTATTGGCTTGAGACATGTTTCACACCCTCCGGGATAGCCGGTCACACCTATAAGAGATGAGGCGCAGTATCACACTTCGACAGGCAAGGCCAATGGCCGTGATGCGAAAAGCATGTTCCAAAATGCGGCATGACGTAGCTTACGGCCAAAGCTGCAACAAAAAAGCCGCCCGAAACAGGTTCGGACGGCTTTCTTAAACGTGAATGCAACTTAAGTATCGGTGCCAAGTGCCAACGCAGTCGCACCGTCCATCTTATAAATGTCGTCGCGGAACTGCACCACGCCATCGCCTGTCGACCATGCGGTGATGTAGACGAAGTGCAACGGCACAGGATCGGTCAGCTGAATAGGTGTATTGACACCAGATGCAATCGTAGATTCGATGTTCTGGCGATCCCAGCCAGCCGTATTCTGCAACAGCCATACGTCAAGATCGCGGACATTCTGCACACGGACACAGCCCGACGAATCGAAGCGCATGAGCTTGTTGAAATAGCTCTTCTGTGGCGTGTCATGCATATAAACGGCATATGGATTGGGGAAGTTAATCTTAGTCGAAGACATGGCATTGATCTTGCCTGGATCCTGACGAAACATCAGCTTCACGGCGTCATCAGTATTCCAATCCACAGTTTCCGGTGCAACTTCCTGACCCTGCGCATTGTAAAGACGAATCTTATTGTTCGCCAGATATTGCGGATTCTTCCGCATCAGCGGAATGATATCCTTCTGAATGATCGACTTTGGTGCCGTCCAATAAGGATTAAGAATAACTTCGTGGATTTTGGAATTCAGGATCGGTGTCTGACGGTCGATCTTGCCAACAATCGCTGTGTGGCGCTGCGCAACACTGCCATTTTCAACGGCTTCAATACGCGCTGCCGGAATATTGACCATCACGAAGCGCTGTTCGGTCTGGCTTGCACCCGCCATGCTCGACAGGCGCTGAAGATTGGTCTGCAACTGGCCGAGGCGCGTGTTGGCGTCCACATTCATCGCAGCATAGGTGAATTGGCCCATCACGCCATCGGCTGGCAGGCCATGACGCGACTGGAAGCGCTTGACCGCTGCATCGACATAGGTGTCATATGCGCTGGAAACGCCTGCTTCGCGCGGAAGGTCGCCGGAAATAATAAGGCGCTGACGCAGAGCCTGCACCGAGGGATCCGTGACGCCAAGCTGTAGCTTTGCACTGCCCGGCACCTGCGGCCAGCCTCCCCGACCTGCAATATCTGCATATTGAGCGATGGCAGACTGAAGATCACCAACAGTCTGCTGGCTGATAACCGGCTGATTGGTGGCAACTTTCTGACCGCCCGTCGCACGCGCATCGAACTGGTCATCCCAGTTACCGCGACGCGGTGCGGCAAGAATATCGTTTAAAGCCTGTTGTTGTGCGAAAGCAGCAGGAACCATGGCCGAAGCAGCCGCAGTCAGACCGGCAGTTGCTGCGCCACGCAAAAAGCTGCGGCGACTTGCATTCAAAGCATCGGTATTCTTGTCGGTTTTGGTCATGTTCTTTGTCCCAAGAAGCTAATCAGTTTAATCCGGACACGTGTATCCGAAAACAACCCCAGATAATGCGCTGTAAAGATCGGCTAGAGCAGTTCCTATTTTGACTGAACCATTAAACATGCTCTATGTGTTTGTTTTCAGGCATTACCCCACGCAAAACCGCTTCGCACTTTTGCTGGAAATGCTCTAAAAGCGGTTTTTATGGCTTAATCATGTCGCAATGCCGGGAATTCAAGGCCGGTGCGACTTAAATAGCTCGCTATTATAAAGATCAACGAATGAACTCTACTCATTGTGACCGTTCTGCAACATGAACGCGCTTTGATCTCACAGGACTTATGCCCTGATCAGAGCCTGTAGGCGATGCTGTCGTTCCAAAAGCGATCAAGCCGCTGCAGAGAACGGTTCATAGCTGTAAACTCTTCAACCTGAATGCCGCCGACCTGCTCAATGGATGCAATGTGGCGCTGATAAAGCGACTGCACCTGATCGGCAATTTCATTGCCCTTATCCGTCAGGCTAACCCGAACCGAGCGACGGTCGGTGCTTGAGCGCTCATGATGAATAAAGCCCATATCGACCAGTTTCTTCAGATTGTAGGAAACATTGGAACCAAGATAATAGCCGCGCGAACGCAATTCACCGGCGGTGAGTTCAGAATTGCCGATGTTAAACAGGAGCAGCGCCTGCGTTGCATTGATGTCGTTGCGGCCATTGCGATCAAATTCGTCCTTGATCACATCAAGCAGACGACGGTGCAGACGCTCAACCAATTGCAATGCTTCGAGATAAAGTGTGCGGAGAGCTGCTTCGGGATTCAAAAGCGGAGCAGATGCATCCATTCTATGTTGTGCATTGTTCATTTCTTTTGCCTCTCTGTCGGAGCAGCCTTGCATGAGGCTGCTCTCTTCCTGTTGGTCCGGTGTATTTTCTCACCGTTCTTGAGAGGACTTTAGATGCGATGCATAAAATTCGAATTAAAAGTCAGCCTTAACAGTAGCTTACCAAGAGAAATGCAATTTCAGGCTTAACGTTGTGTTACTGATTGGCTCTTTCAGCTGATAAGGCCGATGCGGGATTGCTGTCTTTTTTCAAGGAAAAGCAGCACGCGGAAAACAATATAAATAAGGATGCAGACAACGTTAAAGCCCACCGTCACAGGCCTGTATTCAAAGTCGCGTGCAAAAACTGAATAGATGGCGATTTCGCCAAATGCTGCGATAAACCACAAGACCGGGCCCCATGGCGCGCGCATCCACAGACCGGTCGCCGCGACTGGCAAGAGCAGCGCAAGTGCAACGGTCGCGGTCTGCCATTGCCATGGCATGAGATCGAAACGCCACAGCAAGCCCGGCTGAACCCCAATAAGTTTAATCCAATAATAAACGCCGCTCGCAAGAGCGACGAGTGCAATCATCCTTATAAACCACACAAAGGACCATTCGGTGCCGCTGATTTGTCTATGCTGGTGCAGTTCATCCTGGCGCATCAAAAGCTTAGTTCCCTCTCGCCAAGATTAGCAAAATACGCATTGACCATTTCCGGCTTTACTTCATCGATTGAAGCCGGCTTCCAGACTGGCGCGCCGTCCTTATCGATCAGCACAGCACGCACACCCTCATAAAAATCATGCTCAGCCAGCATACGCGATGCAATGCGGTATTCCATGCGCATGCAATCATCAAGTCTCAGCGCTCGACCATCAGCAATCTGGCGGAATGTGACAGCCACACTGGTTGGCGAACGTGTGGCAATGACGTTGAGAATATCCGTTGCAGGTTTACTGCCTGCGGCTGCGGCTTTTTCCAAAGCGTTGAGGCATTCGGCAAGCGTTGCGTATTCAAAACTCTCCGCAATGATTTTGCGGGTTTCGGGCGTGGTCTCAAAATCCGGGTACTGCATACGCGCCAAAGCTGCATCAACATCGGCTTTGGCAATGAGATCGTCGCGAAGGTCTTCGAGCTCACTGGCAGCCACCGCATGGGTCGCGATACCGCTTTGCAGGCAGTCGCCCCAGCGAATGCGGTTGCCGGTGAGCGCAAGATAATAGCCAAAATTGTCATGAAGATGCGGCAGGAAGGCACTTCCACCCACATCCGGGAAGAAACCAATGCCGGTTTCAGGCATCGCAAAAAGCGTGTTTTCCGTCACGATCCGGTGCGAACCATGAACCGAAATACCAGCGCCACCACCCATCACAATGCCATTAAGCAGCGAGATATACGGCTTTGGAAAACGTCCGATGCGGGCATTCAGTCGATACTCATCACGGAAAAAGTCAAACGCGGGTGTGCCTTCGCGTCCTGCTTTATAGGCTGCAACAACGTCGCCGCCTGCACAGAAGGCGCGGCCTTCGCCTTCGATAATAACGCAGGCGACATCCGGGTCTGTTGCCCAGGCCTGCAAAGCGCGGTCGAGGGCGAGAATCATTTTATGCGTCAAAGCATTGAGCGCGGATGTGCGCGTCAGTTTCACCAGCCCCGCTTTTCCCTTGCGCTCAAAGCTGATTTCACTGCCACCACCGAAATCGATTTGCATCATGTCTCTCCCCTATGACCAAAGCGACTCCCGTCATGACTGAATCGCTGAAACCACTTTAACCATTCTTTCTTACGCAAAACCGCTACGCACTTTTGCTGGAAATGATTTTTCACTCACGCATTATCCGACGCAAAGCCGCTACGCACTTTTGCTGGAAATGCTTTTTCACTCACGCATTATCCGACGCAAAACCGCTACGCACTTTTGCTGGAAATGATTTTTCACTCACGCATTATCCGACGCAAAGCCGCTACGCACTTTTGCTGGAAATGCTTTAATGGGTAGAAAGTGAAACGCCCCGCGTCAATCCTGCACAGGCCATTGTGCTTGGTTTAGCCACTTTTCCCGTGATAAACCGTGCCCATCTGATAACAAGCTTCCGAACCGTTAGATTCCCAAGCTTTCTTCTCTCGGGAACATTTATATGACTGATCGTTTGTCCAACATTTCTTCTGCCAACATTTCAGCTCACGTCGATGATGTGACGCAAAGTCGTCGTCTGCGCCGAATGCGCAAGGCTGACTGGTCGCGCAGACTGGTGCAGGAAACACATCTGACGGTCGATGATCTGGTCCTGCCATTTTTCCTGACTTGCGGAACCAATGTCCGCGAACCAGTGGACGCGATGCCGGGACTTGAACGCTACTCAGTGGATATGGCTGTACGCATGGCCGAGAAAGCCGCCAAGCTCGGTATTCCGGCGATTGCCCCTTTCCCGCGCGAAAAAGCGGAAGTCAAAACAGAAGATGGTGCTTTCGTCGCAAGCCCCGACAATCTGATCAATAGCGCCGTGCGTGCGATCAAAAAAGAAGTACCGGAAATCGGCATCATTACCGATGCAGCACTTGATCCGTTCACAACGCATGGCCATGATGGTGTGTTGCGGGATGGTGAGATCATCAATGATGAATCGGTTGCAATGATCGTTCGCGGCGCGCTCGCACAGGCCGAAGCCGGTGCCGATATTATCGCACCGTCCGATATGATGGACGGACGGATCGGCGCTATTCGTCAGGCGCTGGATGCCCATGGCTTCCACCATGTGCCCATCATGTCCTATGCAACAAAATTCGCATCCGCCTTCTATGGACCATACCGCGATGCAATCGGGACCGCCGGTCTGCTGAAAGGCGACAAGAAGACCTATTATATTGATCCTGCAAACCCTGACGAAGCGGTGCGCGAGGCTGAACAGGATGTGGCTGAAGGCGCAGACATGCTGATGGTCAAGCCTGGAATGCCTTATCTCGACATCATCCATCGCCTCAAGAGCACATTCCGCCTGCCGACTTATGCCTATCAGGTATCAGGCGAATATTCGATGATCAAAGCGGCCGGCATGAATGGCTGGATTGACGAAGAAAAAGTTATCATGGAAAGCCTGCTGGCATTCAAACGCGCAGGCTGTGATGGCATTCTGACCTATTTTGCACTTGATGTTGCCGAAAAGCTGAACAGTCAGCGCTGACAGGTCGAAATATTATTTCCTTGAAATAGCCAGCTTCGTACACCACCTTGAAACTGTTCCGCATTGGGCGGAACAGCGGACGGCTGTTCCCGGACGTGTCTTTACAAGGACTGGAAGGAAAAATGTCCGACAATATTCTGCACGGCGAAATCATGGGCCCGCGTTTTGAAAGCCGCGCTTTTTTTGAAGGCGTGCGCACACGCCGCATTATGGCTTTTCTGATCGACTATCTCATTGTCTTTCTTTTATGCATTCCGGCTGCAATCATGATTTTCGTTCTGGGCATCATAACGCTTTCACTGGGGTGGGCGCTTTATGCGTTCATGTTCCCGATCGTCGCGCTGCTATATGTATCGCGCACGCTGGGCGGACCTCAGCAGGCCACAAAGGGCATGCAGATGATGAACATCAAACTGGTGCGCCTTGAGGGCGGGAGCGTCGATCCAATGCTTGCAGTGGTTCACACGGTTCTTTTCTGGGGTTTAAATGTCGTTCTTACACCACTGATCCTGCTCGCGACACTGGTGATTGACCGTAAGCGCACCGTGCATGACCTGTTGCTTGGAACTGCAGTTATCCGTTCGGATCGTTAATCATCAAAAAAATTCAGGGTCGGCTGCACAAAATGTCTATTGACGTTTTGGACAGCCGGCTCAATCTTTAAAGCAGAATAGATGGTTCGGCATTGCCGTTTCGTGGATATTGGATGACCCATCAACCGCAACAGTCTCCGCAGTTTTTCTTAACGGCTCCATCGCCCTGCCCCTATCTTGACGGCCAGATGGAGAGGAAGGTCTTCACACATCTTGTGGGTGATAAGGCCAACGAAATCAATGACCTGCTGACACAGGGTGGTTTTCGCCGCTCACAGAATATTGCCTATCGCCCAGCCTGCGAGCTTTGCCGCGCCTGTGTTTCGGTGCGCATTCTGACGGGCGAATTCGAAATGAACCGCAGTATGCGCCGGGTCTGGAATCAGAATCGTGATCTGATTGGTCGCCAGCACAACGCCCAACCAAGCACAGAGCAATATGCCCTTTTCCGTGACTACCTGGATGCCCGTCACCATTCAGGTGGCATGTCCGATATGACGGTACTCGATTATGCGATGATGGTCGAAGACACCCATGTCAACACGCAGATTATCGAATACCGCAGACGCGGGCCGGACAGTTTTATCAGTGCCAAGGGCGATGGAGAGCTGATCGCGGTAGCGCTCACTGACGTGATGGCGGATGGCCTGTCGATGGTCTATTCCTTTTTCACGCCGCATATGCACGAGCGTTCGCTCGGAACTTTCATGATCCTCGATCATATCCAGCGCGCTCGCGCTGCCGGCCTTCCCTACGTCTATCTTGGCTATTGGGTCGAGGGATCGCGCAAGATGCAATATAAGACGCGCTTCAGGCCGCAAGAGCATCTTAGCCCACGCGGCTGGCAGAAATTTGAGGGTTAGAAAACAATAAGGGCGGCACAGGCCGCCTTTATTTTAAAACTTGCCCGAACGCGGGAAACCCTTTGGAACAAGACGCCCTGCGGAAGCGCGCGCTGCAATCCACTCAACAAGTTCTTCCTTGCTGCGATTGAACGTACGATCTGCCGAATCCTGCCATGACAGGCCATCAGCGATTGCGAAAGTGCGGACATCGGACACGCCGCCATCCTTATATTTCTGCAAACGAACGCCCTTGCCGCGTGTCATTTCCGGGATTTCCGAAAGCGGGAAGACAACCATCTTCCGGTTCTCGCCCACGACGGCAATGTGATCGCCGGAAATGCGCTGGCAAAGTTTGGCTTCGTCCGGTGCCTTCACGTTCATCACCTGCTTACCCTTGCGGGTATTGGCGACCGCTTCATTCTCAGACACGATGAAGCCATTGCCTTCATGCGATACAAGCAGAAGCTTGGCCTGTGGATCGTGAACGAAGGCTGTCAGGATATCCTGATCATTCTCCATATCAACGAGGATGCGGATCGGTTCGCCATGGCCGCGACCGCCCGGAAGCGTGTTCGCACCAATGGTGAAGAATTTGCCACCTGTAGTGAAGAACAGAAGCTTGTCCGTCGTTTCCGCATGGAATGCGAGCTTGAGTTTATCGCCTTCCTTAAACGAGAGCGTCGAGAAATCGGCCATATGGCCCTTCATCGCGCGCAACCAGCCCTTTTCAGACACGACTATTGTGACTGGCTCACGCTCAATCATCGCTTGATGAATGTCTTCAAGATCATGTGTCGGCGCTTCAGCAAAGGTGCTGCGACGCTTGCCCAGTTTGGTTGCCGGTCCAAATTTCTCGCGGACGGCTTTGATCTCAGCGCTGATCTTTTTCCACTGGCGTGTGCCCGAAGCCAGCAGGCCTTCAATATCCGTCTTCTCAGCGGTCAGACTGTCGAATTCTTTGCGGATTTCAAATTCTTCAAGCTTGCGCAAAGAGCGCAAGCGCATATTGAGGATCGCTTCGGCCTGATTATCCGTCAACTCAAAGGTTCGGATCAGCTCCTGCTTCGGTTCATCCTCCTCACGGATGATGCGGATAACTTCATCAAGATTGAGATAAGCAATCAACAAACCGCCAAGGATTTCCAGTCGCTTCTCAATTTCTGCCAGACGATATTCAGAGCGGCGAACCAGCACTTCCTTGCGGTGTTCAAGCCATTCCCTGAGCACGCCGCCCAGTGAGAGAACATTCGGCACCTTACCATGCGAAAGCACGTTCATGTTGAGCGAAACGCGGTTCTCAAGCTCGGTCAGCTTGAACAGCGATTCCATCAGCAACTCAGGATCAACCGTGCGGTTCTTCGGTTCAAGAACAATGCGGATATCTTCCGCAGACTCATCGCGAATATCGTCGAGCAGCGGCAACTTCTTGGCCAGAAGCAATTCCGCAATCTTCTCGATCAGGCGCGACTTCTGAACCTGATATGGAATCTCAGTGACAACAATCACCCAGGTTCCGCGATTGCCTTCTTCCTTCTCCCAGCGTGCGCGTGCGCGGAAAGAACCACGCCCGGTGCGATAGGCTTCGACAATATTGGCATGATCTTCGACCAGAATACCGCCGGTTGGGAAATCGGGACCCCGCACCTTGCACTTCAAAAGGGCCGCAGGATCGCTTTCCGCTTCCTTCTTCAACTCTTCCCATTGTTGAGGTGACGTGATCAGTTCCTCAACACTCGCGTCGGGATGATTGATGAGATACAGCGCCGATGAGCAAAGCTCCGCCACATTATGCGGCGGAATATTGGTGGCCATGCCGACCGCAATACCGGCCGAGCCATTGGCCAGCAGGTTCGGGAATGCGCCCGGAAGGACGATGGGTTCCTCGTCCTCTTCATTATAGGTCGGGCGGAAATCTATGGCATTTTCATTGATGCCTTCAAGCAGCAATGTTGCCACTTCGGTCATACGCGCTTCAGTATAGCGCATGGCCGCCGCATTATCGCCGTCGATATTGCCGAAATTGCCCTGCCCGTCCACGAGCGGATAACGCACGGCAAAATCCTGTGCCAGACGTACAAGCGCATCGTAAATCGAGGCGTCGCCATGGGGGTGGAATTTACCCATCACGTCGCCAACGATACGCGCGCATTTCGCATAGGCCTGATCGGGATTGAGGCGCAGCAGACGCATTGCATGCATGATGCGGCGATGCACCGGCTTCAGGCCATCGCGCACATCCGGCAGCGCACGATGCATGATCGTGGACAGCGCATAAGCGAGATAGCGCTCCTCGAGAGCTGACTTAAGATCAACCCGTTCGATGTGTTCTTCGCCGTCACCCGGCGGAATCAGACTTTTACCCATGCCTATCCGTACCAATTGCGCGATTCGTCAGCAAGTAGAGATGAGAACCAATCCAGTACATTCGTCGTAAATATGCCGTCATTGATCTCCTATAAAGAAAATGTAGTGATTTTCTCCACAGCTATCATTGGATGAACAAATCGGGCTGTTTTTCCATTTGTAAAAGCTTATGTAGGCATTTGAATTTTTACCCAATAATCAGGAGCCAATAAATGCAGGTTTTCGTTCTTAGCAAGCAGGCCGCGCGCGTCTTCGCGGCAAGTACGGCACTCTCGCTCGTTCTTGGCAGCGCAGCAATGGCTGCTGATGCGAATGCAGTCGCTGAACGCATCAAGGCACTCTACACAAAGCAGGGTGGCGCGTTAAGCTTTACCAATGTCAAAGCAGATGGCTCTGACATTGTGCTTGAAGGGACCAAGATCAAGCTTGCAACGGTTTCCGACAAGGAAATGGCTGTTGGCGACGTTACGCTTGAAAATGTACAGGACGCCGCAGACGGCGGATACAGCATTGAAAAAGTCACTGTTCCTGACATGGACATCCCTGCTGGCGAAGCAAACAAAAATGACAAGGTTTCCATCAAAGGCATCTCGATGGAAAACGTCTCGATTCCATCCGAAAAGGCTGAAGGTGCACTCAACCAGATCCTTTTCTACGACAAGATGAAAATCGATGAAATGGCATTCGGAACACCAGGTGAAGATGGGGCAACCGTCGAAGGCCTCGAAGTTTCGCTGAATGCAGCCGACCGTACCGAAAAAATCGATTATGCGCTGAACATTGCCAGTGTAAATGCGAACTTCAAAGATGATGAAAAGAACCCGCTGGCGCCCCTCGACATGACCGCCTTCAATGGCTCGGTCGCATCGAAAGGTACATGGTCGCCGAAGTCTGGTGATGCATCCCTTGATCAGTTTGAAATCAATGCAACAGATTTAGGCAAGATTGACATTACCGGTGCACTTGCTGGCTATGATATTGCCTTCCTCGAAGCTGTTCAGAAAACCCAGCAGAACATGACCAATGCAGATGCCGATAAGGATGCTGCCGGTCTGGCGATTCTTGGCCTTGCTGAACAACTCAGCCTCAAGAACCTGACAATCCGCTTTGACAATAAAACTCTCACCCAGAAGCTGCTCGACTATTATGGCAAGCAGCAGGGCGCTGATGGCAAAGCGCTTGGTGAACAGCTTAAAATGATGGTGCCGCTGATGGCAACACAGCTCAAGAATCCAGAGTTTGCCCAGCAGCTGAAGACTGCGGCTGAAAAGTATTTTGACGATCCCAAATCGCTGACAATCAGCGCATCTCCAGATCAGTCGGTCAGCTTTGCATCCATCGTTGCGACAGCGTCACTTGATCCGACGAAGATTATCCCGCTTCTCAAAATCGGCGTAGAAGCCAACAACTGATCATAGACAAATTGGTTCAACGAAAACCGGTGAGCGCTGCTCACCGGTTTTTTTAACGCCCTAAATAAAAAGCCCGGTCTCGCGACCGGGCTTTTTATTTCAAACTGAGAAGATCAGCTTTTCTGGATTGGTGCTAAGCGAATATGCAGATCGCGCAGCTGTGCTGGCGAGACATCCGAAGGCGCGTTCATCAGAAGATCAAGCGCCTGCTGGTTCATCGGGAACAGCGAGATTTCTCGGAGATTCTTTGCACCAACGAGCAGCATGATCACGCGATCGATACCGGCTGCCATACCGCCATGTGGCGGTGCGCCATACTGGAACGCGCGGTAAAGACCACCGAAACGTTCTTCCACGTCCTGCTGGCTGAGACCAACCTTCTCGAACGCCTTGACCATAACATCCGGCAACTGGTTACGGATCGAACCGGACGCGATTTCAAAGCCGTTACAGACCAGATCGTACTGATAAGCCTTGAGCGACAGCGGGTCCTGCGTTTCCAGCGCTTCCCTGCCACCCTGCGGCATCGAGAACGGGTTGTGTGCGAAGTCGAGCTTCTTGTTGTCTTCGTCCCATTCGTAGAACGGGAAGTCGATAATCCAGGCCAGTTCGAAACGATCACGATCAACGAGGTTGAGTTCTTCACCCGCACGCGTGCGGGCGTCGCCTGCAAATTTGTAGAACTTCGATGGCTGACCGGCTACGAAGAAGCAGGCATCGCCGTCGCCAAGACCAAGCTGCTCACGAAGAGCTTCGGTGCGTTCTTCACCAATGTTCTTGGCAATCGGGCCTGCGCCTTCAAGCTTGTCACCTTCCTTGCGCCAGAAGATGTAGCCAAGACCCGGCTGACCTTCGCCCTGCGCCCATGAATTCATGCGGTCACAGAATGCGCGGCTACCGCCGGTCTTTGCCGGAATCGCCCAGACTTCAACCTTGGGATCGTTCGCGATCATGTTTGCGAAGACCTTAAAGCCGGAACCAGCGAAATGCTCGGTCACTGCCTGCATTTCAATCGGGTTGCGCAGATCAGGCTTGTCCGAACCATAAGTGCGGATCGCATCGTCATAAGGGATGCGGCGGAACTGCTGCGTAACAGGCTTGCCTTCGGCAAACTCTTCAAAGATTCCGCGCATGACAGGTTCCATCGTTTCCCAGATTTCTTCCTGGGTTACGAAGCTCATTTCGAGGTCGAGCTGATAGAATTCGCCCGGCAGACGGTCTGCACGCGGATCTTCATCACGGAAGCAAGGTGCAATCTGGAAGTAGCGGTCGAAACCGGCAACCATCAGAAGCTGCTTGTACTGCTGCGGAGCCTGCGGCAGCGCGTAGAACTTGCCTTCATGGATACGGCTTGGCACGAGGAAGTCGCGCGCGCCTTCCGGTGAGGAAGCCGTCAGGATTGGCGTTGAAAACTCATTGAAGCCGATTTCGGTCATGCGGCGACGCATCGCGCTAATGATCTTCGTGCGGCTCATAATGTTCTTGTGCAGCGTCTCGCGGCGCAGATCAAGGAAGCGGTACTTGAGGCGGATATCTTCCGGGTAATCCGGCTCGCCAAACACTGGCAGCGGCAGTTCTTTGGCCGCGGCCAGAACCTCAATCTCGGTGGCGAAGATTTCAACATCGCCTGTTGGCAGGTTGGCGTTCACGGCATCGCCTGCGCGGGCCTTCACTTCACCATCGACGCGAATAACCCATTCGCCGCGAACGGTCTCAGCAACCTTGAACGCGGGCGAATCAGGATCGGCCACGATCTGCGTGATGCCATAATGGTCACGAAGATCGATGAAGAGAATGCCGCCATGGTCACGGACGCGGTGAACCCAGCCGGACAGACGGACATTGGAACCCACATCCGATTTGCGAAGGGCTGCGCAGGTATGGCTGCGATAACGGTGCATGATTTCTGCCTTTTGGAACTTTATAAATCTTGTGCATGCAAAGCGCTGCAATTTGGGCGGAAAAGCGCATTTTGATCACGCTTTGTCAAGCCGACAGTGTCTGTGTTAAACCAGCTTGACAGAATATGTCGACAAAAATCACTATTTCCGAGTTGTTCCATCGATATATCATTCTTCCGGCGCGCCAGACGGCCTGCGCGTCATTTCTGTTTTAACGGGCATCTTATCCGAAAATCGCTTCACAGTTTTGGGGATGCGCTCTAAAAGAAAAACATGCAGCTCATCACGACCACAGAGGCCCTTGAAGAGGCCGTATCCGCCCTAGCCAAATCCGACTTTGTGACAGTCGATACCGAATTTATTCGGGAAACGACTTTCTGGCCGGAGCTCTGTCTTATTCAGATGGCTTCTCCCGATCACACCGCACTGGTCGATGCCTTGGCGCCGGGGCTGGACCTTGCGCCATTCTTTCGTCTGATGGCGGACCAAAAGGTGGTCAAGGTTTTCCACGCAGCGCGTCAGGACATTGAAATTGTCTTCCATTTGGGCGACCTGATCCCCTCGCCGATTTTCGACAGTCAGGTGGCCGCGATGGTTTGCGGCTTTGGCGACGCTATTTCCTATGATGCTCTGGTGCAGAAAGTCACCGGAAAACATATCGACAAATCATCACGCTTTACAGACTGGCGCCGCCGTCCACTGTCTGAAAAGCAACTCGATTATGCGCTGGCTGATGTTACCTATCTGCGCGACATCTATCTTTATCTCAAAGCAGAATTGGAAAAAGAAGGGCGCTGCGAGTGGGTCAATGAGGAAATGGCCGTGCTGAGCGCGCGCGAAACCTATGATCTGCACCCGGATGATGCATGGAAGCGCGTGAAAACCCGGATGCGCAAGCCAATCGAGCTTGCGATCGTACAATCGGTTGCGGCATGGCGCGAACGCGAAGCACGCGAACGCAACGTTCCACGTGGACGCGTTATCAAGGACGACACGATTGCTGAAATCGCCCAGCAGCAGCCAAAAGATGCGGAAGCGCTTGGACGTCTGCGTTCGATCCCAAAAGGCTGGGAACGTTCGGCTCAGGCGGCAGGTTTGGTAAACGCCATTCAGGCTGCACTGGCTATTCCAAAAGAAGACCTGCCAAAGTTGCCAAAACAATCGCATTCACCTGAAGGCAGCGCGGCCGCAGCAGATATTCTTAAGGTCCTGCTCAAGCTTGTGACCGAAGAACACGGTGTGGCAGCCAAGATCGTCGCAAACTCCGACGATATCGACAAGATCGCCGCCGAAGGCGAAAAAGCCAATGTTCCAGCCCTTCAAGGCTGGCGCCGTGAAGTTTTTGGTCAGAAAGCGCTTGATCTGATTGATGGCAAGATTGGTATCAAGTTCGAAAACCGGCGTATTCAAGCGGTTGACCTGAACTAAATCAAAAGGCCGGCGGAGAAAACTCCTGCCGGCCTTTTCATGGATAACTTCTGATACGTTTAATGATGCTCGTTTGCGTCAATCGCGCTGTCACCGACGGCGAAGTAAAGGTTTTTTCCCGTCAGTTTTGCAAGCTGCTGCAACCGCCCCTCTGGACGATCCGAAATAAGATCAGCCAGATCGCCAGGCACGACCAGCGCAATGCCATTTTCTTCTTCACGCCAATAAAGACGTGGGATCACGCCCGGCATGGATGCGGAAAGCAGATAGATAACGCGCAGCAAAGCCCCCAGAAGCTTTGCCCGCTCGCGCAGGCGCGGTGTGGCAAGCTGGAGAATCTCCGGCGCAATCTCGTCTTCAACCAATCCTTCATGGCGATAGTAATTGGCGATTGCCATATAAGAACGGCCCGGATGATCGATACCGCCGAATGAGCCATGCGCAATAATGTTGAGCGCCTGCGAGCCGCGATAATCAGGATGCGCGCGCCAGCTGATGTCAGCCACCAGACAGGCTGCCTGTCTGTAACGGCCTTCATCTTCGGTTTCATCAAAACCAAGCACAGGCAAGGAAAGCGTTGTCCATGTTGCAAGCTCCCGGGCGTGGCGCGGTGAACGCGAACGCAGGATCGCCAGCTCTTCCGCTGATGCCAGAAGCGGATCAAGCCGCTGCTCGTTTTTAGGCAACAGTGAATAAAGATAGCCTTCACGCACACCCAGCGCCGAGAACACAATCTTGGATGGCTTCATGCGACGGATGGTTTCAAGCAAAACCGTAGCGCCATAGCCAAGCAACTGACGGCGGTTTTTCGACACCGCTTCAATGCCGCGCATTGTGTCGATATTGCCTTTGGCAACACGTGTGAGAAAGCTTTTGGCTTCCACAGGGTCCATCTCATAGCCATGCATGACATGCAGCGGATAATGCTTGGCCGTCATGTGCAGCTTTGCGAGGTTTCGCCAAGTACCGCCCACAGCATAAAAGACTTGCCCCTGATGCTCTTCAAGAAGGGTTGCACGCGCCAATTCCGTACGGGCAATCTTCGCCGCTTCCGGCAGTTGCTCGTTGGACATATCCTGCAAGCGCAGACCGCCCAATGGAAGGGTAATGCCCTCCCCGACCTCATGGTCATTGACGGCAACCAGCTCCAGGCTACCACCGCCAAGGTCGCCGGTTACGCCTTGCGGTTTGTAAAAACCTGAAATGATACCCAAAGCGGAGTAGTAAGCTTCTTCTTTGCCGGACAGCACTTCAATGTGCCGTCCAAGAATAGCCTCGGCCTGAGAAATGAAATCGGGGCCGTTTTTTGCTTCGCGTGCGGCGGCAGTTGCCAGCGCATGAATGGAGATCGCCCCCGCCTGTTCGGCCAGAACGCGAAAACGCTTCAATGCGCGCAGCGCGATATCGACAGATTTCTCATTGAGTTTTCCGGTCTTGGCCAGTCCTTTGCCAAGACCGCAGAGAAGCTTTTCGTTGAAAAGCACTGTCGGAGAGCGGACAATGCCTTCATAAACGACGACACGGATCGAGTTGGAACCGATATCGATAACCGCAACGGGTTTAAGACCCTTCAATCGGCCTTGTGCGACTGCTGGACTCATGAAGTCGTGTTTCTTTCCGCCTGCACACGCTTACGATGCGCAATGAGACGGGGGGCAGATGACTTCAGCGACTTTCCGCGACCCGACAAGCTCGGATTTGTCATGAAATATTCCTGCGCGTTGAAAGCTTCTTCTCCATCCTCTTTTTCTATCCGGCGAGAGGTACCATCCGCAAGTAGCTGATAGCTCTGTTGGTTATCAATTATGTTGGCAAACATGATTTGAGACAGGATTTGCTGGTGCACTGTGGCATTGGTGATCGGCACCAGTGTCTCGACGCGACGGTCTAGATTACGCGGCATCATGTCGGCGGAACCGATATAGACGATCGCCTTGTCGGAAGGCAGATCATGGCCGTTTCCGAAGCAGAAAATGCGGCTATGCTCGAGAAAACGCCCGACAATCGACTTGGCGCGAATGTTGTCCGAAAGGCCTGGAACGCCTGGCCGCAGACAGCAGATGCCACGCACGACAAGGTCCACATGCACACCAGCCTGGCTGGCCTTGTAAAGTGCATCAATAATCTGTGGATCAACCAGCGAGTTCATCTTCATCCAGATGGCCGCCGGCTTGCCGCCCTTCGCATTGGCGATCTCGTCATCAATATGCTTCAAGATTCGCGCGCGCAATGTCAGTGGTGAAATCGCAATTTTCATTTCTTCAGCAGGCTGCGCATAGCCGGTGATGAAGTTAAAGATATGAGCCACGTCACGCGCAATGTCGGCATCGGACGTGAAGAAAGACAGGTCGGTGTAAATGCGCGCCGTAATCGGATGATAATTGCCCGTGCCAAGGTGAACATAGGAGCGCAGTTTCTGGTCTTCACGGCGGACGACCAATGACATCTTTGCGTGCGTTTTCAGTTCGATAAAGCCAAACACCACCTGAACGCCTGCGCGCTCCAGATCGCGCGCCCAGCGGATATTTGCTTCTTCGTCAAAACGCGCCTTGAGCTCCACAAGGGCCGTCACCGACTTGCCAGCTTCTGCCGCATCAACCAGCGCGCGCACGATTGGGCTATCGTTGGAGGTACGGTACAATGTCTGCTTGATTGCCAGCACATCCGGGTCAGCCGCAGCCTGACGCAGGAACTGCACCACGACGTCAAATGACTCATAGGGATGGTGAACCACGATATCCTTTTCACGAATCGCGGCAAAGCAATCGCCGCCATGTTCGCGGATACGTTCAGGGAAACGCGGATTATAGGAAACAAATTTGAGATCATCGCGCGGAATCGAAACAACTTCCGAAATCATGTTGAGTGCTAAAAGACCTTCGAGAACACTGATACGGTTTTCCGAGACGCCAAGTTCTGTCGCCACAAAAATCCGAAGTGCCTCGGGCATTTCTCCATCAAACTCAATGCGGATAACCTGACCGCGGCGGCGGCGTTTCAACGCTGTTTCAAAAAGACGAACCAGATCTTCAGCTTCTTCTTCCACTTCAATATCGCTGTCGCGAATGATGCGGAAAGTGCCTGCGCCACGCACTTCATAACCAGGGAACAGGCGACCGATAAACAGGCTGACCGCATCTTCAATTGTGATGAAGCGGAAAGCATTCTGCTGTTCTGGAGGAAGCTGAATGAAGCGCTTCAAGGCGACCGGAATACGCAAGAGGGCTGTCATTGGATGGCCATCGAGACGGCGCGCGAGTTGCAACGCGATCGAAAAGCCAAGATTTGGAATGAACGGGAACGGATGCGCCGGATCAATTGAAAGCGGTGTCAGAACCGGGAAAATCGTTTCCAGGAAGTGGCTTTCCAGCCATTCCTTTTCTGTATTCGACAAAGCCGATGGACGCACGATCTCGATATTCTCTTTTTCAAGTTCTTCACGCAGCGTGCGCAAACACGCCTGCTGCCCCTCCTGCAAGCGACCGACCTCTTCCAGAACGAAATCAAGCTGCTCCTGTGGCGTGCGACCATCCGCACTGCGCAAGGCAACGCCTGCACGCACCTGCGCGGCAAGGCCCGCGATGCGCACCATGAAAAACTCATCAAGATTTGCCGCTGAAATCGACAGAAAACGCAAACGTTCCAGCAAGGGCTGGCGGATGTTGGCCGCTTCTTCCAGCACACGACGATTGAACTGCAACCACGAAAACTCACGATTAACGAAGCGTTCAGGGCTTTGCATCAGCTCGGCTGTCTTGTCACTGTTCAAAGCTTCGTGAGCATTCTGAGCAATGACGGACTTCTGGCCCATGGAATGGCCATTTTCCAAAGGAGCTGGCAAATTATCGGTCTGAGTTGCCACAACGCTGTTTTCGTTCATTTTTCCTATCCCGGTTACTACCGGCATATCCCGGCGCGACGATAAGCCTATGGCTGTCATATGACAGTTTGATAGCAAACCGCTTGAAATGTCCCCAGAATTGATGAAAACGCTTTCAGAAACAAGCCGTACACGGTAAATGCTAAAAAAATAGCTATCCTGAATTGGGTATCGCGATCCACAAGCTCCGGAGCCTATCATGTCCGATCACATCATCCCGCACTTCCAGAACGACGCTGGTCACAATTCTATTGAAATCGGCGTGAAGGAATTCATGTGCGTCGGCGCAAACCCACCTTTTGATCATCCGCACGTCTTTCTGGACATGGGCGACGAAAGTGAAGTCGTCTGCCCATATTGCTCGACGCTCTACCGCTACAATGCACAACTTCATGCTGACGAGACCGTGCCTGCCGGCTGTGTTTACGAAACACCCGCAGACAAAGCTGCCTGAATATAGCAAGCGGCATGCGTGCCGCTGATATGATGAGCAGCTTGAGCAAACGCCACATATTGATTGCAGGGGCCGGAGTTGCCGGTCTGAGTGCCGCGCTGGAATGTGCGGCGCGGGGCTGGGGTGTTGAACTGTTTGAGAAAGCGCAAGCCTTGTCGGAAGTCGGCGCAGGCTTGCAGCTCGCCCCCAATGCGATGCGTCACCTTGAACGCCTTGGCGTTGCAGATCGCCTCTGCTCGCAAGCTGTTACGCCCCAAGCACTCTACCTTATGGATGGACGCAAGGCTCGCCCCCTGCTCGCAATGCAATTGGGTGATGAGGCATTACAACGGTGGCACCATCCTTATGTTGTCTGCCATCGCGCTGATTTGCAATCAGCTCTGTTAAATGCCTGCACCAACCATCCAAATATTGAAATCAATCTCGGCTCGGAAATTATCGAACATAAGGCTGATAACAACGGCATCTCTGCAACAGTCAGACGTGGTGCAGCAGAGGAAAAAATCGCAGCCAGCTATCTGATCGCCTGTGACGGCGTCTGGTCTGCGCAACGCGCGAAGGTCGGATATAATAAAGCGCGTTTCAGCGGTCACATTGCCTGGCGCACAACACTTGCAGCTGACGCGCTACCCGCAAGCCTTAAGGCAGCGGTCCCGGAACAAAAGGCTGTTTCTGCGTGGCTTGGCAACAAAGCGCACTTCATTGCCTATCCGGTAAAGGGCGGAGACTTCTTCAACTTTGTCGCCATTACGACTGGCGATAATCCCGGCGAAGTTTGGTCAAAGACGGGTGATGTTTCGCGGCTAAAATCAATTTACGCAGATTGGAGTGCACCGGTTCGTGACATTCTGGCAGCACAAACGCAATGGACTTATTGGCCACTTTTTGAAATGGCTGAAGCGCTGTTTGTCGGCCCAGACAGAACGATTTTCCTTGGCGATGCCTCACACGCTGTTACGCCCTTTGCTGCGCAGGGGGCTGCCATGGCAATTGAAGATGCGGCAGCACTTGCCGAGGCACTGGATGACCGGGAGCCACAATCAGCGCTAAAGCGGTTTGATTCTGTTCGAAAAGCGCGGATTGCTGCGGTTGGCAAACGCGGTCAGATGAATCGGTTTGCCTACCACGCAACAGGTATCTTTGCGCTCGGACGCAACATGCTTTTTGCCACGCGCAGCGCTGATGCCTTTCTCAAAGATCTGGACTGGCTTTATGGCTATGATGCCGTTCAAGCTGTGCGCGGTTGATTAAAAAGCAACGCAGAAGATCCTTTTACAAAGCCCAGTTTTTCATAAAAGGGCACCAGACGATCAGGGCAATAGAGTTCAAAGCTGCTCACCCCACGTAGCTTCTCGTGGTTCAGTAGACGTTGAACAAGCATTTTCCCAAGCCCCTGCCCGCGTGTTTGCTCGGCCACGATGACATCAAAAATCATCGCCTTGAATGTGAAATCGGTCAAAACGCGTGCGAAACCAATGATTTCATCATTCTGATCACGACAAAACAATGTGAGGTCGCAGTGTTTGAGCATCTTTATGACATCTTCAAACGAACGCGCTGCAGTCCACCACTCTTTCCTGTAAAAAGAATCAAACTCCCGATGCGCCTCGGGAGGCAGATATTCGCTCCAATGAAAGTCTGTCATCTTCACCTCATAAACCCCGGCATACCAAGGCAACCATAATCCCGATAACAAAACACCCGCCGTTATCAGCGGCGGGTGTTGTTATGAAACAATTCGTTTGGTCAGTGTAGAATCTGACTGAGGAACAGCTTGGTGCGTTCATGCTGCGGATTGTCGAAGAACTCGGCAGGTGAATTCTGCTCAACGATCTGGCCCTGATCCATGAAAATCACGCGGTTTGCAACCTGCCGCGCAAAGCCCATTTCATGCGTGACGCAAATCATGGTCATGCCTTCATCGGCAAGGCTCACCATTGTATCGAGCACTTCCTTGACCATTTCCGGATCAAGTGCAGAAGTCGGCTCATCGAACAGCATGACTTTCGGGTTCATACACAGTGCGCGGGCAATGGCCACACGCTGCTGCTGACCGCCCGAAAGCTGGCCCGGATATTTGTTGGCTTGTTCCGGAATCTTCACGCGCTGCAAATAATGCATGGCCACTTCTTCCGCCTGCTTCTTTGGCATTTTGCGAACCCAGATTGGTGCCAATGTGCAGTTTTCCAGAATGGTCAGATGCGGGAAGAGGTTGAAATGCTGGAAGACCATACCGACTTCACGGCGCACTTCGTCAATCTTCTTGAGATCATTGGTGAGCTCAATGCCATCGACAATGATCTGACCCTTCTGGTGCTCTTCCAGACGGTTGATGCAGCGGATCATGGTCGATTTGCCGGAACCCGAAGGACCGGCAACGACGATGCGTTCGCCACGCATCACTTTCAGATTGATGTCACGCAGCACGTGGAATTCACCATACCACTTGTGCATGTTCTTGATCTCGATCGCCACTTCAGTCTTTGAGACTTCCAGTTTTGAACGGTCGATTTCGACACCGAGCTCGGATTGCGGGAGGGCGCTTTGTGCACTCATTTTCATTATTCCCTTGATTCTTATCGTTTATGACCCGTGTCGAGCCTTCGTTCCATGAATATAGAGTATCGCGACATGGCGAAACAGAAAATCCAGAAAACGAAGCCCGCGAAGATCAAGCCGGTTGCAGGTGTCTGTGGAGAAACCCAGTTCGCATCGGAAAAGTTCTGACGCACAATACCAAGCAGATCAAACATGCCGATGATGTAGACAAGGCTGGTGTCTTTGAACAAGCCAATGAACGTGTTGACGATGCCCGGAATGACCAGCTTCAAAGCCTGCGGCAATATGATGAGGTTGGTCTTCTGCCAGTAGCTAAGACCAAGTGCATCCGCACCTTCATATTGTCCTCGCGGAATGGCCTGAAGCCCACCGCGCACCACTTCTGCCATATAGGCCGAAGCGAACAGCGCCACACCGATAAGCGCACGCAACAACTTGTCGAAAGTTACGCCCGGCGGCAGGAACAGAGGCAACATCACACTCGCCATGAAAAGCACGGTCACCAACGGCACGCCGCGCACCATTTCAATAAAGATGATGCAGAAGGTCTTGATGACCGGCAGCTTGGAGCGTCGTCCCAAAGCCAGCACCACACCCAATGGCAGCGACACGGCTATGCCCACGAAAGACAGTACCAGCGTCACCAACAGACCACCCCAGAGCGCCGTTTCCACATAAGGAAGGCCAAATGAGCCACCGACCATCAGGAAAAACGCAACCACCGGAAAAACCAGCAAGAATAAAATCGCATTAATGACCTTATGCGGTATTTTCGGGATCAGCAAAGGAACCAGCAGAACCACGAAAAAAACCGCAGTCAGGTTGACACGCCAGCGTTCCGAAACCGGATAACGCCCGTAGATAAACTGCTCGTGTTTCGCCTTCACAAAGGCCCAGCACGCACCAGACCAACCCTCCGGCTGTATACCACCCTGCGTGACAGTCAGGCAGGCTGTTCGGTCTGCACCAGTCCAGGCTGCATTAACAAACAGCCACTGAATCATGGGCGGCAGAAACCAGGCCACAACGGCCAGACCAAAAATTGTGAGTGCCGCATCAGCGGGCGTCGCGAAAAGATTGACCCGCAGCCAATGTGACAAGCCATGAACTGAGCGGGGCGGCTTTTCGCCTTCGACCAATTGCGAACGAACGTATTGGAGATTTGTGTTTTCCATGGTCATCTCTCCACCAGTGCCATTTTCGCATTGAACCAGTTCATCAGGCCGGAAACGATCAAGCTGATGCTGAGATAAATCACCATCCAGATCGCGACGACTTCAACAGCCTGCCCCGTCTGATTGAGGATCGTGCCACCCACAGCCACAAGATCCGGATAACCGATCGCAATAGCGAGAGAGGAGTTTTTGATCAGATTGAGATACTGACTGGAGAGCGGTGGAATGATGATGCGCAGCGCCTGCGGCACGATGACCAACCGCATTGTTTGCCCCGGACGCAAGCCAACTGCATAGGCGGCTTCTGTCTGGCCTTTGTTTACACCGAGCACACCTGCGCGCACAGTTTCTGCAATGAAGGAAGCGGTATAGAACGACAAAGCCAGAAACAGTGCGAGAAATTCCGGCTTAACCTGCGCGCCGCCTGTCAGATTGAAGGTGCCAAGTTTTGGAAAATCAAACGAAACAGGAAATCCGGTCGCAATCAGCGCCAGTATCGGTAAACCGATGATCAAAGCCGCACAAACGCGTATTGTATGAAACGGTTTTCCTGTCGCCATCTGCCGATGCTTCGCCCAGCGCGCAACGATGAAAGAAGCGACAATTCCAAGCAACAATGCGGCTGCCAGCAGCCATGCGCCTTCACCCCATACGGGCGACGGCATGAAAAACCCACGATTGTTCAGATAGGTGCCGAGCGGCAGAGACAGACTTTCCCTTGCCTGTGGCAACACGGAAAGCACCCCGAAATACCAGAAAAAAATCACAAGCAGAGGCGGGATGTTTCGGAAAACCTCAACATAGACCATACAGATCTTGCGGATAAGCCAGTTGCGGGATAAACGCCCGACGCCGACAAGAAAGCCGATGATTGACGCCAGAACAACGCCCAGGCCTGCCACATAAAGCGTATTCAGAAGGCCAACAAGAAAAGCTCTTCCATAGGTCGAATCGCTGGAATATGGAATCAGCGTCTGGCTGATATCGAAACCCGCACGGCCATTTAGAAAGCCGAAACCGGAAGCGATATTGGCGCGCTGGAGATTGGTAATTGTGTTGCCGACAATCCAATAGATTGCGCCAATCACCGCACCAAAAACAATGACCTGATAGAAGATGCCGCGAATTCGCGGATCGTACAGGAGCGAAGTTTTGCCGCTATCCTCGCGACGTTCAGTTACAGAATAGGAAGCCATATGTTTCCTGTGCTTCTCGGCTGGCAGCATCGATGTCGAGCGAGAAAGGCTGACCGCGTTTGCGGAGCAATTCCTGAAATTGAGGCATCGAATGCCGAACCGTTCGGTCTTGTCATCCTCTGTTCAGGATCATCCCGAACTCGCGCACCAACAAGACGCGGTTGAATTCCAAAATGCAGATCGTCAGCATTTATATGCCCGCATGACGTGGGGACATTCACAAACGAACAAACTGCAAAGCCGACAAATCCGGCGGGTGCTCCTGCACCCGCCGACGATCAGTCTGAAGAGCAAGACCCGTTAGCGCACGGGAATGCCATATTGCAGGCCACCCTTGTTCCACTGGGCGTTAAGACCACGTGCAATCTTGAGTGGGCTGCCGGCACCGATATTGCGTTCGAATATCTCACCATAATTGCCAACACCCTTTACGATCTTCACCACCCAATCATTGTCGAGGCCAAGATCGGTGCCGATCTTCGTGTCTGCTTCCACACCAAGGAGACGCTTGATGTCCGGGTTGTCGGACTTCTTCATCTCTTCGACATTGGCTTGCGTAATGCCGTATTCCTCGGCATTGAGCAGCGCATTATGCGTCCAACGAACGACATCTGCCCACTTGGGGTCACCCTGACGAACAGTCAGGCCAAACGGCTCTTTGGAGATGATTTCCGGCAAGATGACATGATCATCCGGATTGGCGAGCGCCAGACGAACCCCATAAAGACTGGACTGGTCGGTCGTATAGGCGTCGCAACGGCCGGAATCGTAAGCAGCATTCGCTTCTTCGATCTTCTCAAAGACAACCGGGTTATATTCCATCTTGTTGGAACGGAAATAGTCGGCCATGTTCAGCTCGGTTGTCGTGCCGGCCTGAACGCAGATGGAAGCGCCGGAAAGCTGCAATGCGGAATTGATGCCCGACAGCTTCTTCGAATTGATCATGAAGCCCTGGCCGTCAAAATAATTGATGCCAGCAAAGTCAAGGCCGAGCGCAGTGTCGCGGCTGATTGTCCAAGTCGTGTTACGGATCAGGACATCCACTTCACCCGACTGCAAAGCCGTGAAACGCTCCTTCGCGTTCAGCGGCGTGAACTTCACCTTGGTTGGATCACCGAAAATCGCAGAAGCCACAGCACGGCAATAGTCCACATCGAAGCCAGACCACTCGCCCTTATCATTCGGCGAGGCAAAGCCAAGCAGGCCCGTGTTCACACCGCATTGCAGAAAACCTTTGTTCTTCACATCGGAAAGCGTATCTGCCGACGCCCCTGAAGCAGCAGCAAACAGCGCCGCTAAACCCACTACCCCTGTCAAAACAGTTTTTTTCATCTGGCCTGCAACCTTTATGTTCCCGGGAGATCGTGAGGCCAAACAGCCCAACGTCTCTGTTGCTTATTTTCCGCAAAATTCAGGAGAGTCCTTTATAGAGACCTCCCCAATCCCTTGCATCATGCAGGCAACCCTTGCCCGGAGTCGTTATCGACTCTCATTTTGTTTGGGCTCAGTGAAGCCTGCCACCTTCACCACTCTATCGAAGGCGAAATTTTGGTTTTGGTCAAGCTATTAACGCGAGAGAAAAAAACCATTCTTCAAAAAAATGACCGCGTGACATAGCAATTTTTACATGCTTTCCCGGTTTTTGTGTATTTACTCCCAACTTATCGGAGTAACTTTACGGTAAAAAAATTAGTCAATACAAACATATGTTTAGATGAAATGCCGCATGAAATTAAACGTGAAAAACGTTGCTATTCCGTCAAAATCAGACTTTTGGCATCATGCTATCATTATCAACTGAAAAAATAATATTTCGCGTGGCCATGAAGCGAGCAACCCACCATGTCGCAATAAAGCCAATTGCAAACCCAGCAACGACGTCTGTCGGATAATGCGCCCCAGCCGCGAGCCTGCTGATGACAAATAAGAGGCACACAGGTGCAGTCAGAGAGCGCCAGCGCGGCAGAAAAATCCACAAGGAGACGAGCATTATGCCCGCCATCATGGAGTGGCCTGACGGAAAGCTTTCATAAGAATGCTCGCCGCGAAACGGGGCAAAATAGGCGGAACCAAGCTCATCAAGCAGAAGCGGCCTTGCCCTCCCAATGGCAAGTTTTCCGATCTCGGTGGGAATGCTGCCGACAACGATAGAGGCCAGAACAAGCGTCGCCCATCCATGCAAACGAACGAGCAATTGTTGGCAAACAAGACGAATTCCCGGTGAAAGCAGCAATGCCGTTAGCAGCCAAACAAGAATAGCAATACCAAGCCACACAACTGTGCGAATCAAATCAGTTATGGCGCGCAGCAGCTCCATGACAATAAAATCACTATGCATTGCAGCGCGAACGATCTGCGCGTCCCATAGATGCAGGACCAGCAGCACGAAAGGCAAAAGCACGACAATTGCCGTCATTTCCATCGTCCAGCTGGACGGTGCACCGGCATAAGCCGGCCGTACTAATGCTCTTAAGAGTTCCAACGCGGCACGAAATGGATAAAGGATCGTGCTCGTGGCTTTGCTCTCATTCATGTCGGGGATACTCTTTCCTTAGCGCGCTTTTCGCTCTGATTGCATCAGATCGGCGCTCTAACTCTTCATTTTAACGCATCTTTGTCCGAAAACCGTTTCACACTTTTCGGGATGCGCTCTAAAAGCGGATACAGATACCTTCTCTGCGGCAACCGCAAACAAGAATCGATTGATCAGCATGCAACATGGCCTGGAGGCAATTTCGTGACTAACAAGCAGAACAAGACAGAAAAGCTGGGCATAAACACACGCTTGGCCCACGACGGCTATGATCCGAAAGACTATCACGGCTTCGTCAATCCACCTGTTGTGCGGGCTTCCACGGTGCTGTTTCCAGACGCTCAGACCATGGCAACCAGCAATCAGAAATACACCTATGGCACACGAGGAACGCCAACGAGCGAAGCCTTGTGTAAGGCTATTGATGCACTTGAAGGTTCTGCCGGCACGGTCTGTGTTCCATCAGGTCTGGCAGCAGTTACGGTGCCACTTCTCGCCTTTCTGTCGCCGGGTGACCATGCGTTGCTCGTCGATTCCATCTACAATCCAACCCGCCACTTTGCCGATACGATTCTCAAGCGCATGGGCATAGAGGTTGAATATTATGATCCTGAGATCGGCAGTGAGATCGCAACCCTTATGCGTGCCAACACCAAGGTCGTGTTTACGGAATCCCCTGCATCCAACACATTCGAAGTGCAGGACATTCCGGCGATCGTGGACGCCGCCCACAAAGCGGGTGCCATTGTTATGTTGGACAACACATGGGCGACACCGCTCTATTTCAAGCCGCTTGATTTTGGCGTGGATATTAGCATTCAAGCCTCAACAAAGTATCCTTCCGGTCATGCCGATATTCTGTTCGGCACGATTTCTGCCAACGAAAAATGCTGGCCGCAATTGCTTGAAACCCATGGCACACTTGGGCTGTGTGCAGCACCGGACGACACCTATCAAGTCCTGCGTGGTTTGCGCACCATGGGCGTGAGACTGGAACATCATCGTAAAAGTGCACTTGAAATTGCCCATTGGCTCGAAAGCCATCCGGCTGTTGAGCGCGTATTGCATCCCGCACTCGAAAGCCATCCCGGTCATGCGCTGTTCAAGCGGGATTTCAAAGGCTCATCCGGGGTATTTGCCTTTGTTCTTAAACGCGGAGAGCGAAAAGAAGCACATGCGTTTCTCAATGCACTTGAGATTTTCGGCCTCGGTTACTCATGGGGTGGGTATGAAAGCCTTGCAAACGAGGTCGGACTGAAAGACCGCACGGTCGCCACGTCCACATATCCCGGTCCGGTTATTCGTTTGCAAATCGGTCTGGAAGATGTGCCTGACCTGATCGCCGATCTCGAAAAAGGCTTTGCTGCGATCTGATCGCGCTTCAACAATCAGAGTGGTTCTATCAATACGCTGCTGAGCAGAGCCACTTTGACGCCCACATTACTTGCCATTTATATAAAACATTAGGCATATTTAAATATTAGAAATTAAAGAAAATAGACCGCTCGCTTACTTCCAAATTGAGCTGGAATATTTATACTTGAGACGGTGGGAAACAAAAATCGGCTTGAACCTGTGTCATCGTGGAATTTAAGTAAAAAATCGCTCTGCATCGTCTCGCAAAGCCTGCTTGCCCTTCTTTTTATCATTGTTGCAGCCCTACCCTCGAATGCGCAGGATGCGCCTTTGCGGCAGGTGAAGGTTGGCGTTTATGTCAGCGAACCATTCGTCAACAAACAGGGCGAGACATTCAATGGAATGGCGATAGACCTCTGGAACGACATCGGCGCGCGTTTGGGGCTTCTCTCACGGTTTATCGAATATCCCAACTATTCCGCGCTCGTGGAGGCCGTATCCAAAAATGAGGTCGACGCGGCTGTCACCAATCTCACCATCACAGAAAAACGCGCGGAAGTGGTTGATTTTACGCATCCATGGTTTGACGCCGGTCTGCGTATCATGGTGCACACGCAAGCTGGCAATGGCTGGGAAGACCTGATCAGCGATCTTGAAGATGCCGGTCACCTGGCAACCTATGCATGGATTGGCATTGTCATCCTGATTGCCACGATTCTGCTGACGATCTTTGATCGCAAATTCGATCAGAATTTCCCACGCCGTTGGATGGAAGGTCTGGCCGAAAGCTTTTATCATGTGGTTTCGCTTGCCACATCCGGCAAAAGCACGCGCAAAAATCTCTTTGGCTGGGCGGGTCGAATATGGCAGGCTTTCTGGCTGATCTTTGGCATCGCCCTCGTTGCCTATGTAACATCGTCCGTCACAAGCGTCATGACTGTTGCCCATATATCCAATAATATCAATAGTCTGTCTGATTTGCAGAATAAGACTGTCGGCGTACGGACGGGAAGCATTGCACAGCAGCTTTTGCAAGCCCGCTCTATATCGACTGTAACTTTCGACCATCTTCCAGAGGCTGTCGCGGCACTCACCAATGATGAAATTTCAGCAATTGTCGCCGATAGCCCGGTGCTGGAATATTATACCCACAGACATGCAGGCGAACCGGTAGAAATCGTTGGAAACATATTCAGCCCTGATAAATACGGTTTTGCTTTCCCGCGTCACAGTGATCTCGTAAAACCAGCTTCAATCGCGATCATCAGCTTGCAGGAGAATGAAGAACTGACGGCTTTGAAAAACAAATATTTCGGGCCACAGGAATAGTTACGACTTCACCATTTGATGTGTGTTTTCGGCTTTCCAAAAAATGATTATGATTCTTTAACCGATGCTGTAGAACACCGTCGAGTGCATAAAACTTATCGGCGAAAGACAAACTCTGATAAGTTTTATGCGTTGCGTAAAAAGCCTTAGAGCGCCGACCTGATTCATAGAGATCAAGATGCGCTCATGAATTCAGGTGCACAATGCACCAAAGGAAAATGCCATGATGAACTGGATATTCGTGTTGCAGGGTGTCATCGCCGTTGGGCTGGCAGGCTTCGCCATTGCCGTCATTCTGCGTCACCGCCGCCGCTAACCCATTTCCTGTTTTGATTGAAACGCAGGAAATGCTGTCTCCATTGGTTTTCACGCATTGTCCTACGCAAAACCGCGGCGCACTTTTGCTGGAAATGCCTTAGCTATTTATTTTACGCATTGTCCTGCGCAAAACCGCTGCGCACCTTTGCTGGAAATGCCTTAGCTATTTATTTTACGCATTGTCCTACGCAAAACCGCTGCGCACTTTTGCTGGAAATGCCTTAGCTATTTATTTTACGCATTGTCCTGCGCAAAACCGCTGCACACTTTTGCTGGAAATGCCTTAGCTATTTATTTTACGCATTGTCCTACGCAAAACCGCTGCGCACTTTTGCTGGAAATGCTCTAAATCACCGGCAATATGACTGCCAACGGGAACCTCTTACACATCTTCATCGTTTATTAACCAATAGAGTTGTTCAGGGAACCCTCCGATGAGACCTTCTTTCAAAGTAGTACTCTTGGTTTTAGGCGTCTTTTCCGCGAGCACTGCGCAGGCAGCAAATGCGATTGTAACAACCAATCTGAATGTTCGCACTGGACCGGGCACGGGATATGCCGCTGTTGGCAGTGTTCCGAGCCGGTCCCCTGTCACTGTTCAGGCGTGCACTTCCGGCTATGGCTGGTGCCAGATCAATTATGGCGGATTATCTGGCTGGGCATCCTCACGTTATCTCGCCATGCGCGAAGGTTCGAGTGGCGGTTACTCAAATAATTTTGGCAATACAGCGGCGCTCATCGGTATTCCGTTGATTGCCGGTGCCGCCCTTGGTGCAGCGCTTAATGATCGCTATGACCGGTGGGACAATCATCGTTATGAGCGACGAAACTGGAACCGCGGTCGTTGGGACCGCCGCAACAACTGGGATCGGGGACGCAACTGGGATCGACCTTATAGGGGCGACCAACGTTTTCGGTTGAGATCCAGCGATAGAGGCGATGGCCCGCGAGGACAATAGACTTAATTTTGCTGAATACAAAACGCCGCAATGTATGCGGCGTTTTTTTATTGTAGAAGCATCAGATGTGGCGACCGAAACCGTTCTTTTTAGAACATAGTCCGACCGGAGCGAAGCGAAGATCGATAAGATTATGCTTGAAAAAGAAAACCTTAGAGCACTGATCCCATTCATTCAGATCACTGCTCTCAATGGAAATCCAAAGCTGCAACCAAGAAGAAGAGTAGGCTCACCTACCGTTCACGAACCGACAGTTGTCATAATCCATGGCACTGCGGCAACTCATAATCGGGATAAAATTATGTCTGATGAAATCGTACGCGACAGCAACGGCACGCAACTCAACGATGGCGATTCTGTTACCCTGATCAAGGACCTGAAGGTAAAAGGTACATCCACCACCCTCAAGCGCGGAACACTCGTGAAGAATATTCGCCTCACGGGCAACCCCGACGAGGTTGATTGCAGCACCAAACAGGTCAAAGGACTTGTTCTGCGCACCGAGTTTTTACGCAAGGCGTAAACGCGCCGCCTGCCTCGTTATAAGTGTTGAAACTGTAGCGCGCTACGATGCATTCTTGCGCGCTACACACGTTAAAACCGGGATAAAAATGACGGCAACCAATAATTTTAATGGAAATTTTGACTTAATCTGATCTATTCTTCCTTCAGGGAGAAGGTCGCCTTTCCGTAATAAAGGCGAAGAAATATTCAGCATACTAATTTGAACTTTATCGCGTTTTTTGCGAGAAATTGAAGATGCCCGTGGGATATTTTCTTCTGCTTCGGGTCGAATTTCGTGCCTCATTATAAAACACAGCGTCCGAGACATGAGGATAAGGTGCGGCGTTTAGAAGCACTCAAAAATAGAGTTTTGATAATTAGCAGTATATAATATCCAATAAGCATAATTATAAAACAGCTTTTCATGCGTCCGATGTCAGGCAACCAGAACTTTGTAAAGTAAAGCTCTGTGATTACGGACTAGAAAAGGAGGGGGACTAGTCGTGGTAAACGATCTGGTAGTTGATCTTTCACGCATTCAATTTGCTGCAACAGCCTTATATCACTTTCTTTTTGTGCCACTGACATTGGGCCTGACTATTCTGGTCGCCATTATGGAGACGGTTTATGTCACAACAGGGCGTGAAGTTTATCGCCGTATGACGCAGTTCTGGGCAAAACTGCTTCTGATCAATTTTGCACTCGGCGTGGCAACGGGTCTTACGATGGAATTCCAGTTCGGCATGAACTGGTCATTCTATTCCAGCTTTGTGGGCGATGCGTTTGGTACTGCATTGGCCATTGAAGGGCTGATGGCATTTTTTATGGAATCGACGTTCCTTGGACTGATGGTGTTTGGTTGGGATCGTCTGACCAAAATGCAGCACCTGGTTGTCACCTATCTGGTAGCGCTTGGCTCAAACCTTTCTGCTTTGTGGATTCTTGTCGCCAACAGCTTCATGCAGAGCCCCAAAGGGGCGGACTTCAATCCTGTTACCATGCGTATGGAGCTCAGTAGCTTCTTCGATATGTTCTTCAACCCGGATGCGCAGGCGAAGTTTGTGCATACCGTCCTTGCCGGATATGTCACCGCTGCAATTTTCGTTTGTGGTATCAGCGCTTTTTACATGTTGCGCAACCGCCATATGGATATTGCCAAGCGTTCGTTCCGCATTGCCGCGTTGTTTGGCGTGCTTGGAACCGGTGGTGTGCTGACGCTTGGCGATGCGCTGGGTTTTGTCGGCGCCCATGCGCAGCCCACCAAGCTTGTCGCGATGGAAGCGCTCTGGGAAACCGAAGAAGCGCCGATGGCTTTTAATGCCATCGCAATTCCCTCACAAAGCGAACAACGCAATCTGTTTGCCGTTAAAATCCCGGCAATGCTTTCCATCCTCGTGACGCACTCGCTGGAAGGAACCGTACCGGCTGCGGATGTGCTGGAGGCGCGTGCCAAAAAACGCATTCTGAACGGTATCCCCGCAATCGAGGCCATGCAGATTTTGAGCGCAAATCCGACGGATGCGGTAGCCCTTGCCAAGTTCGATCTGCATAAGGATGATCTCGGCTACGGCTTTCTCGTTCAGCGTTATGCACCTGACGGCGACATCACACGCATAACGGATGCCGATATCGACAGAGCAGCAAAAGACACGATACCTGAAGTCTGGATCATCTTCTGGTCGTTCCGCATTATGGTAGGGCTTGGCCTGCTGATGCTCGGTTATTTCGTCCTATCCTTCATTCTCACGCTGACCAATTCCGTCCATCATTATCGCTGGTTCCTGCGCGCTTCGGTGTGGATGATCCCGGTGCCGTTTATTGCCTGTGAAATGGGCTGGCTGGTTGCGGAAGTCGGGCGACAACCCTGGACGGTCTATGAGGTGCTGCCGACATGGCTGTCAGCATCAACCCATACGGTCGGCTATATGATCGTGTCACTGTCAGGCTTCATCCTGCTCTACACAATCTTCGCCATCGTCGAATTGTTCCTCATGCTTCATTTCATCCGCAAAGGCCCGGATGGGCCGGAAGAAGCAAGCCCTGCAACCTCATCAGCTCCGGCTGTGGCTTATTAAGAAGGAGGTTCTGCCGTGGATATTTATTTCGCGCTTCAACTGATCTGGTGGGCTCTTCTCGGCGTGCTGCTCATGGGGCTTGCCATCATGGTCGGTATGGACATGGGTGTGGGTACGGTGCTGCGTTATGTCGGACGCAGTGACACCGATCGCCGCGTGGCCCTGAACATCATCGGCCCTCACTGGGATGGAAATCAGGTCTGGTTTATCCTTGGTGGTGGCGCCATCTTTGCCGCTTGGCCACTGGTTTATGCCACAGCCTTCTCCGGCTTTTACATCGTCATGCTGGTTCTGCTCTGGAGCATGATCGTCCGGCCGCTTGGATTTGAGTATCGAAGCAAATTGCCATCGCCACGCTGGAGAAATGCCTGGGACTGGTGCCTTTTCATTTCCGGGTTTGTGCCCATGCTGGTGTTTGGTGCCGCTATCGGCAACGTCATTCAGGGCGTGCCCTTCAATTTCGACTGGCGGATGACGTCCTATTACACCGGCAGCTTCATCGAACTGTTCAATCCGTTCGCAATTCTTTGCGGGCTTCTATCCGTGTCGCTGTCCATTTACATGGGCGGAGCGATGCTCATGAGTGGCGGGCTTGGCGAACTTGCGCAACGCGCACGCAAAGCGGCGTCGCTCGGTGGCGTTCTGGCGATTGTTCTGTTCAGTATCGGCGGTTTGTGGGTTTCGGGCATGGATGGATATCACATCGTTCAAGGCCCAAATCCGGGCGTGCCGCAAACACCGCTTCATCAGGTGGTCGAGCGTATACCGGGTGCGCTTTTGTCCAATTTCCATAGCTACGCCATTTTATGGGGCATCCCTGCCCTTGCCTATTTTGGCATTGTTTTTGGACTTCTGGCGATTGCCGCACGCCGCGCTGTGCTCGGATGGTGGCTTGGCGCAATTGCATGGATTGGCGTCATCGCCACCGCAGGCGTTGCCATGTTCCCGTTCCTGATGCCTTCAAGCACTCAGCCGTCCCACAGTCTGACCGTGTGGAATTCCGGCTCAAGCCAGCTGACACTGATGTGGATGCTTGGCTTCACCGTTATCTTCATGCCGCTGATCGTTATGTATACGAGCTGGGCCTTCTGGGTTATGCGCGGCAAGGTGGATTCCGAGCAGGTCAAGGCCTCTCACCACGCATTTTAAGGAGACCATGATGAGCGTATTCTGGCGTTTTGTGCTGGCAATGATCATCGCGGTCATAGCCATTCTTGTTGGCATTATTCTGGGTGATTACGGGCCTTGGTATTTGTCGTGGCTTCTTGGCACAGGATTTATGATCCTTGTCGCAGCACTCGGCGGCGTTTTGTTCGAAGAACAGGAGGATGGCGCGCACAAAGAGTCCGACGGATCTGAAAAAAAGAAGTCAACAACGACCCCGAGACAACTCGAATACTAGTGGTCTGTATGCCCACCGGCGGGAACTGTTTTACGAAAGCTCTTCCGGGCAACCCGCTGGCGTCCGGAACCTTGTGCTGAGGAGATTACGCATGGCTTCAGACATTTCGCGTCGCGATTTTATCAAACTTGGCAGTGTTGCTGGCATAACCATCATGCTTGGACGCGTTCCTGTTGCAAACGCACTGGAAGTCCATTCGGGACCGACATCGACGGATTGGATCGGCAAGGATGGCAAGGCGCGCTTCCGGTGGGATGGCGTGCGCAAGGTGACAGGGCAGAAGAATTTTGCACGGGACTATCGTGCACGCAACATTCCGGGATGGCCGAAACAGCAAAGCCATGCCTTCATGCTCAAGGCGACCAAAGCAGACCGTAGTTTTGAAGGCGTTGACCTTTCCATCCTTGGTGCTGATCTGCAACCAGACAAGCTTCTCCTGCAGGAAGATCTGGCCCGCGACGGGCTGAATATCCCGCAGGATACCAATATGGGCAAAGGCTTTTACGGCTACAATATTCTGGTGCCTAAAGGTGAGACACCACCCATTCTGGGGCATCCCGTTGCTATCCTGATTTATAAGGATTTTGATCGCTTCGATGCTGCAAAGCGGCTTTTGCGCTTTGAAGACCGTGCGGTTGTTTACGGCGCAGAAACCGGCCCCAGACCACCAGCCAATTACGGTGCCGGTCGCTATGTGCGTATTGGCGGCGACACACCTTATGACGCGTCAAAGTTTTCGCCATTTCAGGATGCTGGAATCAAGGGTGGATTTGACGGAAATACGCCTGTCTGGCCGCCTTATGCGCCCGAAAAAGCGGTCGCCGTTCCGCCTGTCATTCGCAAAGACAGAGGCGGCGGTTTCATTGAAGCGCTGCAACGCGCAGATGAAAAGCCGGATACACAGGGTATTGCCATGGACTATGCCCGCGCAATTTCCGATGAAATTGATGCCGCGCGCAACAATCCCGACAAGTTTGTGCTGGAGCGGCATGGTTTTTCGCAATCCATCGATCCATGCGCGATGGAACCGGACAATTGCAATGCGTGGTATGATGCATCCACCAAAACCATGCATGTGATGACCGCAACGCAATCGCCGACCGGCATTGTGAATGCCGTTGCGATGCTTGCCAAAAACAACAAGCTTTTTCCGGTCGAAAACATCGTTCTTCTGACCGGATCAACCGTCGGCTACGGATCGAAAGATTATTCCGTATTTCCGTTCTATGCGATGGCAGCGTGTTTTTATGGCGATGGCCGTGCCGTCCGCATGGCCAATGATCGTTATGAACAGTTCCAGATGGGCATGAAGCGCCATGCGGTCGAGATGGATGTCTCCATCCTTGCAGACCGCAAGACGGGCAAGTTTGAGGTGCTCAAAGGCTTTTACAGCTGCAACGGCGGTGGTCGTGAAAATCTGTCTGTTGCGGTTTCACATGTGGCAGCGCGTGGCGCACAATCGATCTACTATTTTCCTAAATCCGATTTGACGGCGCTGGCCATGGCGACACCCGCCGTTGAGGCCGGTTCCATGCGCGGATTTGGTTCGCTGCAATCCATGGCCGTGACGGAACTGATGGTCGATGAAATTGCAAATGAGCTCAAAATCGATCCGATTGAGCTGCGCCGTCGCAATGCAATTCTGGAAGGCTATCCCAATACGCAGGGTGGCATTATCGCCGGCGACCCGCGCAATGTTGAAATGCTTGATCTGGCAGCAAAACACCCGCTCTGGCAAAACCGCGAGAAAGCCAAGGCGGAATTTGAAGCAGCAAACCCCGGCAAACTTTATGGCGTGGGCTTTTCGCAGGTACAGCAGGTTTATGGTTCCAGTGGCGTTCCAACCGCTTTGGTGCTTGAATTTGATGCGGATGGTCAATTGACCATGCGTCATTGCGTGCAGGAAATCGGAACCGGCGGCACCACAGCGCAGCAGGTGATGATCTGGCAGGCATTGGGCAAGGCGCCTGATATTGTCGATTTCGGCGTGACCGAGTTTGAGCAACTGCCCCTACACACCAGTTATGCCGATCAGAAAAAACAGGACGAGCTCGCCAAGAGTGATCCGTACTGGACGCCTGCGCTGATCCCCGACATGAGCTCTTCCAGCGGGGTTTATTATATTGGTTTTGGAACGCGCCAGGCTGGCCGTTTCCTGCTCGAAAACAGCCTGTGGCCTGCCGCAAAGGCGCTCTGGAGCGAAGGGGTTGGCGGTGGTCCGCTTCAAAGCCTCAATGTGGAACTGTCGGATATTCGTGTCGGGCCCGATGGTATCGGTGGCGGCGGTATGAAGCCGATCCCGTTTGAGCGACTGGCAAAAAAAGCCCACGAAATGGGGCTGATCACCGGTGTGGCTGTTCATGCCTATAGTAGCTGGCAATGGTCGAGGGCTGAATTCGACATTCCAACGGTTGGCAACAGAACGCTGCCGCTTGATGCTATTGCCGTGCGCTATGGCGATGGTGCGTCTGAGGAACTCAAAAGCCGAATGACCACAGCAGGTTATGAGTTTATCAAGCGAAAGATCGCCTATTACCCGCCCACAAAACGTGCGGGTGCTGATCCCACAACTGTGACCCCAGCAGCCTGCCTTGTTGAACTCAATGTCAATGCCTTTACCGGTCAGGTGCAGGTCATGCGCCATCATATGATGATGGCACCAGGCACGATGATTGTGCCGGAACTGGTATCGGGCCAGATACAAGGCGGCACCGCGATGGGGCTGGGGCATGCATTGATGGAAGAAATGCCGCTTTATGATGATGGTCCCGGCAATGGCACATGGAACTTCAATCGCTACACGCTCCCCCGCGCCAAAGATGTGGCAGTCTGGAACCAGACCACGGATTATCTTCCACCACTGTCAGAGACATCGCCCCCCAAGGGCATGGCTGAACTGGGCATGATCCCGATTTTGCCGGCAACCAGCAATGCGATTACCCATGCCACCGGAAAGCGGTTCTATGAATTCCCGATCACACCGGAAAAGATAAAGAGGGCCTTGTCATGAGCATCGAAAAACGTCCGTTGTCGCTGACTATCAATGGCAAGCCAATCGGCCCGGTTGAGGTTCCGGTTGGCATGCCAATGATTGATTTTCTGCATGAATATCTGGATTTGACCGGAACGCATTTTGGTTGCGGTCAAGGTATTTGCCATGCTTGCACTGTCATGGAATTGCAGCCTGACGGTAGCAAAACAGAAAGCCGTACCTGCATTTACGATGCTCATTTCTTCAACGAGAAATCGATCATCACAATCGAAGGTCAGGCCGAAACGGATGCCGATGGCAAGGTTTTGAAGCTGACACCCATTCAGCAGGCTTTCATTGACCACTTCTCTTTCCAGTGCGGATATTGCACGCCGGGCTTTGTGGCGGGAGCGACTGTTTTCATTGATCAACTCAAGCGCCAGCCTGTCCGGCGCGAAGATCTTGAAGGCGCCATAGAAGAAGCGCTGGACGTCCATATCTGCCGCTGCACAGGCTATGTGCGTTATTATGAAGCCATCCGCGATGTGGCGCTTGCCACACCCGGTTGCGTGATCGGATAGGAGTTCCAACGATGAAAAGCCATAGATTGCGTAATTCGATCTTAGCCATCATCGTGTTGGGCGCAGTGGTTGCGCTTGCCATTCTGTTTGGCCTTTTCCGCATGTCGAGCGTTGCTCCACAGGCAGAGCAAGCGATGTCACCGGAGCAGATGAAAGATCTGATCCCGCGCGGACGCGAACTTGCACTGGCTGGCGATTGCTTTGGCTGCCACTCTTTGCCCGAAGGGCCAATGGCGGCAGGTGGTGTGGCAATCGGCACACCATTTGGCACTGTTTATTCCACGAATATCACCCCGGATAAGCAGTATGGTATCGGCAATTACACACGTGCGGACTTTCATCGCGCACTGCGCGATGGAATAGCGGCAGGTAAGGGCAATCTGTATCCGGCAATGCCCTTTGTCGATACACATATCACCACGCCTGACGATCTGGATGCGCTCTATGCTTATATGATGAGCATCCCTGACATGCCGGTCGCCAACAAGGAAAACACCGGCGTATTCGTGCTGCCAGTGCGCCCGTTTATGAACTTCTGGACGTTGCTGAACTTCCCGGATCGCAAAGCACCGCATAATGAACAGCGTTCGGCAGAATGGAACCGTGGCGCTTATCTTGTCGAGGGCCTTGCCCATTGCGGTGCCTGCCATACGCCACGCAATATCATGATGGGCAGCGACTTTTCCCGCGCTCTGCAAGGTGGGGAAGTTGATGGTATGGCTGTCCCTGATATAACCACTGCTGCTCTGGCCAAACATGGCTTTGATGTCGAGACACTGAGCCAGTATCTGCAAACCGGCATCGCCCCTCAGGGCACTTCGTTTGCCGGCATGAACACCGTGACGCATTTTTCTACAAGCGTTATGGAAGCCGACGACGTCAGGGCGATTGCAACCTATCTGTTGACCGATGAACAGGGCAATATCGCCAAAGCCTCTGCACCACCTGCGCCCTTACCGGAAGCCGCGTCCCCTGCCCCCGGAAGTGTTATGGATACAGGCAGACTTGCCTACATATCGGCCTGCTCCGGCTGCCATGGTGTGAACGGCGAAGGCATCCCGAATGTGGCGCCCTCTATGAAGGGCAATGCAACGCTTGCGATGGATAATCCGCAGACACTGATCAATGTTGTGGTCAACGGCATTCCAACGCAGACTTTCACCAATGGTCAGCGCATGTATGCCATGCCGCCTTTTGCACATCGTATGGATGACCCCGAGATTGCGGCACTCATAAGCTGGATCAGAGCTGAATGGGGTGGGCAAAGCACACCCGTTACTACGCAAGCGGTGGCGGCGCAGGAAAGCGCAGTCGATTAAGAAGAGGCGGGTCTGGAAAAACAGATCCGCCGCTATAAGAAATTTCTACAAAAATACATGGCCAAACCCAAAGACTGTAAGCTGTTTTGTAATGCTATCGGATCACGCCGGAGGGCATAATGGATTCACATATTTCACGTCGTAATTTTATCAAGCTGGGAACAATTGCCGGCATTGCTGTGATGATTGGACGCCTGCCCGCAGCACATGCAGAAGAGGTACAATCCGGCCCAAGCGCGTCTGACTGGCTGGGCCAGGATGGAAAGGCACGCTACCGCTGGGATGCCATTCGTAAGGTAACGGGTGACAAGACCTTCTCACGCGATTATCGCGCCCGCGATCTCGAAGGCTGGCCAAAAGATCAGGCGCATGCCTTTTTTATCAAGGCGACTAAAGCCGATCGCGCATTTGAGATGGTGGACCTCTCGGTTCTGGGTCCCGATTTACAACCTGATCGCCTGATCCTGCATGAAGACCTTGAACGCGATGGCATTCTGGCTCCGCAACCCGAAGGGCTGGATGAAGGCTTTTATGGAAAGTATTTTCTTTTGCCCAAGGGCGAGACCGCGCCCTTGCTCGGACAGCCGGTTGCCCTGCTCATTTACCGCGATTTTGATCGCTTTGATGCTGCCAAACGCCGTTTGCGCTTTGAAACGAGCGTGGTGAAATATGGTGCTGAAACAGGACCAAAGCCACCAGCCAATTACGGCGCGGCCCGTTATGTGCGCATCGGCGGGGATAAGCCGTCAGCCTCATCTGTTTTTTCGCCGATTCAGGATTCGGTGATCTGGGGCGGCTTTGACGGCAACACGCCAACATGGCCATCAGAAAGCGCAACGGGCGTTTTCGTCCCCACTTCGGTGACCACCAAACATCGCGGCGGTGGTGGCGTGCGTGACCCGCTTGCTGTCGCGCGTGAAAACTATGAACCAATGCAGCGCGGCATGAATGCGGCTGCCGACATCGAAAAAGCCATTGATGCTGCACGCAAGGACGACAGAAAATTTGTGTTGGAGCGGCACGGCTTTTCACAGTCCATTGACCCGAGTGCCATGGAGCCTGATAACGGCAACGCCTGGTATGACGCCAGCACCCGGTCGCTTCATTTGATTGTCGCCGCACAGTCACCTTTTGAAGTGGCGCGGGTCGCGGCATTGATCGTCAAGGACAACAAGCAGTTTCCCGTGGAAACGATTAAGCTTTTGACGGGAACAACAGTCGGGTATGGCTCAAAAGATCATTCGATCTTCCCCTTCTATTCTCTCGTCGCGTGTTTATATGGCGGTGGTTTGCCCGTGCGGTTGGCCAATGATCGTTACGAACAGTTTCAGCTGGGGATGAAACGCCATTCGATCGAAATGGATGTAACAATCGTTGCTGATCGCAAAAGCGGAAAGTTTGAAATCCTGAAAGGATTTTACAATTGCAACGGTGGCGGGCGGGCCAATTTCTCATTCTCAGTCGCACAGGTTGCTGCCACCGCCGCACAATCTATCTATTATTTCCCGCAATCGGACCTCACAGCCATAGCGCTTGCGACACCAGCCGTCGAAGCCGGTTCCATGCGCGGCTATGGCACCATTCAGGTCATGAGCATCACCGAATTGATGGTGGATGAAATTGCGGATGAATTGGGTATCGATCCCGTGGAATTGCGCCGCCGCAATGCCATGCATGCCGGTGATGAAAACACCCAGGGCGCACAACCGCTCGGCGATTTGCGCAATGTGGAAATGCTTGATCGTGCCGCAAACCACCCTCTGTGGCTTAACCGGGAAAAAGCCAGAGCCGAGTATAATTCAGCCCATCCCGGCCGACTTTACGGGGTTGGGTTTGCGCAGGTGCAAAAAGATTATGGCTCCGGTGCAGACACAAGTGCCTTAGCCCTCGAATTTGACGCAAATGGTCAATTGACAATGCGCCATTGTGTGCAGGAAATCGGCACTGGTGCCACGACTGCACAGCAGGTTATGGTCAGAAAAATGTTGGGCAAGGTGCCTGATGTCGTCGAATTTGGCGTGACTGAATTCGCTGAGCTGCCCATGGTCAGCAATTTCTCGCCCTACACAACCACCCAGCCCCAACAGGATGAGCTTGAGAAGGACCCATTTTGGGTGCCGTTCACACTTCCGGCGATGAGTGCCTCCAACAGCGCTTATTTCCTTGGTTTTGGCACACAGCAAGCTGCACGATTCCTGTTTGAAAATACGCTCTGGCCTGCTGCCCGCGCGATCTGGAGCGAAGGCGTTTCAGGTGGGCAGATAGCGAGCGGTGTGATGACACTCGGCGATCTTCGTGTTGTGGAGGGCGGCATTGGCGGCAGCGGCATGGAAACACTGTCGTTTGAACGCCTTGCCAAAAAGGCGCATGAAATGGGGCTGATTACCGGTGTAGCGCTTCATTGTTTCAGCCGGTGGGAATGGGCCACTGCCGCATTTGATATACCCGGCACAGGAATCCGGGAATTGCCTGTCGACCTTCTCGCCGTGCGTTATGGCGATGGCGCTTCCGACGATCTCAAAAGCCGCATGACGACCGGAGGCTATGATTTCCTCAAACGCCGCAGCGTCAACTATCCGCCTGTTCAGCGCAACAATGCCGGTGTCACAACCTATACGCCTGCGGCCTGTCTTGTGGAATTGAACGTCAATAGCTTTACCGGTGAAGTGGAGATTATGCGGCACCACAGCCTGCTTGATCCCGGAAGCATTATCGTTCCACAACTGGTTTCAGGCCAGCAGCAAGGCGGTGTCGCGATGGGTATTGGCCATGCTTTGATGGAGGAACTGCCGCTTTATGATGATGGTCCGGGTGACGGGACGTGGAATTTTAATCGCTATACGCTCCCACGCAGTAAGGATGTCGCGGTTTGGACCCAGACAACGGAATATCTCGACCCACTCTCTGACAGCTCACCGCCAAAAGGCTTGGCAGAAGTGGTCATGATCCCAATTGTCTCTGCCATTGGAAACGCCATCACCGATGCGACAGGCAAGCGCTTTTATCATTTGCCGGTCACACCGGAAAAGATCAAAAAAGCATTGGGTGAGTGAGTTTTTCGGGAACTTCGGCAAAGAGCGGGGAACGCGCATGAAGCCAACGGGACAAACTGAGTTCGCGGATACGAAAGAGGCTGTGCGCGCCGTTTCGATCAACGAAAATGACTTTCCTTTGATGCCAGCCCTATCCGCTGAATGTTGCGCTCTTGCCGTTATCGTGGGTGTTGAAGGCCCATCCTATCGCCGTTGCGGTGCTGCAATGGTGATCGATGCCTCTGGTCGTAGCTGGGGAAATCTTTCCTCCGGCTGCATCGACAAAAGTGTCGCGCTCAATGCGAAAAAGGCCATGGAAACCGGCAAAACCATGCGCGTGCGTTACGGCAGCGGTTCGCCTTATTGGGATGTTCCTCTCCCATGTGGTGGAGCGCTCGATATTCAGATTTTTCCGTTTCCTAACAAACAGCTTTTGAGTGTCGTTGCGGCGCAACTCAAGGCACGAAGGCCAGCCATGCTGAGCTTGGGGGAAGAAGGAACTTTGTCACTTAATCCGGCCGGCGTGGGCCTGCAATTAACAATCCTGCCGCAGATCAGGGTTTTGATTTTTGGGACAGGCATGGAAACAGTTTGTTTTGCCGAACTCGCGCTTGCTGCCGGTTGTCGGGTAGAATTGTTCTCGCCAGACCCGAATGTGCTGACGCGTTTTTCCTGGGCCTCGCCTCTTGTTACAAACAATTGGCCCGAGAATGTCGAAATAGACAACAGAACTGCCGTTGTAACGTTCTTTCACGATCATGATCGCGAGCCGATAATTTTATCTAAGGCACTCAGCAGCCTCGCATTTTTTGTCGGTGCGCAGGGCAGCAGACGCGCCCATGTGAAGCGATGCGAAACGCTCGGCGCTCATGATTGTTCGCCAGAGCATATCGAAAAGCTGCGTTTTCCCCTCGGGCTTATTCCATCGACTCGTGATCCCCATACGCTAGGCGTATCGGTGCTTGCGCATATATTGCAAAATGCGACGGATGGTGCGTTTTCAGGCATGCATGCAGAAGACGCGCAATGAGAGGGGCTGCAAAAATTGCAATACTTGTTTTGGCTGCTGGCAAATCCCGGCGGTTTGGCGCCGGAAATAAACTTCTTTCGCGTTATAACGGAAAACCCTTAGCAGCCCATGTGGCAGCATCCCTCCGGGGGCTGCCATTTAGTTTTGGTGTCATTGTTGCAAGCGATCCTTCGGTTGCAAGCCTATTCAGGCACACAGGTTTACGCCCTTTATTTCCCAAGAACTCATCAACGCAAAGCCAGAGCCTGAGGGCCGGATTACAATACGTAAAAAGACGCGGAGCGAGCCATGCGCTTCTGTTGCTTGGCGACATGCCATATGTCCCCAGACAACACCTGAGAACAATGATGGCGAAGGCTGGACCTCATCCACTCATGTCTCATAATGGAAAGTCGTCGCTGCCGCCGGCCTTGATACCGCGACACCTGTTTGGAAAACTCCAGCACCTGCATGGAGATACCGGTGCGGGCAGAATTCTCATGCGCCACCCATCCACTGTGCGGCTCCCGTTAGATTCCAGACAAGCAGTTGATGTTGATACCAAAACGAAATGACGATGAAATCGCTGACTTCGAATGCATTTCAATCTTGTTGAAGCATCATTTTATCAATCCATGCTTTGCTCCAATAGGCACGCAACAGCATGATGAAAAGCAACTATTCTGTAAACCGCCCCAAAAAACGGTAAACTGCTCCCGCACGAACATCGAATAAACGATTGAAAAGTAATGGCGATCCCGACTGGATTCGAACCAGTGACCTACGGCTTAGAAGGCCGGTGCTCTATCCAGCTGAGCTACGGGACCTCACCATCAGAACCCGGCCATAGCATGAAGCATGAGGCCGGGAAAAGCTGTTAATGCGTCCAAGGCTGGGCGCGATAGAAGCTGAAGTTATCCGAATAGGAAACCTTGCGGCGCTTCACTTCGTGCGGCTCGATCACGCGATAAGCAATGCCGTTACGGGTCGCGTATTCGATTGCGTCTTCACGGCTGTCAAATGACAGGCGAATCTGGCTCTTCATATCGCCGGATGATGTATAGCCCATCAGAGGCTCAACCTTGCGGGCGCTCTCCGGCTCATATTCCAGAAGCCAGTTTTCTGTTTTGGCTTTACCAGACTGCATTGCGGTCTTAGCTGGACGGTAAATACGTGCAACCATTTGAAGAACCTTGATCCAAATCTTTTGCTGACGCGCATATCAATGGCGACAATTTCATCAAGGCAATAGTTTACACATCACATCATGTCAACGCGATAAAGGCGCACGCCACAGCATCTGCCTGCGACATACTTCATCTTTGCAAACTGTCTTGAAGAAAATGGTCGGAGCGAGAGGATTCGAACCTCCGACCCCCTGATCCCAAATCAGGTGCGCTACCAGGCTGCGCTACGCTCCGTGCTTTGTAAGCGGCCCTTCCCTAGTTAATCGACAGAAATAAAGCAAGCGATAAAAAGTGCCTTTGCCAATTTTATTCACATTCATACGCTTATTGGCGTTTTTGGTTTGAACAAAAAGTCGGAACCAATCACCAGGCTGGGACGTTTCAGTTGCATCTTCACATTTTCAGGAGTTTCAGAGTGAATCGCAACGGTCTTTATCTTGTTATAGGTGCTCTTATCGTCATCGTGGCCGGATTCGCGGTCTATACCTATCAGGAAGAAACGAAGCCTTCCGGTATAGAGATGAAAATCGGAGAAAATGGTGTCTCCATTCAGGAGAACTAATCCCTTAGTCTGAAATGCGCGTCTAATATCCACATTTGTCGGATACTTAATCGAGTTAAAAACATATGAATCGATTAAGATTTCAATCGCTTACCGTTTGTGATGCAACTATTTTTCGCGGTCCGTGTTATTTGGCTTGTCAAGTCAACGGAGGCTCGAAAATCGGGAGTATCGAAATGGATATGCAGAATTCAGATGCGCTTTACCGTCGTCACGAAAATGAATGGGCAGCATTTCGGGATGCCGTTCAGCAAAAAGAATTGCGCCAGAAACGCGACGAGCCCGCATCTGCTGACTCTTTTTCGGGAAGCACGTCGTCTCAACCGGAATAGTTGATCAGACTGTCTTCTAACAAACGCCGCGCAAGCGGCGTTTTTTATTGTCCACCAGTATCATGAAACCTTAAATTCAAGAAAATTGACTTGGGATTTCAAGCTGCTGCGCTACGTTCCTTTCATCTTCACCCCATAAGGATAGCGAAATGTCGGTACAAAAAGTAGCAATCGTCACCGCAGCCGGCAGCGGCATGGGTGCTGCATCTGCAAAGCGTCTTGCGCAAGATGGCTTTGCGGTCGCGATTTTATCATCTTCAGGCAAAGGTGAAGCCCTTGCCAAAGAACTGGGCGGCATTGGCGTAACCGGCTCCAACCAGTCGGTGGATGATCTAAAGAAACTCGTCGATCTCGCAATCGAAAAATGGGGCCGTGTCGATACATTGGTCAACAGTGCCGGTCATGGTCCACGTGCGCCTATTCTCGATATTACCGATGAAGACTGGCACAAGGGTCTTGATACTTATTTCCTCAACGTCGTGCGCCCAAGCCGCCTTGTGGTACCTTACATGCAAAAGCAGAAATCCGGCACGATCATCAATATATCCTCTGCATGGGCTTTCGAGCCAAGCTCGATGTTCCCGACTTCGGCGGTTTTTCGGGCAGGCCTTGCTTCTTTTACGAAGGTTTTTGCAGACACCTATGCAGCAGACAATATCCGCATGAACAATGTTCTGCCGGGTTGGATCGACAGCCTGCCTGCCACCGAAGAACGCCGCGACAGCGTGCCATTGCAGCGCTACGGAACCAGCGAAGAAATTGCTGCAACCGTTGCATTTCTCGCCTCTGAAGGTGCCGCTTATATCACGGGACAAAATCTGCGCGTTGATGGTGGCCTCACCCGCTCCGTTTAGGTTCGGCTTGTCCGCAGTAACCAAATGCGAAGGAAGACGAGCTAGTGTCTTCCTGTCGCGATTCGGACACCGTTACGAGCAGGACAGGGGACATAGAAATGGCACCACGCAAACGGAGTTCCCGCCCGACAAAACGCTCAAGTGGGCGTTCAGGCGGGCGCAAAACCAGTTCAGGCTCATCCGCACCAATATTGGCGCTCGGCGCGATATTGGGTCTGGGTGCTTTTAGTCTGTGGGCAACGGCACAACATAAAAGCCCACAAGCCGCTATTTCTGCGCTTTTCAAACAGAGTGCGCCAAAGACCGTCTCTTCTGCCCCTGCAAAGACAGAGACCCGACAGCCTGCCGAAAGGGCAGTGATCGAGAAGAAAACGCACTCCAGAGATTATGCGGGCGCGGTTGGTCCTGTCCCTCGCCCTACGGCACCCGTTGCGCCTGCACAGCCCAAACCCGTGCAGCAAGCCGCCATTCAAGCGCCTAAGCCGCCGATGCCAACGCAGAAGCTCGTCCCACCGCCCCCGGCCTCTGCACGCGCTTTGCCAATGCCGCCGCGTGGCACAAATGCAGCCGCACACTCGCCATCCGTGGTCTATGCAAAGACGAAGCTTATCATTCATAAAAATGCCTGGGATAAGTCGCCTTCAATCGGCACTGTGGATAAAGGGCGCGAAATGCGCTCCTATGGCAAAACAGGTAGATGGCACCGTGTTGTTGTGCCCTCGACCAATATGATTGGCTGGGTGCATGAAGAGCGGCTGCTCGGTGGCCGTAGCAAACCTGACAGCGCAGGGATGATCACCGGATCGGTTGCCAAAAAACCACAAGCGCCCGCCCCAGCGGTGCCCGTGGTGCAGAAGACACGCATTCAGCCGCCGATGGCCGTTGGACAGAAGAACTAAACTTTCTGCGCAGCTTTCGCCATGGCTGCGATTTGGGGATCACCCGGCAGATAGTTAAAACCAATTGCAAGCAATGATGCGGTATCGGCGACCATATCGCCGAACAGCTGTTCATAAAGCATCTTCCTGCCGACGAGCGTCAGCAAAATATTCATAAAAATGGCTGGCACCGGCAGCAATCGCGACGGACGCCCCATCGCGGCACGTGCTTTTGATACAAGCGCGCGTGTTGAACGTGGTTCCGGCTCGGCAAGATGGAATATCTGGCCCGAAACTGCATTTGAGGGTGCGCTGGCCAAAAACACCAAGGCGCGCGCCACATTTTCCAGTGAGACAAAACTTCTGCGATTGTTGGCAGCGCCCAATGGCAAAGGCAGGCCGCTGTCGCAAAGCCGCATCAAAGCGCGCAGATTGGCCTTCGCATCCGGTCCATAGACAAGCACAGGACGCGCAATCACCACTTCGATACCACGCATGGCAAGCAGAGCAATTTCGGCTTCGGCTTTGGCACGTCCATAATCGTCACGCGGGGCAAGCGGCATATCCGGCGTAAGCGGCGATGGGTTTTGTGCAATCGTGTAGATCGTCGAGACAAAAATGAAGCGACGCACACCGGCCTGTCGGGCTTTTTCGGCAAGTTCGACTGTCAGGCGATGATTAACGGCATCAAAGGCCTCTGCCTGTGGCCGGCCCGCCCCTGTGCGATGCGCAAGGGCAGCACAATGAATAACCGTATCCACGTCATAGAAGTCGGGGTTTGAAAGGTCATTGCGAGACAGAGCAAGGCTTGCATGGCCTTCTAGCGCCAAATGTCCAAGAACAGCGCTTCCGATAAATCCATTGGCTCCGGTGACGGCGATCTTCATTCATCACCGTGACCGCTATCCGACAAAACCTGTGCGGCCAACGTGCGGGTTATGCGGGTTTTTTGTTCAAGTGCCACGCGATCAAGGCGATCAACAATCTGGATTGCCGACAAAAGTGAGCGCTCGATCCGGCTGACCAGATAGCTCACCACATGCGGCTCGACGCTGATTTGGCGGTCGGCGAACAGTTTATGGATGACGCCACCAAGCAGCATATCGTCCGGCTCTGAAATCTCCACGACTGTTGCAGCCTTCAGACGCGATGCAAGATCAGGCAGCTTGACGTTCCAGTTGGCAGGTAGAAGACGCGACGTCATCAAAAGCGACGGCCCCGGTCCGAGGGCGGCGTTCTGCCGGACGCTGTTTATGAGATGAAACAGACCTGTTTCGTCAAAAGCCGCTCCACCGATATTGTCGATCAAAACCGGATATTCTGCCGCCCCCGTCACCACATCATCGCTGATAGCTTTCGGATCGGCCAATAATGCATCTGTTGCCGCACGCCAGACTTCTGCCAGATGCGTTTTGCCCGCACCTGTCGGCCCTGCAAGGATCACCACCGGCGCAACCCAGTTCGGCCAGCGATCAATCAGATCCACCGCAGCACGGTTCGACCCCGTGACGATAATATCTTCGCGGTGATAGCCGGGTTGATGCACGAGATCGAGCGGAATTTGACGCGGGGCGTCACTCATCGCTTTCTCCTGTGCTTTCAACCGGGTTACAGTTCGATTTCATTTTTCCTTGCCTGCATTCTCGCCAGCTTCGATCAACAACCCTTTATCGGAATGCGAACGCTTAAACGCCGGGTCGTACATCGGAGAATGGAGATAGCGATTCAGCGCAAATCGCACAAGCACCCCGACTGCCGCCGCAGCAGGCACGGCAACCAGCATTCCGGTGAAGCCAAACAGGGAACCGAAGGCGAACAGAGCAAACATCAGCCAGACCGGATGAAGCCCGACCGATGAGCCAACAAGCTTGGGCTGGAGGATATTTCCTTCCACGAACTGGCCCAGGAAAAACACCCCTGCAACAACCACAATCGTAATCCAGTCCGGCCAGAACTGCACCAGCGCAACACCGATGGCGAGCGCCAGTCCGATAAAGGATCCGATATAGGGGATAAAGCTTATAACGCCGGCGAAAAAGCCGATCAGCAGGCCAAAATTAAGACCTGCGAGTGTCAGGCCGATGGCATAATAAGTGCCGAGGATGAGGCACAAAGTACCCTGCCCGCGCACAAAGCCTGCAACCGCCTTATCCATGTCACGCGCGATACTGCGAACCGTATAAAGCTGTCTGCGCGGCACCCATGAATCGATACGATCAACCATGCGATCCCAGTCGAGCAGCATGTAGAACGCAACCACGGGCGTGACGATGAAAAGGCCTGCAATATCGATCAGAGATTTCCCCGAATTCCACAGGGATTGCAGCAAAGTGGAAAGAAAACCAGCCCCTTGCTGGAGTAGCGAGCTGAGATTCTCCTGAATGACTGAGCTATCGATGCCAATATAACGCTTGAGCCACTGGGAATTTTCATTCGCCATCAATGCCTGAAGCTGCGAAATGTAATCGGGTAGTTTGCCGATCAAATCCACGAGCTGCGTAGCCAAAATCGGAATGATGATCATCAGCCCGACCACAAGTATGATCAGAAAAACGAGCAGGATGAAAATGGTTGCGGCCAGCCGCGACAATCCCAACTTCTCCAGCCGGTCCGCAACCGGATCAAGGAAGTAAGCCAAAGCCATACCGGCCACAAATGGCAGCAGAACCGGGCTGAACACGACCAAAAACAGGATGAACACCAATATGGCACATGTCCAGAACATGGCCTGACGACGCACGACCGAACCGGTGAAGCCACCGACTTCGACATTGACGTGAATGTCGCCATCACGCGCCACAGCATCCGATTGCTGTATGGTTTTGCTCGTGGCATCGGTCACGGGCGCTGGTTTTTTGGCCATATTCATCCATTCTCTGAAAAGGCAGGTTGTGAGCTTGTCCGATAAATAGTCATATTACTATTGTTATAAGCACTGGGCGAGGATGATAGTTAGTCCAACGCAGAAAGATTGCAATGGATGTGCGCGGTGCAAGTTTGAACGTGGCTGGCAACCCACAGGGTCGTGATTTTCCGCAGATTCCTGCGTTGTTTTGTGCTTTTCCGGCTCTGCGGCCTTGCAGGACAGGCAATCTCATGTCATTGCGCGCTTAATTATTCCCGCCCAATCTCCAGGAGCAGGTCATGACCGTTGAAAATAACCCCGCCCAAAAAAATGGACTGACCTATGCGGAGGCTGGCGTCGATATTGATGCGGGCAATCTGATGGTCGACAAGATCAAGCCACTTGTGCGCTCGACACGCCGTCCCGGCGCTGATGGGGAAATTGGCGGCTTCGGCGGCCTGTTCGATCTCAAGGCCGCAGGCTTTACCGATCCGGTGCTGGTCGCAGCCAATGATGGTGTTGGCACCAAGCTCAAAATCGCAATCGATGCAGACAAGCATGACACCGTTGGCATTGACCTTGTTGCCATGTGCGTGAACGATCTTGTCGTACAGGGCGCAGAGCCGCTGTTCTTTCTCGATTATTTCGCGACCGGCAAGCTGTCGCCTGATCAGGGTGTCGCCATTGTCTCCGGCATTGCAGAAGGCTGCCTTCAGGCTGGCTGTGCGCTGATCGGTGGCGAGACCGCTGAAATGCCGGGCATGTATCGGGATGGCGATTATGATCTTGCTGGCTTTGCGGTTGGTGCCGCAGAACGCAATCGCCTGCTGCCGCGCGGCGATGTCTCCGAAGGCGATATTATTCTCGGCCTTTCGTCATCAGGCGTTCACTCCAACGGTTTCTCGCTGGTGCGCCGCATCGTTGAAATATCCGGTCTTGGCTGGAAATCGGATGCGCCGTTCAAGGAAGGCGCAACGCTTGGTGAAGCCCTGCTGGAGCCAACCCGCATTTATGTAAAGCCTCTGCTTGCAGCAATCAAAGCGTCGGATGGCATCAAGGCATTGGCGCATATCACAGGCGGTGGTTTTCCGGACAATATTCCGCGCGTTCTGCCAGATGGTCTTGCGGCTGAAATCAATCTTGATGCAATCGATGTTCCGGCCGTTTTCTCCTGGCTTGCCAAGACCGGCGGCGTCGAACCGCTCGAAATGCTGCGCACGTTTAACTGCGGCATCGGCATGATTGCTGTGGTCTCGCCCGACAAGGTGGAAGACGTGGTTGCCGCGCTCGCCAAGGAAGGCGAAAACGTTGTTACGCTCGGCCGCATGGTCAAGCGCGAAGGCGAAGGCGTTGTTTATCAGGGCACTTTGGCGCTATGAGCCGCAAGCGGGTCGTCATTTTCATCTCGGGCGGCGGCTCCAATATGGAGGCGCTGATCCGCGCTGCTCAGGCGCCCGATTTTCCGGCTGAAATTATCTCGGTCTTTTCCGACAAGCCTAATGCCGGCGGCCTTGCGAAAGCGCAAGCCGCAGGTATTGCAACACAGGTGTTTACCCGCAAGGATTATGCTTCCAAGGAAGCGCATGAAGGCGCAATCCTTGAAGCGCTTGCAGCATTAAACCCGGACATTCTCTGCCTTGCAGGTTATATGCGGCTTCTCTCTGCAAAATTTATTGCGCCTTATGAGGGCCGTATCCTCAACATCCATCCTTCACTGCTGCCGCTTTTTGCGGGCCTGCACACGCATCAGCGTGCCCTTGACGCAGGGATGAAGCTTGCTGGCTGTACCGTGCATCTGGTGACGGAAGGCATGGATGAAGGTCCGATTCTGGCGCAGGCCGCAGTGCCGATTATTGATGGAGACACGGAAAGCACGCTTGCTGCCCGTGTGCTGAAGGCAGAGCACAAGGTCTACGCTTTGGCGCTCAAAAAGTTTGCCAGTGGTGACGTGGAAACGAGCCTGTCACAAGATGCAATGATAATCAGCGCCTGACCAGCAATGCACAATGAAGCGCGACAAATTAATCACACCCCAATTTTTTCGTTAACAAAACTTTAATTCTCGCGAAAATGCCCTAATTCGGGTGCGTAAGGGAAGCTGCTTCGGCAACCCTATGAGAGTCGCATAAGCGTCTCTTTCAGTATGTGTTTATTAGAGGACAAAATCATGTCTCTCCGTTTTTCGACTTCATTCCTGTCAGCTATGGCCGTTGCTTCAGGCATCGCAATGACGGCCCCGGCACTTGCCGCTGACTTCGTGGCCGCCCCCGGTTCAGGCCGTACACAGCCGCGTTCGGAAGTTGGCACTTTGACTTGCGATATTTCCCCGGCAATTGGTGTGATCATTGGAAGCCAGCAGGACGTAAATTGCGTATTCAAGCCCGTTCGCGGCCGTGGTCCCATTGAGCATTACACAGGCAATATCACCAAAATTGGCGTTGATATTGGCTTCATCAATGGCGGCACGATGGCTTGGGCGGTGTGGGCTCCAACTGTTCGCCCAGAGGGCGCGCTCAAGGGCCGTTATGTTGGCGCATCGGCAAATGCCGCAATTGGCATCGGCGCAGGCACCAATATCCTGACCGGCGGCTCATGGAAAACCATCTCGTTGCAGCCTATCTCGCTTCAAGGGCAGAAGGGTCTCAATGCAGCTGTTGGCCTCTCGAAGCTTAAGCTGAACTACGCAGGCTAATCCGGTCTGATACAATCAAAAACCGCGCTTAACTTAAATTAAGCGCGGTTTTTTATTTTATGAAAGCTTTCTGATCCAGATTTTGGTGTCATGAACCGCAAGCCCGCCATATGGCGCAGCAGGCTCAGCACCGATCAGCGTATTGATCCCCTCACCGCGCTCGAAGGTCGAATTCGGGAAAATGCCCTCCGACACCACAACGCCGCGCTTTTGACCGGCGCGCAGCACGGCATGAAGCACGACCTCGCCGCGATGATTGCCAATTTCAATCCGCTCACCATCCGCAATATCCAGTTGAGCCGCATCATCCGGGTGGATGAGAAGTTCCGGCCGGATTTCTTTGGCAAGAGAGGTGGGTGTTTCGGCAAACGTTGAATTGAGAAAATTATGCGCCGGCGATGTGGCCAGTCGGAACGGATGTTCATCATCGACTGCCTCAATCACATTCCAATAGTCCGGAAACTCTGGAATTGAATGATGCGGCCCTTGCAGCCCCATGACTTCCGGCGGTTTGTTTGGTGAAGGGCTACCGGTCCAGTCCGGGCGGAAGCGGAACTTGCCATCCGGCCATTTGAAGCCTTTGATATAATGCGCTTCCTCAAAGGGTGGTTGCATATCGACAAAGCGCTTTTCCTTCAATTCATCGAAATGCGGAAGATCGCTGTTGGTGTTCATATTGTCGATTAATGTGCGTTCGTCGACGTTAAAGCCCGGCAGATGCGCAACGCCAAGTCGCTCCGCCAACCCATTGATAACAAAGACATTGGGGCGAGCCTCTGCAAGAGGTTCGATCAGTTTCGGCCCCAAGACCACGTGCTGCTGACCGCCGCCACGGTAAATATCGTCGTGTTCGAGAAAGGTCGTGGCAGGCAGAACAACATCGGCCATTTTGGCCGTATCCGTCATGAACTGCTCGTGCACTGCAACAAACAGGTCTTCACGCGCAAAGCCCTGACGCACCAGGCGCTGTTCAGGCGTCACATTCATCGGATTGGTGTTCTGGATCAGCATTGCCATCACAGGCGGACCGCCGTAGAGCGCTTCGCTGTCACCTGTGAGAATGCGCCCGATCTTCGACTGATCAAGGAAACGCAGGCTTTTATCCTGCATAGTGCTGCCTTCGATCTCACGCTTGTCCATCTTGAAGATGCCCGCATTGGAATGAAATGCGCCGCCGCCTTCATATTGGAAAGCACCAGTGACACAGGCAATCGATGCCGCCGCATGCATGTTAACCGCACCATTGCGCTGACGCGTAAAGCCGTAGCCAAGACGGAAATAGGTCCGTCTGGTCTTGCCCACCAGATGCGCGAAAGCCTCGATTTCCTCCACGCTTAAGCCGGTGATTTCAGCGGCCCATTCCGGTGTGCGGGTTGAAAGATGGGCCTCCAGCCCTTTTGGATCGTCGGTGTAGCGGTTGAGATAATCCCAGTCGGCAAGACCATCACGAAACAGCACATGCATAACCGCACAGGCAAAAGCGCCATCGGTGCCAGGTTTCAGCACGATGCCCATATCGGCCTGACGCACAGTCGCATTGGCGTAGATGTCGATGACCACGATCTTGGCACCGCGATCCTTGCGTGCCCGCACCGCATGGGTCATCACATTAACCTGTGTGGCGGCGGCATTGGTGCCCCAGATGACAACCACATCCGCCTTTGCCATCTCGCGCGGGTCTGGCCCCGTCAGGCTGCCGGTGCCAGCAAAGTAGCCGGTCCAAGCCATATTGGTGCAGAAACTGTCAAACTGGTTTGAATAGCGCTTGGCATAACGCAGACGATTGATGGAATCGCGCTGCACAAGCCCCATCGTACCCGCGTAATAATAAGGCCAGACGCTTTCACTGCCATATGTCTCTTCGGCTTTGAGAAAGCGCTCGGCGATCAGATCAAGGGCTGCTTCCCAAGATGCCTGTTTCCATTCGCCATCCCCCTTGCGACCAGCGCGAATAAGCGGATGCTTCAAGCGATCCGGGTGATGCACACGTTCAGCATAGCGCGCGACCTTGGCGCAGATCACGCCTGCGGTATAGCTATTGTCTTTTGCGCCGCGCACGCGGCCAATCGTTCGCTCATCCAGCAACTCAATATCGAGTGCGCATGTGGAGGGACAATCATGCGGACAAGCGGAATGTCCAATTTTGATATTCGTTTTGGGGGACGTCTGGCTCATAATGCTTTTTAAGCCAATCGCAGCGTAATTGCACCCAATACGATCAGCCCTGCGGCCAGAAAACGCGGCAAGCCAATTTTCTCTTTGAGAATGGATGCAGAAATAAGAATACCAAACAAGATAGCTGTTTCTCTCAGAGCAGCAACAACAGCGATTGGGGCCATCGTCATAGCCCATAGCGCAAGACCATACGATAGCAAAGTGCCTAGACCGCCGATCAGCGATGGCCGCCAGTGGTTTCGAATATAATGCAAGAAGCGATCCGGCTCACGATACAGAGCCCAGCCCGCCAGTGGAAATGCGTTCACCAGAAACAGCCAGAGCGTATAGGACAAAGTATGCCCCGATGCCCGCACGCCCACACCATCAATGATGGTGTAAGCTGCGATAAACCCCGCATTTGTAAGCGCAAGCAAAGCCGTCCTGCTTGATGTGCCACCATTGCGCCTTCGCGCGTCCAGCGCCATGGCCAGAACGCCAGCGCAAATCAGCATAACGCCAATCCAGCCACCCAAACCGATAGTTTCGCCAATCAACGGTGCACTGACCAGCGCCACCAGCAAAGGCGGCGTTCCGCGCATGATCGGATAGGCTTCGCTCATATCGCCTGATTTATAGGCGGCGGCGACCAGCGACATGTAGAATATCTGCGTGATGGTCGAAAGCGCAATATAGATCCAGCTTGAGGGATGCGGTAAAGGCAGAAATGGCAGAAAGAAAACTGCAATCAGTCCGGCTGCGCCGACCACACAGGCAGCGGCAAAAAACTTGTCGCCCCCTCCTTTAACAATAGCGTTCCAACTTGCGTGGAAAAACGCGCCGCAAAGGACAATCAGAAGAACAGTACCGGACATGAAAGACACGACTCGAATAAGAGCAGATGATGAGCGTTGTATCTCACATTTCGCAGCACTGGGATATTGCCGAAAGCGACGAGGCATGAAACAAGCGCGAATATGAATTACCGTCACGCCTATCACGCCGGGAACTTTGCCGATGTCGTCAAACACGTCATCCTTTCCCGCATCATCGAATATCTCAAGCGCAAGGAACAGGCCTTCCGCGTGGTCGATACCCATGCGGGCATAGGCCTCTATGATCTGCGTGGCACGGAGGCCGGCAAGACTGGCGAATGGATCGGCGGTATTCGCCGTATCATGGATGCCGTTGAAAAGGCTGAAATCCCGCCACAAGCAATCGAACTGCTTGAGCCTTATCTCGATGCCGTTCGGTCGGTCAATAAGGGCAATGAGCTGAAACACTATCCCGGCTCGCCGCTTCTTACGCGCCATCTTCTGCGCAAACAGGATCGTCTGTCGGCGCTGGAGCTGCATCCGCAGGATGCCAAGAAACTGGCGAAACTGTTTGATGGTGATTATCAGGCGCGGGTCATTGAGCTTGATGGCTGGCTGTCGCTTGGAGCGCATATGCCGCCCAAAGAAAAGCGTGGGCTTGTTCTGGTCGATCCGCCATTCGAGATAGAAGGCGAGTTTGATCGTCTCGTCGATGGGCTTGTGAAGGCTTACAAACGCTTTCCCGGCGGGACTTATGCGCTGTGGTATCCGGTCAAAGACCGGAAAGAGACTGACCGATTCACAAAGCGCCTGCGGGAAACCGAGATCCCGAAAATCATGAAGATCGAGCTTGCGATTCGCGCACCATCGTCCGAACCGCGCCTTGATGGGACCGGGATGATTGTCGTCAATCCGCCTTACACACTCGAAAGTGAGATGCAAATCCTGCTTCCCTGCCTTACCAAATTACTTGCGGAAGAAAAGGGGAGCAATTTCAGCATTCAATGGATACGCAGCGAGACGGATCGCACTTGACCGCTGGCCATTGCTGAAAGAAACTGCACCTGAGTTTGAAAAGCGAGCGTCATGCTCGAATTGTAAGACAGGATAGAGACATGCAACGCAAGTTGGATCGCATCGGACAGTTTTCTAGGGCAGCATTTCTCTCTGCTTCGGCCATTCCGCTGACGTTTGCCTCCCTGCCCGCAAGTGCTGCCGACTATTTGGCGCCGGCACCAGCCGTTGTTGGCGATGCAGGTTTGTGCAATCAGCAAAGCGTACTGCGCCGCGTGGTTTCTGATTTCGGCTATCAGGTTCGCCATGTGCCACATCTGCCGCAGGTTGGCATAACCGCGATGAGCGATGTTCGTCTCACACGCTATGAGCCAAAAAACAATCCGGCCCAGATTGAGCGCACCTATTGTAAGGCAACAGCCGTTTTGAGCGATGGCCAGTATCGCCCGGTCTGGTACCTGGTTGAAGAAGGCCAGGGCTTTGCAGGCGTGGGCAGCAATGTTGAATTCTGCGTCGACGGCTTTGACCGCTGGTATGTCTTCGACGCCAGCTGCCGCGTCCTGCGCTGATCGTGTCAGCGATGCTGCGCAAACTGGCGGCGATAACCGCCGCCCTTCTTGCCACTTCCCTTTCAGCGCTATCAGCAATGGCGCAGGACCGGGGCAATAGCCGCCCCGGTGATTTCGATTTCTATGTTCTCTCCCTTTCATGGTCGCCAAGCTATTGCACTCTTGAGGGGCCAAGAGCCAACAAACAGCAATGTGGGACATCGCGCCCCTTCGGCTTCGTCGTACATGGTCTTTGGCCACAGAACGAATGGGGCTATCCGGCCAATTGCCAGTTGGACAATAGCCGCAGTCGCGGCAGTTTCGTTCCCCGGCAAATTGTTTCCAGCGTATCCGACATTATGCCATCGACAGGTCTGATTGCGCATCAGTGGCGCAAGCATGGAAGCTGTTCAGGTCTTGCGCAGGATGAATATTTTTCGACGATCCGTCAGGCTTATGAGCAAGTGAACATTCCGCCCAGCCTCCGCAATCTTGCGATCTCGCGCCGCGTTGATCCTATGCTGGTGGAAAAGGCCTTCATTGCGGCTAATCCGGGTATGAAGCAGGACGGTATATCCATTTCCTGCAATCGAAATTATTTGCAGGAAGTCCGAATCTGCATGACGAAAGACCTTAAATTTCGGCCCTGCGAACAAATTAACAATAATGCATGTCGCAGCCGTTCCGTTCTGATGCCAGCGACGCGATAATCTTAACCTCAGGAATAATAATGACTCAGATCCTTTATTCTCCCGCCTCGCCCTATAGCGCGAAGGTAAGAATGGCCGCCGCTTATGCACAAGTTCCATTTGAAAGCGTGGTTGTGACAACCTCTGCTGAGCCAGAAAATCTTATCAACGCCAATCCACTTGGGAAAATTCCAACACTCATCACCGATGACGGAAAGAGTGTTTTCGATAGCCGTGCGATTATGCAGTACCTTAATCGCGTATCAGGCAACAAAATTTTCCCGCGCAATGCAGAAAAGCGTACCGATGCCGAACGCTTTGAAGCCATCGCGGATGGCCTGTCTGACGTCCTTCTCGCCCATGTCTATGAGCGCCGCTCACGTCCTGACGACAAAATTCATCAGCCCTGGCTCGACCTGCAATGGCGCAAGGCTGAACGTGCGCTTGATCTTTTAAACGAAGCCCCGCCGCGTCTTGCGGCTAAGTTGCATGGTGGCCATCTGGCCCTGGCGGCCACGCTCGGTTATCTGGCGCTGCGCTTTGAAGGCAAATGGGAGCGTGGACGGCCAAAGCTCAAACGCTGGATGAAGCGGTTCGAAGAGCTGCACCCCGAACTCTCAAAGCTTCTGCCTCACGCTTAAAAAATAAAATAAAAAAACCGGGCAGTTTCCTGCCCGGTTTTTTCGTTCAATTACGAAGTCATTAGAACTTGTAGCCGATACCGACGCGAACGTCCTGTGTGTCGAGCTTGTTACGAACCGATTCGTTGCCGAGGTCGTAGGTCTTGTTACCGAACTGGGTGTAGCGGTATTCAACGCGGCCCAGAATATTGTCGGTAAGCTTAGCTTCCATACCAACGCCTGCTGTCCAACCAACGCGGAACTTGCTTTCGTCGTCAACAGCATTGCTGAGCTTGATCTGCGAACCAGCAACACCAGCAGTTACGTAAGGCATAACTGGGTTCAGGTCGTAACCGAGACGGCCACGGAGCGAGCCTTCAAAGCCCTGCTTAACTTCCAGACCATCGCGGGACTTCTTAGCCCAAGAGTAACCTGCGTCACCTTCAACACCGTATACGAACTGATCCTGCTGGAAGTTCCAGCCAGCATAAGCACCGGTTTTCCAGTCATTAGGCTTAATTGTAGGATCGCTGAAAACGGACGATTCGTTCTTCGCCTTGTTCCAGCCGTAGCCGAGGTACAAACCAGTGTAACCGCCGGCCCAGGTGTACTGAGGAGCCATTTCAACTGGAGCAGGAACAGGAGGCTGTTCCATGATCGCGTCTGCTGCGAAAGCAGTTGCAGAGAACGGCAGCAGCGCAGCCGAGGCGATTACGAGAGACTTAAGAGTGCGCATTGCATTCTCCTTCAATAAATTACCTTTAGCGCGGTCCCTTATCGGGCGGACAGAAATTGGGAGTGATCCATCCATGCCGCGCTGACAGGACAGACATATCGTTGGTAATTGCGGCATGATCTTTCCGCTTCTGTGGAAAGAACCTGTCGAGAACATGGCAAAACTGTGATGTTGCATTCTGGCAACGCCTCGATATTGCCCCTATATTACGGCTTGCAACATCGAAAGCGTTGCTTGAAGACAAGGTGATGAAATTGAAACCACTGAATTTGTTAGTTTTTTGTCAGTGGAGGTCATCAGAGTTTCAGTTTTACGCTGTATTTTTCCCGGTAAGATGGCAAGAATCGAAGCGATGAATCACGATAAGAAAGTGTTTACCCTGTTGGAAAATCCGCAAACCAATCCGCTTGCAACTTGCCCAGTTCTGGTGACCGGCGGGGCACGGCGCATAGGCAAAGCCATGGTGGAAGACCTGGCTGCTCTGGGTTTTCCTGTCGCGATTCACTATAATCGTTCCGCCGAAGAAGCTCGCATTCTTGCGGATCAGATCATGGCAAAAGGCGGAAAGGCCTGCATTGTCAAAGCTGATCTTGCCGATGAGAATGATGTTAGAGGTTTAATCGCACGGGCTTCCAACAAGATTGGGCCGATTCGTCTGCTCGTTAACAATGCCTCATTGTTTGAAGATGATCGGGTTGGCAGTCTCGATATGCAGCTTTGGGATCGCCACTTTGCAATTCATCTGAAAACCCCGGTGATTCTCGCTGAAGAAATGGCAAAAGCCCTCCCCGATGGCAGCGATGGCCTTATTATCAATGTGATTGACCAGCGCGTCTGGAAGCTCAATCCACAATTCTTTTCCTATACGCTTTCTAAAACTGCGTTGTGGAACGCCACAAAAACGCTGGCACAGGCACTGGCCCCGCGCATTCGGGTCAATGCCATAGCTCCTGGCCCCACACTTCCCAGCGAGAGGCAGAGCGTGGATGATTTTGAGTTGCAGGTCAGCCGTCTGCCGTTGGCACGCGCGCCCGATTTGTCAGAATTTGGACGTACTATTCGCTACTTCTGGGAAAGCCGATCGGTGACAGGACAGATGATCGCGCTTGATAGTGGGCAGCATCTGGCATGGGAAACGCCGGATATAGCAGGAATTACGGAATGAATGACCCGCGCAAGCCCCATGACGATGCTCCAAACCTGCCATCGAATGATGAAGAGGATGCGGCTGGCATTGTCATCGATGATGCAGACATGGATGAAGACGATGACGGCGATCTGGAAGGGATCGTGCCTGTCGCACCGATTGCCGATTCTATTGAGTGGGATTCATCGGAAGGGCTGCCGGATACAAAAGGCCTGAGCGGCGCCGACATCATCAATGCATTCGTGAGGCATCTGCCAAACAATCCTGGCGTTTATCGGATGTTTAACAGCGCCGGCGATGTCCTCTATGTTGGCAAGGCGCGCAGTCTGAAAAAACGCGTTTCCAATTATGCGCGCGGCATTGGACATTCCAACCGCATCACACGCATGATCAGCGAAACGACAACAATGGAATTTGTTGTCACCCGCACGGAGACGGAAGCGCTGCTGCTTGAAGCGAATCTTATCAAGCGTTTGCGGCCACGATTTAATGTGCTGCTGCGTGACGACAAATCATTTCCCTATATTCTGTTGAGCGGAAACCACCGCGCACCCGGCATTTTCAAGCACCGCGGCGCCCGCACGCGCAAGGGAGAATATTTCGGACCATTTGCGTCCGGCGGTGCTGTTACCCGCACAATCAATGCATTGCAGCGCGCCTTTTTGCTGCGCACCTGCACAGATTCAGTATTCGAAACACGCACCCGCCCCTGCCTGCTTTACCAGATCAAGCGCTGTTCGGGCCCATGCACGCATGAGATCAGCGACGAGGGTTATGCAGAGCTTGTGAGCGAAGCCAAAGCCTTCCTGTCGGGTAAAAGCCAGAACGTCAAAGACCATCTTGCAAAAGCCATGCAGGCGGCATCTGCTGATCTCGATTTCGAGCATGCAGCCGTTTATCGTGATCGCCTTTCAGCGCTTTCACATGTGCAATCGCATCAGGGCATCAATCCGCAGACTGTCGAAGAAGCCGATGTGTTTGCCATCCATCAGGAAGGCGGCATGACCTGTATTCAGGTCTTCTTCTTCCGCACCGGCCAAAACTGGGGCAACCGCGCCTATTTCCCGAAAGCCGACAGCTCGCTCGGACCTGCGGAGGTTCTCGGTGCCTTCCTTTCGCAATTTTATGATGACAAGCCCTGCCCGAAGCTGGTTCTGCTTTCGCAAAGCATTGAGGATCAGACGCTTCTCGCAGAAGCCTTATCCACCCGAGCCAATCATCGCGTTCACGTCACTGTGCCGCAACGTGGCGAAAAGAAAGAGCTGACTGATCACGCTTTGACCAATGCCCGCGAAGCACTGGGACGTCGATTGGCCGAGACGTCTTCGCAAACACGGTTGCTCAAAGGGCTGGCCGAAACCTTTGGCCTGCCGCATGTACCACGCCGCATCGAGGTCTATGATAACTCGCATATCATGGGAACGAATGCTGTCGGCGGTATGATCGTTGCCGGACCGGAAGGCTTCGTGAAGAATCAGTATCGCAAGTTCAATATTAAATCGACGGACATCACGCCGGGCGATGATTTTGGCATGATGCGCGAAGTGATCGAACGGCGGTTTTCACGGCTGGTCAAGGAACATGGCGAGCCTGAGCCTGTAAGCGATGCGGAAACCAACGACGCCTTCCCTTCATGGCCGGATGTCGTGCTTATCGATGGTGGTCAGGGGCAAGTGGGCGCGGTGCGCCAGATTCTTGGCGAACTGGGTATCAGCCATCTTGTGACGGCCATCGGTATTGCCAAGGGCGTTGATCGCGAAGCGGGACGGGAACGCTTTTTCGTGGAAGGCAAGCCGGCCTTTACGCTGCCACCGCGCGATCCTGTGCTCTATTTCATTCAGCGTATGCGCGATGAAGCCCATCGCTTTGCCATCGGCACGCATCGCGCGCGCCGCAAAAAAGAAATGGTCGCCAATCCGCTTGATGAAATTTCGGGAATCGGTCCAACGCGCAAGCGTGCCCTTCTCCACCATTTCGGCACGGCCAAAGCCGTTTCCAGAGCGGCGATTGAAGACCTGATGCAGATTGATGGCATATCGGAAGCCATGGCGCGCACGATTCACGATCATTTTCACGACCGATGACGTAATTTTGTCCGGGTTTCGGCAACTATTCCTCCAAGGGCGTCATTACGTCCCGGAAGAACACATGAGCAGGTGTTGATTTTCTCGGTCATCCCTGTTGTTGTGCACGAATAACGAATGCGACGGTGCTATGCGGAAAAATCACACTCTCTCCTTGCCAAACATACTGACTTACGCACGGATTATCGCCGTGCCACTTGTCGTTTTGTGCTTTTTTGTGGAGGGCAGTCTTCAATCAAGTGACACGTCGCGCTGGACCGCACTGGCAATTTTTGCCATCGCCAGCATCACTGATTTCTTTGATGGTTATCTTGCCCGCATCTGGCAGCAAACATCGACCATCGGCCGTATGCTTGACCCAATCGCTGACAAGCTTCTGGTTTCGGCATGTCTTTTGCTGCTAGCGGCCGATGGCACCATCGCCGGATGGACGCTGTGGGCAGCCATCATCATTCTCTGCCGTGAAATTCTTGTCTCGGGACTGCGTGAATATCTTGCCGAGCTGAAAGTCAGCGTACCGGTTTCGAAACTGGCAAAATGGAAGACAACCGCACAGATGGTTGCTCTGGCCTTTCTGCTGGCGGGGCCCGCTGGCGAGAAAATCCTGCCCTATACGACTGAGATCGGCATTGTTCTGCTTTGGATTTCTGCAATCCTGACACTTTACACGGGCTGGGATTATTTCCGCGCAGGCCTCAAGCACGTCATGGATTGATAATTATGCGCATTAAGCTCGTCTATTTCGCCTGGGTGCGTGAAAAGATCGGCAAGGGAGAGGAAGTCATCGAACTTGCCTGCGAGACAATCACCGTCGGAGATCTGATCGCACACCTCAAAAGCCTTGGCGAAGAATATGACGCTGCGCTTGAGCATGAAAAGGTTATTCGCGCCGCGATTAATCAGGAGCACGCTGACCATGATGAACTGGTCAGAGACGGCAATGAAGTGGCGCTTTTTCCACCTATGACCGGTGGTTGAAATGGTGCAGCCTGACATCTGCCCTCTCTTCATTGATATCCGTGATGCCGACTTCGACATGGCCGTGGAAGTCCGAAAGCTTAGCGATGGTCGGACGGATATAGGTGCGATTGTCAGCTTCACGGGCCTTTGTCGCGATGAAGGCGGTACGCTTGCCGCGCTTGAACTTGAACATTATCCCGGCATGGCACAGGCGGAGATTCGCCGCATCGCGGAGCAAGCGATAGCGCGTTGGCCGCTCTGTGGCGTTTCGATCATTCATCGCTACGGCCTTATCAAGCCCGGCGAAAACATCGTTCTCGTTGTCACAGCATCGTTGCATCGTCAGGTGGCCTTTGAGGCCGCATCCTATCTCATGGATTTCATGAAAACCGGAGCCCCCTTCTGGAAGCGCGAGCATCTGATGGATGGAAAAATCGGCGGCTGGGTCGAATCAAAAGCCAAAGACGAGCAAAGCCGCCAGCGCTGGCAGAAAGACTGAAAAGCGAACCCAAGAAGTCGCCCGCAACATTCTTTTTCCAATTTATCAGATATCGTAAGACGCATTTAATGGCGAATTAACTATTTAACCCCCTAAAATATGGGAACTATTGACGGCATAAAATCACACCGCCACAATTTTCACATGAAGCAACGGTTAATGTTTGCATCATTCGTCATGGTGTCGCGCGAATTCGGTTGCCTTGAACATCCGGTAACATGTCTGCAGCCGCATGACTAAAAATTGGGGGAACGAAAGTTTTAAATTTGGCAATGGCAAAAGGTCTGACAAAAACCCTTTCTATCGTGGCAGCGCTCACTGCCGGCATTGGCATGCTTGGTGGTGCCGCAATGTTTGTCACAACATCAATGCCAACCGCGAGTATTGCTGCCGAAAAGACAATCAGCGGCAAGGCCTCCTATCGTGAGCGCATTGCGCTTCCCCCCGAAGCGCACCTTATCGTGCAGCTCATTGATGTTTCTCGCGCGGACGCTCCTTCCAAGACAATTGGGGAGACACGGATAGAAGCACCACAAGGCTCACCGATCCCCTTTGCGATCAGCTTCGATACAGACCAACTCGAACCACAGCACAGCTATGCCTTGCAGGCACGCATTGCTGCCGGTGATACCTTATGGTTTGTCACTGACGAGCGTTACACGGTTGATCCCAAAAATGTCACAGCCCCCATCGAACTCAAGCTCGTTATGGTCCGTAAGGGCACAGACGATACCGTTGCAATCGGGATCGAAGGCAAAGACTGGCTCGCGGAGGATATTCAGGGCGGCGGCGTCATCGATACTGCCCAGACCACTCTTATGGTTGATTCCGATGGCACAGTGAGCGGCTCCGGCGGTTGCAACCGTTTCATGAGCAAGGCAACGATATCAGGCAGCAATATTTCTTTCGGTGAAATTGGTTCGACCTACATGCAGTGCCCACCTGCACTGATGAATCAAGAACGCAAGTTCCTCGATGTGCTCGGCAAAACACGTTCATACAAAATGGATTCTGGAAAACTTGTCCTGATTGATGAGAGCGGCGACGAGTTGGCAAGGCTTGCACAGAGCCTTTGATCGTCTCAAATGCAGCAATAAAATAAGCCCGGTCTTGCGACCGGGCTTTTTCAATCCATCTGACTTCTTTATTGCATTATCCTACGCAAAACCGCGCTGCACTTTTGCTGGAAATGCTGAATTAGCCGACGATTTCTGTACCGGAGAACCAGTAAGCGATTTCTTCAGCAGCCGTTTCAGGAGCGTCCGAACCATGAACCGAGTTTTCGCCGATCGACAGTGCGAATTCCTTGCGGATCGTGCCAGCGTCTGCGTTTTCCGGGTTGGTTGCGCCCATGACTTCACGGTTCTTGGTAATTGCGTTTTCGCCTTCGAGAACCTGAACGATTGTCGGACCCGAAGACATCGAGTCAACCAGTTCACCAAAGAAAGGACGCTCTTTATGAACTGCGTAAAAGCCTTCAGCTTCGCGGCGGCTCATCCAGACGCGCTTGGAAGCAACAACGCGCAGACCAGCTTCTTCAAGCTTGGCAGTAATCGCACCGGTCAGGTTGCGGCGGGTTGCATCAGGCTTGATCATGGAGAAAGTACGTTCGATTGCCATATGACACCTTGTATGATGGAAAATTCGGAAAGTGGGGTTCTATAACCGTGATAGGCCCGATTGCCAAGGGGGAGCGCCTCACCCAACGCGCTTATCAGCTTGAGAGAGCAGAAAATTGGCTGCATAGAAGGGGAATTCGATTCACCAGAGCGTCATATGTCTTTCGGGATGCAAAATAGCTGCTCTGTCGTTATGTCTTTGGCGTTATCTCATACAAAGACGCTGTGCGCTTTTGCTGGAAATGCCTTCGGGGGGAAAAATCATGGAACAGCACTTTTTAATGTTCGCTCATTACAATCACTGGGCCAATGACTTGCTCTATTCAGCAGCGGCTGATCTGAGCGACATCGACTATCGAGTAGATCTCGGCCTGTATTTTGGATCGATACACCGCACGTTTAATCACTTGCTGGTCACAGACCGCATCTGGATGAAGCGCTTTACCGGCGAAGGCGACCATCCCAACCAGCTTGATGCCATCATCACCGATGATTTCATCAAGCTGCGAGATATGCGAAAGGCTGAAGATGAGCGCATCTGTCAATATGTTGAAAGCATGAATGCTGAACAACTTGCTGGACGCTTCACCTACATGACAGCAACCAATGTGCGAACGATCAGCCAGCGGGTCGCCCCGGCACTCGCCCATCTCTTCAACCATCAAACGCACCATCGTGGGCAAATCCATGCAGGACTCACACGGTTGCGTGCGGATGCGCCATCGCTTGATCTTATTCAGTTTCAGCGCAGCGAAGCGGGCCGCCGTTTCGCCTGATAGCGAATAGTTGATACTTGCGGAAATATCTCAAGCCGTGCAAAAGCCTTTTCACCATGCTTATTCTTGACGACATCTCCGTACGAATCGCCGGACGCCTCCTGATCGACCACGCCAGCATCACGCTGCCAGCGGGTTCGAAGACAGGTTTTGTCGGCCGCAACGGCACCGGAAAATCGACCCTGTTTCGTGTCATCACCGGCGATCTCGCCTCTGAGACCGGCAATATTTCCCTGCCGAAAAATACACGTATTGGTCAAGTAGCGCAGGAAGCGCCCGGCACAGAAGATGCGCTCATTGAAATCGTCATGAAAGCGGACAAGGAACGTGCAGCGCTTCTTGAAGAGGCGGAGACGGCAACCGACCCGCACCGGATTGCTGAAATTCATACACGCCTTGCTGACATCAATGCCCATTCAGCGGAAGCGCGCGCAGGCGCGATCCTGTCAGGTCTTGGTTTCAACGCCGAAGCACAGCGCCGCCCCGCTTCCGCCTTCTCAGGCGGCTGGCGTATGCGCGTGGCGCTTGCAGCCGTGCTTTTTGCCGAACCCGATCTGTTGCTGCTCGACGAGCCGACCAACTATCTCGATCTTGAAGGCGTGTTGTGGCTGGTTGATTATGTGAAGCGTTATCCGCACACCGTCATCATCATCAGCCATGATCGCGATCTGCTCAATTCGGCTACATCGTCAATTATGCATCTCGACCAGAAGAAAATCAGCTTCTGGCGCGGCAATTATGATCAGTTCGAACGGCAGCGCCACGAAATGCTGGAGCTTCAGCAAAAGGCCCATGCCAAGCAGGAAGCGCACCGCAAGCATATGGAATCCTTTGTAGAGCGGTTCCGCGCCAAGGCGACCAAGGCACGTCAGGCACAATCGCGCATGAAGGCTCTGGAAAAGCTCAAGCCCATTGAGCTTTATGTTGAAAGCAATGTGCAGCCATTTCGTTTTCCCGATGCAGAGAAGAAAGCCGCTTCGCCGATTATCGCATTGGATAATGCCGATGTCGGTTATGTGCCGGGCAAGCCGGTTTTGCGCAATGTGACGCTGCGTATCGACAATGATGACCGCATTGCACTGCTCGGTTCAAACGGCAACGGTAAGTCGACGCTTGCCAAGCTGATTGCCGGTCGGTTGCAGCCGGAAAAAGGAACGCTGACGCTTTCGCCCAATCTGAAAGTGGCGTTCTTTGCGCAACATCAGATGGATGATCTCATTCCGGAAGACAATGCAATTGAGCATGTGCGCAAGCTCATGCCGGGCGAGCCGGAAGCAAAGGTGCGTGCGCGTGTTGCCCAGATGGGGCTTTCGACAGAAAAGATGCTGACACCTGCCAGAGATCTCTCTGGTGGCGAAAAAGCACGTCTTCTGATGGGGCTTGCAACCTTCCATGGTCCGAACCTGCTGATCCTTGACGAACCGACCAACCATCTCGACATCGACAGCCGTGAAGAACTGGTTCATGCGCTCAATGCCTTCAATGGCGCCGTTATCCTGATTGCGCATGACCGTCACCTGATCGAAGCAACCATGGAACGTCTGTGGCTGGTGCGTGAAGGGGCTGTGAAGGCATTCGATGGCGATCTGGATGAATATCGCCAGATCGTTCTGGCCGATGCCAAGGGCGAACAGGTTTCAGAGCGCGACGAAGGGCCGAAGATCAACAAGGCAGAGCAGCGCAAGCTTGCCGCCCAGAAGCGTGAGACATTCGCGCCCTTGCTCAAAAAGATCAAGGAAACCGAGAACTTGATGCAGAAACTGCAGAAACAGATTCAAGGGTTCATCACGCAATTGGAAGACCCCGCCCTTTATGAGAAAGAGCCACAGAAGGCGATACGCCTCAACAAGGAAATGAGCGAAGCAAAATCAGCGCTTGCCGATGCGGAAGACAAATGGCTGGAAATGTCTTCCGAATATGAAGAAGCAATGGCCGAATAAGTTTCTATTCAACCCGCCGTCGAATGCGCGTGCGCATCAGCGCATAGACACCGAGCACACCAAGGATGAGTCCGATCGTTGTATAAGTCTCACCCGCTTCCTCAGCACCGCGTCTCAGCACGAGTTCGGCCTTTGAGAGTTGCAAACCATCCGTATTGCCCTGAACAGCGTGAAATGCATAAGTGCCAGACAAGACAGGATCGATATCGCCTGCACTCTGACGCAAAACACTTCCATCCTGCGGACGATCCGTGTTGATGGAACTGCTGCCGGAAGCAAAATCCAACCCCTGTGAAAGAACTGGGAAACCATCACGGCTGACAGCCAGAGTTATCGCCGAACGGCGTTCAGCTGGTACATAGCCCGGCAATGGCGTGGCATCCACGAAAATACGAACCGGTGCATCGCTCGCTTCAAGCTTAACTTCCTGTGTAATGAAGCCAGCCTGACGGCTTTCAAGAATCGGCCAGCGCCCAATCTCATCGCCTGTGAAATGGCGCATATACCATGGGTAGCCGAGGGCCAAACCGAAGCCCGCCACAATCATTGCGATAAAGACGGCACGCATCAGGCTTTGCGCTCCCAACGACGATCCGGTGTCTGTTGCCAATAGGTCAAATCGTGGTTCCCCATCTTGAAAGTTTTCCACTGGGCGCGCGCATTTTCAAGCTGCTCCTGATTATGACCATCAAACATGACAACCAGCCGATCATAAGGGCTTGCATCTTCAAGCGCCGCCCCCTCCACAAGAAAGCGGACAGTGGCGCCATTCAAATTGGCTTGCGATGTGGTCAGCAAGACCGGCTGATGCTCAGCAAGCGGCTCATGATCGGTGCCATGGGCCACAAAAGACGTATCCGAGAAAGTCCACAAAAGACTGTCTAAAGCGTCACGCCGTTCCTCGGTCACAGCCTGAATGACGACGCGCCATCCACGTGTTATCGAACGTTCGACAAGGCCCGGAAGCGCTTCATCCAGCGTCGATTCTGTGAGGTGATAAAAGAGAATTTCAGCCATGCGCTCTTTGTATAGGATTTGGCGGGGCTGAGAAAGCGATTCACCTTCTCAGCCCATACCGTTGTTTCTGAATCGAAATCAGCTTTCGAAGTTATCCCGCACAAGACGGTCCAGCAGACGAACGCCATAGCCCGACGCCCAAGTCTGGCTGTATTCGTTGGTTGGGGATGCCATCGCCGTTCCGGCTACATCAAGATGCGCCCAAGGTGTATCACCGACAAAGCGCTTGAGGAACTGTGCTGCCGTAATTGAGCCGGCGTAGCGACCCGAACTGTTTTTCATGTCGGCAAACTTGGAATCGATCATCTTGTCGTATTCCTTGCCCATCGGCATACGCCACAGCTTTTCACCTGTTGCCTGACCAGCGTCATAAAGCTGGTCTGCGAGCTCATCATCATTGGAGAACAGACCCGCATGGTGTGTGCCAAGCGCCACGAGAATCGCACCCGTCAGCGTCGCCAGATTGATAATGAACTGCGGCTTGAAGCGATCATTGGTGTAATAAAGTGCATCTGCCAGCACGAGACGGCCTTCGGCATCCGTGTTGATGACTTCGATCGTCTGGCCGGACATTGACGTTACAATGTCGCCGGGACGCTGCGCATTGCCATCCGGCATATTTTCGACAAGTCCAATAACGCCGATTGCATTGACCTTGGCCTTGCGTCCTGCGAGCGCCCGCATCAATCCGGTGACAGCAGCAGCGCCGCCCATGTCACCTTTCATTTCTTCCATGCCAGCGGCAGGCTTGATCGAGATGCCGCCCGTATCAAACACCACGCCTTTACCGACAAACGCTACCGGCTTTTCCTTGGCTTTGGCACCCTGCCATTCCATGACAACGAGACGCGGTGGGCGAACAGAGCCCTGCGCGACCCCCAACAAAGAGCCCATGCCCAGCTTCTTCATTTCCTTTTCGCCGAGAACCTCGACCTTCACGCCAAGCTTTTCAAGCTTCTGCGCTTCCTCAGCAAACTCGACAGGGCCGAGAATGTTGGCTGGCTCATTGACCAGATCGCGTGCTTTGAGCACGCCATCGGCAACGGCGTCAGCAACTTCAAGGGCTCTTTTGGCGCTATGAACATCAGCAACGTGAATGTGAACCTTTGCAGAATGCTTTGGCTCGTTGTTTTCTTCATTTTTGCGGGTTTTATAACGATTGAAGTCATAAGAACGCAGAATCATGCCCAGAGCCACATCGCCTGCTTCGTCGCCAGCGATTGTGGTTTCCGGCAGCGCAAGCGTGAGTGTCGCGCGTTCTGCCTTGCCGATTCGCGAAAATGCGGCTCCGCCAATTTTGACCCAGTCGTCATTACCAAGTTCGCCGGGGTCGCCCGCACCAACCAAAACGATCTTATCAATACCGCCTTCCGTCGTTTCAATGGCTTCGGCAGTTTTACCCAAAGCACCCGAAAAGCCAGAGATTTCAATGATGCGCGCAATTTTTTCTGACCCGCCAACGGCCTGCGCGGCTTCTTCTGAAAAGCCGCCGCCCTTGGCAACCAGAACGATGCTTACGCCTTTATGGGGGGCTGAAAATTCACTGAAAGAAATGGAAGGACGTTTCGACATAACAACTCCAAACAAACTCAGACCATGAGATGACACGATTGTGTCGCGACTTTTCCTTACTCATGTGAGACGAATATGGCGAAACGGCAAGAGTGACGTTCAATGAAAATCAGTTTTGCGTTAACTCGAATAAAAACTTGCGAGCCTTGGATATGAACCTATCTTGTCTTACAGCGAAAATAGATGAAAACGGGTTGCGTCGATTATTCCAATGGCTTTAGAGACACGGTCGCTGGTATCAACCAAAAAACTTTAGTAATCTGTTAACCTAATTTCTTTGGCTAATTTTAGCCAAGTCCAATTAGTGTAGCTGTTAATTTTCGAGCCACGATTCTGTTTAAGGGTCAGGCTTTTTCAACGGAACCAGGATGTAAACTCCACCCATGAGATTGATCGAGTTGTACATCCTGCGCCGCGTGGCGGTCATGTTCTTAGCGGTACTCGGTGCTGCTGTGGGCATTACGTGGACAGTGCAAGTGCTTCAACGTGTGGATTTTCTCACCACCAGCGGCCAGTCCATTCAGACAATCATCCAGTTCAGTTCGTTACTTATTCCGTCTGCAATCCCTCTGGTTATGCCATTTGCGCTGATCATTGCCATTACGCAGACACTTTCGACGATGAACCAGGATTCCGAACTTGTCGTCATCAACGCCTCGGGCGCGCCACGCAGTGCCGTCATGCGTCCGATTTTGATACTCGCAGCGATTATCTCGCTCGTATCGTTTCTGGTTGCGAACTACGTCGATCCCTATGCGCGCATGAATATGCGAGCCATGATCGCCAATGCGAGCGCGGATATGCTCAATGTCGTTGTACAGGAAGGCAATTTCCGCAAACTCGCCGATAATCTTTATATCCAGATCGCAGAGCGCCGCCCCGATGGCAGCATTGGCGGTCTGTTCATCGCCGATTCCCGCGACCCGACGCTTGATCTGATTTACTATGCAGCAGACGGCAACATTGCCACCACGCCCGCAGGCGACATGTTGCTGATGAAGGATGGGGAAGTCCAGCGCAGGGATGTTTCTGACGGTACGGTTTCGATCATCAAGTTCAATTCTTATGCATTTGATCTCAGCCAGTTCACATCGGCTGGCGACGATTTTGTTATTTATGCCAAGGATCGTCCGCTGTCCTATCTGCTTAACCCGGATCCGAACGATCCGATCCTGCAGACGCGTCCTCTTCGTTACAAAGCGGAATTGCATCGTCGCCTGACAGAATGGCTCTACCCGATTGTGTTTGCGATGATTGCCCTTGCCTATGCCGGTGACTCGCGCTCGCACCGCGAAGCCCGTGTCTCTGCGTCCTTCTCGGCGATCAGCACTGCATTGCTTGTCTATTGGGCTGGCTATTTCTCGGCTGACCGTGCGGACAAGGACGAAACCTATATTTTCATCATGTATCTGATACCGCTCGGTGTGATTCTGTTGACTGGTTTTGCCCTTTTCACGGGACGTCGTATCGGGCTTCCTGACAAGTGGAACGATCGCATTCTTGATGGCTTTGATCGCTTCAGGGGGTATGCCTCCGGCACTTATAATCGTGTGCTTGGCCGACTGCGTAAAAACTCAGGAGGGCACGCATGATTGGCTGGACCCTTGGGCGTTACTTCTTTGTCCGCTATGTGCAGATTACATTCTATTTTTTGCTCGGCATTTTCGCGCTGGCTCTGCTGCTCGACTTCACGGAAAACGCCAGCAAACTTGCAAATCTTCCGGGCTATTCCGTTTGGATCGCGCTTGGGATCTCTGCAATGCGCGTTCCCTTCATCATGCAGCAGATGATCCCCTTTGTGGCCTTGTTTTCCGCCATGGCGACGCTGATTTCGCTCAATCGTAAGTATGAACTTGTCGTTGCGCGTTCGGTCGGGGTTTCGGCGTGGCAGTTCCTGCTGCCAGCTTGTTTTGGCGCTTTGCTGTTTGGTCTGGCGACGATCTTTATTCTCAATCCGTTTGCCGCTTACGGTTTCTCGAAAGCCGATGAAATCGCTTCCAACTGGAAGACTGGCAAAGTGACGGACGTATCAGCGTTGCGTGATCCATGGCTTCGACAGAAGACCGATGAAGGCGAAACGATTATTGGCGCCAAAAGCATTCTGGATCGCGGAACAACGCTTGCCGATGCGACCTTTATTCAGTTCGATGACAAGAAGAAAATCAGCAATCGCTATGATGCGCGCACCGCGAAGCTTATGGACGGTCACTGGGAACTGACCGACGTCACACAATTCTCGCGCGGTGAAGAGCCGCGCAAAATGGAAAGCTTCAGTATTCCGACGCAGCTGCGCCCGGAATATGTGGAAGAAAAGCTCGCCTCCCCCGATACGATTCCGTTTACGCAATTGCGTCACAAGATCGAGGTTGCGCGTTCTTTCGGTTATTCGGCAAACGCATTTGACATGCAATACCAGTCACTTCTGGCCTTACCTGCGCTCTTGATGGCAATGACGCTCATTGCTGCAACAGTGTCATTGAAATTTGTGCGCTTTGGTCAGTCCGGTGCGATGATTCTGGGTGGCGTTGTTGCTGGCTTCATGCTTTATGTCGTTTCAGTCTTGGTGAAGGCATTCGGGAATGCGGGATTCGTTCCGCCATTCGTTGCTGCCTGGGTTCCAGTTGTTATTGCGACATTTTTTGGTGTCTCCTTTTTGTTGCATAAGGAGGATGGTTAGTGGGTTTGAGTAACACCCGCATGGTATTGCCCCATTCATTCTCGCGTCTCGCACGCGGGACGGCTTTGGTGTGCGCCCTTGCTATACCTTTCATTTCAGTCGCAATTCTCCCTTCGCAGGTTCATGCGCAGGACGCTCTCGGTGCAAATTACCAGAGCGATCCCAATGCGCGCATGATTTTGCAGGCGGATGAGCTCGTCTATGATCGTGACGTCAATGTTGTTACCGCTCAAGGTAAGGTGCGCATCGAATATGATGGCAATCGCCTCGTTGCGGATCAGGTAACGTACAATCAGCAGACCCGTCGCATGACCGCGACAGGCAATGTCGAGATCGTCGAACGCGACGGTAACAAGATTTATTCCGATCATCTGGATGTGACGGATAGTTTCCGCGATGGCTTCGTCAATGGTCTGCGCGTTGAGACGACAGACAACACGCGCTTTGCAGCCGAAAGTGCGGAACGCAGCAATGGCGAGATCACCACATTCAATAATGGTGTCTACACAGCCTGTCAGGCTTGCGAAAAGAATCCTGACAAGCCGGTTCTCTGGCAGATCAAGGCACGCAAAATCATTTGGAACAGCGCGACCAAAACCGTGCGTTTCGAGCGCGGCAAGTTTGAACTTTTCGGAATGCCGCTCGCTTATTTCCCCGCTTTCGAGATGGCTGATCCAACAGTCAAGCGGAAGAGCGGCTTCCTGTTTCCGGGCTTTGCATATAAAGACAAGCTCGGTTTCGGCATCAAGAACGCTTACTTCTGGGCGCTTGCACCCAATTATGACCTGACACTTTCAACCACTGCTTACACAAAGCAGGGTTTTCTGACACAGGCTGAATGGCGTCATCGTCTCGAGAACGGCACCTATAATCTCCAGATCGCGGGCATTCACCAGATGAAGCCCGGCGAGTTCGATGCGAACACAATTGATCGCGAAGAAAAAAATCGCGGGATGATCGCATCGAAAGGTGATTTCGACATCAATGCGCGCTGGAAGGCTGGCTGGGATATTATGGCCCAGACTGATCGGAATTTCAGCCGCACATATAGCTTGGAAGGTTATTCAAGCCAGACACAGGTTTCCAATATTTACCTGCGCGGCATCAATAATCGCAATTACTTTGACCTCAACTTCTATCGCTTCAACGTGCAGGAATCCTATCCTGTCACATCTGATTATAGCGATGTGGAGATGCACTCAAAGCAACCTTGGGTTTTCCCAAGCCTCGACTATTCTTATACAGCACCTGAATCCGTTTATGGCGGCGAGCTGAACTTCACCAGCAATTTGCAGGTTCTTTACCGCAAGAACGCAAATTACGCTTATACTTATGGTAAGTTGCCTGATGGGTCTTGGGGGAAAGTAACTCCTGACTACCCACGCATTCCGGGTTTCAGCGGTACAAATACCCGCCTGACAGGTGAAGTTGAGTGGAAGCGCACGATCATCACCGATTCCGGTCTCGTGATTACGCCTTTGTTGGCGCTTCGCGCCGATGCGATCAACGTGAGTACGAATTTTGATCCCGCTGTCGCGGGTTTCACGGATGCGGTGGTTAAATCTGAGGCACTACGTGCGATGGCGACTGCGGGTCTTGAACTGCGCTGGCCGATCCTGTTCTCAAGCACAAGTTCGACGCATATTCTGGAGCCAATTGCCCAGATCTATATGCGCAACAATGAACGCTATGCAGGCCAGCTTCCAAATGAAGATGCGCAGAGCTTCGTGTTTGATGCGACGAATCTTTTCTCGCGTGACAAGTTCTCCGGCTATGATCGCGTTGAAGGGGGCACTCGCGCCAATTTCGGGCTGCGTTATTCGGGCAGCTTCGACTACACCGATTGGAATCTTTACGCCCTTGGCGGTCAGTCGATTCAACTCGGCGGTTTAAACTCGTTCGGTACGAGCGATTTTGTCAATGTCGGCGAAGATTCGGGCCTGCAGGATGCGCGTTCCGACTATGTTGGCATGATTGGAACGTCGAATTCAACCGGCCTCGCATTTGCAGCCCGTGGACGCTTTGATAAAGACAGCCTCGCACTCAAACGCGGTGAACTTGAAGCCCAACAGAACTGGTCTCGCCTGAGCGTTTCCGCGCGTTATGCTTATATCGCGCCGCAGCCTGCATACGGCTATTCGGAATTGCGCCAGGAAGTCAGCGGCTCCACAAACGTCAAGGTCAATGACAACTGGCGTGTGTTTGGTTCGGGTACCTACGATCTGGTTTCCGATACATTGGTTCGCGCCTCGTCCGGTCTTGCCTATGACGATGAGTGCTTTACCTATTCGATGGCTTACGTACAGACGCGTAATCCGGGTGAAAGCAAGGCAACGCATAGTGTGGGCTTCAATATATCGTTCCGAACACTCGGCGATATTGGGAGCGGTTCACAGTCCTTCTAAAAGAAGAAAAACCGGACGCAGCCAAACTGCTTCCGGTTTTTTGGTCTGAATACTACGCGCTTTTATCAATTTTATTGAGCCAAGCCTCTTCAAAGACGTCGTAAAATGCTCGCGGGTCATTGTTTCGCCGCACTGGGTCCTCTATACAGTCATCTTAATATGATTGGCTTGTATTGGGGTCGCTTTGTCGTGCGAACCTCTGATACGTTACAAGATCAGGCGAAGCTTTGCGTTGCCGACCTGAAGGAACCGGGAAAGAAAGATGATGTTTGCTAAACCTCTTTTCGCCTCCATGATAGGCGCCGCCGTATGCTTCACGGCGCTTGGATCGGCTGCGATGCTGAGCCCGGCCCATGCCGCGTCAAATTCAGCAGAGGCCAAGATCATTGTCTCGGGTAATGTCATTACCAATGGTGACATTCAACGCCGCGTCAACTTTTTGAAGTTGCAGCGCAAAGGTGGCAACCTTAACCAGACCGCTCGTCAGGAACTGACGGAAGAAATGCTCAAGCGCATCGAAATGAAGACGCGCGGCATGAACATTTCCGACAAGGAAGTCGACGAAGCTTATGCTGGGTTTGCATCGCGAAACAAGATGAGTGTCGCCCAGCTCAATCAGGTTATGAATCAGGCTGGAATTACGCCTGACCATTTTAAAAAATACATCATGGTCCAGATGGGCTGGGGCCGTCTTGTCAGCGCCCGTTTCCGCGCAACGGGTATGGTCAGCGAGCAGGATGCGGTACAGCGCATGCTCAAGGATGGTGGCAAAAAGCCGGTCGCAACCGAATATCAGTTGCAGCAAGTTATCTTTGTTGTTCCCAGCGCAAAGCGTTCGCCAGCGGAAATGGGCAAGCGCCGTCAGGAAGCGAATGCATTGCGTTCGCGTTTCCAAAGCTGCGACAGCACGCGTCAGCTTACCAAAGGCATGATCGACGTCACTGTGCGCGATCTGGGACGCATTATTGAGCAGCAGCTTCCGGGCGAATGGGCCAAGGACATAAAAGCCACCAGCGTCAATCGTGCGACACCTCCGCATGACACGGAAAAAGGCGTAGAAATTCTCGCAGTGTGCTCGACACGTCAGGTTTCCGATGACCGCGTTGCACAGCTTGTTTTCTCAATGGAAGGTGCCGATTCTGCATCCGGGCAAGAGAAGAAAGCCGAAGCGTTGAGCAAGAAATATGTCGATGAACTGCGTGAAAAGGCAACCATCGTTAATCGTTAAAGCCTTGGCAGTCGCCAAGTGACAGTATAATTTGAGGGGGCTTCTGCCCCCTTATTCTATAATTCGAGAAAAACATATGCGCATTCAATCGGTTCCTCCGCTCGCCATAAGCATTGGCGACCCTTCAGGCGTTGGGGCTGACGTCGCTCTGAATACATGGCTAAAGCGCGCAGAGCTTTCTTTGCCGCCATTTCTGATAATTGCCGATCCACAACAGCTCTTGGCGCGTGCCGAACTTCTTGGTTTGAATGTGCCTGTTGCAGCCATAACGGCACCCTCACAGGCCGTAGAGATTTTCGATACGCAGCTGCCGGTGTTGCCGCTTGTCAACCGGCACAAGGAAAGCCCCGGAAAGCCTTTGCCAGAAAATGCTGCGGGTATCCTTGAAGCCATTGAGCGCGCCGTAAGCCTCACAATAGCAGGCGAAACGTCTGCGGTTGTGACGTGTCCGATTGCAAAAAAGCCGCTTTATGATGCAGGTTTTCAACACCCCGGCCATACGGAATTTCTCGCAGAGCTCGCGAGCAAACATCTGGGGCGCACAGTCATTCCCGTGATGATGCTTGCCGGCCCCGAACTGCGCGCAGTGCCCGTGACGATCCACATACCGCTTGCGGACGTGCCACGTTTACTGACCAAGGATGATATTCTGGAAGTGGCCTATATCACAGCGCAGGAACTGACCGACCGCTTCGGCATTGCCTCCCCTCGCCTTGCCATTTCCGGTCTTAACCCGCATGCAGGTGAAGGCGGAGCACTCGGCAAGGAAGATGACGCGATCATCCGTCCAGCCGTGGAAGAATTGCAGACTTCAGGCATCAATGCCTGGGGGCCGCTGCCAGCTGATACGATGTTTCACGCTCCCGCACGCGCAACCTATGACGTGGCGATTTGTATGTATCACGATCAGGCGCTGATACCTGCCAAGGCGCTGGCCTTTGATGAAACGGTCAATGTCACGCTGGGCCTGCCCTTTATCCGCACGTCGCCCGATCACGGCACAGCCTTTGACATTGCGGGCAAAGGCATTGCCCGACCTGACAGCCTGATTGCCGCCATTCGTCTTGCGCAGGAACTTGCAGAAAATCAGGCAGGACGCAAATCATGAGCATAGATACTCTTCCGCCGCTGCGTGAGGTCATCGAGCGCCATGATCTAATGCCCAAAAAGTCGCTCGGACAGAATTTTCTGTTCGATCTGAACCTGACATCGAAGATTGCACGACAATCCGGCCCACTTGGAGACCAGCCGGTCATTGAAGTTGGCCCCGGCCCTGGCGGACTCACCCGCGCGCTTCTGGCACAAGGGGCTTATGTTACGGCGATTGAACGCGATGAGCGTTGTCTGGATGCGCTCTCAGAGATCGAAGCGCATTATCCGGGCCGATTGCGGATCATTTCAGGTGATGCGCTGGAGCAGGATTTCAAGGCACTGTTTCCCGACGGTCCAAAGCCACGGATTGTTGCAAACCTGCCGTATAATGTCGGTACACAATTGCTGCTTAACTGGCTTTTGACTGAGCCATGGCCACCGTTTTATTCGTCCATGACGTTGATGTTTCAACGCGAAGTGGCTGAGCGAATCGTGGCTGCGCCTGATACGGATCATTATGGACGCCTTGGTGTTCTGGCAGGCTGGCGCACGCAGTCGAAAATCGCGTTTGATGTTTCGCCACAGGCGTTCACGCCGCCACCAAAAGTCATGTCTTCGGTGGTGCATATTATCCCGCGTGAAAATCCGCTGCCATGCCGCGCAGATGCGCTTGGCCAGATTACGCAGGCAGCCTTTGGCCAGCGCCGTAAAATGCTGCGTCAGAGCCTGAAGCCCGTCGGCGGTGCAACCTTGCTGGAAAAGACTGGCATTGATGGAACACGCCGCGCCGAAACATTAAGCGTCGAGGAATTCGTAGCCCTTGCAAACGCCTATCGTCCAGTGTGATTGCTGTCGCCATCCATGGTTGGCGTCAGGCTCATTTGCTTGAAAACCTTATCAACGTGATTGATTTCCGAACGGAAGCTCGACATGGACGAACCCGTCAGCTTTTCACCGGCCTTGAGATTCGCTTTAAGTGGATCAACATAATGATCTCCGACCTTGAGTTCATAATAGAGGTGCGGACCGGTCGAATAGCCGGTTGATCCCACATAGGCGATCACCTCTCCCTGCTTTACATGCTGGCCGACTTTCAAACCTTTGACCTCACCCGAAAGATGGGCATAGGTTGTGCTGTAGCCTCCCTGATGGCGGATACGGACATATTTGCCATAGCCCTTTTGCGATGAAATCAGTTCAACAACACCGTCTCCCGCTGCAACGATTGGAGAGCCAATTGGCGCATCATAATCCACACCATTATGATGCTTGCGCACATGCAGAACCGGATGAATACGCCAGCCAAACCCGTCATTCAAACGGCCATTTGGCAAAGGCTTATGCATAAGATATTTGGTCATTGAAGAGCCGTCTTCGTTGAAATAATCGGCGTTTCCTTCAACCTCGTGCCTGTAAAGACGCTTTTTCTCGCCTTTTGTGTCAAACTCAACAAAAACGAGTTCCGGATGGGTATCGACGCTTTCCCGGAAAAGCAGTTCAATCTTCTGCGCCGCATTCGCCCCCTTATCAAACGCTATATTATTTTCGCGAGCGAGCTTTCTGACATCGTCCGCGACTACACGGGGAACACCGGCTGCAATTAATCGGGATTGAACAGAGCTGTTGTGACCGAGCTTCACGGGCGGATGGGCCGCAGTTAGCATTGCATCATGAGAAAGACGTGCGAAAAGCCGCTGATTGCCATTGGAGCGGAAAAGCCCGTCATCGGTGCGACCATAAACAGAATCAGGTGCGCTTCCATGCTTGAATCTCGCGACCAGAATACGTGCAGGCGCTTTGGACGACTGATCAAGAAGCAATACCAGATTGTCCCCCGGCACCAGTTCTTTACGCGTAAGGGCTTGCTGAAGGTTCTCTGCATCCTGTGTGGCTATGCCAGCGGCTTGCATGAGAACACTCAATTTTTCCTGCGATTGCGGTGCAAGAACGATTTCATGGACGTTCTGCCGAGCCATATCGACCGGTCTTGCGAAGCTTACATTGAGCGGTACACCTTTTTGATTGGCGAGCGCCAATATTTGCGGATCGGCTTCGGCCTGTGATTTCATGTGATTGCGCGTCAAAGGCGCTTTTGCAGCATCATTTTGCAGATCAAGGATGACATGCTGGTAGGTAAAGAGTGTGGCTGCACCATCACGGCTGCCTTCTGCAATATCAATGCGCTTTGCAATGCGCCGATCATCCTCGATGGCATTGTGAGGAAGCAGCCTGGCTTCCTTCATGGCTGCATGGCTATGAACAAGTGTCGCCGGATCAACCATCACAGGTTGGGACGCATGGCCATGGCGCACAAGGCCACTCGTGAGCAGCGTCAACGCACCCCCCGCAATAAGGGTTGCAGACGCCAGTGCCACACAGGCACGATAATGCGTTTTGAAAGAGAACCGAACCCGCTGCAACGGCTTTAGCATAAAGGGCGAAAGCGGTGCCATTTTCGCATGCGCCCTATCTGACCGGATCATCAGATCCGGCAACGCCACCACATGAATCTGCTTATCTCTGTGGACGGCACGAAATACCATGCAGCGCAATTCTCCAAAATTCATTTGAATTAACAAATAAACCAGAAGGCCAGAGCGCGGCTAAATTAAGGCTCTGAGGGTCACAATCAACCGAAACAAAGCTTTAATTCCTCAAGATAAATTTATCATGCTTTGACACGATTGCGGCGATGATTGGCGAAAGAAGACCACGTATAAATTATTAATCCGATCCAAATCAGGACGAAAGCCACAAGCTGTGCCGTTGAGAACGGTTCATTAAAAATAAAAATTGCGAAGATGAATAGCAATGTTGGTGTGAGGTACTGCATCAATCCAAGTGTCGTATAACGCAGAAGCTTCGCCCCGCCAGCATAAAGAATGAGCGGGATCGCCGTGAAGGGGCCAGCGAGCAAAAGCAGCGAAACATCATAAACAGAGCCAGAGAAAAAATGGTCCTGACCGTGGGCCAGAAGCCAGAAAATGTAAGCTGTGGCCGGGATGGAGAGAATAACCACTTCAAGCGTAAAGCCCTGCAAAGGCTGCACAGGCAAAGACTTACGGAAAAAGCCGTAAAGACCAAATGTTACCGGCAGAACCAGCGAAACCCACGGCAAGCCACCGGCATCTAAAGTGAGCACCAGCACAGCTGCAAAAGCAAAGCCAACCGCAACATATTGAACTTTTGTCAGGCGCTCGCCCAAAAACAATCCACCCAGAACCACGTTAAATAACGGATTGATGTAATATCCCAGAGCGGCTCCTATGAGCTGATCATGCGCAACAGCCCAGACATACACCGACCAGTTAATGGTGATCAGCGATGCAGTGAGTGCCGCCATTGCAAGCATTCGCGGATTGCGCAAGGCATCCAGAATGGCTCTGAACTGTCCGATGCACACAAGCAGAACGGCTGCAACCGGAACCGACCAAATGACGCGATGTGCAACGATTTCAAGAGCCGGCAAATGCGACAAAGCCTTGAGATAGAACGGCAAAACTGCCCAAAGACCATAAGCCCCTATAGCCATCAGGAAGCCACGGCTTCCGTCCGAAAGCTGCCCCCCGGATAAGGTCTGTTCGGTCATTTCTATCTCCGATAAAATAATTACTCCCTAAAAAAGACTGTCTATTCAGGGCCATATCATTTGCTATGCGCGCATCAATCCATAAAATCCATTCAATTAAACTGATCAAAGCATCAATCTTCGTGAAGACTGACGCCTATTCAGCCGCCAAAAGACCTGCAAGCGCGCGGTTTTTCATCAGTTTGTAATTGACTGAATCCATCAGGGCCTGAAACGATGCATCAATGATATTGTCGGAAACACCGACCGTGCGCCAACGCGCGCCCGTAGCATCACCAGATTCGATCAAAACGCGGGTGATCGCTGCAGTACCGCCATTGAGGATACGCACCTTGAAATCCACCAGTTCGAGATCTTCAATCTCTTTCTGATAGCGGCCAAGATCCTTGCGCAGCGCAATATCAAGCGCATTGACCGGTCCATGACCTTCGGCGACCGACATGTGCATTTCCCCATCGACCTCGACTTTTACAACGGCCTCTGAGACGGTTTTCAAAGAGCCATTGGCATCGAAGCGGCGCTCGACAAGGCAACGAAAAGAATCGACCTTGAAAAATTCCGGCTGAGGAGAAAGCATGTTGCGCGCCAGAAGCTCAAAGCTCGCATCAGCGCCTTCATAGGCATAGCCTTCCGCTTCACGCTCTTTAACGAGCGAAATAAGCGTATCCAGTCGCGCATCATTCTTGGCAACCCGAATACCGCGGCGCTCCAGTTCAGCAATGAAGTTTGACTTGCCGCCCTGATCCGAAACCATGACGCGACGGCGGTTTCCGACACTTTCCGGCGGAACATGCTCATAAGTCTGCGGGTCTTTCAGCAATGCGGACGCATGAATGCCAGCCTTGGTCGCAAAAGCGGATGTGCCCGTGTAAGGGGCCTGCTCGGTCGGTGCACGATTGAGAATATCGTCGAAAGCGCGCGAAATACGGGTGATCGCTTTGAGCGCATCCGGCTGCACACCAAGCTCAAAGCGCTCCGCCCAGTAAGGCTTTAGCGCCAATGTCGGGATCAGGGAAACGAGGTTTGCATTGCCGCAGCGTTCGCCGATGCCGTTCAATGTTCCCTGCACATGACGCACACCTGCATCAATGGCAGCAAGCGTAACAGCGACTGCCTGTTCGGTATCGTTGTGGGCATGAATGCCAAGGCTTTCGCCGGGAACGTATGCTTTCACAACATTGATGATTTCAGCCACTTCCGATGGCTGTGTGCCGCCATTGGTGTCGCAAAGCACGACCCAGCGCGCACCGGCCTCGTAGGCAGCCTTGGCGCAAGCCAGCGCATAGTCTGGATTGGCTTTATACCCATCGAAGAAGTGTTCGCAATCAACCAGCGCCTCACGGCCAGCCATACGCACAGCCGTTACCGAGGATGTGATCGATTCCAGATTTTCTTCATTGGTGCAGCCAAGTGCGACACGCACATGGTAATCCCAACTTTTGGCAACAAAACAAACTGCATCGCTAGAAGCCTGCAAAAGCGCGGTCAGTCCCGGATCGTTCGAGGCCGAAACGCCTGCGCGCTTGGTCATGCCGAAAGCCGCAAATTTGGCCTTCGCAGTCTGACGGTTCTTGAAGAAGGCCGTATCTGTTGGATTGGCACCCGGATAGCCGCCTTCCACATAATCAACGCCCAGTTCTTCAAGCAGAATAACAATCGCTTTTTTGTCTTCGACAGAGAAATCAACGCCGGGTGTCTGCTGTCCGTCCCGCAAGGTCGTGTCGTAGATATAGATGCGTTCGCGTGCCATTTTGCCTGCCTGTCGGTGGGTAATCTATGAATGGTCAGTATCGTGGTCGGGATGCTGGTAAGACACAAGAGTTCTTACGAACTCAATACTTTCAGGATCACGTTCGGTCTCAAAACCCGGCAATTTTGCGAGGTTATCGACATAGGGAAGCTTGACCTCGACACCCCATTGTACTGTCGGCTCAATCTCTTCGGGTGCATCGAAAGCGCCTATGGAGAGCGCAACACCATCCGGTGCTTCATAGGTGAGCGGGGTTCCGCATTCAGAGCAGAAGCCGCGCTTGACATGATTGGAAGACTGAAACCGCTTCGGCTCGTCACGGGTCCAGGTGAGTTTTGCCTCCCCCACAGAAACCAGCGGCGCATAAAAACTTCCAAAGGCCTTCTGGCACATGCGGCAATGACAGATTGAAGCAGAGCCGAGTGCGCCCTCAACATGAAAGCGCACCGCACCGCACTGGCATCCCCCGCTATAAAGCGGCTTATTATCAAGCGTCATCGTGTCCTCTCCTCCCCATAGAAGAGCTTAACTTACCACATCCCAGGTCGTGATGCGTTCGCCGGTGTCAGGATGCTTGCCGTCTTTCAACTGAATGCCCTGCGCCAAAAGTTCATCACGGATACGATCAGCTTCGGCCCAGTTCTTGCCAGCGATGAAATTCAGGCGTTCGGCAATACGCGCTTCGATGTCAGCGGCATCAACATCCGCCTTCGCAAATACCGGCACATCCTGCGCCGTCACAAAATAAGGGTCGAACAGGCCCAACAGCGCCATGCCCTCGCCCAAGGCGGCAACGTCCTTGGCCTTGAATGCCTTGCGCAACGCTGTGATGGCGATCCATGTGTTCAGATCGTCTGACAGCGCTTCTTCGACCTCAGCAACCCTTGAAAGCGTTGAAGGCTCTGCAAACCCCGTATCACGAAGAAGACCGTACCAACGATGCAGTTCCTCGGCCGATTCCGCCAGACGCTGTGCCGTCCAGTTGATCGGCTCGCGATAGTGCGTTTGCAGCATCGAAAGCCGTGCAGCCAAACCAGCCCAGCGATCGCGCGCATCCTTGTCGCCCCAAGGCCCAAGCTGCGGCAGGCCATCATTCAAAACATCACGAATGGTGATGAAGTTGCCGAGAGATTTTGACATCTTCTGGCCTTCGACCTGAAGAAAGCCGTTGTGCATCCAGATGCTTGCCATCCGCTCGGTGCCAAAGGCGCAGCATGATTGCGCAATCTCGTTCTCGTGATGCGGGAAGACGAGATCGATACCACCACCATGGATATCAAACTGATTTTTAAGCGGATCATCGCATTTCAGACCGCCGCCAAACGGGGCCAGCAGCTTGGCCATCGACATAGCCGAGCACTCGATATGCCATCCCGGACGACCAAGTGTTTCAATCCCTGCCGGCGACGGCCAGCCCGGTTCACCATTGCGCGATGGTTTCCAGAGCACGAAATCCATTTCATCGCGCTTGTAAGAAGCAACATCAACGCGCGCGCCTGCCAGCATTTCATCAAACGGACGGTGCGAGAGCGCACCATAATGTGCGCCGCCCAATGCATTCATTGCAGATGGCGAAAACAGCACATGATCATCGGCAACATAAGCAACACCACGCTCAACCAGCTTTTCAATGATATTGCGCATATCATCAAGATGCTCCGTCGCACGCGGCTGGCTCGACGGCTCAAGATTGGCCAGCGCCTTGATATCCGCCTGAAACTGGCTGTTTGTGCCCTCCGTTACCCTGCGAATGGCTTCATTGAGCGGCAGATCAGGATATTCGCTGGCTGCGCGCGCGTTGATCTTGTCGTCAACATCGGTGATGTTGCGCGCATAAGTGACTTTTTCCGCGCCATAGACATGGCGCAGCAGACGAAACAGCACATCAAAAACAATAACCGGACGTGCATTGCCGATATGGGCAAAGTCATAAACAGTCGGTCCGCAGACATACATGCGCACATTATTCGCGTCGATAGGAGTGAAATCCTCCTTCATGCGGGTGGCGGTGTTGTATAGACGTAGTTGCGGCGCATCAGCCATTGTAATTCCCCAAAAGGACCTGAAATACGGGCACGAAAGACCGCAGCCGACTGGCCGGGGCGTTATCATCCTGTTTTATGATGGGGAGACGAAAACGGCCGGGCCAGCAAGCTGCTAGCCAATAATAATCGAACCAGTACAAATGATCGTGGTCGGCGTTTTCATGGCGTTACTTATCCTCATCGAAGCCTTGGCCGTCAAGAGCTTTCCATTAAAAACGCTGTGACATTTCAGCAACTTCAGGAATGATCAGTGCATGTTGGCCGGGAATCCATAAAACCGGCTCCAAACAGCCTTCATTCTGTCCCAATCAATCACACAATAGTGAGGGTGAATTGGAAGAGGATGGACCAATGTCTAAAAATGAACTGCAGCCACGACAAGATAAGCTCATTGACCAATATCGTGAAATCGGGCCTGCGGTGCTGGTTGCAGCATTGATGAGCAAGACAAATCGAAAAAACGAAGGACGTAGTGACAATACGCGCCATTCAATTCTGGCGGTCAAAAAGATCGGCTGATTTGCTTTGCCTTATGGCCGACGGCAAAATTGTCAAAACATGGAAAGCTGATCGTTAGGCTTTTTCTTGCTCTTGGATTGAGCTGACGATGACGCCACAAGTTTTTCGTCTACCCTCTCCTGTATATCAGGTGATGTGTTGGCGACCTTGTTGACCTTGTCCGACACCGGAATGGCTTCGAAAAAATCATCCTGAACGGGCCGCATGATGTCAGCCACTTCGCGTGGAAGTAGCGTCTTGCAATTCAGCCAACGGGCATAATCCTCCGGCTTCACCACCACCGGCATGCGCTCGTGGATGGGACGCAAATATGTGTTCGCGCCTGTCGTCAGAATACCCGCAGTGTCAATTTGCGAGCCATCTGCACTGCTCCATGTTTCGACCAGCGCACCAAAGGCCACAATGCCGCCGTTGCGCGGTCTGATCCAATAGGCCTGCGCCTTGTTCTTACCCTCACGCCGCCATTCATAGAAGCCAGAGGCCGGAATCAGTGCGCGCCGATGATGAAGAGCTGCCCGGAATGAGTTCTTCTCTGCCGCCGTTTCAGAGCGAATATTGAAAACCAGATTCCAGTCATTGGGATCTTTGACCCAGGACGGCACAAAGCCCCAACGCACCAACATGCCGATACGGTCAGGGCGATTGCTTCCCGGCGGCGGCGTCTCACCGGCAAGAACAGAGAGTATCGGCTGGGTTGGCGCGATATTGTAACGCGGAGGAAAATCCTCCTCAATCATTGCACCAAGCAATGCTTCAACTTCTTCGCGGCTGGCAGTCAGAGAAAAACGTCCACACATAGTGTCCATGTTCAAGCTTTTGCGGAAATGGTCAAGTGGGGTTTGCTGTTGCCAAAAGCGGCTGGCCGGATCATAGCTTGTGTATGGTTACAATTCCCGTCATCCCCGCCCCCGTTCAAATCCATGGTGTTTCTCTCATCTGCCGCCGCGATGGCCGCTTTCTGCTGGTTGAACGCGGCAAGGAGCCATGGAAGGGTTGGCTGGCTTTTCCGGGTGGCAGCATTGAGGCCGGAGAAACGCCGGAAGAAGCGGCCATTCGGGAACTCAAAGAAGAAACAGCTTTGGACGTTCGCTCTTTGAGCCATGTCATCACCGTTGATCTGGCGCTTGAGGGCAAAGCTTACGCGAAGAGCTATTTTCTTTCTGTCTATCGTGCTTTGGATGTTTCGGGCATTGAGCAGGCCGGTGACGATGCTGCAGCGATATACTGGTTAAGCATTGATGAAATGGCGCATGCCAATGTGACAGATAGCACGTTAGACGTTGCGCGATCGGTCGCTGAGGCTGAAGATGGTTCAGGGCTAAACGCATGATCGCCTTGAAGTGGCCCTGATTCTTCATCAAAACTGTGTTTCATTCAGGGGGATCATAGTGCAGGGAAAGCGGCTTTCCATATGGGCGATTGCATTCTGGCTGGGCATTCTGTCACCGGCCTTTTCTGCTCAGGACGCGCCTTATGAGGGCAAAATGCTCAGAATTGCGGAAGTGCTTGGCTCGCTTCACTATCTGCGTAATCTTTGCGGAGAAACCAGCAATGAATGGCGCGAACGGATGGACGCCCTCCTTGCCGCCGAAAAGCCCGATGAAGCCGAGCGCGTGCGCCTTGTTTCAAGCTTCAACCATGGATACCGCGTTTTCAGCGACAATTATGTCCGCTGCACACCTTCTGCTCTTGCGGCGATTGATCGCTACATGAAAGAGGGAGAAAACTTGTCGAACGAGCTGATCTCGCGCTATGGGAATTAACCAATTATTCAGTCTTTTGCGGATGGGCATAAATTGCCTCATTCAAGTCCGTTTTAATCTGTTAACACTATCTTAAATGATAGGCAGGCTACGCAAGTGTTCGCGCTCCCTATTGCGGTGAGAGATCATTTGAGAAGCCAGAAGGGCGCAAGCCGGGATGAAACCAATGGAATATATGCCAGCCGATCTGGACGAGATGATCGCCCGCGAAAAGAAGCTTGTGGCGATTGAGTACCAGAACGAAGCCTGGGCGGATGGCATTTCCGAAGGGATTGAGCCGGAAATTCTGGCGGAAGCTGCTTTCACCACAGCCTTGACTGAGCTGATGCGTTCGTCTGGCGAAGACAGCGCGCTCGACCTTATTGAGAAAATGCGCGAACAGATCATTGCAGGAACCTTCCTGCAAAATCGCGTTCTTCAATAAACGCAACTGTCTGCCGCAAAAGATCGCATATGGCTGGGCGGGAAGTCATAGACCCGCTCCCAGACTCTGCGGAACTGTCGCGTTGAAGCAAAGCCGGATTTTTCGGCAACGCTTTCCATATCCAAAGCCGAGTTCAACAGCATTTCACGCGCAAGGCTTATTTTCAGCCGATTGGCATACTCCGTGACACTCATGCCCGCATGTTCATTGAACAGGCGTGACAGATTGCGTGGGCTCGCCCCGCTCGCTCCAGCGAGTTTTTCAACAGACCAGTTTTCGGCTGGATTTGCAGCCACAGCATCCTGTGCGCGATGCACAACAGGGTGCATATGATTGCGGCCTTCAAGCCATGGTGAAAGCTGCGGATCGCCACCGCTGCGACGCAGATAAACCACAAGATAACGCGCCACGGATAAAGCCAGTGCATGTCCTGCCATCTCGGCCAGAATATGCAGCATCAGATCAATACCAGCAGTGATGCCCGCACTGGTCAGCCTGTCGCGATCCTCGACAAACAAACGGTTTTGCAGAACATGCGCGGTCGGTGCGAGTCGATGCAGCTCATCAATCGCCATATGATGCGTGGTGCAGTCATAGCCCTCAAGCAGTCCGGCACGTGCCGCAAGAAGTGCACCAGAGCAGATTGAAACCAATTTGATACCGGGGCGAATTGTGTGCTGCAACCAGCGCACAATTTGCGCTTCAAGCACGCTGTCCTGGTCGCGATTGACGCCTGATGATCCAAGTGGCGCATCTGCCGAGCCGGATATGACCACCAGCGCGTTATCCGGGAGATTTTCCGGCATCGGATCGATATTGGCAAGCGTGAGGCCAATGGAGCTTAACGCCGTCTCGGATGGGCCAATAAAGCTCACCTCAAACTGCACCTTGTTTTGCTCCAGATTGGCCTTGCGCAAAACCTCTATCGGCCCCGCCACGTCAAGCAAAAGCGTGCGCGGCGGGACGACAACGAAGACCCGCACAGTTTTATGGCTGTCGGCGGCTTGGTTCATGCAGCTTTCCGTTCTGCGCTGCCCGCAAGAGCCTGTTCCACGGTTGCTATCCTTGCAAAGCGATCCGCAAGTACCAGCTCGGTGCGCGCACGGATTTCAGCAGCGCTCCATTCGCGACCAGCCCCATCCGTCATGGGAAATGTCAGTGTCGCTTCACCGACGAAATCAATCTTATAACCAAGATCAGAAGCGTGACGTGTCGTCGTCTCGCAGCATTGTTCGGTTCGAATGCCAGAAATGATAATATGATGAATGCCATTATCGACAAGCCAGACATCAAGTCCGGTTCCGACCAGCGCACTGTGGCGGCTCTTTCGGAAAACCACATCCGGCTCAATCGAAAGAGGTGAAAGCGCCTTCACAAAACCTGAGGCTTCCGAAAACGCTCCTTCATTTTCGACATGGAAAATTTGAACAACGGGAATACCCTTGCGCTTCGCACCATCAATGAGCGCCTGCTGCCGCTCTATGTAAGCGGCAACCTCTTCATCACGGTAATAGGGGCGATGTCGAAAAGATTCCTGAACATCGATAACCAGCAGTGCGGTGTCATTCGCGGACATTTTGTGCTCCTTGCAAATTTATACAAGGAGATATTAACGCCCACAACCCAAGCCGAAAGATTGAGTTCGGACAAAGACCGGACAGATCGCGCCAATCGATAAGCGTTTAGCGGTGAGGCAAAGCTTCCAAAAACTCGACCGGCTCGCCCTTGTTCGGATTAACCACTTCCGCTTCCCACATAACCTTGATACCGCGCACGAAAGTACCAACCGGCCAGCCGGTGACAGTCTTGCCGTGATAAGGCGTCCAGCCAGCCTTAGAGCCAGCCTGCTCATGGGTAATGGTTTCGCGTCGCTTCATATCGACGATGGTCAGATCAGCATCATAGCCAACAGCAATGCGGCCTTTGCGCGCCATGCCGAAAATGCGGTTCGGGCCGTGGCTCGACAGATCGACAAAGCGTTCCAACGAAAGCTTACCAGCATTGACGTGATCGAGCATGATCGGCACCAGCGTCTGAACGCCGGTCATGCCAGACGGTGATGCCGGGTAAGGCTTATGCTTTTCTTCCAGTGTATGTGGCGCATGGTCGGAGCCGAGCACATCGACGATACCCTGATCAATTCCCTTCCAGATGCCGTCACGATGGCGCTTGTCGCGCACAGGCGGGTTCATCTGAATAAGATTACCGAGGGTCGCATATTCATCTGCCGACAATGTGAGGTGATGGGGTGTGGCTTCACAGGTTGCCACATCTTTATGGCCCTGCAAGAAGTCGATTTCTTCCGCAGTCGAGATATGCAGCACATGAATGCGCGCGCCGGTTTCGCGTGCGATGCGCACGAGACGTTGCGTGCATTGCAGGGCAGCAATTTCATCGCGCCACACAGGGTGGCTCGATGGATCGCCTTCAACCCGCAGATTTTCGCGATCCTTCAAACGGAATTCATCTTCCGAATGGAAGGCCGCACGGCGGCGCGTGTTCTTGAGGATGGACCGGACACCTTCATCATCCTCAACCAAGAGGTTACCAGTCGAAGACCCCATGAAGACCTTGATACCGGCAGCGCCCGGAAGGCGCTCAAGCTCGGCGACGTCTTTTGCATTGTCGCGTGTTCCGCCGACCCAAAATGCGAAATCGCAATGCATACGGTGACGACCGCGACGAATCTTGTCTTCCAGCGCTTCGGCAGAAGTCGTCAGCGGCTTGGTGTTCGGCATTTCAAAAACCGAAGTCACACCACCCAGAACAGCGGCAAGTGAACCGGTCTCCAGATCTTCCTTGTGTTCCAGCCCCGGCTCACGAAAATGAACCTGACTATCGACCACGCCCGGCAGAATATGCAGGCCCGTGCAGTCAATCACTTCGCCAGCCGAATGTGTGGAGAGTGAACCAATCGCCTCTATGCGCCCGTTACGAATACCAATATCACGGCTTCCTATACCGTCATGATTGACGATGGTTGCACCTTTCAGGATCGTATCAAACGTTTGGGCCATTGTTGTCTCCTGCTGGCTGAATGGGACTTGCGAGCCTTTTCAATGCGGCTTACGTAACGATGGTGATAAAGGCAAGGAAGAAGCGATGGCGACGGTAGCGGAATTGATCAATCTTTCCAACAGAGCACTGGTTCACATCACGGGCGAAGACGCGGAAAAATTCGTACAAGCCGTGATTACGACCAATCTCGACATGCTTGGCGCCGATGAATTGAAACCGGGCGCATTGCTGGCACCGCAAGGCAAGATCATGTTCGACTTTGTCGTGTCACGCATAGAAAACGGTTTTCGTTTCGATATGCCCGCAGGCATTGCAGGCGATTTTGCCAAGCGGATGACGCTCTATCGCCTGCGCGCCAAAGCGGAAATTATCCAATTGCCAGAATCCCTTGTCAGCATTCGCTGGCACAATGATTCCGCTTCCTCAGAAAGTGATTCAATGAAGCGCGATACGCGCTTTCCTGAAGAGCTGAAAGTGACCCGCATTTATGGACAGGCCGGTGAAATCAGCGATGAAAGCGCATGGGTGGCGCTTCGGGCCGAATATGGCATTGCCGAAGGCGAAGCCGATTTTGCTTATAATGACGTGTTTCCTCACGACATTAACTTCGATCAGACGGGCGGCGTGAGTTTCCCAAAAGGCTGTTTCATCGGACAAGAAGTCGTCTCGCGTATGCATCATCGCGGCACGCCACGCCGCCGGGTGCTTGTCGCCAAATCGGATATGCCCCTGTCCGCCATGGGCACTCCAATCACGGTGGCCGGACGCGATGTTGGAACACTCGGCAGCTCGTCGGGTCGGATTGGCCTTGCACTGGTGCGTATTGATCGGGTGAAGGATGCGCTTGATTCCGGCACCCCGATTCTGGCCGGTGAAAGCGAAATTACACTCGCGCTGCCACCGCATGTGCGTTTCACATTTCCCACCACCGAGACGGACAAAGACTAATGGCGTCCGCAGATCATTCATCTGGCAAAGACCGCGCATGGCAACGCATGTTGTCTAGCCGCAGGCTCGACCTGCTTGATCCGTCACCGCTTGATGTCGAGATTGAAGACATTGCGCATGGTCTTGCGCGTGTGGCGCGCTGGAATGGGCAGACCGTCGGCGAGCATGCCTATTCTGTCGCCCAGCACTCCCTGCTGGTGGAACAGATTTTCAATCGGCTTGTGCCTGATGCAAGCGTCGAGCAGCAGATGCTAACCCTTCTGCATGATGCGCCTGAATATGTGATTGGAGACATGATCTCGCCATTCAAGGCAGTGATGGGCGGGAACTATAAGCTGATCGAAGCGCGGCTTGAAAGCGCCATTCATGTGCGTTTTTCGCTGCCCGCATCCATATCAGCTTCGCTCAAAAAGCTGATCAAGCGCGCTGATCAGGTCGCAGCTTTCTTTGAGGCCACCCGCCTTGCCGGCTTTAGCGAAACGGAAGCGATCAAGTATTTTGGCCGTCCGCGCGGATTTGATCCAGCAGGGCTGGATCTGACACCGCGCCCGACACAAAACGTGCAGACTGATTTTCTGGCGCGCTTTGCAACATTGGAACAGGCACAAAGAAATAAGCCATGACGCATATCGTGGTCAGCCCGCTTTCAAAGCTTGAGGCGCAAATTGCGATGCATCAGCCAAGTCATATCGTAACACTGAGCAGTGGCGATGTGCCTTCCCTGCCCGGCGAAATGAAGCGGCTCAGCCTCATTTTCAACGATATTGTTGAGCCGCGTGATGGTTTGGTGATGCCACAACACAACCATGTGGAAGAGTTGCTTGAATTTGTGACAACATGGGAGCGGGAAAGGCCCCTGCTAATCCATTGTTACGCAGGTATTTCGCGCTCCACTGCCAGCGCCTATATCATTGCCATGGCGCTTAATCATGCGCTCGATGAAGTGGCTCTTGCAGCAAGGCTGCGCCAGCTTTCCCCCTCTGCAACGCCCAATATCCGATTAGTCGAACTGGCTGATCAGTTGCTTGGTCGCGGCGGCCGCATGGTCACGGCCATTCGCGCCATAGGCCGCGGAAAAGATGCGTTTGAAGGCAATGTTTTCAGCCTGCCTGTTGCAGGTTGAGACTTCGTGACACTGCATTGAGAAAGCCGCCCCGCGCGTCAGGCGGAGTTTGTGCGCGTGGTTCCCACACATGGCGCAGGAAGAAGAAACCCGTCATCCTGAATGCATCATTGAGATCGTCGTAGCAGGATGGACGCACTGATGTGCTGTTGACGAATGCAGGCAGCGGCAACATCTTGTCAGCCCATGGCGCACCCGCATCGCCACAAACCGCTCGTCCTGATTTGGGCGAAACATAGATCAGGTTTTCACTAACGCCCGTCGCCGCGCACTCTTTTAGATCAAGGCCGAAGCCCAGTTCTTCCAGCATCATCACTTCAAAACGCAACAGCAACTCACCTGATGAAAGTGGGTCATCAAAATGCTCGATGATGAGGCGCAGCGTTTCATAAAGCGCACGTTGTGGATCACGCTCGGGTAAAAGCCGCAAATGCGCGGCAACAAGCTGGATGCCATAAAGCGCAACAGGCGTTTCAATGAGGCGGGCAGCAGCAAATCCAAGCGGCTCAATTGTGAACGAACCCATATGTTCATCCAGCCGCGCCCACCATGTCAGATCAACGTGATTGCCGGGCTGGAGCAGCGGCTGCATGCGGCGGGATCGCCCACCGCGCACCATACCCATATGACGGCCATGTTCGCGCGTCATCACTTCAACAATGGCGCTTGTTTCACCGTGTCGCCGCGTGCCGAGAATTATGCCTTCATCGCGCCATTCCATGGGCTTTTTTGATACACCTTACGTTGGGAAGTCCAGACCCATTTCGCGATAACGCTCTGGATCATTGCCCCAATTTTCGCGCACTTTCACAAACAGGAAGAGATGCACATTCTGCTCAAGGATTTCGCTGATCTCTTTGCGTGCAGATTGGCCGATTGCCTTGATCGTCTCGCCCTTATGGCCAAGAACAATCTTTTTCTGGCTTTCGCGCTCGACATAAATCACCTGCTCAATCCGCACCGAGCCATCCTTGCGCTCTTCCCAACGCTCTGTCTCGACCGTCGAGGAATAAGGCAGTTCTTCATGCAGGCGCAGATAAAGCTTTTCACGGGTGATTTCTGCCGCAAGCTGGCGCATCGGCATATCGGAGATCTGATCTTCCGGATAATACCAAGGACCGTTTGGAACGCTCTCAGCCAGGAATTTTGCCAGATCCTTACAGCCCGAACCGTTGAGCGCCGAGATCATGAATGTACGATCGAAAGCGACCTTCTCATTTGCCTTTTGCGCCAGTTCAAGCAACTTTGGCGGATCAACGCGGTCCACTTTATTGAGTACAAGAACTTTCTTCTGACGAACATTGGCCATGCTTTCGAGAAGAGCTTCCGCATTCTCGTTGAGGCTGCCCTGCGCATCAAGGATCACCAGAATGATGTCGGCATCCTTCGCGCCTCCCCATGCGGTCGTGACCATGGCACGATCGAGCCTGCGCTTTGGACGAAAAATGCCGGGTGTATCGACAAGGACGATCTGCGCATTATTCTCAATGAAGATACCGCGAACCAGCGCGCGCGTGGTCTGCACTTTATGTGTGACGATTGAAACCTTGGTTCCCACGAGCTGATTGACCAGCGTGGACTTTCCGGCATTTGGCGCGCCGATAAGTGCAACAAAGCCGGAGCGGGTCTGCAAGGTTTCAGTTGCGCCATCTGACGGCACGGTTGGGTTGTTCATTAGTCATCCTTTGAGACGAAATTAATCGCAAAAAGGTGTCCCCCGACACCGCCTTGCTCAGGCAGCAGCCTATTGCTGCTGTTGTTTGATTGATTATAGCCGAGTTTTACAGAAAAAAGCAGAGGGCCGCATTAAGAAGAACCATCACGCTTCCAGACAGATTCCCTATAAAGCATGGCTTCGGCCGCGCTTTGCTCGGCAATCCGCTTGGATCGCCCCTCACCCGTTTCAGGCGCGAACCCCTTCACGGTCACTTCTACCGTAAATGAAGGATCGTGATCAGGGCCGCTGCGATCCAGAATAACATAGGATGGGTGCACATTGCCCTGCTGATGCGCCCATTCCTGCAACTCAGTTTTAGCATCGCGACGCGCAGCACCTGTCTCAAGTGAGCGGCCCTGCCAATAACGCTTTATAAAGCGGCGGGCTGCATCAAGTCCGCCATCCATATAAATCGTTGCGATCAAAGCTTCCACGACATCTGCGCGCACATTCAGCAGGCGTTTGTCATTTAAAGATTTTATGTCTGAACCTGTTTGGATAAGGTCTGCAAGTCTGATCTCATCAGCAATTGCAGCACAGGTTTCGGCATTCACCAGCGCGTTGAGGCGAACAGACAGCTCACCTTCGGGCGCGTCGGGAAATGACTCGAAAAGCATTTCCGCAACAACCAAACCCAATACACGGTCACCGAGAAATTCCAGCCGTTCATAATTTGGGCGCGATGGCCCCTGCACACTCGAATGGGTGAGCGCCCGTTCAAGCCGTTTCAGATTAAGAAAACGGTGTCCAGTGCGCTCTTCCAGGATCGATGCTGCCTTATTTGCAGAAATCATCTCAGTTTCCGGTTACGGCAGTGTGCGGCTTTCCGCTCACCCATGAGAAAAGACGGCTGAAACGAACATCAGTCGGCCATTTCCAGATTTCGAGCGGGCTTGCCTTATCAGCAATTGAGAAGAAAATAATATTCGCCCGACCGACCAGATTTTCAAACGGCACATAGCCAACACCAAAACGGCTATCGAGCGAATTATCGCGATTGTCACCCATCATGAAATAATGACCGGCAGGCACTTCGAACACGCGGGTGTCATCGCCAATGGAATTTGGCGCAAGATCAAGCGTATCGTAGCTCACGCCATTGGGCAGCGTTTCGCGATAGACCTCCACCGGACGGTTGACCTCGGTCACATCGGGATTGTCGATTGTCCCAACGCGCTCGCGCTTAACGGCTACATCATTGATATAAAGAACGCCGCCGCGCATCTGAATGCGATCACCCGGAAGGCCAATCACGCGTTTGATGTAATCAATATTGGTGTCGCTTGGCAGCTTGAAGACAACAACGTCACCACGTTTTGGTTCTGCACCCCAGATGCGACCGTTGAACAGATCGAAACCAAAGGGCAGCGAGTAACGCGAATAGCCATAGGCGTATTTCGATACGAAAAGATAATCGCCTTCCAGCAAAGTCGGGCGCATTGAGCCAGACGGAATGCTAAACGGTTGGAAAAGCAGGCTGCGAATGATCAGTGCCAGCAGCAGTGCCTGCACGATAACACTGACGGTTTCGCGAATGCCGCCTGATTTTTTAGTTTCACTTTTGCTGGACACGCTCATTGTATCTCCGCTTGCCGATGTGCGATCTAATAACGGCTAAGATTGCCTGAGGCAATCCAATCACCCGCTTCTCGCACGATTATGAGCAGGAGTTTACCTGTCACAATCGCAATTGTTTTGGTGTATGCCGTTATTCGGCAATATGGATTAGTCGGTTTCCGGTAGAGCTTCGATAATAACGAAGGCCTGCGCGAGAGGAAAATCATCTGTAATTGTCAGATGTATGGCAGCGCGCATCCCTTCTGGCAGTATGTTTTTCAACTGTTCGGCAGCACCACCCGTAAGCTTCATGGTTGGCTTGCCCGACGATGTGTTGACCACACCCATATCCCGCCAGAAAACACCGTTTGAAAGGCCAGTGCCAAGAGCTTTGGAGCAGGCTTCCTTCGCCGCAAACCGCTTTGCATAAGATGCTGCGCGTTGTTTGCGCCCATCCGATTTTGCCTGTTCAATCTCGGTAAATACACGCTGGATAAAGCGATCACCATGCTTTTCGAGGGTCTTTTCTACGCGGCGGATATCGATCAGATCGCTGCCAATGCCGACAATCATATTTTCTGCGGCTCCTGCTTAACAGCCAAATTTTGCTTTGCAGCAAGCCGCTCAAGCCTGCGGCGGCGAAATGCCTTCACGGCAAAGCGTGTGGCAAAATATGCAATCACTGCGAAAACCGCACCGAGAATGGTCGATCCGAAAAGCATGGGCTTTAACAGTGGCGTCCACACTTCACCGAATTTCATTGTCTGAAGCGCGTGGCCCAGATGCAGAGGTGGTGCGCTTTCAATATCGCCACTGATCACAAAACGGCCCAGCTCATAGGTGCTTCCCCAAATGAAAGGCAGCGTCAGCGGGTTGGCCAACGTCGTGCCGAGCGCTGCGGCAGCAATATTTCCAGCCAGAAAATATGCCAGAACAATTGCTATAATCAGATGGAAACCGAAAAACGGCGTGAAAGCTGAAAAGACGCCAACGGCCAGCCCCGCAGCAACTGCGTGGGGTGACGCAGTGATGCGCAGCACGCGCTTGCCGCCATATTTAAACGAGCGGGCAAAAGAACGGCGCGGCCAAACCAGCGTTCGGAAACGCTCAGTGCGGGTCGGCGGATTTCGGCGTTGAAATAACATGGCTTCTCATACTGCTCTCTTCGCCCCGAAACAATTGTTATTATCATAACGATGCGGACGGGTGCCGACCATTCCCTTCGACCGATGCCGCATGCATACGTGGCGAATAGAACTTCGGCGATACGCCCAGCATACGGCGAAACATTGTCGTAAATGCAGATACGCTGTCATAGCCAAGATCAAGCGCCACACTTGTCACCGGCTCGCCTTCCGTCAGGCGCGGAAGAGCGGCGAAAAGACAGGCTTGCTGCCGCCATATCGACAGGCTTACACCCGTTTCACGCTGAAAATGACGGGTGAATGAGCGCCTGCTCATGGCCATACGGTTCGCCCAGTCATCAATTGTCGCGCGCGCTGAAGGTGTTTTTACGAATTCACGGCAAAGCTTCTGCAGACGAATATCCGTCGGGAAAGGCAGACCAAGTGGCCTTTGCGGCAAAGTGCGCAGATCTTTCAAGATCAGTTCGATTACCAGAGCATCTCGGCTTCCCGGCTCGGGGATGCTATCGACAAGGGTCGCATCAATGATAAGGCAGCGCATCAGATCGGTCATACCAACCACATGAAGATAATCAGGCACGCCAGAAATCACGTCAACTGCAATGTAGATTGAGCGCATCAATACATCGCCAACGATTTCGACAGAATGTTCGACGCCGGCGGGAATCCAAATGGCATGGTCACTGGGAATCATCCAACGACCGGCCTGCGTGGTGACTAGAACGACACCTTGTGAAGCACACAGCAGCTGCGCGCGACTATGGCTGTGCTGAGGCACGAAATAACCGTCGGGGTATTCTGTCGGCAGAGCAATGACTGGTCCGTGCAAATTCTCCAGCATGGCTATGCGCTGTTCATGAAACCGTTGCAGTTCCTCACTTTGAGGCAATATTCGCCCCGCTGGCAATTTTTGCTTCATCCGCTTTGGCCCACTCTCGAAGGTAATGGACCAAATCACGAAAGCAGGCGTGAAACAATATAATTATGAATTGATCAGTTTAGAAATATTTGTGAACGACGAATAGGGGTCCCACCCCTAACATGCCAATTGACGGGCGAATCCCGTTCCCAATTACCTTCGGAGTAGGACTTATGAGCACGAGTGCTGCCGAGCAGCCAACAAGCACCGGCGCGAACAATACGGTTCTCGCCATTATTCTGGCCACGAGTATGGGCCACTTTCTCAACGACATGATGCAGTCGCTCCTTCCGGCGATCTATCCGATGCTCAAGGACAACTACAGCCTGTCTTTCTGGCAGATCGGCCTGCTCACCTTCACCTTTCAGGTAACGGCATCCATTCTACAGCCAATCGTTGGCATTTACACGGATCGACGTCCAATGCCTTATTCATTGCCATTCGGCATGGGGTGCACGCTGATTGGCCTGATCCTGCTCGCAACAGCATACCATTTCTCATTCCTGTTATTGGGTGCAGCCTTTATCGGCTTTGGCTCTTCTGTGTTTCATCCGGAAGCTGCGCGCGTCGCGCGTCTTGCATCGGGTGGTCGCCACGGCTTTGCACAATCAATGTTTCAGGTGGGCGGTAACTTCGGCTCATCCATTGGACCATTGCTTGCGGCCTTCGTTGTTCTGCCTTTCGGACAGGCCAGCGTGTCGTGGTTTTCCATTGCAGCACTGATCGGCATGGCCCTGCTCTGGTATGTTGGAAACTGGTACAATCAGCACAATCTGGCCAATAAGCACAAGCCAAAGGCCGATAAGACACTGCCGCTGCCGCGCAACAAGGTGATTGCTTCGATTGGCATCCTCGCCCTGCTGATTTTCACCAAATATGTCTATATGGCGAGCCTGACGAGCTATTATACCTTCTATACTATCAGCCATTTCGGCGTGACCGTACAGGCATCGCAGCTTTTGCTGTTCCTGTTTCTTGGTGCAGTTGCGGCAGGCACGATCATTGGCGGTCCTATCGGCGACAGGATCGGCACCCGGACCGTGATCTGGGTTTCGATCCTCGGTATTCTGCCTTTCACGCTGGCACTGCCTTATGCAAACCTGGAAGTCACAGCAATTCTGACCATCATCATCGGCTTCGTTTTGGCTTCAGCTTTCCCGGCAATCATCGTCTTTGCACAGGAATTGCTTCCGGGACGTGTTGGCATGGTATCCGGGCTGTTCTTCGGCCTTGCCTTTGGTATCGCCGGTATTGCCGCCGCGCTGCTCGGAATCGTGGCCGATAGAACAAGCATCGAGTTTGTCTATCAGATTTGTTCGTATCTGCCGCTTCTCGGCCTTCTGACCATCTTCCTGCCAAAGATGCAAAGAGCCCAATAAACTTAGCCCTTGTGAAAAAATGGAGCACCGCTCATCCCCCAACGAACGGTGCTCCTGATGCCACTGACCTTCTGACGGCCCGGTACAGCGGCAGCTCTGAAATATTTTACACAGCGGAGCTGAAGCCGTTTACGCTCTCTCTGCGGAACTCATCAAAGGTTGCAGCAACAAGACGAATCAGCGGCTTTCCATCCTCTGTTGCCGTGATGACACCATCGCGCACTTCCACCAGCCCGTCAGCAACGAGCGGGCGCAGCAAAGCCATTTCGTCCGAGAACTCAATGCCCGGTGCAGCAAGGTTCAAATCAACCCGGAAGTTGCACATGAGTGCCGTAATGATGCTTGCACGCAGTCTGTCGTTGTCGTGCATCGGATAACCACGCACAGTTGCAAGCCCCCCGGTCACAACACGTTTGCTATACTGCCCCACATCGGAGATGTTCTGCGTATAACCAGCCGGATATTGGGATATCGACGATGGTCCGAAGCCAATCAGCGTCTGACACCGGTCTGTCGTGTATCCTTGGAAATTACGATGCAACGTGCCATTTTCTGCGGCAATGGCCAGCGCATCATCCGGCAATGCAAAATGGTCAATGCCGACTGGCTTATAACCGAAACCGATAAAGCTCTCGGCCACTGCGCTTGCCTGCGCAAAGCGCTCATCCGCATCCGGCAGGCTACTTTCGTCAATCAATCTCTGGTTCGCGCGACGTTGCGGCAGATGCGCATACCCAAAGCAAGCGATGCGATCCGGCTTCATCTCGGCCACACGTTCGCAGGTTTCGCGAAGGCTCTCCACAGTTTGAAGTGGCAGACCATAAATCAGATCAAAATTCAGGCGATCAATGCCAGCTTCGCGCAAAAGTGTTACTGCTCTTGCAACGGTTTCTATCGGCTGGATGCGGCCGATCGCCTTTTGTACCTCTGCATTGACATCCTGCACGCCAAGACTCGCACGATTGACACCAATCTGGGCCAGAGCCTCGACCAGAACAGGATTGACCGTGCGCGGATCAAGTTCAATGGCATGTTCCATATCCGGGTGAAAATCAAACGACAGACGAAGTGCAGCGACAATGCGCTTGAACTGGTCGGCATGCAGAATTGAAGGGGTGCCCCCGCCCCAATGTAGATGCACCACCTGCGGACGCGCCGTCAGGCTTGCACCTACCGTTTCGATCTCACTCAAAAGAGCGATCACGAAATTTTCAATAACATCCTCGCGGACGGCCATTTTGGAATGGCATCCGCAGTAATGACAAATCTCTTTGCAATAGGGCACATGGATATAAAGCGAGACACCCTCTTGCGGACCGATCTGACGCAACCAGCTTTTGGTGCTGTCAGCAGTAATCGGGGTGAAATCCACGGCCGTCGGGAACGACGTGTAGCGAGGAACGGCAAGCGCCGCATATCTTCTTATCGCGTCTTCATGCATGGTGATTGCACTCCCCGCTCCTGACGATCCGGTGAGATTCTCCCACCCTTACGCGCATTTGAAGAAGACGGGCATTCTGCCGGGCAAGTCGGCATGAGTCTGCAAGGAATCCCGCACACATGACAGCCGATATTGGTATTGCCAGCCACAATGACACCTGCTCACCTCGTTATCATCGGGCAGCGCCTCAATAAGCTGCCTCAATTTGTACGATCAGATGTAATGGACACACGGGCAATCTTCATTGATTTGGATCAACGAAACTGCAACAAAGAAGTTGGGGGTCAGATATTTTCAGGGTCCATGCCTGCAACAGATGCAAGCGACCGGCGCGAAAGTATTTCCACGGTATTCGCATCAAGCAACTGAATGAGGCCTTGCGTTTTCAGCTTCGTAAAACTGCGACTGACTGTTTCAATCGTCAGGCCCAGATAATCCGCGATATCGGTGCGGTTCATCGACAAATGAACCACATTGGCCTTGCCGCCATGCTTTTCGATCCGTGCGGCCAGAACGAGAAGAAAACTTGCAAGCTTTTCCACCGGCGCAAGACGCCCCAGCACAAGCTGATTGTCACGCGCGGTACGCAATGCCTCACGTGTCATCTGGTAAAGACGCTCTTTCAGCTTCGGGAAGCTCTCCATCAGCCCATCCATTTCCTTTGCCGAGAAAGCGCAAAGAACAGAAGGAACAACAGCTTCGGCAGACTGTGAATAGACGTCATCGTCAGCCAGCCCCAGATAATCGCCTGGCACCAGAAAACCCGCAATCTGGCGACGGCCATCGGGCAGAGATGTATAAATACGCAGCATGCCTGACGTCAGACTAAAGACCCTGCGCTTGAGTTCGCCCTCTTCCACCAGCATTTCATTGGCGCCGAGCTTTTTCGACGTCATGATGGCTTCAAGCGCACCAAGATCGCGATCATCGAGTGCAGAGCAAACTGCCATGCGGCGGACGTCACAGTCCACACAGACGCCACAGGCTGTTCGATGAGAGGGCTTTTTGTCGAATATAAGAGGCACAACAGCCACGACGAATTCCTAGTCAGGGGGGATATGAGCATTGGATTGCCCTTTCCCTAAAATAGGGGGGTGGGGCCAATAACGCAAAGCGCAATTTCGCCGCACGACAAAATTGCGCTCAACACAATCAAGATTATATTCAAAAACGATCAAATATTCCGGCTACCCGGCTTAATTGCTGGAATTGCAGCCAGTTCCGGCGGCAAATCATCAGGCGCATAAGCAGGGACTTCATATTCGGCAAGCGCGATCAGCTTGGTGCCGACATCAGCCTTACCTGCCGATCGATCCACGATACAGGCAGCGGCAACAACCTCAACGCCAATCGCCGTCATGCATTCTATAGTTTCGCGAATCGACAGGCCCGTTGTGACAATGTCTTCGACAATCACAACCCGCGCGCCCTTTGGCACATCAAAGCGGCGCAGGCGGAAAGTGCCATTTTCGCGCTCGACCCAGACCGACGGCACACCGAGATGACGCGATGTTTCATAAGAAGGGATAAGCCCCCCAATTGCAGGGCCGACCACATAATCAATCTGGCCAAGGTCAGCCGCCCTGATCTTTTCCGCGAGGGCTTTGCAGAGCTTCTCTGTTTTATCGGCATGCATGAAAACGCGCGCCTTTTGCAAGAAGATCGGGCTGCGCAGACCAGATGTCAGAATAAAATGGCCTTCAAGGATCGCTCCCGCTTCGCGGAAGACAGCAAGGACGTCTTCGGTTTTCATAGTGCCTTATCCGTTCACGCGCGTTGCGCCACTGACGCTTGCGCTTTCTTTCAACTGCGAAATGATACGATTGAGGTGTTTAAGATCCCAGACCTCAACATCAATGATCATTTCAGTAAAATCGGGTGCAGTGCGCACCATTGAGAGGTTATGAATATTGGCGTCATTGGCAGCCACGATCTGCGCAATTTCAGCCAGAGATCCCGGTGAGTTGATCGCAGACACGCTAATGCGGGCCGGGAAGCGCTCATGCATCCCCTCATCAATATCCCAGCGCACATCAATCCAGCGCTCAGGCTGATCGTCATAAGCTGTCAGCGCCGGCGACTGGATCGGATAGATGGTGATGCCCGCGCCCGGCTGCATGATGCCGACGATACGATCACCGGGGACAGCGCCTTCCGGGGCAAAACGCACCGGCAAATCAGAATTGGTGCCGCGGATTGGCACAGCCTTGCGCTTTTGCTTGTCACCGGTCTCTCCCGGTTCGTGCGCGCCTTCAGAACCTTCCGGCACCTTGAAAATCATGCCTGCCGCGTTCTGAATATTGAACCAGCCCTTTTCACCGGTCTTTGCCGGGCTGTTCTGTGTCGTCACGCGGGTGTCCTGATAGTCAGGATAGACTGCCTTCACAACATCGGTGGATGGCAATTCACCACGACCAACCGCCGCCAGAACATCTTCGACTTCCTTACGCGCCAGACGCGGCAGATGCGGTTTAAGAATATCTTTGCTGTAAGTCTTTCCAGCCCGCTCGAATGCGCGCTCAAGAATGCGCATGCCAAGACCCGAATATTGCTTGCGGACTGCTGAGCGCGTTGCCCGGCGAATGGCAGCGCGTGCCTTGCCCGTTGCAACCAGCGATTCCCATGCAGCAGGCGGCACCTGCGCTTTGGAGCGGATGATATCCACTTCATCGCCGTTTTTAAGCTCGGTCATCAGCGGCATGATGCGGCCATTGACCTTCGCGCCCACGCAGCTATCGCCAATATCCGTATGGACTGCGTAAGCAAAATCAATCGGCGTCGCGCCACGCGGCAGCGCAATCAAACGCCCCTTTGGCGTGAAACAGAAAACCTGATCCTGAAAGAGTTCGAGCTTGGTATGCTCGAGGAATTCTTCCGGGTTGTCACCTTCGGAAAGCTGCTCAATGGTCTGGCGCAGCCAGGCATAGGCGTTGGTTTCAGTGGAAATCTTGTGCGGATTGTTAGCGCTGCCGCGATCCTTGTAAATCGAATGGGCCGCAACACCGAATTCCGCGATTTCATCCATCATGCGCGTGCGGATCTGCAACTCAATACGCTGCCGGGACGGACCGATGATTGTGGTATGCAGCGAACGATAATCGTTCTGCTTTGGTGTCGAAATATAGTCTTTGAAGCGTCCAGGAACCATCGACCATGTGGTGTGGATCAAACCCAGTGCGCGGTAGCAATCCTGTGTTGATTCCACCATGACGCGGAAACCGAAAATATCGGAAAGCTGTTCAAATGACAGGCCCTTGGTTTCCATCTTGCGGAAAACCGACCATGGCTTCTTCTGGCGGCTTTTGACAGTCGCCTTGATGCCGTTCTTCTGAAAAATATCAGAAAGGTCTTCTTCAATCTTTTGCAGAAGGCCGCGATTCTTCTCAAGAAGTTCCGCAAGACGGTCTGTCACCGCGCGCCACGCATCGGGATTGATATAGCGAAAGGCAAGTTCTTCAAGCTCTTCGCGCGTATCCTGCATACCCATGCGGCCAGCAAGCGGCGCATAAATATCCATGGTTTCTTCAGCAATCCGCAAGCGCTTGTCTTCGCGCATGACGCCAAGTGTGCGCATATTATGCAGACGATCTGCAAGCTTCACCAGAAGTACGCGTACATCTTCAGAGATTGCGAGCAGCAACTTGCGCAGGTTTTCAGCCTGCACGGCCTTCTTGGAAACCAGATCCAGTTTCTTGAGCTTCGTCAGCCCTTCGACAAGCTTGCCGATTTCAGGCCCAAAAAGCTGGTCGATTTCCTGACGGGTGGCAGTGGTATCTTCGATGGTGTCATGCAGGAGAGCGATGGCGATTGTGGCTTCATCCAGATGCATGTCTGTGAGAATGGCTGCAACTTCGAGCGGATGCGAAAAATACGGATCTCCGGACGCGCGTTTCTGACTGCCGTGCTTCTGCATGGCATAAACATATGCCTTATTAAGAAGCGCCTCATTCACGTCTGGCTTGTATCGCTGGACACGCTCCACAAGCTCATATTGGCGCATCATCTACGCAAACTCCCTACCCGTCACATATTCAGCGGCCAGTTTGAACGGAAATCGCTAAAAAATATAATAATTTGCGATCTTGCCGACCCATTTTCTGCAAACAACCTTAATTTCCTGACGAATTAGCCCTTAAATTCGTCTGAAACGCATTTTGTACATTGCCTGCATGCATATAAAAACATGCGCCATAGCCTTGCCGGGCTACAGCGCATGCAAAATACGGTAGTCTGGAAGGCAATCAGAAGTCGTCGTTCTTTTCTGGAGCAACGAGGCCTTCGATACCAGCAAGCAGTTCTTCTTCCGACATACGGTCAAAGGAAACAATGTCTTCTTCTCCAGCCTCGGCAATGCCCTCAGCCAGTTCACCGGAAGCATCGGCGAGAAGAGCAGGTGCTGCTGCTTCCGGCTCGTCAACCTCAACATGCTTCTGCAGCGAATGAATAAGATCTTCTTTCAGGTCATCTGGCGAAAGAGTTTCGTCAGCGATTTCACGCAGGGCAACAACCGGGTTTTTATCATTGTCGCGGTCGATCGTAATCTGAGCGCCCTGAGAAATCTGGCGGGCACGGTGACCGGCCAGCAGAACCAGTTCAAAACGGTTCTCGACCTTATCTACGCAGTCCTCAACGGTGACGCGAGCCATGGGCGGTCCCTTTCATTTCCTAAACTTTAACGGAATTTTTCTTGCACATAACGCTTATGCGCCGAAATTACAAGCAAAAGCGGATAATCTGTCCGACGCCGTTTATTACGCCCAGCGGATTTAACACAGTTTATAAATCTGTCTGACAAATACAGGCGCAGGACGCCATTGAGACAATAGATTTTAGTCAATTATCGATTGCTTAAGGCAAATATCTCGCATAAGCAATTAAGCACCAGCAAATAACAACCATGAGTTGCTTGTTTTTCTATAATATCCCCGTAGAACCCAATAAACGTCATTGGTACAAAAAAAGAATACCCCCGTCGTTTAAGAAACAAATCTGAATACGCGGTCGCAGGTCCACTCCCTGTAGGTCGCAGAGTGGATATATTGCACGATGTTCGATTCTCGTGAAAAAATTGCGCTATTTATTGACGGTGCAAATTTATATGCAGCTTCCAAGACACTCGGTTTCGATATTGATTACCGGAAACTTTTGAAGGCTTTCCAGAAACGCGGTTATTTGCTGCGTGCGTATTATTACACCGCTCTGGTTGAGGATCAGGAATATTCGTCGATCCGTCCCCTCATCGACTGGCTCGACTATAACGGCTATAAGGTCGTTACCAAAGCCGCCAAAGAATTTACGGATTCAACGGGTCGCCGCAAGGTCAAGGGCAATATGGACATCGAACTCACCGTCGATGCTATGCAGCTTACCGACACAGTCGATCACTTTGTGATTTTCTCGGGCGACGGTGATTTCCGCTCGCTTGCAGAAGCGTTGCAGCGCAAGGGCCGCAAAGTTTCCGTTGTTTCCACGCTGACAACCCAGCCAGCAATGATTTCCGATGAATTGCGCCGCCAGGCCGATCATTTCATCGACCTTGTTTCGCTGAAGTCTGAAATTGGTCGCGATCCATCTGAACGCCCGCAGCAGCAGCGTCGTCAGGATGATGATCAGGATTACGATTATTGATTGAAAGTGCATCTTGTCCGAAAGCCATTTCACAGTTTTCGGAATGCACTGCGATCAGAACTATTGACGCGGACAATTGTCCGGTTCATGCAAGGTTATGATTTCAGAACCTTCACCGAACTGTGCGATTTGTCCGCGATTGCATGCTTTTCTTCAGGAATGGCGGCACAAAGAGCCTGAATGGCACAACGCACCGGTTGCGCCATTTCTGCCTGCCCATGACGATGACGTGCAGCTTCTGATCGTTGGCCTTGCTCCCGGCTTGCGCGGGGCCAATCGAACTGGGCGCCCTTTTACCGGCGATTATGCAGGCGAACTTCTCTACAGCACCCTATGCGAATTTGGCTTTGCGAGCGGCAAGTTTGAAGCACGGCCCGATGACAGTCTGCGGCTTGTTGACGCCGGTATTGTCAATGCGGTGCGCTGTGTGCCACCTGAAAACAAACCGGTTGGCAGTGAAATCAACAATTGCCGTCAGTTTTTCAGCCCCCTGCTCACGCATTTTAAAAATCTGCGCGCCGTTGTAACGCTGGGTACCATTGCCCATCAGTCGACGGTTCGTGCGATGGGCGCACCGGTGTCCCGCCATCCGTTCGGGCATGGCAAAGAGACAAATATCAATGGCTTGCGGATATTTTCGAGCTACCACTGCTCGCGCTATAATACCAATACCGGCAAGCTGACTGATCCAATGTTTCGGGATATTTTTAGAAATGTGCGTGCTTTTCTGAATGAAAAAAGCGCCTGAAGGCGCTTTTTATTTTTGAAAGCTTCACCTGTGAACGTCAGCCGCGATCACGCAGGAGGCGCGACTTCTCACGGTTCCAATCGCGCTGCTTTTCAGTCTCACGCTTGTCGTGATTCTTCTTACCGCGCGCCACACCAATTTCGAGTTTCGCCCGACCGCGATCGTTGAAGTAGAGTTTCAACGGCACCACTGTCATGCCTTCGCGCGAAACGGACTGGAAAATCCGCGACATTTCGCGACGGCTTATCAGCAGTTTACGCAACCGGCGCGGCTCATGATTGAAGCGATTGCCTTGTGTATATTCCGGGATATAGGAATTGATCAGCCAGAATTCACCATTCTCAAAGCTTGCGTAGCTTTCAGCAATATTGGCCTGATTGGCGCGCAACGACTTCACTTCAGTTCCGGTCAAAACCAGACCGGCCTCAAGCGTATCAATGATTTCGAAATTGTAGCGCGCTTTACGGTTTTCAGCGACCATTTTGCGAGCGGGAGAGTTTTTCGGCTTATTCATAATGCAACCATATAATGCTCATTGCCGGAAATGAAAACGCTCTCGCGCGGGCGAGAGCGTAAAAATCAGTCAACCAGGCAAATTGAACAGCCTTAATTGACAAGCCCTGCATGTTTCATGGCCTGATCGATCTTTTCAGCCGTCGCGGCTTCAATTGTGACCATGGGCGAGCGCAGAACATTTTCGACGCGACCAAGGCGCGACAGAGCATATTTCGGACCGGATGGGTTAGGCTCAATAAACAATGCCTTGTGCAGCGGCATCAGGCGATCCTGCAATTCAAGGGCCTTTGGATAATCCCCCGCCTCACATGCATCCTGAAAGTCTGCACAAAGACGCGGCGCAATATTGGACGTAACCGAAATGCAGCCAACACCGCCATGCGCATTGAAACCAAGCGCTGTCGCATCCTCGCCCGAAAGCTGGATGAAATCCTTGCCGCAGGTGGCGCGCTGCTCGGAAACACGCTCAATCTTGCCGGTGGCATCCTTAACGCCCACGATGTTTTTATGATCGCGCGCCAGTGCGCCCATGGTTTCAGGCGTCATATCGATGATCGAACGACCCGGAATGTTGTAAATGATCAGCGGAATGGAGATCGAACGAGCAACACGCGAAAAATGCTCGTAAAGACCGCGCTGGTTCGGCTTGTTGTAATAAGGGGTGACAACCAGAGCCGCATCTGCACCAGCCTTTTCAGCGTGCTGTGCAAGCTCAATCGCTTCAACCGTATTGTTGGAACCGGCACCCGCAATCACCGGCACACGGCCAGCGGCGACTTCAATACAAACCTCAATAACGCGCTTATGCTCGTCATGTGACAAGGTCGGTGTTTCGCCCGTTGTGCCGACAGGAACGAGCCCTTTGGTGCCCTCTTCAATCTGCCAGTTCACAAAGGCACGAAAGGCTTTCTCGTCGAACGCTCCTTCACTATCGAATGGCGTGACAAGTGCAGTGATCGAGCCTTTCAGCATCTGTGAACTCCTGAGAAATAAGTCATAACCCGACAATACCATCCCGACGATCATATAAGCCAGAATGCCTGCGAGGTGATGCACCATAATCTCGCAGCGCAATTCCGGCAAGCGGGGGAAAAGCGTAAATCAGCGCGTAAGTGACAGTTTTACGAAAATCCCGCCGCTTTTTTCTGTGCCTGTTTGGTCACGAATAACCGGCCAACCAATACTAGGTCGTAAAGAAAAATATAACCTTTTATTAACCAATGCTTCATCCATCACCATCATAGTCTTATGCAGAATCTCCTCTCGGTAGATCAGGCTTAGAAAAGCCAGATTTGCACAATATTTTGCCCGCTATCAGGCACTCTATTCTCATTCGGTCATGCGTAGAAAAACTTTAGATAAGCCATTAAAGCAAAGGGCGCTCGTTTCGGGCGGAATGATGATTGTTGCCTCGCTTTTAGCAGGGCAGATCAGTGCCGCTTACGCGCAATCCGCTTTCCCAACGGATATTCCCACCCCGCTGGCGCGTCCTTTTGCACCAACATCGTCGCATGAATCACCGATCAATCTGGTAACGCCCAAGGCCCGCCCCGCACCGCCAGACCCTGTCATTACCTCTTCATTCCGCCGTGGCGAAAATCCCGCCGCGATCAGCGGCACCCTGAAAGCCGGGCTTGATGCGCTTTACGCGCACAATATTGTCGAAGCGATTGCCTATCGCAATGGCATGACAAAAGGCTCTCTCGATCGCCAGATTCTGACGTGGTCGATTGCAACATCCGGCATCACGGGCATTCCGAGCAGTGAAATCTCGGCAGCGGCGTCTGAACTGGCAGGCTGGCCGGGCATGTCGGCGCTGCGCCGCAATTCGGAGCGCGCTTTGTTTCGGGAAAATGCGCCCGCTGCGACAGTGATTGCCACGTTTAACAACACGCGACCGCAGACAACGGAAGGTATGATCGCGCTTGCCCGCGCCTATGTCAGTATTGGAAGCAACGCCAAGGCGCATCAGCTTCTCGCACCCTGGTGGAGAAGTGAACGCCTTTCCGCAGACGATGAAACACGGGTGCTGAAAGAATTTTCCAACATTCTTACGCGTGATGATCACCAGCACCGCCTGCTGCGCGCGCTCTATAATGATCGCATGCAATCGGCAAAGCTTCTGGCTGGCCCTGCACAGGCGCAGTCGCTTTATAATGCCTATGCAGCACTGGCACAGAAATCACCCAACACCGCGCAAGCGATTGCTGCTGTGGATCGCTCCTGGCACGCCAATCCTGCCTATATGTTTCTGCAAATCCGCTTTTTGCGCCGTGCCGATCGTTTGGATGAAGCAACCAACCTGATGCTGAAAGCACCGAAGAATGCATCGTCGCTGCTTGATCCTGATGCGTGGTGGGTAGAGCGCCGTATCCTGTCGCGCGAGCTTCTCGACATTAACAAGCCGCAGCTTGCCTACAAGCTTGCCGCAGCCCATGACGCAGAATCACCCACGATGGCCGCAGAGGCAGAATTCCATGCGGGTTGGTATGCTTTGCGCGCGCTCAACCAACCCAAACTTGCTGCCCCGCATTTTGCCAGGATCGCCGAAATTTCATCCCGTCCGATTTCCGCCTCCCGCGCCTATTACTGGCTGGGACGTGCGGCAGAAGCAGGTGCCGGCGGCGATGCAGTGCATTATTATCGGCGTTCTGCACATTTTGGTACAACCTTTTATGGACAGCTTTCAGCAGCCAAGCTTCGCGAAAAAGCACCCGAACTGGCCTATCCTCGGCCAAGCGATGCAGATCGCGTGCGTTTCTCTGGCCGCCCTGCCGTGCAGGCGATCAAGCGCCTTGAGCAGATCGGCTATGGCAATCGTGCCAACGCTCTTTACATGCAGCTTTCACAAGAACTCAACAGCGTTGGAGAGCTGGCGCTGCTCGCGGTAATGGCAGAGCACAACAAGAACCATTATCTCGCGCTGCGGGTGGGCAAGACTGCGGCTTTCCGTGGGCTGGATGTCGGTGCATTGTCACATCCGATTGGTGCCATTCCGGCAAATGCTAATATCAGCGGCTCCGGCAAAGCTCTGGCCTACGCGATTGCACGCCAGGAAAGCGAGTTTAATGTCGGGGCTGTTTCCAAGGCCGGTGCACGTGGGCTGCTGCAATTGATGCCAGCCACCGCAAAAAGCATCGCGACCCGCAATGGAATGGCCTATTCCGACCAGAGACTGACCAATGACGCGGCCTATAATGCAACGCTGGGCGCGCATTTCCTCGGCGAACAGCTCGACCGTTTTAACGGTTCTTATGTGCTGACTTTTGCCGGATATAATGCCGGTCCAAGACGGGCAATCGAATGGATGGACCGATATGGCGATCCACGCGGCAAGCCCATCGAAGACGTTGTCGACTGGATTGAGCGCATCCCATTTTCCGAAACACGCAACTATGTACAGCGGGTGATGGAAAACTACGAGGTTTATAAAGCCCGCCTTACAGGTAGCGCGGATATTCGCACTGACCTTATCTATGGCCGACGCTAGAGTATTTCCTGTTTTGATTGAATTATAGGAAATGCTCTATCTCTTTGTTTTCACGCGCATCCTGTGCCGAAAACCGGTTCCCACTTTTCGGGATGTGCTCTAGGCTTGCGTTTTCTTGGCGCGGGCGGGAGCTTTGGATTTGACGCCGGATTTCTTAGGCTTTGCCCGTTTTTTGGCGGCACTGCGCTGATTCGATTGCAAGAGTTTGGCTGCCTGCCCAATCCAGTTCTCGCGCGTCACACGACCGGCAAAACCGATGTGACGCTCAATCCACGCGGCTTGATCCAAGTTCCATTGAGCGATTTGCGCGTAATGGAAAACGCCAAGCTTCTGCAGCATCGTTTCCACTGATTTTCCGATGCCATGGATCGCCGTCAAATCATCAGGAACTGCTTTCAACGGCGCATCCAGCAATTCCGGGCGATGAGGATCTGCGACTTCTACAATTTCATCTTCTATCGTGATCTCTTCTGCCTGCGCGGCCTCCGCTTCCGGGCCTTTTGAACCCACCGTTTGAACGGTCTCGTCTACGGGTTCAGCCGCAGCTTCAACCTGATCTTTCACAGGCTCTTCCACTGTGACTGCCTTGGGCGTTGCAACAGGCTCAGGTTTTTCACTCAACGCTGGCTTTGAAAGAGCCGCCGCAATGATCGTGTCTTCCTGGCTTGTATCCGCGGTCTTTCGGCCTTTGGCGAAGCGTCCGAGAATGCAGCCAATTATAAAAGCAACGGCAATCAAAATCGCCAGTTGGATGATCAACATCGGCATGTAGGTTCCCTCATACTCAACGCTTTTGCGCACAACCAAAATGGCCACAGCAGCAAATCAAAAAACCCCGCACAGATATTCAGTTCCAGAATTACGCAGACCTATATCAATTGCCAGCAGTAAGCCAACCGACAGCGACGCCGATTGCACATGAAATCAGGAGCACTGGCCAAAACATCTCAGCAAGATAAAGCATATGGAGTCCGCCTAACATTCATTTCGAAACGCCCGCCACTTTATACAGAAAGGCACTCGGAGGTCCGGTGTCAATCATGTACGGCGAAGAAACAGGGGATCATAGCGAATAAAGTTTTCTGGAATCAGGGTCTTGCAATATTTGAACCGGCAAGCTCCAATCCAAGGGCCAGCGGCGCATTCAACAAAGCAATCAAAGCATCATAATCCTGATTGCTCAGAGCTATCCCCTTGAGCGATAGTTTCGTATCGGAAATTTCGATTTCCGCATTTGAGAGTTTTCTGGCGAGATCGACAGCGAAGAGAACACGGCCTTCGAATTCCGGCTGAGCGCCCCGCGCCAGCGCCATCTCGTCATCCACCAATCCGTTCTGCACAGCCGACTCGGCAGCAACCATGATCGCATCACGCATGGAATTGTCGGGAATATAGCCGGATAGAACGATCCCCTCCCCGCTTTTGGTCAGTTTGAAAATGTATGGGCTGGCTGCCTCAAGAACGGTTGTCAAATCTGAAATGTCACCAACGCCCGGCACACTGCGCAAGGCGAGGATAGCGGCCCTTTGTGTTTCGGGATCCGGTGCCACACCTTTAAGCGCGAGGTTACGGCCATCGACATCAAAACCGCTCCAGCTATAGGAGGACAATGCTTGCGCCGAACGTGCCGAAATATCGGCTTCAATGCGATCCGTACCGAACCATAGCGCCAATGCGGTCAGGGCCGCGGTCCACGTCACGCCTGGCCAGAACCATTTTAACATGAGCCAGTATCTCCGCTGAAACTGTGTCTTGTCTTTAGCAACAGAGAAACCCCCAGGCCTGAAAAAGCAAGAGCTACGCGGGATTTAAGAGACAGACATAACAAAAAACCCGGCAGCTGAGCTGCCGGGTTTCCTGTAACCAATCCGTTAGGATTAGAACGAACGCTGGAAGCGAACCATACCCTGCCAAGCGTCCTGGCCCTTAAGGACAGAAAGCTTGTCGTCCCACTTGGTGTAGGAAACTTCAGGAGTGATGGTGAAGCCTGGAACCAGTTCGTAAGCAACGTTTGCAGTTGCTGCGAAGGTCTTCGCATCTTCGTAAGCGAGCTGAAGGTTGAAGGTAGCCTTGTCGGTTGCCTTGAACTTCGCGCCACCCCAAACAGCCCAATCGCCACCCCAGGTGCCGTAGAAGCTGTCGATTGCACGGATACCACGGAACTGACCGTTAGCATCTGTGAAACCGTAGTAGGTGTCGTTATTGGACTTATAGCCACCCATTACCCATACGGAGAACTGGTCAGTTACGTTTACGTCGAGGCGAACTTTACCAGCCCATTCTTCGTTACGTGCGTCGTAAGCTGCAACACCAGTGATCGAACCCCAGCCCTGAGCATACTTCAGGCCACCAACAACATGTGGTGTGTAGTCATCAATGATACCATTGAAGTCTACGTCGCCGTTGCTGCCCTGTTCAAGAGCGATGATAGCCGAGAAGCCATTGCCGCCAGTGAAGGTGTAGCTGATTGCGTTGGTGCGATAGCCACCAGCAAGGATCACGTCGTCGTTGATGACGTCGCCGAGGTAACCAGGGAAGGTTACGAATGCGGATTCATCAAGACCAACGCGCAGACCGCCGAGCTGGATATAGCCATAACGCAGAGTACCGGTCGAACCTGAATCTGCACCGTTCTGGTACTGGAAGCGAACTTCCGAATAGGTCTTCAGAGTACCGAGTTCGGTTTCCGAAGCGGTCGACAGACGCAGCGAGAAGCGTGTCAAGAAGTCGTAAGTGTCACGATCTTTTTTACCCGATGGAGCGAAAACAGTGCCGCCATCAGCGTTACGGGTAAGACCACCGCCACGGTAGTAAACGTCGTCGCCGCCCTTAACGTCTGCACGAACATAGCCGTGGATGCGCAGGCAGGTTTCGGTGCCTGGGATGTAGAAGTAGCCAGCGCCGTATGCATCGCAAACGCGGACATATTCAACTGCTTCTGGCTCTGGAGCGACGATAGCGTCTGCTGCCTGAGCGCCGGAAGCTGCAACGAGAGCTGCAGCGGAGCCGAGGAGAAGGCTCTTAATGTTCATTTCTGACCTCCAGTCAAAGTTAAAAATGGGTCTGGGCATTCTGATTTGGCTGAAGGACAACCTGTCCCCATCCCCTGATGAAAAAGTCGCCCCGAAGCGCTCCTTCTTCTGGATGTGAAGATACTCGTCATCGTTTTCTATTCAACATCGAATATTGCCAACCAGTCCTCAGAGGCACTCTATGACAGCTCGTTGTTGCAGAAATGACACGAAATTGCCCGACTTTAATTCGGAAATTAAGGTTTTATTAGTGTTTATGAACAGCGGTTAATCTGTCTTAACGTTTGAAAACATGGATTTTTTAGCAATTCCGCAAAATCGAAACAGCGAATCCCAGCATAAATATCGAAATCTGTCGCAAATCAGCTCTCAGCATCGAATCCGCCACAATCCGAATTCCACCCGCGCGAATCCCTCATGCTAAATCCACGCAATACGGGCATTGAAATGATGGATGAATGTCCGGAAATTCGTACTTATGAACACGTCTGCATATATTAAAGTGTAAATTTTACTGTGAAATTTGCCATTCACCTATCAAATCGCTTGAAATGATGAAGCGTACCGGCTATCTCGCCCTTACCGGAGAGGTGGCCGAGTGGTCGAAGGCGCTCCCCTGCTAAGGGAGTAGACCCGGAAGGGTCTCGTGGGTTCGAATCCCATCCTCTCCGCCATCACACAGAGATTGTGTTCCCATTCAGAACGAATAATTCAGCTTTCAAGCTGAGAGCGGCTGCTTTTTACCAGCCTCTATAACTTTCTGTCTTTTCATATCTTCGCAGTCGAAAATTTGTAAGCTATTGAATTAATGACATTTATTGAGTTCCTGTCGATTCTTGACTGGAGGTCAGAAATGAACATTAAGAGCCTTCTCCTCGGCTCCGCTGCAGCTCTCGTTGCAGCTTCCGGCGCTCAGGCAGCAGACGCTATCGTCGCTCCAGAGCCAGAAGCAGTTGAATATGTCCGCGTTTGCGATGCATACGGCGCTGGCTACTTCTACATCCCAGGCACCGAAACCTGCCTGCGCATCCACGGTTATGTCCGCTATGATGCAGCCGCTGGCCGTGACGCGTATGATGGGTACGACTCAAAGACCTGGAACAAGAACACGCGCTTCACGCTGCGCACCTCAACCGCTTCTGAAACCGAACTCGGTACCCTGAAGACCTACACAGAAAACCGTTTCAACTTCACGAACGGCTATCAGGGTGACCACACGCTGAACTTCGCTTACATTCAGCTCGGTGGCCTTCGTCTTGGTCTTGATGAATCGGCATTCCACACCTTCACGGGTTATCTCGGCGACATCATCAACGATGACGTTGTTGCAGCAGGCGTATATCGCACAAATCTGATCAGCTACACCTTCTCCGGTGGCAATGGTTTCTCAGCAATCCTGTCGCTTGAACAGGGCGGCGGCAGCTATATTGACAATGACGATTTCGATAATGACGGCGACTTTCTGGAATCCAATGTTATCGACGACTACATGCCGCATGTTGTGGGTGGTCTGAAGTATGCTCAGGGCTGGGGTTCGATCGCCGGTGTTGCTGCTTACGATTCGCTGCTAGAAGAGTGGGCTGGCAAGGTTCGTGTTGATGTGAACATCACAGACCAGTTCTCGATCTGGGCGCAGGGCGGTTATTCCTCTTACGAGGATGCAATCGGCATGTACGGAAACTGGGGTGGTAATTGGGCTGTCTGGGGCGGTGCGAAGTTCCACGCAACAGAAAAAGCAACTTTCAACATACAGGCCGCTTACGAAGACTGGGGCAAAACCGCAATCGCTGCGAACGTTGCATATGAGCTCGTTCCAGGCTTCACCATCACTCCAGAAGTCAATTACACCCGTTGGGATAGCGATCACCCTGCCCTCGTGGACGGACGTGCCTATAATAAGGATGCTTTCGGCGGCATTATCCGCTTCCAGCGTTCTTTCTAAAAGTCACCTGATATGAAGAACTGACGCCAACCACTCGAAGTTGGCGTCAGCTACCAAGCAAGCGCTCTTAGGTGCTTGAACCTGTGTTCTTTCGAAATGGGGATTTCGATAGAACAAAATGAAGAGTTACGGGAACGAATAAAAAGGGGGCAATGGGGTCTTTAGAGGATCGTAATATGTCTCCAACTAATGTTAGCTTGCTTATCTTGTGCTTTACTTGTTATTTCTCTAAGTGTGTTCTCCATAATAATATGGGGGACCTACTATGATCATCGTTGGGGGCACGACGATTGATAGTGGCGATACATATTCGCCAGTTGTCGATTATAATCTGGAATATACATCTGTCAGGAATCAGAAACACAGAATTGTCGAACAATTCTCACTGGCTGAACTAACAGGAAAATATATTAACATTCTCTGGGATGACGGATCGCACAAGTATAATGTTAAATCGTTTCTCGGTGAGATAGACGAGATTTTGAAAGGCGCCCGCTTTTCGGGTTTCGATCAGGAAATGCTCGACTTTGTCATTGGTTCGCTTCGTGAGCGCGGTAACAGCAATGCAACCATCAATAGAAAGATGGCTGCTTTGAGCAAGCTGCTGCGAAAGGCGAACAAGATGGGGGATATTTACAGTCTGCCGGAATTTGTCCGACAAAAAGAGCGCGTGGGACGGATTCGATTTCTCGAATATGAGGAAGAAAAGCGACTATTCGCTGCCATCAAATATCGATGTGAAGAAAGTTACAGATTAGCCGTTTTTCTTGTCGATACTGGCTGTCGCCTCGGAGAAGCCATAGGGCTGACCTGGAATGACCTGCAGGATCAGCGTGTTACCTTCTGGCTGACAAAATCCAACAGAAGCCGCACAGTTCCTTTGACCCGCCGTGCACGCAAAGCGACTACGATTGAACGTCAGCGCCTTAAAGGGCCTTTCTCGATGCTCAATCAGGTTCGTTTCCGCCAGGTATGGAACGATGCAAAAATTGAAGTTGGCCTTGGGGCGGATGATCAGGTCGTTCCGCATATTTTGCGCCATACCTGCGCGTCGCGTCTCGTGCGCGGAGGGATCGATATTCGACGTGTTCAAATGTGGCTGGGGCATCAAACTTTGCAGATGACAATGCGTTACGCCCATCTCGCAACCCATGATCTCGATTCGTGTGTGAAGGTTCTGGAGATTCAGTAGAGCGTTTCCAGCAAAAGCGCGAAGCGGTTCTGCGTGGGATAATGCGTAAAAACAAACAGGGAGAGCATTTCCAACCCTTCAGTCAAAACAGGAAATGCTCTCACTCAGGGCTGTCGGGATACAAGCACTGGCGCCGATTTTGTCAGATATTTCTACCATCTAAGCGCGGTTTGATCTGATTAAATCACATCTGTGCTCTGCCCAATTTCATTTTAGAGCGCATCCCGAAAAGTGTGAAACGGCTTTCGGGAAAGATGCGCGTTAAAACAAATGCTTAGAGCGGTGATTTGATTGGATCAGATCGGCGCTCCAAGCATAATCTTATCGATCCTCATCTCACTGCGGTGTGGTTCACGCACGAAACGGGGTCAGACTCTATCTGGTTATCATCACAGCTTGATCGTTAGGCTCACGCCTATTCATTGAATGAAAATGACACCTATAACGACCAGCTATGCAAGGAAAGACGCGAAGAACGGGACCTTTCCCCATCTCAACGGCTTGACGCAGCAGATCGCCTGTTCATTTTGGTGCCCGAAGGAGGTGGCCCAGCCGCCAGGCTACTGTGTCAAAAAGGCTCGACCCCGTTGCGTTGCGATATTCTTTAAGCGCTTTGATCGCAGTGTCAGCGATATGACGCGCTTTTTTTCGAAGAGCAAAACAGCGATCATATGCGGTGCATATTCGTTGCTCTGGCAGAGCCGATAAGCCGAAGACAAAATATTGCAATAATTCGGCTGTGCTTCCGTCTGCAACTGGCAGAAACTGATCCAAGTTGATATGGCTAGGGAAAAGTCGTTATTCGTGAGTTTGTGAACACAGGTTTCCATCTTCTGTCGTTCTTAGCCTTACAAAGAAATCAATCGGAAGCAAAATGGCATCGCCTCGACTTACGCCGCTTGTTGAAAGCCTCCCCTCCACCGTTCCTTTCACCGGGCCTGAAACGCTGGAATTACAGCGCGGAAAACCTTTCACAGCGCGCATCGGTGCAAATGAAAGCAGCTTTGGCCCCGCTCCATCCGTCATTCAGGCCATGCAGGAAGAAGCCTCAGAGGTCTGGAAGTATGGCGATCCGGAAAACTATGCGCTTCGTCAGGCAATTGCCGCTCATCACCGGGTAAAGCCTGAAAACATCATGCCGGGTGCAGGTGTCGATGCACTGCTGGGGCTTGTTGTCAGGCTATATGTTCAACAAGGTGATAAAGTCATCAATTCACTCGGTGGCTATCCTACCTTTAATTATCATGTAGCGGGCTTTGGCGGAAATCTGCTGACTGTCCCTTACAATGCTGACAAGCCTGACCTCGACGCTCTTATTGATAAAGCGCATCAGGAAAAGCCGGCGCTGCTTTATATTTCCAATCCGGACAATCCGATGGGGACATGGCATGACGGGGCGGATATTCAGGCATTTATCGAGCGCATCCCAGAAACAACAATGCTAATTCTCGATGAAGCTTACTGCGAAACCGGACCAGCCTCAGCATTCCCGGCCTTTGAGACCGACCGCACAAACATCCTGCGCATGCGCACTTTTTCCAAGGCTTACGGACTTGCAGGGATTCGCGTCGGCTATGCTGTAGGCTGTGCAGATGCGATCAAGTCATTTGACAAAATCCGCGACCATTTTGCGGTCAGCCGGATTGCACAGGCGGCTGCAATTGCTGCATTGAAAGATCAGGATTATCTGCACGCGGTCGTAGGGAAGATTCATGCGGGCCGGGATCGAGTAGCGAAAATCGCAGAACAGCAGGGGCTAAAACCTATTCCTTCAGCCACGAATTTCGTCACCATTGATTGCGGACATGACGGAGCTTTTGCGACCGCTGTTCTCAATGGTCTGATTGAACGGGACATTTTTGTCCGCAAACCCGGCGCGCCTGTCCTTGATCGCTGCATTCGCGTGAGTGTTGGTGTGAATGAACAACTGGATATGTTTGAAGCAGCATTGCCCGCAGCACTTGCAAGTGCCCGAAACGCTTTAAACAAAGCCTGAGAGCGGAGTAATGATATGTCGATCCAAAACAGCAGCCAACCCCGCAATATTCTGTTTGGCACACTTGCAGGCCTTTGTGGTGCTCTGGCCATAGCGGCCTATGCCGGTGCAGCACATGGCGGGGAGAATCATCTAAGTGCCATCGCTCCGATATTGCTCGGCCACGCCCCTGCCCTGCTGGTTTTGTCACTGATTATTCCAAACAGCCGTGTCGCAAATATTGGCGCGGCAGTGCTGGTGGCGGGGCTGGTGCTGTTCTGTGGCGATCTGTTTATGCGGGATATGATCGGGAACAGGCTATTTCCGATGGCGGCCCCTACCGGCGGGAGCCTCATGATTCTGGGCTGGCTCGTGGTGGGGGTGAGCGGCTGGTTTAAAAGAGGCTGAGCAACAGCCACCCGAATAAAAAAGGGCCTTGCCGATCAGCAAGGCCCCTTCCATCTAAAACGGTGCAAGTTCAAACCGACTTAAAGCCGTTTAAGATAAAGTATCCCCAGCAAAAGTGCGAAAAACCTTTGCGTTGAATAATGCGTAGAGCAAAAACAGGGCTGTCCCCGCCGTTTGTAACGTGCGGGAACAGCTCTGAACTTACGAATTGCCCTTCAGGCGTGCATTGCAAAGGCTGTAGTAGCCGCCGCCCTTCTGGACCCACTTAAGTCCGCCAAGCGCATTTGCATCCTTGGCCGCATGATACTGCTCAAGGCAAGTATGCATGCGCGCCTTGCCCGGAGATTCATTTGAGAACTTGGCAGAAACAGCTGTCGGGAATTTCACACCACGCGGTGCAGCAACAGTTGGCGCAGGAGGCTCTGAATTGCCATCGGTGGTCAGCGCAACCGGATCCGCACCCGGTCCACATTCCGACTTACGGAAATCGTTCCACTTGACACCGCCATCGGTACCGGCATCTTTTGCTGCCTGATATTTTGTGCTGCACTGCTTCATGCTAAGGCCTTTGCCAGCATCATCTGCAGCAGGAGCGGCTGCATTTTTGGCAGGGGCTGCGGCTTTATTCGCCGGAACAACCGGAGCAGCGGGCGCTGCGGCTGCATCGTCACCACACTGCGATTTACGGAAATCATTCCATTTTACACCGCCAAGCGTTCCAGCATCTTTGGCAGCCTGATACTTCGCGCTACACTCTTTCATGGTCAGTGCGCTTGCCGGGGATGAGAAAACCAAGGCAGATGCGCCCAAAATCATTGCGGTGCCGGCCATGGCTGTAAAGGTACGAATAGACATCGCGTCGCTCCCTGTCAGATACGGACTATTGAATTCGTTGTATACGGATCGCTTCTCACGATATTTCAAAACAGCGAATGTGTTTGATCGACCGCAATAGCTTTTATATTTCTTACTCTACTAAGCTTGATATGATACAAGGTATATGTCAATCAATTGCTTAATATTAACATTATCTACAACACAAAATTTCTGACCGTCATTTTTTATGTGTTACTTAGTTTAGATGTGCAAAGTAAATATATCGAAATTACATGCCCTTGTCTCGTTTTTATTGAAACAGAGTTAAAATCCGAATATTGCCGTCAGTGAGAGGTCATCCACTCACGCGCGCCACGAAGGGCTGCGGCCAATTCGCTTTTGCTCATGGTTGCGGCAACCTGATTACGCATACGTTCAGCTTTCTGGTTGCCGCGAATGGCTGCGATGTTGAGCCATTTATGCGCTTCAACCACATCGATTTCACAGTCGCGACCAATAGCATATTTCAAACCCATCTCCAGCAGGATGCGATCCTGTGAAGTTGTCGTGTGGTGCTGTGTAACGCTCTGAAACTGTGTCATTTTCTTTGTCCCTGTTAAATCCCGAGAACCGTCCGCTCTTTGTTTCCGTGGCTGACTTTCGCCGCCGCAGATTGTCGGATCTGTCGTTCCGTTCATGGTCTTCAAGATAAGACACAGGATTAAAATGCGCGTTAAAACAGATGCTTAACAACGCGACAACGAAATACAAACAAGGGGTAAACTTCGGAATTTGTTAAACATCCAAAGGCCGACAATTGCTGTACTTTTCTAAAATAACGCAATTTTGCGGCAGCGGACCTTTAAACCAGATGATAACCATGACGCAGATTGATCATGTCAGAAACATTGCTGCCGTGCGCAAATTATCCCTCTTCCACTTCGACGAAAACTCCATTACGTTTACGTTTGCGTAAGTTTTCCGCAAGGCTGATTGCCTTGCCGCATTTTGGGAGGAATGCATGATCCGTAAACTGTTTTTGGGAATAACGGCAACTGTTGCATTGAGCGCGACGCTTGCAGCACCTGCCTTTGCCAATGAGGCAATTGTCGGCACATGGAAACGTCCGAATGGCACGATCATCAGCTATGCCGCCTGCGGTGGCGGCAAATATTGCGGCACCGTACAGACCGGCGAATATAAGGGCAAGTCGATCGGCACCATGTCGGGCAAGGACGGCAGCTATAAGGGTGAAGTCAACAAGCTCGACGAAGGCAAGACCTATACGGGCAAGGCAAGCGTCAAGGGCAACACGCTATCGCTTTCGGGCTGCGTTATGGGCGGCTTGATCTGCAAAAGCGAAAGCCTCACAAGGCAATAGACCTATATATAAAAGGCGGCTTCTCAGCCGCCTTTTATCATTATCGCGCTTTCTGACCAAAGAGCACTTTCTGCTCTTCTTCCTTGTTTGCCGAGGCCAATGCGCATTCGCGCTCTTCCTTACCAACCACAAGACCACGCTGTACGGCAGGTCGCGCATTCATGGTTTCATGCCAGCGCTTGAGGTTGGGAAAATCCTCCAGCTTCTGGTCAAAATTTTTGTAAGCATTGATCCAACCGATACTCGCCATATCAGCGATGGAATATTCGCCTGCGATATAATCTTTGCCTTCAAGCTGGCGATCGAGCACGCCATAAAGACGGTTGACTTCATTGGTATAGCGGTCGATGCCGTACTGCACCTTTTCCGGCGCATAAACGCGGAAGTGCCCTGCCTGCCCCGACATAGGACCAAGTCCGCCCATCTGCCACATCAGCCATTCATCAACGGCAACGCGCTTGCGTTCGTCTGCTGGATAGAACTTGCCGAACTTCCTGCCGAGATATTGCAGGATCGCACCGGATTCAAACACCGAGATCGGCTCGCCGCCCGGACCTTCCGGATCGATAATCGCAGGCATACGGTTGTTCGGTGCGATTTTGAGGAAGTCCGGCTGGAACTGATCGCCCTTGCCGATATTGACATATTTGACTTCATAGGGAACGCCTAATTCCTCCAGCATGATGCTGATCTTAAAGCCATTTGGGGTGGGCCAATAGTAAAGCTCAATGGGTTTTATCTGCTCAGCCATAGGTATTTGTCTCCCGCTTTCTTGGCTTTGTGCGTATTTCCGATGCGAGTTAACATAAGATTCGTGCAGCTTGGCACAAGTGCGAAGCGATCAAGTTAATGAAACATCAATATTTTTGAACGCCGGATGAATGCAGCTCTCAGGAGCAGTTCAGATGGCAGCTTTAAACTCAACCGCATAGATCAAACGATTTTGAAGCCGGGGGAAATATGCTGTTATGGCGTGTCACAATAGTCTGTTTGATGATTGCAGGTTTTGCAATCATTGCAGGTCTCTTTGTTGATCGAAAATATGATGTCTATCGTGACAACCCCGTTGTCAGCCCGATGACCGTGATGCATCTCAAACCTGCGCGCGAAGAGACAAGGCTATGATTTCACGTTGCCGTCTCTCCGCACTGATTGCATTGCGCGTTTTACTGTTCACAGCGGCTTTTACCGGACCTGCTGCTACATTTGCCTATACGCAAATCGGCCAGAAAGCACAGATGAGTGCCGCCGGACTCGTCCTGTACGTGAGTCTGCAACGAAGCTCATAAAGTGAGACATGCGCGTGTCAAAGACTTTGTTATACTAGGCTATGACACAGCGAATCGAACATCCATTTCTCAACGAAATTAAAACGCCGCCCTTTATGGAGCCGCAAGTTTTTACCGATGCTGGCGCGGCTGTTGCCGCGCTGCGCAAACTTTATGATCGCAACACCGCATTTCTCCGCAAGGCTTTTGAGCAATTGGCAAAGGGAGAGGTCCGCCCGCAGCGATATAGGGCTTTTTATCCCGAAATTTGCCTGTCTACGTCGAGCTTCGCTCACGTCGATACACGGCTTGCTTATGGCCACGTGACCATGCCCGGCGATTATGCAGCAACAATTACACGACCTGATCTGTTTGATCATTATCTCAACGAACAAATCCGCCTGCTGATGCGCAATCACGGTGTTGCCGTCACCGTTCGGGAATCGGCAACCCCCATTCCGATCCATTTTGCCTTCATGGAAGGCACCTATGTCGAGGCATCGGTTGCCAATGCCTTCACGCACCCAATGCGCGATCTGTTTGACGTGCCGGATTTGGCTGCCACTGACGACAAAATCGTCAATGCGGACTTTGATCCAATACCCGGCGAGCCAATGCCGCTCGCTCCTTTCACCGCACAGCGCGTTGACTATTCGCTGCACCGGCTTGCCCATTACACCGCAACCAGCCCGAAACATTTCCAAAATTTCGTGCTGTTCACCAACTACCAGTTCTATATGGACGAGTTTTGCGACTATGCACGCAAGCTTATGGCAGAAGGTGGCGGCGGTTACGACAGTTTCGTCGAGCCGGGTAACGCGATAACGCGCGCCGGAGAATCTGCGCCGAGTATCGGCAACGCATTACAGCGTATGCCGCAGATGCCAGCCTACCATCTGCAACGGGCTGATCATTCCGGTATCACCATGGTCAATATCGGTGTTGGCCCATCCAACGCAAAGACGATTACAGACCATATTGCGGTGTTGCGCCCGCACGCCTGGCTGATGCTGGGACATTGCGCTGGGCTGCGCAACAGTCAAGAGCTTGGCGATTATGTGCTTGCGCATGCCTATATGCGTGAAGACCACGTTCTTGATGACGATCTTCCTGTGTGGGTGCCTCTGCCAGCTCTTGCAGAAATTCAGGTTGCCCTGGAAGAAGCCGTTGAGGAAGTCACCGGCCTTGAAGGCTATGATTTAAAGCGCATCATGCGCACCGGCACTGTTGCCACAATCGACAATCGAAACTGGGAATTGCGCGACCAGCGCGGCCCGGTTCAGCGTCTTTCGCAGGCGCGGGCCGTTGCACTTGATATGGAGTCAGCCACGATTGCAGCCAATGGTTTCCGCTTCCGCGTTCCCTATGGCACGCTTTTGTGCGTTTCCGACAAGCCGCTGCATGGCGAATTGAAGCTGCCGGGAATGGCAACGGACTTTTACAAACGACAGGTCGCGCAGCATTTGCAGATTGGTATTCGCGCCATGGAAAAGATTGCCGCCATGCCAGACGAAAGGCTGCATTCACGCAAACTCAGGAGCTTCTACGAGACGGCGTTTCAATAATGATAAGGGTGCTGCGGGTTTACTTGCGGCACCATCATCACGCCGCAATCAAACGCTAAGCGCCTGTCATGTCAAAACGCCGTGAAAGCCTTTCATTTTTCCTGCTGATCACCGCCGTTCTGGTGTCAGTTCCGCTTGTGCTCGGATTTCTCGGCGCAGCGCATCCGATGTTTGATTCACTTGCGCATTTCCGGCCACATCTTGCAATTCTGATGGGGCTCTTTGCGCTGCCGCTTCTGTTCACAACGATGCGGCGAGAGGGAGCAATGATCCTGCTGTTTGCAATCCTTGCTTTCAGCACAACAGTGAGCGCGGCACGCAATCTGCTTGAAGGATCATCCGCAGCCCAGGCCACGACACCAGCATCTGCTGCGCGTTATAGTCTGGTGCAGATCAATCTACGCTATAATAATCCTGAACCAAAACGCGTCTTGCAAATGATTGCGCAGGAAAAACCTGATGTGATCACCTATCAGGAAGCCGGTTCCGATTGGGCGATGTGGATCGATATTCTCAAAGGCACATATCCTTATCATTTTGAATGCCACATCGATGGCGGCAAGATGGGCGTGGGTATTTTGTCCCGCCGCCCATTCAGTGAAGGCAGCAAACAACACTGCCTTGGCGATAACCGCCTTGCTATGACAGCGATCGATTTCAGTGGCACAAGCGTCAACGTTGCGGCTTATCACGCTGCCCTTCCATGGCCATTTAATCAGGCCATGACCATTGATGCATTGGCGCCGGAATTGCAAAAATTCAACGGCCCGTCGATTATTGCGGGTGACTTCAACGCAACGCCGTGGAGCAATGCAGTCCATCGTATTGAAAAGGCTTCGGCCACGAGGGCGTTGACCGGAATCGGCGGCACATGGATGCCTCAAAGTCTTTCCGTGGTACTTGCACCTTATATCGGTTTGCCCATTGATCAGGTTCTCGTAAGCGACGAAATCCAAGAACCTGTTGCCATTTCACGCGACAACGTAGGGTCGGATCATCTGCCCGTCAGGCTTGATTTTTCAGTTCCTTTGCCTGTCCGGCCCGATACTGATGAGCCGGAAACGCAATCCGTTATGCTTCAATAAAAAAGGCGGTTTGAAACCGCCTTTTCCATTTACATGTTTCCCTAAACTGGTCCTTCGCCGGCATTTTTCAGCGGCGGTCGAGACGGACACAGTTCCTGTAAACATTACATGTTTACATAAACTGGTCCTTCGCCGCCTTGTGGCGGAACCCAGTTGATGTTCTGGTTCGGGTCCTTGATGTCGCACGTTTTGCAATGCACGCAGTTCTGCGCATTGATTACAAAGCGAACGTCTTTGGCCTGTGGGTCAGCTGCAGAATTGCCGTCAGCATCCACCCATTCATAAACGCCTGCCGGGCAATAGCGTGTCGATGGACCAGCAAAAACATCATGTTCTGACGTCTGCTGCAATTTCATATCAGCGACTTGTAAGTGCACTGGCTCGTTTTCGTCGTGATTGGTGTTCGACAGAAACACTGACGACAGACGATCAAAAGTCAGAACGCCATCCGGCTTCGGATAGTCAATCTTCTTATGCTTTGCTGCAGGTTCCAATGCCTGCGCATCGGTCTTGCCATGCTTCAGTGTGCCGAAGAACGAAAAGCCAAACAGCTGATTGGTCCACATATCAAGACCACCAAGAGTAACACCCACAACTGTTCCAAGCTTCGACCACAGCGGCTTCACGTTGCGAACGCGCTTCAAATCCTTGCCGATGGCACTGTTGCGCCAGCTGTTTTCGATTTCAATCGGCTCATCATTGGCACGGCCAGCCGCCAAGGCTTCTGCAATTTTATTGGCGGCAAGAATGCCAGACAGAACCGCGTTGTGGCTGCCTTTAATGCGTGGAACATTGACAAAGCCTGCCGAACAACCGATCAGCGCGCCGCCAGGGAAAGACAGTTTTGGCACCGATTGGTATCCGCCTTCGGTGATCGCGCGCGCGCCGTAAGACAAGCGCTTGCCACCTTCAAAAGTAGCGCGGATTGCCGGATGCGTCTTGAAGCGCTGAAATTCTTCAAACGGCGACAAATATGGGTTTTTATAGTTGAGATGCAGCACAAAACCAACCGCAACCATATTGTCTTCAAGGTGATACAGAAACGCGCCACCGCCGGTTTTCATGTCCAGCGGCCAGCCGAATGAATGCTGCACCAAGCCAGGCTTATGCTGGGATGGATCGACTTGCCAAAGCTCTTTGAGGCCAATACCAAATTTGGCTGGCTCGCGCCCCTCATCAAGCTTGAACTTGGCGATCAGTTCCTTGGCCAGCGAACCGCGCGCACCTTCGCCAATCAGCACATATTTGCCAAGCAATGCCATGCCGCGCGTGTAATTCGGGCCATGTGTGCCATCGCGCTCAATGCCCATGTCGCCCGTTGCCACACCGATCACAGCGCCTTCATCATTATAAAGCACTTCCGTCGCAGCAAAGCCCGGATAGATTTCAACGCCAAGCTCTTCAGCCTTCGTACCAAGCCAGCGGCAGACATTGCCAAGCGATACAATGTAATTGCCATGATTGTTCATCAGCGGCGGCATGATGAAATTTGGCAAGCGCGCAGAGCCAGCAGGCCCCAGCAACAGAAAATGGTCAGCCGTCACTGGCGTCTTGAAGGGGTGCCCCTCTTCCTCTCGCCAGCCCGGAAGAAGCTGATCAATACCGCTTGGATCAACGACTGCGCCTGAGAGAATATGCGCGCCGACTTCCCCACCCTTTTCAAGAACAACGACTGAAAGCTCAGGATTGATCTGCTTGAACCGGATCGCCGCAGCAAGGCCAGCAGGGCCTGCGCCGACAATCACAACATCAAATTCCATGCTTTCGCGTTCGGGAAGCTCATGGCTCGCGATTGCTGGGCCTTCAGACATTCGTGCCTCCGTCTGGTTTACATTCCCCCTCACTATTTCAGCGCAGGTGATGCATCCAATTGTTTTTTGCTCATGAACCTATCGCGAATGGCGATAAACCATATCTTACTGGTCTTGTTCCCATTAACGTCTTACCCTCTCGCAGAGTTAAAGACTGGCGCATATGCGTCCAATTGTCCAAAATCACTGCAATAACAGCAATGATAATATTTACCTTAACGTAAACGTCAATTGAAAAAAGCGATGAACGGGCTGTGGGCTATTGTGACGCAACACATATTTCTGCGCGCCCAGTCACTCTATGAACCGGAATTATACGCCTTGCTCTTGCATTCATGACCAAAATTCGCCACCTCAATCTGTGAGGTAGAAACATGACCAATGATCGGGAAACGCTGGATATGGAAGGTCTGCTGCGCTTTTATGCGGAAGCGGGCGTTGACATGCCGCTTTCCGATACACCCATTGATCGCTTTGCTGAGCCGCAGCGTCAATCAGCGCATTCACCAGCAGCGCCGGAAGGCAGACCATCGTCGCAAGTGGAGCGCCAGCGCGCGCAACAACAGCCCCCACGCCCAGCAGCAACGCCTTCCCCGACCAGCCGCCCCGTGCAGGCTGCCGCCGACGTTCCCGACAATAGCCAGATCGCTCTGGCCCATGAAGTGGCTTCACAAGCCGCAACGCTTGATGAATTGCGTGAAAAGCTTGCAGCATTTGATGGCTGCAATCTCAAATTTACCGCCAAGAAACTATGTTTTGCGGATGGTGATCCGTCTTCAGACATTATGTTTGTTGGTGAGGCTCCAGGACGTGACGAGGATATGGAAGGCTTACCATTCGTCGGCAAGTCGGGCCAGCTTCTTGATCATATGATCGAGGCCATCGGTTTTAAGCGCGAGAACGTCTATATCGCCAATACGATACCATGGCGCCCACCGGGAAATCGCACACCGACGCCGCTGGAAGCAGAATTGTGCCGCCCGTTCATCGAACGGCAGATTGAGCTTGCAGCTCCCAAAGTGATTGTTGCGCTTGGTGGCCCCGCAGGCAAAGCTTTGACTGGGGCGACGGAAGGCATTTTGCGTTTGCGTGGCCACTGGAAAATACACCGCACGGCTTCAGGCATTGAAATTCCTGTTATGCCAACCCTGCATCCGTCTTATTTGTTGCGCACGCCTGCACAAAAGCGCTTTGCATGGCGCGATTTTCTTGCCGTAAAAATAAAGCTCGCCGAATTTGGCGATTGATCTTCACTGATTTGAATGGCATCGGCAGAGCCACATGTCACCAACATGCCGTAAACTTCTATTAATCGGCCATATCGACGTGACTGATATTCTTTTTACATAGCTCTTGGTGGAGTTTTTCATGGCTGGCCAGCTTCTGCCCATAGCCGCTTTGCTTACAAGCACATTTCTCATGCTGCTTGCCGGTGGCCTTGCGGGCATTCTTCTGCCGATCCGCGGCGGGCTTGAGGGCTGGTCCACGACAACAATCGGCTGGATGGGCACGACCTATGCGCTTGCTTTCACGATTGGCTGCATCGTTATCCCCCATCTGGTGCGCCGTGTCGGCCATGTCCGCGTCTTCTCCGCGCTGCTGACGCTTTTATCCATCGCGCTGCTGCTCCACTCGCTTATCGTCAATCCCTATGCTTGGATGGTTTTTCGCGGCATTGCGGGGTTTTCGCTGGCCGGTTCCTACATGATCATCGAAAGCTGGTTGAACGAACGCGTGACCAATGAATCACGGGGCCGCGTCTTCTCGATCTATATGATCATCACCATGCTCGGGCTCATGTGCGGGCAGTATATTTTGCCCTTTGGCGATGCCACGACGCAGACCCTCTTCATTATCTGTGCGATCATCTACGCCAGCGCGCTTCTGCCGACCGCTCTTTCCAGCGCACAATCACCAAACCCACTGACACAGGTCACACTCGATCTCAAAGGTCTTTACCGCCGATCTCCTGCGGCAGCAGTTGGTTCACTGATTGCCGGAATCGTTGCTGGCACATGGAGCTTTCTTGCTGCGATTTACGGCGAGATGAACGGGCTTTCGACCTTTAGTATAGCCACAATGCTGGCATGCGCCATGATAGGCGGTGTTATTTTCCAATATCCGCTTGGTCGCGCTTCTGATGTTGTCGATCGCCGTTATGTGATGGTTATCGCCGGTGTTATCGGCTTTGTAATCTCATTGATCATGCTGATTGTGCACCCCACATCACCCTATGCACTTTATACGATGATGTTTCTCTTCGGCTCGGTCATCTATCCAGTCTATAGCCTGAATGTCGCTCATGCGAATGACTATGCTGATGCCAGCGAATTCGTGAAAGTTTCGAGCGGGTTGCTTATCATTTACGGAGCGGGCAGCGTTATTGGTCCTGCGCTATCAGGCCAGCTCATGGATGTTATGGGGGCCTCCGGCTTCTTTGTCACAATGGCCGTTTCCTATGCCGCCTATGGGCTGCATGCCTTCTGGCGTATCCGCCGCTTTGAGCGCCCAGCCGTCAGCGATCAGAAAACTGAGTTCAAGATTTATACACCCGACGGGCAGCCCACGCCTGAAACCATGCAGCTTGATCCAAGATCAGAATAAATCGTCCAGACATGGGGCTCACTGTGCTTGTTGCGGCGTATTGGTCTTATGCGGCGCAATTGCAAGCTTATGCTCACGATAGATAATATAGCCGCCGGCGCTCATGACAATCGCGCTGCCTAACAGCATTTCCAATGTCGGAATATCGCCGAAAAAGAAGAAGCCAATCGCCAAACCGAGCAGCATCGATGTATATTCAAACGGTGCGATCGTGCTCATGGGGGCATGACGATAGCATTCGGTGAGCAGAATTTGAGCGATGCCACCAGCGATGCCCGCGCCAATCAACATTGCCAGCTGCGGGCCACTTGGCATAACCCAGCCAAAAGGAATGCTCGCCAGCGAAATGACGGTTGCTGAGATTGAAAAATAAATAACAACTGTCGATGTGCGCTCGGTCTGAACCAGACGTCGCACCAGCATCATGGCAAACGCAGCCATGACTGCACCGCCAAGTGCCGCAAGAGCGCCCATCGCCTCATTCCGACCCACATGCCCCTCAGCAAACAACGTCATGCGCGGCCATATGATGATCAGAACACCCAAAAGCCCGACAATGACAGCGCTCCAACGATACATTCTGACAACTTCACGCAGAATGACAGCGCCAAGAATCACAGCAATAAGCGGTGATGCATAATTGATCGCAATTGCTTCGGGCAAAGGCAGTTTGGTCAATGCATAAAAGCTTAAGGTCATCGCAGCGACGCCGACCATTCCACGCCAGAAATGGCTGAAACCGTGCTGCGTATGGAGAATACCGGATATTTGCCCACGCGCTGCGAAATACACCAGGATTGCCAATACGGCGAAAAAAGACCGAAAGAAAATCAGTTGTCCGAGAGGGATACCATCTGCGGCCTTGAGCAAGGTCGACATGCCGACAAACACTGCAACAGAAGCAACTTTGAGGCTAATCCCCAGCATTGGATTATTTTGAAGCAGATCAGGCTCGACAGTTTGGCTGATCTGAGCATTTGCGGAGGCCGCGTCCGGAAGGGACTTCACAACGCAATTCCTTAAAACAGGGAGGGCAAAGGAGTAAGGTGGGAAATTGTAGTGACTGTGATATCCATAGGCTTGTTCGCAATAAAGCACTAGGCCATGTGGACAATTATATTTTTGGTTCGTGGTATGAACGAGAATATAATTGACCACATGGCCTCGTCAGGCTTTCACGATTGCGTAAAAAATATCCTGTCATTTTGCCTTTCTTGTCGTTTGCTCAAAAGCCGGATACGACTCCTGTATCGAAGTGATTACAGAGAAGAGTTTCGCAATGCGCACTGAAACCGGCCAGACATTCCGTCTTGAGGATTACCGCCCGACCCCTTACGCCATTCCGGAAACGAAACTCGATTTCACACTTGAACCGGAAAAGACGATCGTTCGTGCCGAACTCATCATCGAGCGCCGTGCGGGAACAGTCGCGGGCACGCCGCTTGTGCTGGATGGCGATGAACTGAAATTCATCAGCATTCGTCTTGATGGCAAAGTGCTCAGCAATAACAGCTACGCCGTGACACCGGACAAGCTGGAGATCACGGATCTTCCAGACGCCGAACGTTTTTCGCTGGAAATCGTCACCGAAGTGAACCCGACGACAAATCGCCAGCTTTCAGGGCTTTACCGCTCAAGCGACGTCTATTGCACACAGTGCGAGGCAGAAGGGTTTCGGCGCATCACTTACTATTATGATCGTCCAGACGTGCTTTCGGTCTATACAGTCCGCATTGATGCAGAGAAGGAAGCCGCGCCCATATTGCTGGCGAACGGAAACCCTGTCGAACACGGCGCCGTGTCTGGCACAACCGACAGACATTTTGCCATCTGGCACGACCCCCATCCGAAACCGTCCTATTTATTCGCGCTCGTTGCCGGCTCACTTGATGTTGTGAAAGATCATTTCACCACACAATCTGGCCGTCCGGTCGATCTCGCCATTTATGTCGAGCATGGCAAACAGGATCGCGCGCTTTATGCAATGGATGCGCTCAAACGCTCCATGCGCTGGGACGAGGAAAAATTCGGCCGCGAATATGATCTTGATGTGTTCAATGTTGTCGCCGTCTCGGATTTCAATATGGGGGCCATGGAGAACAAGGGCCTTAACGTCTTCAACGATAAATATGTGCTGGCTGATCCCGAAACGGCAACGGATGTGGATTATGCAGGCATCGAAGCGGTTATTGCGCATGAATATTTCCATAACTGGACGGGAAACAGAATCACCTGCCGCGACTGGTTTCAGCTGTGTCTCAAAGAAGGCCTGACCGTTTATCGCGATCACCAGTTTTCAGCCGATGAACGCTCGCGCCCTGTGAAACGCATTGCCGAGGTGAAAATCCTCAAAGCGCAGCAGTTTCCAGAAGATAGCGGCCCCCTTTCGCACCCCGTGCGTCCACGCGAATACAGCGAAATCAACAATTTCTACACCGCGACTGTTTATGAAAAGGGCTCGGAAGTGGTGCGGATGATCCACACTATCATCGGCGCTGAACTATTCCGCAAAGGTATGGACCTCTATTTCGAGCGCCATGATGGTGATGCGGCGACCATTGAAGACTTTATCAAAGTCTTTGCCGATGTATCCGGTCGGGATTTCTCGCAGTTCGCGCTTTGGTACGATCAGTCAGGCACACCGAAGGTTGAGGCAAGCTTCGACTTTGATGCTGTAAACGAGACCTATACCATCCATCTCATTCAATCTCTTGCGCCCACTCCCGGCCAGCCGGTGAAAAGGCCCATGCATATTCCTATCGCCTTTGGCCTTTTGGGCTCGGATGGAAAGGACATTCACCCCTCATCTGTCGAAGGTGGCGATGTACAGGACGGTGTTATCCATCTGCATCGCGCATCAGAAACAATCACGTTCCATGGCATTAAGGAGCGTCCTGTGCCCTCGCTCTTGCGCGGCTTCTCAGCGCCAATCAATCTGGTTTTACCACTGGATGCAAAAGACCGGGCTTTTCTCGCGCTCAATGACAGTGACCCGGTCGCTCGCTGGCAGGCACTCACCAATATCTTCACGCAGGCGTTGCTTGAAGGCACCAAACGCGTGCGTGGCGGCTATAAGCCAGAAACCGACCCAAATATCCTTGAACTTGCCGGACGCATTGCTTTCGATGAAACGCTTGATCCCGCCTTCCGTGCGTTGTGCCTGACCTTGCCAACGGAAAGCGACATCGCCCGCGAAATTGGCGAGAACGTTGACCCGGATGCTATCTTTGCAAGCCGTGATCATCTGATCGCGGCCATTGGGTCGGCTTATGCCAAAGAATTTGCGGCTCTTTACACCAGCCTGCAACAAGAAGGTGCCTTCTCACCCGATGCGGTATCGGCAGGCAAACGCGCCTTGCGGAATGTGCTTCTCGATTATCTGAGCCGCCATGAAAACAATCCTGCACGGGCAGCGCAACAATTTGCCGATGGCGACAACATGACCGAACGCGCAGCCGCATTGAGCATTCTGGTGCATCGCTTTGGTGATAGTCACGAAGCACAAGGCGCTCTCGCCTCCTTTGAAAAGCGCTTTGGCGATGATGGTTTGGTCATGGATAAGTGGTTTATCGTGCAGGCAACGCGTCCGGGCGAAAAAGCGCTTGAGGCGGTTCGTGCTTTGACGAAACACAAGCTTCTTTCCTTTGAGAATCCGAACCGTGTGCGTGCATTGATTGGTGCATTCTCGGCCAGCAATCCGACAGGCTTCAATCGCAGAGATGGTGCAGCTTACAGCTTCTTTGCTGATATCATTCTGGCAATTGACCCAGAAAACCCGCAGCTTGCAGCGCGTCTGCTAACAGCTCTGCGTTCGTGGCGCGCACTCGAAGACACGCGCCGTGAACATGCGCGCGCGGCTCTGGCACGCATATCAGCGACACCAAAGCTCTCGACCGACCTGCGGGACATCGTGGACAGGACGCTTGCTTGATTGGTCACTGATTCGCGAATCACTGAGATGATTGCGTGATTCGTAAAACCCGACTCGAAACGGGTCGGGTTTTATCATTCTGGCTATATTCAAGAAGTATCGCATAAATCCTGCGAAGGCTTACGGCTTTCATGAGTCTTTTCATGACGTTAGATGGGCCACTTCTCAAACTGATTCTACTTAACAGATTGAGATTCAACGGAAAATGTCATCAAGGAATGTCATTTTTTACATCTCGTTAACGAATTCGCTGGACAGCACGAATCACTTTTGATTCATTGAAGCTGTTCGGAGGCGGCGTATTCCGAACGATTTTGAGTAAAGATTTCAATTCACGCAGTTTCGAGTGGGCGGCGCTTTTTGGCGCATATTGGAAACTGTCACGACGGATCAAGAGGGGCCGACACATGGCGAGCACCGACGCGTATGACGCGGCGGCGGGGAAGCGTGGCTACTCCGAAGCAAAGCGCAAGAAGAGCAGGCTTTCGGGCCATGCCAAGCTTCTTGCAGGTCCTGCCTATGGCAAGTTCGCGGCATTCGAACCTGCATTGCGCCGTCTTGTGCCAGCCCTCATCATTATTTTTCTTGTCATCCTTGGCGCAGCGCGCGTGTTCTCGATGCTTTCATGGCGTGAAGACATTGAATTGCAGCATAAGGCTGCGCTCTCAGCCGCGACCGCCAATCTCGCGCAGATGATCGAGCGTGCCTCCAATGGCACACAGTCCGGCGCGCAAATGACGCCGAAAGATCTGGACAATACAATTGCCGAATTTCGCGCGCGTGGTCTTTCATCCAGCGGGATGACCATTGCTATGGTCAATGATGAATCTGTCATCGTGACCGCCTCGGGGCCTGCGGCGGACATAGTGGGAAAACAGGCGGACGAGGTATTCAGCGACATCCAGCCGCTGTTCATGTTTGCGGAGCGCGCTGGCGTTCTGACGATCGTCATGAAGGGGGAAGCCGCTTATGGCACGGTGTCAAAACCAGTCAGCGTGCCTTATTCGATTATCGCAGCTGAACCGGAAAGCACGATCTTTGCCGAATGGCGGCGTGCAGTCTCGCTGAATGTGACGCTGTTTGCGGGTACGACCGGCGTGATGTTTGCAATTCTCTATGCTTATTTCAGCCAGGCGGCACGGGCTCGGGAGGCCGACGATCTTTCTGGCCAGATCCAGCGCCGTATTGATATGGCGCTGGCGCGCGGTCGCGGCGGCCTGTGGGACTGGGATATGGCGCGGGGGCGCATTTACTGGTCGCGCTCCATGTATGAAATGCTGGGCTATGAAGCGCAGGATGCCGTGCTGGCTTTTGGTGACGTATCGGCAATCATCAACCCGGAAGATGGCGATCTGTATTCCATCGCCGAGCAGGCTGCGGCTGGCGACATCTCACATGTTGATCGCGTGTTTCGCATGCGCCACGCGGACGGCTCGTGGGTATGGATGCGGGTTCGCGCTGAGATTGCAGCAGAAAATGAACTGCATCTGGTCGGCATTGCCTTTGACGTCAGCGAACAGCATCGCTTTGCGCAACAGACGGCAGAGGCCGATATGCGCATCCGCGAAGCCATCGAAAACATTTCCGAAGCCTTCGTTCTTTGGGATTCCAACAATCGTCTGGTAATGGCCAATTCCAAATTCAGCGAATATGCAGGCCTGCCTGTCTGGACATTGAAGCCCGGCGTACCACGCAACGAGGTTGATGCGCATACCCGCCCGTTCAGCTTCGAACGCCGCATGGCCAACGAGCACAATCGTGCTGGCGGACAGACGTTTGAACGCCAGTTGAGTGATGGTCGCTGGCTCCAGGTCAACGAACGCCGCACGCAGGACGGTGGTCTTGTTTCGATTGGCACCGATATTACGCAGATCAAACAGCATCAGGAGCGTCTGGTGGATAGCGAACGCCGCTTGATGGCGACCATTCACGACCTCTCCATTGCCCGCAAAGGCGAGCGCGACCGGGTGCGTGAGCTCTCGGAATTGGCGCGTAAATACGGGCAGGAAAAGGAACGCGCGGAAGCTGCGAACCGTGCCAAATCTGAATTCCTTGCCAATATGTCCCATGAACTGCGCACGCCGCTCAATGCGATTATCGGCTTCTCTGAGATGATTCAGGCTGGCACATTCGGGCCGCTTGGTTCAGACCGTTACGAGGAATATATCAACGATATTCACACCAGCGGTAACTTCCTGCTCAATGTGATCAATGACATTCTCGATATGTCGAAGATCGAAGCGGGTCACTTCTCGCTTGATCGCGAAGAGATCGACCTTTGTCCGCTCATCAATGAAACCGTGCGTATGATCTCGTTGCAAGCAGATGAGAAAAACATCACGGTTGAAACGCGCATTGAAGAAGCGATGCAACTCAATGCCGACCGCCGTGCGGTCAAGCAGGTCCTGATCAATCTTCTGTCCAATGCGGTGAAGTTCACTTCGCATAACGGCCATATCACGGTGCGCGCACGCAAGACCGGCTCAGCGCTGTTCATGACCATTCAGGATACAGGCGTGGGCATTCCGAAATCCGCGCTCAAGAAAATCGGCCAGCCATTCGAGCAGGTGGAAAACCAGTTCACCAAAACGCATAGTGGTTCAGGTCTTGGCCTCGCGATCACCCGTTCGCTTGCAGAGCTGCATGGCGGCTGGCTGCGCATCCGCTCAACCGAAGGTGTTGGAACGGTGGTTTCCGTCTGCATTCCCGATCGCAGACAGAAAAGCGTCAATAACCCGGAGGCGGAAATCCACGCGGCATGATTATTTGATCAGCGTATCAAAGCTGGTTCGAACCGTTGCTGCAAGTTCGCTCAAATGATGTTCGACGCGATCAATATCTGGCAGTTCGGCCGCACGGCAAAGAAGATCAACCATTCCGGGAATGAATTCTTCGCGTTTTGCATCGCCCCCCAGACAGAGCCTGATTGTCTGGCTGAGATTTGTGTAGAAGCGATGTGCCTCAACCAGAGTGTCTATGACAGCAGGGGCGGCAAAAGACGGGTCTAATCCCGCCAGCACATCTTCGGTTCCCAAGGGTCGGGGATGCCTGATTTCCTTGCCGGTCAGCACGGCAAACTGCGCGATGAATTCTAGATCAACAATGCCACCGGGTTTCAGCTTGAAATCCCAATCGTCACGCGGCGGCTTTTCCTCATAAATGAGGTCGCGCATTTCGTGCACATCTTTGGCGATCTTGTGTGTGTCGCGTTTGGCCGCCAGCACTTCGTCAATTTCGCCCCTGATAAAGTCGCTGAATGCCACGTCGCCATGGATCGGGCGCGCACGGGTGAGCGCCATATGTTCCCACGTCCATGCCTCGCTACGCTGATATTTGCCAAATGATTCAATATGCGTGGCAACGGGGCCTTTATTGCCGGAGGGGCGCAAACGCATATCGACTTCATAAAGCACGCCTTCGGCGGTTGGCGCAGACAAGGCCGCAATCAAACGCTGTGTCAGTCGAATATAATATTGCGACGGCGCAAGCGGCTTCGCGCCATCCGATTCCTCAGCATCCTTGTCATGATCATAAAGCAGGATCAGATCGACATCGGAGCCTGCAGTCAGTTCGCGACTGCCAAGCTTGCCCATGGCAAGCAATGCAACCTTCGCGCCCTTCACCTTGCCATGGCGGCGCTCAAGTTCGGCTTCCACTGCCTCGAAAGCCTTACCAATCATCAGTTCGGCCAGATCGGAGAATGCGCGCCCTGCCCGAACACCATCAATCGCACTGGTGAGCAGACGAATGCCGATCAAAAAGCGATGTTCAGCCGCAAAAATGCGTAAGCGGTCGAGCACTTCTTCATAATCGGTGGCAGCACCCAGAAAAACGCGCAACCGCTCCTCAAGATAATGACGCGTTGGCATTTCCGAGAAAATTGCCGGATCGAGAAGTCCATCAAAGACATGCGGATTGCGCGTGATCACCTCTGCAAGCCGGGGGGCGGCGCTCATGATCATCACAAGCAAGTTGAGAAGGCGCGGATTGGATTGAAGCAGGCTGAAAAGCTGGATACCCGCAGGCAGTCCCTGCAGAAAACCATCAAAGCGCAAAAGCGATTCATCTGCGCGCTTTGTTGCGGCAAAAGCCTGCAACAAGGCTGGAGTCAGTTCTGTGAGACGCTCGCGTGCTTCGGCTGATTGTGTGGCGCGATAACGGCCAAAATGCCATGTGCGGATGACACGGCAAATGTCGCTTGGGCGCTCATACCCCATCGAGGCAAGCGTTTCCAATGTTCCCGGATCATCGACATCGCCGGTGAAAACGAGATTACCACTGGATGAACCAAGTTCGGGCGCCTGTTCGAACAATGCAGCGTAGTGCTTTTCAACGATCTTGAGCGCCGATAAAAACACATCGGAAAACGCGGCTGTATCAGAATAGCCCATCATATGGGCAATGCGGGCAAAGCCTTCATCATCTTCCGGGAGAATGTGGGTTTGCTCATCGGCAACCATCTGAATGCGATGTTCAACATCGCGCAGGAAGTAATATTCCTTGCCAAGCGCATCACGTGCCTTCTCGGTGATCCAGCCGCGCTCGGCAAGTCTGGCCAGCATTGGGACCGTCTGATTGCCACGCAATTCGGGAAAACGTCCACCGGCAATCAATTGCTGTGTCTGCACGAAAAACTCGATTTCGCGGATACCGCCGCGCCCAAGTTTCACATTATGCCCGCGCACGGCGATATCGCCATGGCCCTTATGCGCATGAATCTGCCGCTTGATCGAATGCACATCAGCAATTGCCGCATAATCGAGATATTTGCGCCAGACATAGGGGCTAAGTTCGGCAAGCACTTGCTGGCCAGATTCGCGATCACCGGCAACAGGCCGCGCCTTGATCATCGCTGCACGTTCCCAGTTCTGGCCGCGCCCTTCGTAATAATGAAGCGCTGCCCCCACCGGAATTGCCAGTGGTGTCGATCCCGGATCAGGACGAAGTCTGAGATCGACGCGGAAGACATAGCCGTCAGCCGTGCGATCCTGCAGAATACGAACCAGACGCCGCGTCATCCGCGAGAACGTATCCACGCACTCATAAGGGTCTATAATCGCCGGGCGTTCTGAATCGATAAAAACAATCAGATCAATATCGGAAGAATAATTAAGTTCGCGCGCACCGAACTTACCCATGCCAAGAATGATCCAGCCGCTTTCTTTTTCGGGGGTATCGCGATCCAGCAGCTTGATTTTACCGGCACTGTCCGCATCGCGCAGAAGAAAACGAACGGCTGCGCCCGTACAGGCTTCTGCGAGATCCGTGAGCCAGCCAGTCGTCATTTCGGTATTAAAAATCCGAGCCAGATCACAAAGTGCAATCAGCACATGCGCCTCTCGCTTTCGTTGCCGCAGGCTGCTCATCAACGCCGCCTCGGTCACACCGTCTTCGAGGCCGGATGCAACAATTTCGGAAAGAATATTGGCAAGCGCCTGCTCAGGCGTATCGACTGCAATGCGATCAAGAATGCGCGGGTGACGGATGAGCGCCTCGCGCATAAAGGGCGACAGGTCAAGGACGGCTGCCAGAAAGCTCGCGGCGCGTTTGTCTTGCAAAAGGGCTTCGACGCGGCCAAGTTCTTCTTCCTTTGCCCGCTCTTCAAGATCAGTCAGGAAGGACTGTGCTCTCTCGTCATCAAGGGGTGTCAGCCCACAAAGGTTTCGATCAAAAAACAGTGCCTTTGTGTCTTCAGCCGTCATAAGCCCCTCGTGTATTAGAGCACATCTCGATCTGATTTTATCAAATCGGCGCTCTGTTTATTTGTTTTGACGCGCATCTTATATGAAAATCACTTCACACTTTTCGGGATGCGCTCTAAGCCATTATGGTTTTTCATCTTTTACCAACGGAAACTCCAGAACAGCACGCAGACCGGGACCATTGTCTTCGAGACGAAGAGCGCCACCGTGCAACTTCATGACCGCCTTGGCAAGGCTTAAACCGAGCCCTGAACCCGGCTGCGTGCGGCTTTCCTCAAGTCTTACGAAACGCTCTGTCGCCTGTTCACGCTTGTCCTCGGGAATCCCCGGACCGTTATCGGCCACCACAATGCGCACCCATTGCTGATCGCGCTCCATAGAGAGACTGACGGCAGCATCCTTCTCGCTTCGCAAAGCATATTTGATGGCATTATCGACGAGGTTTGAAACCGTCTGGCCGACCAATTCGCGGTTGATATGCAAAGGCACATCGTCCAACGTTCCAAGCGTCAAAGCAGCGCCAGCATCTTCGGCAACCGGCTCATACATTTCCGCAACGTCCCTGACAATCGACGCCACCGACATGTTTTCAAGACTTTCAGTCGAATAGCCCGCTTCGAGACGCGAAATCATTAAGATGGCGTTGAATGTGCGGATCAGCTGATCGGATTCGCTGATCATAGCCTCAAGCGCTTCACGATATTCCGGGCCGGTTTTCTTGCGCGAGAGCGCTTCTTCAGCACGATTGCGCAGTCGTGTCAGCGGTGTCTTGAGATCATGCGCGATGTTATCAGAAACCTGTTTCAGCCCCTCATTCAGCTCAAGAATGCGCCCAAGCATGACGTTGAGATTGCCGGACAAGCGATCAAACTCGTCGCCCGAACCATTAACCGGTAACCGACCTGTCAGATCACCATCCATAATGCGCTGTGATGCACGCGACATATCATCAATGCGCTTGAGTGCCCGACGGCCAACAAAGAACCAGATCAGAAGTGCGCCAACGCCCATGATACCAAGTGCCAGCATCAGCGAGCTACGCACCAGATCGCGGAAACGCTCCGGTTCGCCCAGATCGCGGCCGACCAGCAGGCGCATACTATTGGGCAGCGCAATCACCACGGCAATCGCACGATGCTCGGTTTCAGCCCCCTGATCGCCATAGCGTCGATATTTGAACGCGCGTTCAACCACGCCATCCGTATCAAGGACACCCGGCTCGACACCTTCGACATTGCCGGAGAGAATACGCCCCGATGGATCGGCGACAAGATAAAGATAAGCGCCCGGCTGACGGGAACGATAATCAATTGTCCGCACGAGTTGAGGTATGCCGCCACGCGCATAGGCCTTGCCAATGCTTGCAACTTCCTCGCCCAAAGCTTCCTGCGTCTGGCCATTGAGAATTGAAGCCGACAGATTTGTCATGTAAAAAACAAGCGCGACCGCGCCCACTGCAAAAAGCAACAGGTAGAGCGTGGACAATCGCACGGCAGTTGTCCGCATAAGTGCGGAAAAACGGCTCACTCTTGTCCTCCGGAAACGGCTGTCCCGGCATTCGCAGCTGGCTTGGAACGTCCGGCTTTCAACATGTAACCTGCACCGCGCACCGTGTGCAGCAGCGGACCGTCAAATCCCTTTTCGATCTTTGAACGCAGGCGCGAAATATGCACATCAATCACGTTGGTCTGGGGATCGAAGTGATAATCCCAGACATTTTCGAGCAACATCGTGCGCGTCACGACCTGTCCGGCATGACGCATCAGATATTCAAGCAAACGGAATTCGCGCGGCTGGAGTGTGATGTCGACGTTTTGTCTGCGTGCGGTGTGTGCGAGACGGTCGAGTTCCAGATCACCAACGCGATAAATCGTATCGGCCTCGCGCGGACTCGAGCGACGCTGCAAAACTTCCACACGCGCCAGAAGCTCGGAAAATGCATAGGGTTTGGTGAGATAATCATCACCACCCGCACGTAAACCCGTTACGCGATCATCCACTTCGCCGAGGGCAGAAAGAATGAGAACCGGCGTTTCCAAGCCCTTCGCCCGAAGACCTGCAACGACAGAAAGTCCATCGCGCTTGGGCAGCATCCGATCAACGACCAGCACATCATAGCTGCCATGTTCCGCCAGTGCATAACCAGTCTCGCCGTCACCGGCAATATCAGCAGAATGACCGGCCTCGGTAAAGGCCTTCTCAAGATAGCGGGCCGCTTCGCGGTCGTCTTCGATAACGAGAATCTTCATGGCGTTACTATACCGGGTCGTTGGAGAAAATGAAGCAATGCCAGGCGGATCGTCCGCCTGGCACCAGATTTAATCACAGCAAGACCAACAGTACAGCATTAACCCTGATCGATTGGTAGAGCGACGAAGCGGCTCTGATCATTGCTCTGGATCTGAAGCAACACAGCCTTGCGACCTGCCTTCGATGCTTCGGCAATAGCCTTGTCGATATCCTTCGCGCTCTTCACGATCTGATTATTGACAGTAACAATCGTATCGCCAGAACGAATGCCACGATCCGCAGCATCGCTGTCCGGGTCAACATTGGTTACAACAACACCGTCACCTTCTTCTGAAGGCGTGACCGTCAGACCATAGTTGTCAAGCGTTTCACCCTGATCGCTGTTGCCATCATCGGACTGGGTTGTGGCCTTGCCTGCATCCTTAGGCATAGCGGCAATCGTAACGTCGATTTCCTGAGCCTTATTTTTACGCCAGACCGTCAATGCTGCCTTTTCGTCCGGTGCAATCTTGGCAATCTTGCGTGCAAGATCACGTGGATCCTGAACAGGGTCACCATTAACTGCGGTGATCACATCACCTGCCTTGATGCCTGCCTTTGCAGCAGGGCCATCAGCCTGTGGCGAGGCAACGATTGCGCCTTTTTCTTCCGCCAAACCGAGCGATGCTGCAATGTCCTTGGTGACAGGCTGAATCTGAACACCAATCCAACCACGTTCAACCGAACCTGTCTTGATCAGCTGATCCACAACCTGCTTGGCAGTGGAAGCCGGAATTGCGAAGGCAATACCAACGCTGCCGCCAGATGGGGAGAAGATCGCGGTGTTGATGCCGATCACTTCACCGGAGAGATCAAAAGCCGGACCACCGGAATTACCTTTGTTTACCGCAGCGTCAATCTGGATAAAGTCATCGTAAGGGCCGGCACCAATATCACGACCGCGCGCCGAAACGATACCGGATGTCACGGTGCCGCCAAGACCAAAGGGGTTACCGACAGCGACAACCCAGTCACCGACACGGACCTTGTTATCGTCACCAAAACTGACATAGGTAAATTTATGCTTAGGCTGATCAACCTTGAGCACAGCAAGATCGGTGCGCGGATCGGTGCCAATGAGCTTGGCATCATATTCGGTGCCATCATCCATCACAACGCTATAAGCGTCACCATCGGAAACGACATGATTGTTGGTAACCAGATAGCCGTCTTCTGAAATGAAGAAGCCAGAACCCTGCGCAAACGGACGTTCGTGACCTGGACGCGGCTTTGCACCGCGCTTGCCCTGACGGCGATCATCCGGGCGCGCATCACCGCGTGGCTCCATACCGAAATCACGGAAGAAGCGCTTTAACGGATGACCGTCCGGGAGCTGATCAAAGCCTGGAGGCAGCGCGAACTGCTGACCCTGATTGTCAACTTCCTGCACTTCCTTCTTCACCCGCACGCTGACAACAGCAGGGCGAACCTTTTCAACAAGATCAGCAAAGCCTGCCTGCTGGGGACCGGTAACGCGGACAGCTTCAGCACGGGCATCCTGCAATGCGCCCAAAGGGCCGGTTGCGACAAAACCGCCAGCGAGCGCTGCCGACAGTGCCAAGGCTGCAACGCCCTTACGATACCTGGAATTAGTCGCTTTAAACATAAGTCTCTCCTTGCGAGCAATATTCTCGGACCAGCGCGCCGTTACATGGCTTACCAGCTCTGTGAACTCTTTATAGAGCTTAAGATAGTATGGGCTACCTTACCGCTCAATTTCCGCAAGATGAAACTTTTGTAAGAATAGAGCTTATAATTCCCGCTCAAACGCGATTATTTGTCGTCAAGAAGCCGGGAAAGCTGGGCTCTTTCGCTTTCAGAAAGCGGCTTTTGCACTTCAACGACAGCACTTCTTCTGCGAAATGCAAAAACAAGTGCGATGCCACCAATTAAAAGAAGAAGCACAGGGAAACCCCATAAAAGAGCTGTCTGTGCATTGAAGCGCGGCTTGAGCAGAACGAATTCACCGTAACGATCCACCACAAAATCGATAACCTGCTGATCGGTATCGCCCGATGTCAGGCGCTCCCTCACCAATATGCGCAAATCTCGTGCGAGTTCGGCATTGGAATCGTCTATCGATTCATTCTGACAGACCATGCATCTAAGTTCAGCCGAGATTTGACGCGCACGACTTTCAAGCTGAGGATCAGGCAGAATCTCGTCGGGGTTCACTGCCAAAGCAGCAGAACCATATAGTATCAATGAAAATCCTAAAAAAAACGCCGCGAGTTTTTGGGAGAGTCTCATGCGCTTGCCCCTGCCTGCTTGGACGAAGACTTGCGCGCTTTCGACGGAGCGCCGATGCGCAATCGCCGATCGGCCAGCGAGAAGATGCCGCCAAGCATCATCACCAGAGCGCCGTACCAAATGAGTGTGACATATGGTTTCCACCAGACCCGCACAACGATGGATCCTTCACCCGGCTCATCACCAAGAGCGACATAGATCTGGCTGAACCACAGTGTGCGGATGCCCGATTCAGTTGTGGGCATCTGACGCGCAGGGAAAAAGCGCTTGGAGGAGTGGATCTGCCCAAGATCACGATTTGAGGAATCGAACAGCGTAAAATCGCCGCGATTTTCTGTGAAGTTAGAGCCCGTTAGCGGGCGCAGTCCGTCAAAGCGCAGCGAATAGTCGGCAATGCTGACCGTATCACCGGAACGCATAACAACGACATTTTCCGTGCCAAAGGTTGTGACGCTGACAATGCCAAGCAGCGTAAAGCCAAGGCCCATATGCGCGAGCGATGTGCCGAAGACCGAACGCGGCAGACCGATGAAGCGTGAGAATGCCTTGCCTGCCGAAACTTTACCGATCCCTGCTTTGAGCCACAGGTCGGTAAGGCTGCCAAAGATAAGCCATGCCGCGAGACCGATGCCAAGTGCTGCCATCACCGAATGCGCATTGCTGCGCCACAGCACGATGCCAAAGACAATCAAAGCCAAGGCGAAGGCGGTCATCAGCCGTTGAGCGACGCCATAAAGATCACCGCGTTTCCAGGCCAGAAGCGGGCCGAAAGGCACGGCCAGCAGCAGCGGAATCATCAACGGCCCGAATGTCATGTTGAAGAATGGTGCGCCAACTGAAATCTTCTCACCCGTCAGAACCTCCAGAAGCAACGGATAAAGCGTACCGATCAGCACCGTTGCTGCCGCCGTTGTGAGGAAAAGATTGTTAAACACCAGCGCGCCTTCGCGCGAAATCGGCTGAAACAGCCCACCCGACGAAAGGCTTTGAACACGCAGCGCAAAAAGCGACAGGGAACCGCCAATGAAGATCGCAAGGATGGCTAAGATAAATAGCCCACGCCCCGGATCGGTTGCAAAACTATGCACCGATGTAAGCACACCGGAGCGCACCAGAAATGTGCCGAGCAAAGACAGCGAGAAGGTCAATATTGCGAGCAGGACGGTCCAGATTTTCAGCGCCGAGCGCTTTTCCATCACAATTGCCGAATGCAGCAATGCAGTGCCGACAAGCCATGGCATGAAGGATGCGTTTTCAACCGGATCCCAGAACCACCAGCCTCCCCAGCCAAGTTCATAATAGGCCCAGTAGGAACCCATCGCGATGCCGCCCGTCAGGAACATCCATGCAAGCAGTGCCCATGGGCGCACCCAGCGAGCCCATGCAGCATCCAGGCGTCCCTCGATAAGCGCCGCAACAGCGAAAGAGAAACAGACTGAGAAGCCGACATATCCCAGATAAAGCAGCGGTGGATGGATGGCGAGGCCGATGTCCTGAAGGATCGGATTGAGATCGCCCCCCTCCATCGGCGCTGGAAAGATGCGTATGAAAGGATTGGATGTGAAAATGATAAAAGCAAGAAAAGCCGTGGCAATCCAGCCTTGAACAGCCAGAACGTTGGCGCGCAGTGTCTCAGGCAGATTGGCCGAGAAGGCTGCAACAAGTGCGCTGAAAAAACTAAGAATCAGCACCCACAGCAGCATCGAGCCTTCGTGATTACCCCAGACGCCGGTGATTTTATAAAGCATCGGCTTCTGCGAATGGGAGTTCTCGACCACATTCAGCACCGAGAAATCGGATGTGACATAAGCAACAGTCAAAACGATGAAGGAAAAGGCAATCAGTGAGAAAACTGCAAGTGCAGTGGGGGCTGCAACGGACATGAGTTGCATATCTCTGCGTTGCGCGCCCACAAGCGGAACAATAGATTGCACCACAGACAAAGCCAGTGCAAGCACAAGGGCAAAATGACCGATTTCAACATTCATGTTCTATATCCCGATCTCATCATTGCCCTTCCCACACGCCCTTTTCCTTCAGGCTGTCGGCGAGATCTTTAGGAATGTAATTTTCATCATGTTTGGCCAGCACACTATCAGCGCGAAATACGCCGTCAGGGCCGAAGCGCCCCTCGGCGACAACACCCTGCCCTTCCCGAAAGAGATCAGGTGCAATACCTTCAAACACAACTTTGACGGTTTTAATTGTATCGGTGACTGTGAAGTGTAATTCGCTGCCAACCCGCGTAACAGATCCCTCTTCCACAAGCCCCCCCAGACGAAAGCGGGCCCCGGACGTGATTTCCTGTTCAGTCAAATCCGCAGGTGTTCGAAAAAAACGAATATCCTGACTAAAAGCCATCAGCATGAGGCCGACCGCGACCGCAAGAACAGTCAGCGCTCCACCAATCATGATAAGGCGCTTGCGCTTCCTCTGGCTGACGGCGCGGGCAAGACTGCCTGTCGGTTTCGCTTTCCGATCATTATTTTCTGCAGTCGCACTCATTGGGTTGCGCTCCCTGCTTCAAGCCCCAGCCCTGCGGCAAAGCTTTTCAGCTCATCCCGCTTCTCAACATTGAGCGCTTCCGCACCACGTTGTAACGCATCAAGGGCCGCATCGCGGCGATTAAGAACAATGTAAGCCTGCACAAGCCGCTTCCAGCCGTCAAGATTGTCACCGTCGTTGCGAAGGCTATCATCAAGGCGTTGAACCATGCCTTCAACCATGGCCTGACGATCATCGGCATTCATGGCAGCAGCAGCAGCCACATCCTCTGTCGTTGGGCCATTGGCAGGCGGCGGGGCCGCAACAGCCCCCTTAATACGGGCAATTGCCTGCTCAATCTGAGCACGCCATGGTGCTTCAGCAGGCGCTTCATCAAGCAGACTTTGTAACCGCTTCACAGCACCTTCGGTATTGCCATCCTGAACTTCGCCCTGCGCAAGGTAGTATTGCGGGCGAATATCTTTCGGGTTCAAACTTGCTGCTTTGTTGAATAATTCTTCAGCTTCTGCCGTCACCGGCCCACCTGACACTGCAATCAAGGCTTCACCAAGCCCAAGAAGGCGAGAAAAGTTTTCGCCTTCAAGACGAATTGCTGAACGATAAGCGTTGACCGCATCGGCACCACGGCCAATGCGCAGATAAATTGGCGCCAAGACATCCCACCCGCGTGCATCATTCGGATTTTGAGAAAGATGTGTTTCAGCACGCGCAATAAGCTCGTCAACCGAACTGTTCTGCGGAGTATTTTCCAGACGCGCGGCAAGCGGCATGGACTGCATATCGGGCGCGCCAAACAAAGGATAAACACCCCACGCGATCAACGGCACAGCCAGAACAGCCATAAATGCAAGCAGGCGTCCGGAGCGGGACTTCTTCATTTGCGCGGCTGCATCCGTGCTGGCTTTCTCGGCATTGAGAATACGGCGGGAAATTTCGATACGTGCCTGTTCAGCGCTTGGCGCATCAATCATGCCGCGTGCGGCATCGGCTTCGATCTCACGCAGCTGATCGCGATAAACTTCCAGATCGTTTTTTTCAGGGGGCAAAAATTCCTGCTTGTTCCGCGTCAGCGGCAACAAAACAGTCAATGTAGCTGCAAAAGTCAGCAGTGCGGCAGTCAACCAGAATTCCATGGCTGAGACTTAATCCCAGCCGAGGCAAAAACCAACACTAACCTGCTATAAGTCGCATAGTAGGGCAATTCGCCGCAAAGGCCAAATCAGGTTAATGGCGTCCAGCTTCCATCCGTATTGCGACAAGCCGTTCCACGTGCAGTTTGTGGTGCTCCCGCAATCGTAAAGCTATGGGTATATTGGCGGCAATTCTGGGATCCGACCTGATAAGGCTGTGCGGCGGTCACATCACCAGAAGCCGACCCACTGCCGCTCCAAGACACTGCTTTGCCAGCAGGCGAATATTCGAGCGCGCGATACTCCGCTTCAAGCGCGGTTTTGCGGTCAGCTGCAGTCAATTGCGCTGCTGAACTGCCAAGAAGCCCATTACCGAGTGAAGCAAGCAGATCAGGACGTGTGTCAGCCGGGCGCGTGTTAGCTGGAGCAGAAAGACCACCAAGTGAAGTCAGCCCCGAACCCTTTCCGCCGCCGGACGTACCGCAGGCAGAAAGCGCAATCGCCATTGAAGCAACCAGAATCGGAGCAGAAAACCTTGATACAACCATCATAATAAACCGGCCTTCATAATAAATGAGCATGCATACTATCGCAGAATACAGCTAATAACTTCAATCTTCTAAATCACCTTGAGCCAAACGCAACAGTCAATCTTCGGTCAGCGGCAACACAACGCGCACCTGAAGCCCCCCCATATCGCTTTTCCCCAGATGCAGAGTCCCCCCATACTCGCGCACCGTATCCTGAACGATTGCCAGACCAAGACCTGTTCCCGGCTTCGTTTCGTCAACACGATTGCCACGTTTCAGGGCCGCATCCATCTTATCCGGCGCAAGCCCCGCACCATCATCTTCGATCAGAATTTCAAACTGCCGTTGCGAATCCGTTGCAGACCGCAAAACAATCTTTATCCGTCTGCGCCCCCACTTACCCGCATTTTCCAGAAGGTTTCCGACAATCTCCTCCAGATCCTCCTTCTCACCAGCAAAGACTGCTTCCGGCAGGGTGTTTCTGAAAGTGATCTTCAAAGAAGGGTTGAGCTTTGCTGTCACCCGCTCCATGCGTTCAAGAACAGGCGTAACCAGGGTGCGAAACACAACACTGTCACGTTGTGCCGCAATCCGTGCTCGTTGCAGATAATGCTGGATCTGGACCTGCATTGCCTCGCTTTGTTCCAGTACAAGCCGCCCCTGCTGACCACCCATTGTACGCGCCTCATTGGCAAGGACCGATAGCGGCGTTTTTAGCGAATGCGCAAGGTTCCCGACCTGCGTGCGCGAGCGCTCGACAATACGGCGGTTGTTTTCAATCAGCGCATTCATTTCAACCGCAAGGGGGGCAATCTCAATTGGCAGCGATGTATCAAGCTTCGCAGAACGCCCCTCTCGAATATCAGCCAAAGCCTGACGCACTTTATCGAGAGGACGCAGACCAAAAAGAATAATGCCTGCATTAATGAAAACACTGCCTAGGCCAAAAATCGCCAGATAGAATGCAAGTTTCCTTCTAAAGTCCGAAATTTCACTTAACACTTCACTGAGGTTTCCCATCACGCGAAAACGCGCAACACGGTTGTCATTGTCGAGCACCACTTCCGTTTCAACGATGTAAAGCTCTTCACCGTTGAGACCTGGCAAGGTGTAGCTGCGCATGAACGAGCTATCAAAAGGCGCCTGCGAAACCGGCATTTCCGGCACGATACGCCCCACTGAAGAAAGGGACTGTAATTTGCCATTGGTGTTGGGAGAAATGGGGTCAACAAACCAGTACCAACCGGAGAGCGGGCTGGAATATCGCAGATCACCCAATTCCGGGCGGCCCTGCAGAAGCCCATCGGGTGTTATGCTCACGGCACCAACAAGACTGAAAAGGTGCGCCGTCAGAAGCCGCTCGAAATTATTGCGCGCCGCATCGCCATAAAGTGTGCTGATAAGTGTCGCGACAACGACCAGCCCCAGAATAACCCAGAGCGTCGATAGGGTGACGACGCGTATCGCAAGGGATCGTAAAGAAGGGAAAACGCTGAGAAGCTTCAGTTCCCGGTCCCTTTCGTATCTCCCTGCTCGTCCGAGCGAATGCGATATCCCATACCGCGCACGGTTTCGATCAGATCGACACCCATCTTCTTGCGCAGGCGTCCGACAAAAACTTCAATCGTGTTCGAGTCACGATCAAAATCCTGATCATAAAGATGCTCAACCAGTTCAGTTCGCGAAACGACCTCGTCCATATGATGCATCAGATAAGACAGCAGGCGATATTCATGGGATGTGAGCTTGAGCGCGACGCCATCGACGCTTGCCTTGGATGTCTTCGTATCAAGATGTAAGGAACCACAAACCAGCTCAGATGAAGCATGCCCGGCAGCGCGACGAATCAATGCACGCAATCGGGCCAGCACTTCCTCAATATGAAAAGGTTTGGCAACATAATCATCGGCACCGGCATCAATACCAGCAACCTTGTCGCTCCAGCGATCCCGCGCCGTCAGCATCAGAACAGGCATTGTGCGGCCACTGCGCCGCCAGCGCTCAACCACGCTAATGCCATCCATCTGCGGCAAGCCAATATCAAGGATCACCGCATCATAGGGCTCAGTGTCGCCCAGATAATGACCTTCCTCGCCATCAAAAGCGCTATCAATAACATAACCTGCTGCACCCAACGCATCCGAGAGCTGCCTGTTCAGGTCCTTGTCATCTTCAACAATCAGGATACGCAAGCCATATTCCCTTGCCTATGTTGCCTTGCCTATATTCTCTAGCAAAGTAAGTTATTGCGCAGGAACAGCCACTTCGACACGACGCGGACGTTCGCCATCGCGCCCCGGCACGAGCACCACGATCACGCACATAGCGCGACCGTTCTGTGTGGTGGGTGTTGCCTTGGCCAACTGGCCCCCCTGTGAGGCGGCCACTTGTTCGCCGACTGCCGCGCAATCACCTGCGGCGGCAATCAGCATGTTGGACTTCTGCGGGGTAGCAATTGGCAAGGCACCGGCGTTAACAGGCAACAGACCAATGCTAACGGCCAGAAGCGCGAAAATTTTGAGAGCAGGGTTCTGTTTCATCATGTCCCTTATATAGCGCCTTTCATCTGAACGATGCATGAACGATACACGCAGATGATCAACGCAAAGGAATTTTTCCCATAAAACAGCCTCAGACCGAAGCCATTCTAAACTATTGTTTTTACGCATAATATCTTCCGAAACATCCGTCAATATTCCGGTATCAGGCGATCTTCAGAACTTTGCTATCACGGTTTATGAAATTATGAAATGCGCGAAGTTGCCCCTAACCTTCCAAAAATGGTAATAAGACCGGCAATTGCAGTGGCAAGTTGCAGCATTACATCAGTCAAAGCACCATGATCCACCGCATCGCTGATGAAGCCAAAAGCGCCAGCCAGCGACAGAAAAAGCGCGGCCAGCCCGGCCCAGATAGTGCGAGAAAGATACCAAGGCTTGTCTTCACTCATGACGTGTCCTTTCATTTTACAAAACATTCTGAATTTCGATTGAGGCAAAATCGCCCGCGCCTATTCTTGCGCTCAACATCGCAATCCGCAGCTCAAAACTGTTGGCTCCAACCTCAGCCATTCGTTCAGCATTCGGATAGATCCATGATGGCGTCTGCACCTCTAAACTTCGGACAAGCGTTTCCCCCTGCCAGATTTCAATCCGATAGGCTTCTGCGTCCTCCCCCAGCGGAATATCTGCGCCCATCCAGCTATCGGCATCTACACGCCCGCGCCGTATCCAATGCAGCGACAGATCACCATTACCAAGCCGTTCTGCCCTGAGATGAACAGGGCTTAAAGGTCTCAAAGCGTTCAGACCACCGATGACTTTCACAGTATCAAAATACTCATCCGAGAAGGTTTTGCCTGCCGCGCCTATCCGCCAATTGAGCTCAAGCCCGATTTCATTTGCCTGCAATCCAATGCTTTGTACGCCGCCATCAAAGAGCACAAATGGCGTTCCGATGGGTTTTTCGATGCGGCTTGCCGCTTCTGTGCCAAGCTGGCCGCGCAAAAGCCGCGATAATCGCCATTGATTCTGTCCAACTTCCTCGGCCTCAAGAAACTGAACCACCTCCCATTTTCCATCGGGAGATTTTATCATTGCCATATTGGCACCATTGAGAATTTGTGCGATCGGCTTTGATTGCAGTTCACCCGAATAAAGCACCACGTCTATGGTCTGCGCTTCGATCAGACGTCCACTCGGACCTGATCCAAGTGCCGCGGTGAGTTCTCCCATAACCGCGCGCTCCCCAATCATATTACGCTCGGCAAAACCATCATCGGAAGGCGAAGCATAAATTGCCACGCCACGCCATGGTCTGGCATGGCAAGCAATGCGAAACTGACCAGCGGGATCTTCCGCACCCGGCCAGAGCGGCAGATCAATCAGATGGAAAATCGGCTTCATATCAGAAACTGATCCGCCCGGCGAAAGCTGTGGTGTTTCGCCCCTGTCGGCAAAGGCGACATTGGGCGCTAACGCCACCGCCTTGACCGCTCGCACCTCACCATCTTCGAGCGATGACACCACATAATCACGCTCACCGCCCAGAATATCGATCCGTACCCGGTCCCCGACATGAAGGGCTGCTGCCGACCAGGGCAATGAAAAGCTTGCTGTGCGCCGCTCCGCATAGCGACGTGCCATCCAGCCTTCAGCCAGGGCCGTTGCCTGTCCTGTTTCCATCGAACCTGAAAGGCTGAGACTCTCTGTCCCTTTTCCCGCATCGCGGCGCACGGATGCCCCCACGACCTGAAAATCACGCAGAGGATCGTTGCAATAAAGCTCCGCCACGCTGGGCAAATCGCCCTGGTCTTCAAGAACAGAGGTCAGCGCATCACCATCATGCGGCTCGACCAACAGGTCCGCAACATCCAGCGTTTGTGCGGTACGTCCAATGCTGCGGAAGACGAATGTTCCCGCCTGCTCAAAACCATGAACGCCAAATACATTCACCAAAGGTTCAAGCACGCCACGCGCTGTGGAGGGTTCTGAAATGACGAAGCCGGTCAAATGTCCATCTGCACCGGAACAATCAGCTTGCGGCAAATCAAAGTCCTCAAGGATTGCGGCAATCAGTTCATCAAGGGCAACGCCACTCAGCCGGCCGTTCAACCAATGACCCAGCCGCCAGTTTGGCGTATCACCCCACACATCCCCTTTCAGCGGAAATTCCGGGAAAGGCCTCGTATCCCAGGCCCAGAGATAAATGCGGTCCATATCCAGCATTGACCCGCCATAGACCGGCGAGACCGGATTATTTTGAGGCCAATAGTAATAATGCGCGCGCAGGAAGCGATCCATTGCGATATCGGAGCGCGAGCCATTCGAAAAATAGGGCGTGGCATTTTCCGACGATTTTGGATCGGGAAATACATTGGGCTGGTTCGGTCCCTTATCGACTGCCGGACATCCGAGTTCCGTAAACCAAATGGGCTTTGACTGCGGCACCCAACCGGTCGGTGCTGCAACCTCCTCACCATCAATCCGGTTATGATGCGGATTGCTCCACCATGCACGAATGTCTTTGTAACGATAGACCCATGGCTTCCCCGCAAGCCCGTCAGTGATGCGTGTGCGCTTGCGCTCATCCCGGTCTTGACTGTTGGCATAATACCAGTCGAAACCTTCACGTGCCTCAACACTCTGTAGCAGTCCATCAAGATCATAGGGCCCCTCGAAACCATCGGGATTGCCGCCGCGAAGATCACTATCTCGCCAGTCGGAAAGCGGCATGTAATTGTCGATGCCAACGGCATCTATTGCCGGATGCGACCAGAGCGGGTCGAGGTTAAAATAAAGATCGCCGGTTCCGTCCTGCGCCTGATAACCAAAATATTCGGTCCAGTCTGCGCCATAACTGATGCGGCAACCCGCCCCAAGCTTCACACGCATTTCACCGGCGAGCGCACAAAGATGCGTGACAAATGGAAAGTTCTCTCGAGCATCGCGAATGCTTGTCAGGCCGCGCAATTCAGATCCCAGCAAAAACGCATCGACTCCACCGGCCCGTACCGCAAGATTTGCACAATGATTCAAAAAACGTCTGTAACCCCATGTTCCATTGACGAAAGCCTCAACCTGACTTCCCGCCTCAGGCGTTGTATCTGGCGAACCTGTTTCACCGATTGCCGGATGGCAGGTGATACGTCCGCGCCATGGATAGACCGATTGCCCAATTCCACCATAGGGAGACGGCAACTGATTATCAGCCGCAATATCCATCATGATAAAAGGGTATAATGTGACTTTAAGACCGCGCGCTTTCGCATCGCGGATGGCACTGATCACGCTCTGATCGGATGGCGTTCCGCCATAGGCCGCGCCCTTGCCGCTCGTCGAAATCAAATGCGCCTGAGCGCGCGTGACATTCTCGACCTTCCATATCTGGCTTGATAACAGCGACGCCTGATGCGTGACACCGGGGCGAATTTTACATGATGCTGCACGCAGATCATCGCCAAACCACGGCAGAACGATAGCCACGTGTTGCAATTGAGGGCACAGCGCTTGCAGTTCATCCATGGCCACCGTCCAGTCGCTTCGACCGCGCTTTGCATTGCGGTTAAGTGTGCGGCGTTCACCGAAGAAGACCCGATCCGTAACCGGATCAGGCGAAAGACCAAATTCAGTTGACCCCGGAATAAGCGCGATGGCACGAAGATTCTGTGCCAGTTTTCCAACCGGTCGCAGAACCTCAAACTGAAACTGCGGAAATCGGTTTCCGTAAGTGTCAAGCGGAATGCGTTCGAAAACCACATAGGCCGTACCGCGATAAGCGGGTGCATTGCCCGTACCCTGCTTTGCCTCAATCAGCGGGTCCGGCTGCTGGGTATCGGTGCCGTGATAAATGCGCATTTCGATCTCGGTAAGATCAAGCTCCTGCCCATCGGCCCATACACGACGAATAGTAGCAATTTCACCTTCGGCAACTGCATAGGCTGCATTGCCGAAATAACTGTAGCTGGTGACTTTCGGACCGCCCTTGCCGCCCTGGCGCTCGGTGGTTTTCTTTTCCTCAAAACGGGTTGCCCAGATCAGCGTGCCCGTAAGCCGTGCTGTCCCATAGACAAATGGCAATGCAGCGCCCTCTTCTGCCGTGGCCACGCGGCCGCTATTGAGGCGCGCCCCTTCCATATGACGGGTAGAATTGATGATTGCCGTGTCGATGGCATATCCGCCCATGGCACCAAGACCTGCGCCGATAGCCGCACCCACAGGACCAAAAATGCCTCCGACAGCAGCGCCCACGGCCTGCAGAACAACAGTCGCCATTGCTTAACCTTTTGGTTCGGGAAAGATGAAAATTCCGGCTATACGTTTCCGCCATTGCGGCACCAGCGCAGAGGCCATTACCCGATGCCCCTCATAGGCATGGATGAAACGGTTTTGATTGGTCATGATGCCAAGATGCTTGGCCGCAACATCGGCGCGCCAGCGAAAGATCAACAGATCACCCGGCTCAGGATTATAGCTGGAACGAGGCTGCATATGCCGGTTGGCCGCCTCCAGCAGCGGATCGCCAGATGCGGCCTCCGCCCAGTCCGGCGCATAGGCACCGGGATCTTCTGGCTCCTCACCATAAAGCGCATGCCAAACACCCCGCACCAGTCCGAGGCAATCGCAGCTTATGCCGCGCGTTGACGCGCCATGCCGATAGGGCGTGCCAATCCAGCTTTCAGCTTCGGTCAAAACTTTGTCTGCGATTGTCATGGCACCAGTGCGCTCCCGTCATACTCATTGCCGCCGCTGACATAGGCAAAAGCTGCATCGTTTCCGGGAAGATGCGGAAAACCTCGGAAGTTAATGCCGTTTTCGAATTTCGCCTTACAGGTGGCAAAACTCTTGTCGCAGCCAGCAATGATACGAAAACCATCGCCTGCTGTGACAGGCAGGACCGGCTGATCGGTTAGGTTTAGATTAGTGCCACTGTGCATAAGAACACGCACAGACCGACCGACATTTTCACCACTCGTCCATGTGAGCAGTCCTTGCGTGAACCAGCCACTGCCAAAGCCCTCAAGCCCGGCAACATCAAGCATCACACCATCGGCATGCAGGATTGAACCAACGGCAGAAAATCGCGGATCATTGCCATTCACGCCGCAACGGTTATCGCCTAGCACTGCATTACACTGGCGCATAATCCGGCGCCCACAAACGGCATCGAACGCTGCAGCGGCGCCTTTCAACTCCATTACGAAGCGTCCATCGGAGCGGCTGATGGTGCCCGCTATCCAGCGCCGCAACAGCATGTGCTTATCTGGAGCATTCCAGTTGACCAGATAGCTTTCAACGATGGCACCATCGTAGCGGCCAAGTTCAATATCGCGATCGCTGATGCGCTGCGATGAGAGTGCACCCTCGACCTCGCCTCCGGCGATAGAGAGACCAAGCATTGTGGTTGCTTCGCTGCTGTTCAATCCCGTGAGCGGTTCACATAAAACTCCGTCCAAAGGCAAGGCAGAATCATGATCGGTGAAACCGAGAACGACAGTGTCAGAACGCCTGATAAGCCATGCAAAGCAATGGCTTGTCACTTCACCCTTTAAATGTGATTCAAGTTCAGTCGGAACAGGGATCATGCCTTGACCTCAATGATGGGAATGGACGGGATTTCACCCGCCTGAAACGAGGCGATGCTGGCCGAAAGACGATCCGTATCGAAACGTACCGGCACATCGAACAGGAAACCAGCACTGACCCGCTGGCCTGAAGACGGCACATAACCGGATGTGAAAGCGACAATGCCAGTGGCGGGCTCAAGCGTGAAAGCCTCAGTTTCAGTCAGCCTTATGCCATCCACACCAACCACCACAGAGCCTGCAACGGGCCGCCGGATGGGGCGATCATATGTCTCGTAATGTTTGACGAGTTGAAAGCGTGTGGTGGCCCCATCGCCCGTTCCAATCACCTGATCGAGATGCGAGGGCGCAGCACAGCCGGTTGCGGAAGAAAAATCGAGCGGGTCGCGGAACCGAAACGTATGAAGCGACCCGCGCCGCGCCTCAAAAAAAGCCAATACGGTTTTCAGATCATCAAGCGAGCGCAGCCCCGTCCCCGCATCAAAGTGTCGGCGTGAATGCGCCCAGCGCGCATTCCGCTTTTCCATACCTGATGTGAGCGTGACAATTTCATTGCGCCATTCCGGCCCACCGGTTGCACCAAACGAAACGCTGAGCGGAAAACGCACATCGTGAAAGGCTTCCATCTCACATCCTCCGTGCGCCACGGCGTACTGCACCTGCAAGCATGGTGGAAAGCTGTGCCTCGGACTTGCGGAAAGAAGATGCATCGGGCGACGTCATATTAAAGACCACCTGCACTGGCTTACTGCCCGTGCCACCCGTGGCAACGCCAAGTCTGCCATCAGCACCGCGCGCGAGTGGCAAAATCGCCTCTGCACCGGCCTCCCCCGTCAGCCCCAGCGCCCCATTGCCCATGCCGAAATAGGTCGGGCTTGAAACCACACCGCCTTTCGCAAACGGCATGATGCCACGAATACCGCCAAGTACGCCCGACATCAGCGATGAGCCAAGACTTTGCAATGGCTGAAGCCCGGCCGAAAGTGCCGAACCTGCCAGACTGCTGGCAAGGCCGCGCAGCACATCGTCAAGCCCCTTGCCGGAAACGATTGCACTTTTGAGTGCAGTCGTCAGGCTTGAGCCGAAGCTTGATGAGCGTTTTTCGAGGTCCGTCAATGCGCGATCAAATGCGCTTGTATCCGCCTCGACGGAAACAGTTACGGTTTCATCCGTCATGATAAATCACCTATCGGGAAAGGCATGCATCAGCGCGTCGAGAGTCGCGCGCGAAGGAGCATTTTTGCTCTGCGAGACAGGCCCGAGAACGACACTGAGTTCGCGTGGGGTCATGGCCCAGAAGTCTTTTGAAGAAAGCCGCAGCAAACCAAAGCCAGCGCGCATCACCTCTTTCCAGGGAAAAGGCTGACGTGAAGGACTTGATTCAACTGCGGCACTCAAGGGTTTGAAGGAGAATCGCTTTCTTCCGTTCCGAAGGTCGCCGTCAGCAGTGCTGAAACGATGCGGGCATAGCCGCTGGCACCGCCATCGGCGCGCATTTCGGCCACGTCTTCAAACGGTACATTATGCCCACCACCATGAAGGCCCGCACAGATGATGCGCTGCATATCGAAAGCAGACAGCTTACCGCCGGAAAAGCGCATGATCAGGTCAGAAAGATTGTCTGCCTCAAAAGCAGATTCGAGTTGCGCCAGCGCACCGAGCGTCAGGCAGAGTGTCCAGTCACGACCATCCAGTTTTGCCGCAACCTCGCCACGATGACGATTGATCATCATAGCGCTTCTCCAAAGGCGATCAGTCCGGCGGATTCCAACGCAATTTCAAAGGTCATTTCCGCATCGTGATTGCCGCCATATTCAAGAGCCACGATCTGAAACGGCCCTGTGATTGTTCCAAAGTCAGGAAGTAAAATCTGCCAGTTGCGAATTTCACCATCAAAGAATATGCTGCGTATCAGAGCATCAGACGTTGCATCTTTGAATATGCCAGACCCGCTTACAGAGGCCCGCTGCACGCCGCTTCCGGCCAGCAACTGTCGCCAGCGCCCGGCTGCGTCAGCGTCAGTCACATCGACCGTTTCCGCATTGAACGCAATGCGTTTGGTGCGCAGGCCGGCACAGGTTTCAAACTGCCCTGCCCCATGCGCAATTTTCAGCAAGATGTCCTTGCCGCGTTGAGCTGTCATATTTGGCTCCTGAATCAAATTACGGGTTCTGTTACGGCGCGATAGCGCATGGTGCCGAGATAACTCCCGAACCCGTCGGTGTTACGGGCTAGCACTTCGGTCAACATAAGATTGACGATACGATGGCCGTTGACTTCGAGCGGCTGTTCATCAAGACGCGTAGCGATGCGCCCGGCAATCTCCAAAACGCGTTTGCGGCCTGAGTCGCGCGCCCATATCTGAATGTTGAGAAAATGCTCCCCGCCCGGCTCGCTCGCCGTGCTCCAATCCTTCGTCAGTGTCTCGCCAAGCGTGATATAAGGGAATGTGGTTTTTGGTGGGACATGGTCATAAACATGTTCTCCACCAAGCGTTTCAATGAGTTCGCCGTCGTTCTTCAAGGCCTCATAAAGTGCTTTCTGCAATGCTGCCGCGCTGCTCTTCATTGTGTTCCCCAATCAGCTTTTCTTTGTCGCCTCGACTGCCAGATCCCCAGGTGGCAATTTCCTCACGCAGCGCTATCTGTTTGAACCGAAGCGCACGCACGAGGCCATCAAACGTTAATTTCATGGTTACGTTCACCGCCCTTCCTCCACTGCCAGACAAATCAGATAGCGTCCGCTTTCATCCGGATCGCGTACGGAACGCAGCAAGAAAACACGCCCCCCTTTTCGGAAGCGCTTGTCGGATGAAATATCTTCACGATGGCGCACCAAGATACGATGGGTTATTTCCGGGCGTGGCCGGGTGCCGAAATCGCGCTGACTGGCGGATATTGGTTCAATGCGCCCCCAAACGGTTGATACTTCCACCCATGTTTCGCGATAGCCGCCCATGCCGTCGGCAATCGGATGCATGGCTTCCAGAGCCAGCTCTACGGTGAGCTGGCCTGGATCAATAAACAGGACGTTGTTCATAGAGATATGCGCCGCCAACTATCGACCATCTGCCCAACCATCGGCGGAAGCTCTGATGTTGCGCCATCAAGACCAGCGCGGTTCTCGTAGAGATGCGCGCTCAACGTGAGTATGGCTTGCTTGAGGGCGTCAGGCACCTCGACACCCGTTTCGCCAAAGCCCGCAATGAAGTCGACTTCAAGACCGCAAAACGACTGCGCATCAGGATATTGTGCCATGTAAACACGCTGGGGGCGGCGTCCATGCTGGAGCATGAATTCTTCGGGCTCCATGCTGATTGCAGTTCCGTCGCAGCGATATGCGACGACAGCGGTCACAGCCTTTACCGGATACTTGAAAAGAGCCAACCGACCCGAACGCGGCCAGCGATCAACGCGCAACCGCCAAGTTTGGTCGATAAGAGCCAGCCCTGTATCAGCCTCGACCAGTTCACGCGCTGTCTTGATAATACGGCGAAGAATGTCATCTTCGCTGTCCGTTGAAATTCTTAAAAATGCACGCGCATCCGCAACCGTCACCGGTTCAAGTACCGGCGGCGTGACAAGAAACATTGTCATTTATTTCCCCTTAAAATAACTCTCAAATCAGATAGTTACGAATGGCATTCCAGAAAAAGATTCAACGTGTTTGCGAATTGAATCTAGCTGCCAAAACCGGCAGGGTCGTTAAGCAGAAATGCAGCAAAGCCGCTGCGAAATGCGCATCCCGAAAACATGATTCCGCTTTCGGATACGATGCTTGTTGATGCAAATATCAGGCTCCAAACTTCAGAAGCTTGATCGCATCAAAATCCTGAACACCACCGCCAACGCGCTTGGTGGTATAAAAAAGCACATATGGTTTGGCAGAGTATGGGTCGCGCAAAACGCGAACGCCAATACGGTCCACAACCAGATACCCCCGTTCAAAATCACCAAAAGCGATTGGCGTTTCGTCGGCTGCAATATCCGGCATATGCTCGGCCTCAACCAGACCAAAGCCCATCAGTGACGCTTTCTCGCCAACAGCCGAGGGCGGCTGCCAGAGGTAATTTCCGTCTGCATCTTTGAGCTTGCGCAGCACGCTCTGAGTCTTGCGATTCATAACGAAACTGGCATTCTGACGATATCCGGCTTTCAGCGCATAGATAAGTTCGATCAGCTTGTCAGACGGATCGGCTGCTGGCAGCGCACCTGCAACACCCGTTTCGATATGACCGATCTTGCCCCATTCCCAGCTTGTGTCTTCGACCGTATCATAGCTCAAAAAGCCCGTTGGCTTGTTGACGCCATTGCCGCTGATAAAGGCCTCGCCTTCCTGCTCGGCAAAGGCTGCTTCCACTTCCTCGGCGATCCACTGCTCGACATTAACGGCAGCATCATCGAGAAGCGAAGATGTTGCCGCCGGCATCGCGTAGATTTCCATAGTTGGAAACTGCAGTTCTGCCAGTTTGGCCGAAGCTGTCTGTGGGCGAGCATCAGTTTCACCGACCCAGCCTGTTGCCGGGCCGCTCACCGAAAACGGCTTTTTGAGCACAGCGCCAGAAACTTGGCGCACGCTTGAAATGCCACGGATCGGCGACAACACAGCCAGCCTGCGGCCAATTTCGGTTTCAAGCTCTGCTGGCACAAGATAACCGCCATCCGGCCCAGAGGCGTAAGAATGCGCTTTCTGCTCAATACCGCGCATCGCCTGTTCATCGCCACGGCGTACATAGCCATCAAAAGCCTGCTTGTGTTCGCGGTTTTCGACAACCGGACATTTGCCCAGTTGCGGACGTGCAGTTTTCAGAACAAATTGGTCAAGCGCCAGTTTCTGCTCGTCGAGCGCGTGGTTGATACGATCAACCTTTTCGCGCAGCAGCACATCGACACTCGCATTCTTTTCGACTTTTTTCAGCCGCTCATCATTGGCTTCACGAAAGGCCGAAAAAGCGGCCATGAATTCATCGAAGGCTTCCGACACATCGCCATCATTGCCCAGATTGGCGCCAAGCGCCTTTGTTTCCACGCTCTTGGTTTCGAGCTGGACTTTGTGAGTGTTGTTCATTTTGATCCTGATTTAGTTAAAAGACATCATCATGCAGGCGGCACGCATACGCTGTGCAAGGCCTGTATCGCCCGAGTTGAGAGCGTCCCGCTCATTCCGGCTTTGTAAGGCTGCAAGTGCTGAATAGCCTTTGGCTATCACCAGACGTGCAGCGAAACGGCTTAACCCCGCATCCCGCGTGAGCCAGCGTTCAAATTCTCTGACTGTTGGCAAATCAGCTTTCAGATTGTTGATGCGCGCCTGTGGCAGCATCGGAAACGTCACCACCGAGATTTCCCAGAGATCCGCTTCAACAATATGGCGCAGGCCCGTGCGTGCATCCTTGCGCGCCTTCACGGTGCGAAAGCCGATGGACAGTCCATCAAGCCCGCCTGCCCGCATCAGCTCCAGTGCTTCGCGTGCGCGCGCCACACCCTTGGCAAGCCTGCCTTCCACATAAAGACCACGCGCATCCTCGCGAATATCTGTCCATACACCGATCGGCTCGGCCGCATCATGCTGCCAGAGCATCCGCACACCCGACGATCTCCGGGTCGACAGCGACTTTGCAAAAGCACCTTTTTCAATAATGTCATTGCCAAGATCAGGCAGGCCGAAAATACTGGCATAGCCGGAAAAACTCCCGTCAATTTCGACATCACTGAGCGCAAGTGAAGCACGCTTGGTTTCCAGCTTGAGATCAGGCTTTATCATTCCCGCTCCTTTGAGACGTTATAAGCCCCTGAAGCGGCGCATGCTTCACCCGCTCGGCAAAGCGCTTCAGAATGCCAAGCACCGACCATGCAGCAAGGCTTGCAGCCGTCGACCCCATCAGCATCAGTTCAGCTCGGCCAAGAAGGGCTTCAAGCGAGAGTGTTTCCGCTATTTTAACGCCTGCGGCACCGCCAAAGATCATGCCGCAGATGATTCCCACCGCAAAGCGAATGCCAGCTTCGCGTTTTCCTTTGGGCAGCATATAGGCAAGTGACACGGCAGAACCGGCAACCGCTCCGGCAATCTTGGCAAACCAAACCAATGTTGCATCGGATGTCATTACGGTATCACTCAGATTACTCATGGCACTCTCCTTTCTGCGCGCAGCTGATAGCCAACCGCATCGCGTTTTTCGTCATCGCTAAGAAATGAGGCTTCTGACACACGCCGCCAGAGCGACTCCCGTTCGAGCGACAACCCTTCGATCTGGTCAATGTCATGCTCTAGCCGCAGATCGCCGCCAAACAGTGGGCCCAGCCAACAGCCAAAGGCCTTGGCAGTCCGGTTGATCAGCGGCAGAACAGTCAGGCGATAGAAGGCGCGATTGGCTTCGGCATAATTTGCATATGTGTTATCACCCGGAATACCGAGCAGCATCGGCGGCACGCCAAATGCCAGCGCAATATCGCGTGCGGCACCATTTTTGGCTTCGATGAAATCCATATCCTGCGGGCTATAGCCCATGGCTTTCCAGTCCAGTCCGCCTTCAAGAAGCAATGGTCGCCCCGCCCCTGAGGCCCCTGTGTAGCCTTCTTCAAGCTCGGTTTTCAGGCGATCAAACTGCTCTTCCGTCAGATTGCCACCATCTTTTGGTGCGTAGACCAACGCGCCGGAAGGCCGTGCGGAATTATCAAGCAGAGCCTTGTTCCAGGCACCTGCTGCATTATGCAGATCAAGCGCCATTAAAGCCGCTTCAAGCGGCGGAAAACCATAATGATCATCCAGTGGATGAAACAGTTTCAGATGCAGGCCAGAGGATGCCTCGCCTGAAAGAGACACCACTCGGCTTGTATTGCCTGAACGATAGATCAGCGATTGCGGCCATCCATCATTCGATGTTTCTAGCGTCACCCTTTCAGGCCTGAGCAAATGCAACTCGCTGTTTCCGCTTGGAAGAGCAACACGCTCCACATAAGCATTTCCTGAAATCAGCAAATGGCCATAAAGCCGTTCAAAAAAACTGCTTCCATCCAGACCACTCTGGGGGCGCGCCACAAGATCAAGCAGCGGATGAACTTCATGCTCGGTCGTGCCCTCATAAAGCAGCCATGGCACATTGCTGGCCGCTTCCGCGATCAGCCGAACGCAACGATGCGCCACCGGATTACGCATAAACCCTTCGCGCGCCAATGATGTATAATCCCGCGCTATCCAGGATGGTCCGCGTTCCATATGAAGGGCCACAAAGCCATTCGTGTTTTTTCGCTCATGTCCCGCATCAGAATATGAGGCTGCCTTCCCGGCATTTCTGCGCCACGGCAATTTCCACGCCATATATCGGCTCTCCAATTAGTGTAAATGTTATCCGAAACGCCTGATACGCGGCTTTCGGTCGTGACCGAGCATGAGTTCGGTCAGCGCCCAGACAAGGGCATCAAGACGGTCCGGCGAGCGCCCGGTGGACAGACCTTCGGGTGCGAAATCACACATTTCATCTTCAAGTGCTGCAAAGCGTCCTGCATGACGAACACGATCCTGTTCATAAAGGGCCGCCACCGGCTCGGCGCGCAGCCATTTGCCGCGCGATGCATGCCGCATCAGCACCGGAACGGTGGCATCTTCGGCCGACAGAACGGCGGCAACCATTTCACCGCCCTGATTGACCTCGGCCAAAATCGCATCGGCCTCATAAGAATGATAAAGTGCGATTGCACGCCGCGCCCATTGATGCGGCTTGGCCATATTCATGCTTTCATCAGCCAACACATGCGCAAAGCCATTTTCATCAATCCCGGCCACAACGATTCCGCAGGCATCCGACGATTTGTTGGATGATGCAGGCGGATCAACAGCGATCAGAATACGCTCAAGCTCAGGGGCTTTGGGTTCAAAACACTGTTCGATCCGCTCACGCGACCACAAAGCGCCTGCGCGCTCCTCAATCAATTCGCCATCGAGTTCCTGTCGTCCAAGACGGGTTCCCGCATAGCGTTGATTGATAGTCTCCATAAAGCCAACAGCCAGATGCGCTGCATTCTCCGCGGTGCGCATATGCGTCATGGTCACAGAACTGTCTGTCATCAGCGCCTTCAACAATGGCACTGCCCTCGGTGTTGTCGTCACCACCTGACGTGGGAAGTCTCCCAGTCGAAGCCCGAATTGCAGCATGTCCCATGTGGCTTGCGGGTTTTTCCACTTTGCAAGCTCATCGCACCATGCGGCATCAAACTGCGGCCCACGCAAGCCATCTGGATCTTCTGATGTATAAAGAGACGCCACGGCCCCATTGTCCCACAGCAGTCGCCTGCGCGTTGTTTCATAACGGGGACGCGAAATGCGCGACACCGATAAAATGCCGGAAGGGCCATCGACCATCACCTCACGCGCATCGGCGAAAGTTTCGCCGACCAGCGCAATATGTCCGCATGCTTTCTGCGAGAAAGGTGCCAATCCCAATGCCATCCCCGATGCCCATTCCGCCCCTGCCCTCGTTTTTCCCGAGCCACGTCCGCCCAGAATAAGCCAGGTCCGCCAGTCACCAAATGGTGGCAATTGCGCATCACGCGCCCTGATCAGCCATTCACAATCCGCTGCCATTATCTGATTTTGCGTCAAGTCCGCGCCCCAAGATGTCCCGCGCGCGCCTTTGAGCAAGATCTTCAATTCTCCTGTCTATGCGGATAAGCGCCTGTCGAACCTCGTGAAGGCTTGCAACGGATGTCACCGTGTCCCCTTCAGCAGTCTGTGTTTCAGCAACAAGCTCGCCAACGGTTTTCACAGCCTTGGCCAGTGCCATCAGGGCTTCAGCCTTGCTTTTGTCCGGCAAATCATCGCCATCAATTAATTTATTGAGTTCTGCCTGCAATCTTTGCAAAGCCGTTTCACTGGCAGACGGCTTGCTGACAATTTTATCATCCAGATTGAGACGCCCGAGACGAATCCGATAGTTTTTTTCCGTGATGCCCATCACCTGCGCAATATCCGCAGGGGTGATTTCATGTTTTATTTGCAGGCAAAAAGCCAGCCTGACCTGCGCCTCGCGGTCCGCGTCATTTTTTTGCGTCTTCAACGGCCATATCCGTCAGGTTTAACCTCTTTTCATGCAAAACCCCGAAAGCGCGTTGCTTCCGGGGTTTTGTAAATATCGATAAAAGCCGGGGGTATCGAAGCTCTCATCGGTATCAGTCACAATTTCTTGACCGTATCTAATTGGTAGCAAAGCACCGTTACGCCGTCAAGGACTATTTTCCTATTTATGATTTTTTTCATATCGACTTTTGTCGACTCTGTTTACGAATTAAAATGAGTTATAACTTATTAATCTGCTATTATCCGCGAGCAGGTTTCGCTCGTTTCATAAATTTTACGGCTTTAAAGTAGAGTTCATGCGTAAAACGGCCGATGAAAGTTCTAACAAAAAAAGCCGCCGGCCCTTTCGGGTTTCCCGGCTTATAGGACTTGATGCCTGGATCGATTCCGGCCTCTATAATCTGCGTTCTCATACACGTGAATGGTGGGAAAATATCACTATTTTCTCGCGCAGATTTCGTGTTCGCGGCTTTCGACGTCTGGTCGTGGAAGTGCTGGATGAAGGCTTTACGCTTGGCACGATTGGCGCCGTCCTTATGCTCGGACTTGCACTTCCAGCTTTTGAAGAAACCAAAAAAGACTGGCGTGCGCAGGATGACTATGCCGTCACCTTTCTCGATCGATATGGCAATGAAATAGGCCAACGCGGGATTTTGCATCGCCAGGCAGTGCCGATTGATGAACTGCCCGATCATGTCATCAAAGCAGTGCTTGGTACGGAAGATCGCCGCTTTTTCGATCATTATGGCATTGATTTCTGGGGGCTTAGCCGCGCGCTCAATCAGAACCTGCGTGCCAATGGCGTGGTGCAAGGCGGCTCGACCCTCACGCAGCAGCTTGCCAAGAACCTGTTTCTTTCGAATGAGCGGACGATTGAACGCAAGATCAAGGAAGCTTTCCTCGCCCTTTGGCTTGAAAGCAATCTCACCAAGAAAGAGATTCTCCAACTGTATCTCGACCGCGCTTATATGGGGGGTGGTACATTCGGGATTGCTGCTGCCTCCGAGTTTTATTTCGGTAAAAACGTCAAAGATGTCACTCTTGCGGAAGCTGCCATGCTGGCCGGGCTTTTCAAAGCGCCTGCGAAATTCGCACCGCATGTCAATCTGCCTGCGGCACGCGCACGCGCCAATGTGGTGCTTTCCAACATGGTTGAAAGCGGCTTCATGAGCAATGGCCAGGTGGCTGTTGCGCGCCGCAACCCTGCCAGCATCATCGACCGTGCAAAAAATGAAAGCCCCGACTATTTCCTCGACTGGGCCTTCGAAGAAGTCAAAAAAGTTGCAGGAAAACTTCCCCAGCATACGCTCACCGTACGCACGACACTCGACCGCAACATTCAGAAAGCAGCTGAGGAATCGCTCGAATTCTATCTGCGCCAGAATGGCAAAGAGTATAATGTCTCGGAAGCAGCCACCGTCGTCATAGCCAATGACGGTTCGGTGCGTGCGCTTGTCGGTGGGCGCGACTATGGCGAGAGCCAGTTTAATCGCGCAACCAAAGCGCTGCGGCAGGCAGGATCGTCCTTCAAGCCTTATGTCTATGCGGCCGCGATGGAAAAAGGTCTGACGCCAAGCACGGTCGTTTCCGATGCACCGATTAGTTGGGGCAACTGGTCACCACGCAATTATGGCCGCAGCTTTGCCGGACGCGTTGATCTCACAACAGCACTTGTGCGCTCGCTCAATTCGGTGCCTGTGCGCCTTGCGCGCGATCATCTCACAACTGCCCCCATTGTTGCACTTGCAAAAGCCATGGGGGTGGAATCAACCATTTCTTCGCATAAAACCATGGTGCTCGGCACATCGGAAATGACGGTGATGGATCAGGCAACCGGCTTTAACGTCTTTCCCAATGGCGGCATGGCTGGCAATCGCCATGGCTTTACGCAGATTATATCGGCAGATGGAAAAGTGTTGTGGGATTTTACCCGCGATGCACCAAAGCCGCATCGTGCGCTGTCCGAAAAAGCAGCGTTTGAGATGAACTCAATGCTTGTGCAGGTGCCAGAACGCGGTACGGCACGCCGCGCAGCCCTTTCCATGACGCGGGTTGGCGGCAAAACAGGCACGACGCAGAACTATCGCGATGCATGGTTTGTCGGCTTCACCGGAAATTTCACAGCCGCAGTCTGGTTCGGCAATGATAATTTCACGCCGATGAAAGAGCTTACCGGTGGCGTTCTGCCTGCGATGGCATGGCAGCGCATGATGAATTACGCGCATCAGAATATCGAGCTAAAGCCAATACCCGGTATCACGCCTGCCTTCCCCGCCCCTGCAAAGACGCCCCAGGCAACGCTTGCGGCAACGGCAAGCCCGCAGGAAATGATGGCCGCTCCACCGCGCGTTCTCTCACCCGTCGCGACAAAAACGCTTAAAGAGCTGCGCGACAAATTCCTCAGTTCGCCGCCCGTTCCCGCGCTTGCGGGACGAACAAAAATATCGGTTCTTTGAGTCCAGAATGCTGAAAACAATTCTCAAAGTTCTGGCCGTGCTCACGATTGCAATTGGCGGCGGTATATGGGTGACCGATTATACGCTGGACCATTTTGACGGGTTCGGTGAATTACAGCTTGACGCGTGGAATGCCTACCCCGCCTCCGGTACCAGTGAGGCCGATCCTTATTCAAAGGCGCGCGCCGCGCGCAAAGCCTCGCTTGCACTCGGAACAGCTGAAGGGCTACCGTTTTATGCGCGTCGTGATAGCCATGGAGCGGAATTGCGGCGCGGGTGCAGTTATCGCCTTACCGGACTGACACCACCGGCACGTTTCTGGACGCTCTATCCGGCCGATCCGAACCTTGAGCCACTTACCCCCCGCGAAGGTCTGCAACCTGCGCTGCACTCACGTGAAGTGCTTTATGACAATGACGGCAGCATTCAAATCACAGTGGGGCCAGATGCCAGCCCGGATAACTGGCTGCCCGTTGAAGGCAGTGGCAGTTTCGTGCTTGTCATGACACTTCATGATACACCGGCTGCAAGTTCGTCCGGGCTGACTGATCTCGTCATGCCACGCATTCTGCCAATTACCGGACGGGAGGCTTGTCGTGGCTAAGGTGCTCCGCCTGTTGGTGCTTGGTCTGGTCGGCGCTGCAATCGTGCATATTGCGGTGTTGTTGCTGGTTCCGCTTTATTCGAGCAAGAATGCGTGGTCACATCTGGAAGCTTTGGGCGAGCCTTATCGCTTCTATATGCTTTCCGACACATCGGGGCTTGTCAGCGATCAGGACCCACTCATAGAACAGGCCGCATGCCGGTTTGACCTGACCGATGGCCCCGTACAGATCACCGCAAAAGGCAATCTACCTTTCTGGTCGCTATCGGTTTACGCACCCAATGGCGATAATCTTTACAGCCTCAATGATAATGTGTCGACTGACCGGCAGCTTGATCTGATCATTGCCGATCCGCTTGGTGTTGCAGCGCTTCGTGCCGAGGGTCTGCAGAATGATGGCCGTTCCATCATTATTGAACTGAATGCCGGCGAAGGCGCGGTTCTCCTGCGGGGGTTCGTTCCTGATGCGAGCTGGAGTCAGCAGGTCCAAGACTTTTTCACACAAGCAAACTGCACACCATATGAAGCGGGTTAACTCCCTGCGAAACAGACACTTTCTTACGCACGGTTAATGAGTTGCTAAGGCTTCATACCTATTATCGAGGTTGCCGACTTGTGGCAGATGGCGTTCGTAGTTTTAGGTCGTGTGGAGTAATTTTGCGTGACAAATGATCAGTTCCGCGTGCTGGAAGAGATTTCAGCGAACCGGAGCCAATCACATTCAAGAGCTGACAGCAGCAAAGCAGACGACCTTCTGGGCGCTGCAATAGCTGCGTTTGCCTCCATCACACGCCCCAGCCGTCACGATGCGCATCAGCTTGAAGATCTGGCATTTCCGCTCATTGAACGCGCAACCACACGCGGAAAACGGCAAGCCGCCCACGCACTTGCTCAGATTGAAGACGCGCCGCGCCGGCTCATTCTTTCGCTTGCAAGCGAGCCAGTCGAGATTTCCGCACCAATCCTTCTGCGTTCGCCGGTTTTGCGATCCGAAGATTTGCTCGACATCATCGCCAAGAATGGGCTGGACCATGCCCGCGCTGTTGCTCGCAGGCAGTCTGACGACCCGTTGCTGAAAAATGTTCTGCGCAGCTTCGATGATCCAGCAATCAATCGATTGCTGGCCCTGCAGGAAAATCTCGCGGGCCTTGAACCTGAAAAAACCGTCACGTCAGAATACACAATTGAAAAGCCGGATGACGGCTCACCCTTTGCGTCATCGCTTTCGGGTACAAGCGCACTCTGGGCACCTGAATATCTTATCGATACGGCTTTGCTCATCGATGATCAGATTTTCCGGACGGCGCTGGCCGATTCGCTTGATGTATCTTTTGAGCGCGCCGATCACATTATCGGGCAATGGCCGCAAACACATCTGCCTATCGCACTGCGCGCACTTGGAATATCTGCTTCGGAATGTTTCATGATCATGTCAGCGCTTTTGGGGCCGATTGCAGCCAGTCGCGATCATTTGCGCGAATTCGTTCAGATGTATCGTTCGATTGACCGCGAAAAAGCTGTCATGCTCGTGCGGCGCTGGAAGGCTGATGACATGTCGAAACTGTTGCGCAGCAAGTTGCGCGAGATGGCGACTGCCGCGGATGTAAATACCGCTACAGCACGATCAAACTTATAGATCATCCGGTGAAATAGAAAATAGATTTGCCGGATCAGCCAGATCTTCCAGTTCAACCAACCAAAGATCTGGATCAAAGCGAATTTCGCGCTCCATGCGCTCCCCTGCTTTGAGATCATCCACCTCGTGGAGAATGCGCAAAAACATGCGTTCTCCATCATCGTCTTCATCATAAGACGTCTGCGGTGCGGGCGAATATAGATCACATGTTCCAAGGCGCGAACTGACTTTGATGAAGATCGCACCGGCCTCTTTGGAGCCACGACGCGCGAGATAGGCAAATCCGCCCTCGCCCTGCACTCTGCGGATTAAAGCCGACACCCAGAAATCAGATGTAACACGCATCAGCTTATCAACCCGATTTCGCGCATCTTGGAAATCAGTGCAGCATCGACTTCTCCCGTGACACGCAGGTTGAACAATTTCTGGAATTCGCGAATGGCATCCTGCGTCGACTTACCGGGAACCCCGTCAACGCTCACTTTTTCATTGCCGAAAGCTTTAAGGCCCGCCTGCACGCGGACAATATCCTGAGAGGAAATCCTTGCCTGCTGCTCAATGGCCGGTGCCGATGCCGCATGCTTCTTTTGCGGCGCTGGTTTACGCTCCAGCGATGCAAGATCGGGCGCGCGATTTGCTGTTTCACTGACTTTCAACACGGCAGGTTCGGGACGCGGTGTCGGTATGGCCAGATCGATAACCTTTGCAACATCATCTTGCGATGGCGTTTGTGCCGAAGCATTTTGTGCAGGAACACCGAGCTTCTTCTGAAGTGCCTGCCACCGCTCAATTGCCTCACGCGTCTGGGGGCCGGTGAAGCCATCGACAGCGCCTTGATAAATACCAAGCGTCAACAATCTTTGTTGCAATCGCGCGATCTCCAGATCGGCATTTGGTGCAAGAGCGGGCAGCATTTCATCAATAGAGCCTGTCACTTGCAGGCGATCAGGCGACAATTCTGCGCTCTCCGCCACTGATTGCGACGGCACTGTCTGTGGTGTTTCTATGCTGGCAGTTTCATGCTTTTTATCAACAACCGTTCCAGGCAGCACCGCACGTGGCGTTGCCTTGAAAACAAAATTCGCACGGGTTTTGAAAAACACGGCATTATGCGCTTCTGGCTGATACCAAAGCGCATTGGCCGAAACAAACCCCATCACCACGATAAACGCTGTGGCTCCGCCTGTAAGCACAGGATTGCGCACGATGACATTGCCAGCGAAAATCGCCAGCGCGGAAGCCGAACTGAAGAAGAACTTGAGCAGACGGCGACCGAGGCTATGCCGTTTTGCGGGCTTGCGCGTCGATCCGCTCTGGGCTTTGTTCCCGGTTTTCGTCTTTCTGCCAGTCATTATTTCGTTCTCCCTGGTGACGGTGCATGTCAATAACCGTGCCAAGTTGCTGTTGATCTTCTTCTCCCAAAGCGCCCGGTTCGAGCAGTTTTTGTGGGCCTGCAACCGGAAGGTGGACCGTTACGACCGTTCCTTCGCCCACACAGCTTTTAATTTGCATCGAGCCTTGATGCAGTTCCACCAGCCCCTTGACCACCGAAAGGCCAAGGCCGCTGCCCTCTTGCGCGCGCGTATAGTGATTGTCTGCGCGCACGAATGGCGCCCCGATGCGCTGCATATCTTCCGGTTCAATGCCAATGCCGGTATCAGAGACCACGATTTCGAGATGTGGACGCCCATTGATCATTACACGCGCAGCATCGATCGTGACGCATCCACCGGTTTGCGTAAATTTCACGGCATTGGCTGCAAGATTGATCAAGATTTGCTGTAGCGCACGGCGATCCGCCACCAGATCACCGGTGCTCGCATTCACACGATGACAAAAAGCGATGCCCTTTTTCTCGGCCTGCGGCAGCATAACAGCCGCACACAGTTCAGCCACTTCCCTGAAATTAATATTCTGTGGCTCAATGCCGTAAGTGCCAGTTTCAAGCTTTGAATTATCAAGCACAGAATTGACCAGCTCGAGCAGATAATGGCCCGACTTATGAATGAGACCAGCATATTCGCGCTGTTTTTCATTCTGCAACTGGCAGCCCATTTCGTGCGAGAGTATATCCGAAAAGCCGATGATCGAATTGAGCGGCGTGCGCAGTTCATGGCTGACGGTTGCAAGCAAACGTCCCTTGCTGATCCGTTCCGCTTCAAGCTGCGCTTTCAGCGCATTGATTTCTTCAAGCAGCTTATGTTCGCCTTCGAGCGAACGGCCGACCAGGGTGATAATGCCGTTGCTGGCAGCACCTTCCATACGGAAGGCTAGAAAAACCGGAGTGCCGTTTTCCAACATGCGCAGACGAATATCCGCTGGCTGTGATGCATGTCCTGAACGCAGGTCCGCCAGAAGCGACAAATATTGCACGCGATCTGCAACATGGATCCGATCAATCAACGCAACGCCTTCAAGATTGTGTGGCTGCACGCCCAGCACTGCTGCGGACTGCGCATCAACTTGAGTGAGAACGCCCTCGATATCCAGACAGAGTCGCACACCGCCTTCCGCGACCACAGGTTGATGCTGCACAAGCGGCTTTGATTGAAGTGCAGATTTAATCGCAAAACTGCGCGCTATAAGGCTCATCATATAAAGTATCAAAATGATCAGCGATGCGGGTGCAACAGATATGCCACCTTTAAGCGCAAAGAAACTTAAAACGCAGGCGCTCAAGCCAGTCGCTGCAAGCACAGGCGGAATCTTACGGCTGACAAACCATATTTCCAGCGGCAAGGCTGCTGCCATTATCCAAAGCGCGACGTTGCTGGCATTTAGAAACATTGAAATTGCGGCAAGACCGGCGCCATAGGCCAAGAAATTCAACGCTCCAAGTGCTGCAACGCTCAGACCCATGAGGCTGAGCGCGCATAGAATCATCGCAAAGCCAGCAAAACTTGCGGCAAGAACAGCAATGGCTGCAAAATCTGTCGTTAAGCCCGATGCGAGCACGGCTGCAAACAGAAGGGTGGGCATGAGCATAAATGAGCCGACAGTGCGAAGCGCTACGGCATCCGATTGGTCAGTCCAACGCTGGCAGAAACGTTCGTGAAAACGCGCCAACGTCTGCACCTTCGTGCCGAGAATCTGTGCTGCGTTCAAAAGAATGGCGTTCAACTTGCCTTACTCACTCAATACTCGCTCGGTTTATCCATCGCGGAAGAACCTCTGAAAGCCAGAATGCAGGTGAGGCTTTAAAGAAACGATAAAACGAAGCCATCTTCAGCAACTTGATGCAGAATCTGACGGTTCGGCGCGGGTGTTTTTCCGCTATGGTAAACAGATGGTGGATATGGGCAGTCCCGATTGCCTTTCAAGGCGCGCCACAATCAGGCGTAAGACACCAGCGATTCTTACGGTTACGGAATCTTTTCAAATTACGTAGACAATGCCATTACCAATCCCGGCCAACAAACTCCGAGCGTAATGATCCGTTTTCTCATCAAATCCGTATTCTGGTTGTCGCTGGCATTTATTGTCATGCCGCACTTCTTTCCTGCGGACAAAGAAAACACGTCATCTAAAAATGCTGCTTCGGTTGAAGCAATGGCAAAGCCAGACTCCATCAATCAACTGCTTGCAAACGGCAAAACGGCATTGGAAGTTGGAAAGCTCTGCGCCAACAATCCTGCATTGTGCGAAAATGGCACGTCTTTGCTTTCAAGTGCAGCCAGCGGAATCCTACACCGCAGCGGCAGTATCCTCGAATATCTGAGTGATCGCATCGGCACAAAGCATGAGATACCTGCTGCCACTGTTACAAAGCAGGAGCCGCTGACAGAGCCTTCAAAGACGTCTCTCCAGACCATTCCGGTCCCCACGCCGCGTGCAAGCGCATTGCGAGCGCAAGCGAGATGAACGAAGCCCGTGAATGCAGACAGAGCCCAGAGCACATCCTGAAAAGTGTGAAACAGTTTTCCGTGACCTTGGCGGCTTTTGTCCCTATATAGATGGCTTATCCAAGATTTTATTCAGGCGAATGTCATGACCACCACGATAGACAGCATTATCTCCGACTTCGAATTTCTCGACGATTGGGAAGACCGCTACCGCTATGTGATTGATCTTGGAAAGGAATTGCCTGCCTACCCGGAAGATGCCCGCGATGCTGCACACAAGGTGCAGGGCTGTGTCAGTCAAGTCTGGCTCAAAACCATTCCACATGAGGGCGATGACCCGATTGTGGAGTTTCTGGGCGATTCAGATGCCCATATCGTGCGCGGGCTGGTGGCCATTGTGCTGGCCTTCTATTCAGGCCGCAAGGCATCGGAAATCGTCGCATCCGATCCCGAAGACCTGCTTAAGAAGCTCGGACTGGATGAGCATTTAACGCCGCAGCGTTCCAATGGCCTTCGCTCCATGGTGGCGCGTATTCACAGGGATGCAGAAATTCTCCGTATTTCAGCTTAACAGTTTTTCGACTGCAAGCGCGGCTGAGAGCAGCTCTTTATCAGCGCCATTGCGTGCGCTCATCATCAGGCCTGCCGGCATCCCTGAAACAGGCATCGGCAGTGTAATGCTGCAAAGATCGAACTGATTGGCAATCTGCGTATTGCGCAATAACAGTTCTTCAACCCGATCATATTCGGCAGGGTTTCCACTGACCGATGCGATGGTTGGTGCAACAATCGGCGTTGTTGGCGCGATGAAAAAATCAATGTCGCGCAGCCGCTGATCCATTTCTTCAATCAGCTTCAAGCGTGTATCCATCAGCTGGTTATAGGCTGCATTGGAGACGTTAAGACGCTTTACAAGCGTATGTTTTACCCTCTCATCGACGTTCGCGTCAGGGTCTTTCAGCCAAGTTTGCGCATGAACACGGCTCGCTTCAATACCGGCAATTGAGCCAATACGGGTCGCTTCGTAAAAGGCAAGAATAAGATCATCCAGTTCAATTCTTACAATGCGTGCTCCGGCTTTTTCGAGCGTGCTCGCCGCCAGATCAAAAGCGGTCGCGACCTCCGGCTGCATGTCGTGCAGCAAAAGGCCAGCAGGCAGCCCTACTCTTCGCCCCCCCACAGACGCAAAAACAGGCAAAACCGGGCTATCGCCTGCCATTACCGCATCGACAAGAATGCAGTCGCTCACGTTTTTCGTTAAAGGGCCAATCGAATCAAGCGATGGAGCGAGCGGAAAGGCACCTTGGAGCGGAATGCGTTTTGCGGTCGGCTTGAAACCGACCAAACCATTGAGTGCCGCCGGAATGCGAACGGAACCGCCTGTATCAGAACCAATCGCAATTTCACTGGTGCCCTGCGCAACAGAAACCGCAGCACCGGACGACGACCCTCCCGGCACACGTGTTGGATCGACGGCATTTGCCGGAACGCCATAATGCGGATTGAGCCCCACTGCAGTGAACGCAAATTCCGTCATGTGGGTCTTGCCGACGATGATGGCACCCGCAGCTCTCAGGCGTTGCACAATAATCGCGTCCGTATGCGCAGGCGCAGCCGTTTTGCGAATGATGGAGCCAGCCAGCGTTGGCTCTCCTTTCACATCGAACAGGTCTTTGATCGAAACGATCCGGCCATCAAGCGGACCAAGAACACGCCTCTCTTTCGCACGTTGCTCAGACGCGCTGGCCTCAAGACGCGCCGTCTCCTGATAGATAACACTGAAGACGCACTCATTTTTCGCGCTCGTCTCAAGCTCATTCAGAATTGTCTCCAGATTTTGCCGACAGCTTTGCATTTTCGTTTCCATATTCAAATTGCGATCAGCCCTTTGCCGGGCTTGCAGTCGGGCGATAGTCATCAGAACCCCAATGCAGAATCACCGGAGATCGGCATTCTTTTGCGAGTTGTGGATTATAATGTCGGTGTAGCATAGAAAGTCCCATTTTCAGCAGCATTTTGCCAGAACGCACCGGCCACTGTCGTTCCCGCTCTACCGTTTCAAGTCCTTTGAGAAAGCAGCATACATCAATCAGTACGCCGCTTAATTCGGGTCCAACGGCATCCAGCGCCCGCTCCACGCGCATCCGGCTTGCCAGCGCAATATCGGTGAGTTCCGCCATCCCACCCGGCCCCGAACGCGTGGAACCAGAAACACCGACATCCCAGCGCGCTGACATGGATGGCATCATAGCGCCACGGGTAAAATCGGCCCGTAATCTCTCGCCTGCGCGAAATTCATCTTCACAAATGAAACTTCCACCATCTGCGTTGCGAAGACGATAAAGTTTCGCAAGCGGAGATTCAGACAGGTTGATTTCAACCTTTTCGCCGTGCTCAATCTCAACGGTTTCTGTCTTGCGCACAGGTTTTGGATTTTTCGCCGCAGTCTTGCGCGTATAGCCTGAAATCACCAAGCGCTCGCCTTCGCAAATCACAATGCCGCGCTTTTGCATTGCATCCAGTTCGACACGCGTTACGGCTATATTTCCCTGCTCGCCAACCAGCAAAACATGTGTTTCGCGGACCGAATCCTGCATCTCACAGCCACCCTGCCTGAGAAAACGAATGATCCGGGCTTCGGACGTCGAATATGTTGTGCTCATGCTGCCATCCTCCACGCCGAGAACCCTTGATTAACAACCTTTTCCAGCGTCGCAACCACAGCGTCGTAATCCTCATCATCGCGCCTGTCCTCCACGAGGTGGCAGGCATACATAACCGTCGTACGATCGCGGGCAAAACCGACAGCCACCTCACGCATCACCATTCCGAATGAAGTATGTGCGAGATACATTCCCAATTGTCGAACCTGTGCCACTTCTCTCCTGCATCGCAAAGGCGAACGTAATTCTGCGCCACTGACAGCGAAATAAGCAGACAATAAATCGATAAGCGCATCACAGATTTCCACGTTTTTCTCCTGACGCCTGCGCCCCAAAGCAGGACCGGAATTATCCGGGTTAAGCGTTCGTCCGTGTCGCGCTGCAATGACTCGTAAAGCTTCTACAGCTTCTGCGCGGGTATGGATGATATCCGAAAATTTCAGAGACATTCATCTTTCCTCACCATTATAGGAATATGTTCTTATAATGAGGATTCTGCAAGTGGGGATAAGTTTATTGAAGCACTAGGACACTTCATTATCCAGAGATTTTATCAAAAAATAGGAATTTTATCCAACGGCCGTCAAAGACGGTGATCCTATCATCGGTACGCATCACGAACCCATGAAAGATCACCAAATGGAAATTGTTCTTCGTAAAGCCTGCCAGGCATTTCTGGCAGCACGCAGCCAGGAGCGTATGAACTCCATGCAGCGCATCGCACTACAGATTATCGCCGGTATCGATATGGATAATCTCTTGAGCGCCCCGCAAGACCAACAAAAACAAGCGCAAAGCAAGCTTATCCGGTTGATTGAGCGCGAGCGCCTGAAGGGCGTCAGCGGCCACTGGAGCTACGATCTCAACAGACATATCGCTTTGAAGCAGGCGCTCGACAGGCTTGGCGGAGAAATAAATACAATGAAGAGAAAGACCGTATCAGGCATAGCGAGATAAGCGCTCGAATAAAATTCAAATAAAAATAGCCCGGCATATCAATGCCGGGCTACACTCAACCTGTTTTACAACACGTAACGAATTAAAGCTCCGATCTGATTAAAACAGATCAAAGCTCTAAATTTTTCTATTTGAAGCACAATCTTAACGACCTTCGCTTCGCTCCGGTCGGATTATGCTCTAAATTATGCGTCCTTAGGCTTACGGCCCAGACCCATCTTCTTTGCAAGACGCGAACGTGCTGCAGCATAGTTCGGAGCAACCATTGGATAGTTAGGATCAAGATCCCACTTTTCACGATACTGCTCAGGAGACAGGCTGTAATGGGTCATCAGGTGACGCTTCAGCGACTTGAACTTTTTGCCGTCTTCGAGGCAAATGATGTAATCATCATGAACCGATTTCTTCGGATTTACGGCCGGCTTTGGTTTTTCAACAACGACAGGCGCTTCTTCACGAGCAACGTGGCTCTTGAAAGCAGCATGTACTTCTGAAATCAGGAGAGGCAGTTCACTTGCGCGAATAGAATTATTTCCGACATAAGCTGCAACAACATCAGCAGTCAGGCTGAGAAGCAATTCTGCGCTCTCGTCGTAAACTTCAGAGTTTTCCATTTTATTTCCTTTTTGGTCGTCTTAGCATCAAACAGATTATGGCTCTCAAAAACCTGAATGCCGTCTGCGCGAATTTCTTATCCCCACCCCACCTTACAAACGATGCAATTAACAATGAATAGTGTCATTTGCAATAGAATTGTCAAACCACATTACATTAAAGTGGCCGGCTTCTTCTTATGTCATTAAATACAACATAATTATTCCCGGACTCAGGCCATCAAGTTGACTGAAAACACACAGACAGCGCTGCTTTCAGCGCCATAATTTATTCGTATTGATGGGCGGAAATGGAAAATTGTGTTAGCGCGCCCTTACGTTGTAGAGCACTCATAAGCAATCATTTTTTTGTGATAAGTCTTTTACCATAAGCTAAAACAAATATCATTCTGCACGTGAGACCCTGAACAAGGAGTCGGGCAACAAAAAGGCCAGAGTACAATATATTTTGATTAAATAAACTCGCATTCAACGGTGTCACCAACTATATATTCGACATACGTACATCAGCAGATTGAGCCCGATTAGCGTAGACAAGATTTATCAGTGGGTTGAAGCACTTACCCCGGAGCGCGCTTTGATCAGATTGAATCACATCAGTGCGCTAAACTGACAAGAACCAACTGGCAGTCTTACACTGCAATGCGCCAAAGAGAGGACAAAACCATGTCAAGCTCTACCAGTCAGAGAAGCAATCTTAAGGTTGTTAAGACTGATGCCGAATGGCGGGAACAGCTCACGCCCATTCAGTATCAGATCACACGCCAGCACGGCACAGAACGCGCTTTTTCAAGCCCGAATTTCGACAGTTCGCTGCATGGAACCTATCGATGCGTTTGTTGTGATCGTCCGCTCTACAAGTCGGAAGCGAAATATGAATCAGGCACTGGCTGGCCAAGTTTCTATCAGCCGATTGAACCTGATGCCGTTTCTGCATTTGAAGATCATTCCTATGGTATGACCCGCACTGAAATCCGCTGCTCAGACTGCGATGCGCATCTGGGCCACGTCTTTCCCGATGGTCCGCCACCAACCGGCCTGCGCTATTGCATGAACGGAAATGCACTGATTTTCGATCAGGATTAATTCTTGTGTTTAACAGTCCGGAACGGCACAACGGTTCGGACTGATTTCATTTGCTTTTTACTGGATTTTACATGCCACACGACACCAATTTTCCTCAGCCACCAAAAGCACCAAAGCATCCTGCGAGCGATACACGCCATGGCATCACCCGCACCGATGATTATGCGTGGCTGCGCGCCGATAACTGGCAGGAGGTCTTCAAGGATCCGTCTGTTCTGGCGCCTGAAATTCATGATCATCTGGAGGCAGAAAACGCCTATCAAACAGCGCTCATGAAAGATACAGAAGCGCTTCAGAAGCAGCTGTTTGCCGAGATGCGTGGTCGCATCAAGGAAGACGATTCATCGATTCCGTCAAAGGACGGTCCCTATGCTTATGGCATGTCGTTCCGGACCGGCGGCGAGCAGCCTTACTTCATTCGCACCCCACACGATGGCGGTGATGAAACCATTCTGCTCGATGGCGACAAGGAAGCGGAAGATAAAGCTTATTTCCGCCTCGCATCCGCCGATCATTCGCCCGATCACAATCGCTTGATCTGGGGCTATGACGATAAGGGATCAGAGTTCTACAAGCTCAGAGTTCGTGATCTCAGCACCATGTCGGATCTCGAAGATATTCTGTCGGATACCAACGGCGGCGGAAGCTGGGATGCAGACAGCAAAGGTTTTTTCTATACTTTGCTGGATGAAAACCATCGCCCCTCCAAGGTCTTTTACCATGAAATCGGCACTGAACAGTCGCAGGATAAGCTGATCTATGAAGAGAAGGACGCCGGTTTCTTCCTCGGTGTTGGCGGTTCTGCACTGGATGATTTTATCTTCATCGATATTCACGATCACGAGACTTCGGAATGCTGGCTGTTGCCAGCCAACGATCCATCTGCAAAACCGCAGTTGATCATGGCGCGCCAAACGGGTGTTGAATACGATATCGCGCCCGGCGGCGATGAGTTCTTCATTCTGACGAATGTTGACAGCGCCAAAGACTTCAAGATCATGCGCGCGCCCGCATCGGCACCGCAACCAGAAAACTGGGAAGAGCTGGTTCCAGAAGTACCGGGACGCCTGATCTTGTCGCATTCCGCCTATAAGCGGCATCTGGTCTGGATGGAACGTGACAATGGCCTGCCACGCATCATTATCCGTGATCGCGAAACCGGTGAGCAGCACGCGATTGCATTCGACGAAGAAGCCTATTCGCTTGGCCTGCATGGCAGCGCGGAATATGATACAGATGTTATTCGCTTCTCCTATTCTTCGATGACCACGCCTGAGCAGCTGTTTGATTACAATATGCGCACGCGTGAACGCGCACTGCTTAAAACGCAGGAAGTCCCATCAGGCCATAATATTGCTGACTATGTGACACGCCGCGTCCTTGCTCCGGCAGCGGATGGCGAGTTGGTGCCTGTGTCGCTGATCTATCACAAGGATACAAAGCTCGACGGTTCGGCCCCTTGCCTGCTTTATGGCTATGGTTCTTACGGCATCACCATCCCAGCAAGTTTCAGCACCTCGCGCCTGTCGCTTGTTGATCGTGGCTTCGTCTATGCCATCGCGCATATTCGTGGCGGCAAGGACAAGGGTTTTGCCTGGTACGAAAACGGCAAACGTGAAAAGAAGACCAACACGTTTACGGATTTCATTGCAGCCGCAAAACACCTCGTCAGCGAAGGCTTTACCCGCCATGATCGCATCGTCGCGCATGGTGGTTCGGCAGGCGGCATGCTGATGGGCGCGATTGCCAATATGGCACCGGAAGCCTTTGGCGGTATCATCGCGGAAGTGCCTTTTGTCGATGTTCTCAACACCATGCTCGACGATACACTGCCGCTGACGCCGCCAGAATGGCCGGAATGGGGCAATCCGATCACCTCGGAAACCGATTACCGCAACATCGCGTCCTATTCGCCTTACGATAATGTCCGCGCGCACGCGTATCCGCGCATTCTGGCAGTGGCTGGTCTGACCGACCCGCGCGTTACCTATTGGGAACCTGCCAAGTGGGTTGCGAAACTGCGCGAGCTTAAGACAGACGAGCACCCAGTTCTTTTCCGCATCAATATGGATGCCGGACATGCCGGAGCGTCAGGCCGGTTCTCTCGACTGGAGGAAGTCGCTTACACCTATGCTTTTGCGCTGAAAGCAGTCGGAAAAGCTTAGCAGCCTTACTTATAATCATTCCCGGCAAATCATTTGCCGGGAGTTTTTATTGAGCTTATATTGTCTAGATCAATACACGCGGAGATCAGTTCATGCATCGCGCATTTTTGACCGCTCTCATTGCTTTTCCTTTGTTGGCCCCAGCAACACAGGCTGGAGCTCAGGTGCGCAAAAATGTCAGCGAATATGCGGGGCAGCGTTGCAACACGCCACCACGCGGCAGCGGTATCATTGTCGGTCAGTTCAGCGGTGTGGACGATTCGCCCTTTATCAGTGACGGTGACGGGCGCGTGCCGATTGATCGCTACCGCTGTTTCACGACAATGGCAGAGTGCAAAGGCTGGCTCTATACCATGCAAAGCAAGTACACGAGTGCCGGAGCGGCAACGGTTGTGCGCTGTACAAAGCGGTAATCAGCGACTGGACGGATAGCCGTTTGAATGCGCCGGAATGGTTTTGAGATAAGCAGCAATCGCATCGCGATCGGCATCTGTCAGGTGCGCCATATTGGTTACGACATCCGCCATTGATCCACCGAGTGAATCAAAATCAGGTGTGAAGCCGCTTTGCAGTGCATAGGCGATATCATTTTCACTCCAATCACCAATACCACCCTCTCCAGAAGTGATATTGGGAACCACACCCTTGCGTCCATCGCTGCCCGTTTCAGGCGACAGAGCACCGGCCATCCATTGCGTATCATCAAGCCCGCCAATGACAGTGCGCGGCGTATGGCACTCGCCACAATGACCAAGCGCTTCGGTCAGATATTGACCGCGCTTGACCTGATCAGACACATTTGTCAGTTCAACCACCGGCTTGTCGGACAGATAAAGCTGCTTCCAAAGCCCCAAGCCACGACGGATATTGAACGGAAATCCGAGCTTATGCGGTGCCGTCACATTATCAGACGCAGGCAAAGTCTTCATATAGGCAAACAGGTCTGCCACATCCTGCGGCTGCATTTTTGCGTAAGATGTGTAGGGAAAAGATGGATAGAGATGCTCCCCTGCCCGCCCTGTTCCTTTGAGCATTGCATTGGCAAAGTCGTGCAGGGTCCAATTGCCAATGCCCTCTTCTGACGGAGAAATATTGGGTGCAATGAATGTACCAAAATCCGAAACCAATTCGTGGCCACCAGCGAGTAGCTTTCGGTCCTCATCTTTTGCTTCGGGCGCCGCATGACAGGAAGCGCAGCCCCCTGCCCAGAACACCTGCTCGCCCTTTGTAACATCACCCGGCTGCAAGGATGCGATCACCGACTGATCCACCGTCTGCGGCGTTGTCAGCATCCAAAAGGAGGCTGCACCAATGATGATTACAGCGCCTGCGGCATATGCGATTTTACGGGCCATTGTTGTGCTGATGTTAATTCTTCTTCACCCGATAGGCCTGATGGCAAGAACCGCAATTGGCTGCAACCTGCTGAAAGGCTGGCTTCAAAGCATCAAGATCAGCAGGTTTGGCCGCGAGCGCTGCGGCTGCGTCAGAGCGAAATTTTTCAACGTGCTTGACGAAGTCTTGCTTGTTTTCCCAAATCTTTGGCGAAGCTTCCGTGTCACCCTGATCAGAACCGGCTGGGAACAAGGCATCAACGTCAAACTTCTTCGCATCAGCGTTGATCTTTTCAAGGGCTGCGAGAGCGGTTACGGCATCAAAAGGCTTATCACCCTTCACCATCGGTGCGAGCTGTCCAACAGAACGCCCCATATCCTTCATGATTGCCTGACGGTCTGCAATCGCATCGGCATGGGCTGCGCCGGCGGTCAAAAGAGCCACTGAGCTGATAGCCAGAAAAAATGAACGCATACGGTCCTCCGCAGTTGAAAATGGATGAAAATCACCCCTATGCAAATATCTGATACGTTCACCGCCTTTGCAACAAGCGTACCTATTAAATGGTGACAATAATAAACAACATGCTGATATTATATCGAATATTACAATATATTCACGTTAACGTGAAAATCATGATTAAAATACCATTGTTTAAGCGCTCTCAGCGTTGCGGCCTAATCTATGAACGAGCACCCATAATCATGAATGCAAAAATCATATTTTATGCAATTCTTGATCAGCAAATAAAAACCCCGCTTTCGCGGGGTTTAAAGCTCATTATGAAATGGCAGATTATGCCTTTTCGTAAAGCTCCAGGACATAATCCCAGTTGATCAGGCTGTCCACAAAAGCTTCGAGGTACTTCGGACGCGCGTTGCGGTAGTCGATATAGTAGGAATGTTCCCATACGTCGACGCCGAGGATTGGCGTTGCGCCGTGAACGAGCGGGCTTTCACCGTTTGCAGTCTTCGAGATTTCGAGCTTGCCGTCTTTAACCGACAACCATGCCCAACCCGAACCGAACTGACCAGCGCCAGCTGCGATAAAGTCTTCGCGGAACTTGTCGTAACCGCCGAGATCGGATTCGACTGCCTTTTCAAGCTTGCCTGGCAGCTTCTTGCCGCCGCCGTCTTTCTTCATCCAGTTCCAGAAATGGAGATGGTTGTAGTGCTGGCCAGCATTGTTGAAGAGTGCCTGATTCTTGCCGAAGCTTTCCTTGACGATCTCTTCGAGGCTCTTGCCTTCGAGGCCGGAACCTTCAAGCAGCTTGTTACCATTGGTAACATAAGCCTGATGGTGTTTGTCGTGGTGGAATTCGAGCGTTTCGCGCGACATGAACGGAGCAAGTGCGTCATAATCGTATGGAAGGGCGGGCAGTTCAAAAGCCATTGGAACTCTCCTCTTTGTCTTTCAGCTTACAACAGGCAGCGACTGGGGGCAGTGTGAATACATACCCGAAAACTTGCGTGCGCAATCTACATAGGCCGCAACGGTTCATGCGGCAATGGCGCATGTTCTAAATTTGCCATGCAACTCAATGAATTTTTATTGAAATTGCATAAGGATAGAGGTCATTCTATTTTTTTTGAGATAAATGCCCAAAGGGAGAAAACCGGTGTCCTATAGTTCCTATGTTTTCGACGCTTATGGCACATTGTTCGATGTGCATTCTGCCGTGCGTCGTTATGAGGAAAAAGCAGGACCGGATGGGGCGGCTTTTTCCCTGCTCTGGCGCACAAAGCAGCTCGAATATTCGTGGACACTGAGCTTGATGGGCGAATATCGCGATTTCTGGAAGCTCACGGAAGAAGCGCTTGATTTCGCCTTTGCACGGTATCCGTCCGTCGACCCGACGCTTCGCAGTGACCTGCTTGAGGCTTACTGGAAACTGGACTGTTACGAAGAAGTCCCTGCGGCCCTTAAAAGCCTGAAAAATCGCGGCGCGCGGTTGGCTATTCTGTCCAATGGTTCGCCTGCCATGCTTGAAGCCGCCGTCAAATCATCCGCCCTTGATGAATTGCTGGATGATATCATCTCTGCCGATCGTGTGAGACGATATAAGACGTCGCCATCTGTCTATGAACTCGTCACAATGCAGTGGCGGCTTTATCCGTCTGCCATTTCATTTCAATCGTCCAATCGCTGGGATGTGGCAGGGGCTTCGCGATTCGGAATGCGTGCAGTCTGGATCAACCGATCCAATCAACCAGACGAGTACAGGCACTATCCTCCCGCTCTCATCTTACCGAGCCTGCAACTGCTCGACTGAAACTCACCCAAACTTGATCAATCCAAATTGGGTGACAATGGCCTGTTGCGGCCAAAGTTGTGTCGCAACGGCAACACACGCCCCATAGCGGCCTATCAGCCACTTTTAAGCCTTATTATGAACCCCTGGCGGTCACATTTATCGGGCGTTTTGCGACCAATAAATGCGGAACGAAATGTCTGTAGCATCGTTATCGCCGCGTAATTTGTGACCACAGCAACGGGTTGGTCGCACTTAATTAACCCTGACCGTTGTAGTTATATCCACAGATCCTCCCGCCACCAAAATGGTTTTCATATGCAAACGACTCTTACCCGCCGTTCTTTTCTGACGGCCATGACAGCAACAGCGGCGGCCGGCCTCGCCGGTTGTGCTCAGTTGGGGCAGAATGTTCCAATCATTGATGTCGATGCCAATGGCAATCCTATCAACAAGACACCGCAAGCCAATGTCGACGCTTCTTACGGAAGCTGGGCATCCATGTATGCAGCTGTTGAAGACAACGGCTATCAGCTTCCGGCTATTCCGATCCAGAAAATGGACAAGCGCTATCTGCGTCAGGTTGTTCAGGATCCAACGGGCGAAATGCCGGGCACAATCGTCGTCGATACGGCCAATCGCTTCCTTTATCTGGTGCTCGGCAACGGTCAGGCAATGCGCTACGGCGTCGGCATTGGTCGTGACGGCTTTGCATGGTCAGGCCGCGCTGTTATTCAGTACAAGCGCGAATGGCCACGCTGGACGCCACCGGATGAAATGGTTGCGCGTCAGCCAGAACTCGAACCCTATAGCTCGCGCAATGGCGGCATGGCTCCGGGTCTCAAGAACCCGCTTGGCGCACGCGCGCTTTACATCTTCAAGGATGGCAAAGACACAATCTACCGCCTGCACGGCAATCCGGAGTGGTGGTCAATCGGCAAAGCCGTTTCTTCAGGCTGTGTACGTCTGATGAACCAGGACATTATCGATCTTTACAACCGCGTTCCGCCAAAATCACCAATCCTGGTGATCTGATACAAAAAAGCCCGGAGTTTCCTCCGGGCTTTTTTACTTCACTAGCGTTTAAAACTGCCCAAAATGCCACGCACCAATGCGCGGCCAAGCGATGTGCTCACGGAACGTACCACGGACTTCATAGCCGTTTCAGCGACCGTCTGACGACCCGACCGGCGACCACCGGTCCCAAATGCGGTTCCCATAATTTCGCCGAGAAGACCGCCACCTTCACCGGATTCCTCCTGCTTGGCCTTCTGCTGCGCGTCTGCTGCGGCCTGCGCTTTTCGCGCCAGCATTTCAAAGGCAGAATCGCGATCGACAGCCTGATCATATTGACCGGCAACCGGGCTTGCCGCGATGATCCGGGCGCGCGCTTCAGGCGTTAATGGGCCAATCTGCGAAGCTGGCGGGCGGATCAATGTGCGCTGTACCATTGAGGGCACACCCTTCGCCTGCAAGGTCGAAACAAGCGCTTCACCCGTTGCGAGATTGGTAATCGCCTCAAACGTCTTGAAATCTGGGTTTGGACGGAATGTACCCGCAGCGGTCTTCACAGCGTTGGTTTCGCGCGGTGTATAAGCACGAAGCGCGTGCTGCACACGATTACCAAGCTGCGCGAGCACCGTTTCCGGCACATCAAGCGGGTTCTGTGTTACGAAATAAACGCCGACGCCTTTCGAGCGAATGAGGCGCACCACCTGCTCCACGCGATCGACAAGTGCCTTCGGCGCTTCATCAAACAGTAAATGCGCTTCATCAAAGAAGAAGACGAGCCTTGGTTTATCGGGATCCCCCACTTCCGGGAGCTCCTCGAACAATTCCGACATGAGCCAAAGCAGAAACGTCGAATATAGACGCGGGCTCATCATCAGCTTATCCGCCGCAAGCACACTGACAACGCCACGACCATCTGTCGTGGTGCGGATCAAATCCGCGATTCGCAGCGCTGGTTCGCCAAAGAATTTTGAGCCGCCCTGCTGGTCAAGCACCAGCAACGAACGCTGGATCGCACCAACGGAGGCTTTGTTGACATTGCCATATTTGGCCGAAAGCTCCGCTGAACGCTCAGCCATTTCTGTAAGAATTGCCTGCAAATCTTTCAGATCGAGCAGCAGCAGACCTTCTTCATCGGCCAAACGGAAAGCGACATTCAAAACGCCTTCCTGCGCGTCGGTCAGGTTCATCAGCCGTGAGAGCAGCAGCGGCCCCATTTCGGAAATCGTCGCACGGACCGGATGACCCTGCTCACCAAATATATCCCAGAAAATGACCGGCGATGCCCGCACTTCATATGGATCAAGCTTAACTTCTTCGGCGCGTTTGCTCAGATTATCATTGAGCACGCCCTTCGCGGCAATGCCGGACAAATCACCCTTGATATCTGCACAGAAAACTGGAACGCCTGCCGCCGAAAAACTTTCGGCCAAAACCTGCAACGTAACCGTTTTACCCGTACCCGTCGCCCCCGTAACAAGGCCGTGCCTGTTACCATATTTCAGCGCCAGATATTCGGGCTGCTGATAAGAATCATCTGGTTTGCGGCTTGCACCAAGGAAAATGGCATCGTCGACAGTCATCAGGCAGGTCGCTCCGTAAAAGATCTACTGACATCAGGTTATACAAGCACCATCGCGCTGCAACAATGATTAAGCGGATTTTCTGCTTTGATGTTTAATTTCACGGCGCTAAGTTTTTAAAAACAGAATTATTTTAAGCCATGAAAGCTTGCAAAGTCCCGATGACAATGCATATTACGTAAACGTAAGATTTTGGGAGACTTTCTATGGATGAACTGATTGCACGCATCACCTCCAATGTTGGCATTGATGCGGCAACGGCGGAGAAAGCCGTTGGTATGATTTTGGCATTTCTGCAAAAGGAAGGTCCAGCCGACAAGGTTCAGCAGCTGATCGCAGCTTTCCCCGGCGCGGAAGAAGCCATTTCGCAGGTTAAGGGCGGCGGACTCCTGTCCGGCCTGATGGGTGGTGTTATGGGCCTCGGCTCGCAACTCATGGGTGCTGGCCTCGGCATGGGTGAAATCTCTGGCGTTGCCAAAGAAACCATTCGCTTTGCAAAAGAAAAGGCTGGCGATGAACCTGTAGACGCCGTGATCGGTGCAATTCCGGGTCTCGGACAGTTCATATAAGCTCTTATTGTAAAACAAAGGTCCCGGTCTTCCGGGACTTTTTTTATTTTTTTTGTATGACTTTTACGCCGACATGTTTTGACCGTCCTGCGCCCCAGCCATTAATCGCAGCGCCAAGGCCAATCAAAGCAAAAAAGAGGCCGCAGGCCGCAAAACTACCCGTAGCACTGTGAATCAGTCCAACCACCAGCGGTCCGACGGAAGCCAGTGTATAACCAATGCATTGCGCCATACCGGAAAGATGCGCCGCCGTATGCGAATCCGGCGAACGCAAGACAATCACCATCATGGCCGCAGCGATAAGACCGCCCTGCCCGAAGCCCTGAATGATCGCAAGCAACCAGAAACTCCATTGCGGCAGATAAAGAAAGCCAATCAGCGGGAGTGCTGCGCTCATGCAAAGCACAACATTGAGCAGGCTTTGGCTTTTCTGCCTCACCGCAATCGACGGGATTGCCAGACAGGTGATGACCTGCACCATAATGGAGAATGAAACCAGCCCTCCGGCTGCGGTTGCGCTCAGTCCCTGTTCACGCAAAATCGGTGCGAGCCAGCCAAAAACCACATAGGCCATAGAAGACTGAAGCCCCATGAACAGTGTGACTTGCCATGCAAGCTTGTCTTTCCACAAGCCCATAACCTTAAAGCCAGAATGTGCGACATTGTGTTTTGCGCGCAAGGCTTGTGGCAACCAAAGTGCCAAAACAAGTGCTGCCGGCAAAGCCCAGAAGGCCAGGGCCAGGTTCCAAGAACCACCCAGCATATGCTCAATCGGAATGGTGAAACCGGCCGCTGCTGCCGCGCCGCCACAAAGCGCCATTGTATAAAGCCCGGTCATAATAGCTGCGGTTTTTGGGAAATCGCGTTTCACCACGCCCGGCAGCAACACATTGCCCGTAGCAATTGCGGCGCCTGCAAGTGTCGCGCCTATGTAAAGTGATGCTGAATTTCCGATGCCGCGTATCGCCGTACCAATCGTCAAAGCGACAAGCACAAACAACAGAACTTTTTCAGCACCGAAGCGCTGCGCAAGGCGCGGCGCAAAAGGCGCGAAAACCCCGAGACAAACCACCGGCAAGGTCGTCAAAACACCTGCCGCCACACCCGACATACCAGTTGCGTCGATGATTTCAGGCAACAGCACGGACACGCTGGAGAAAACAGGCCGCAGGTTTGCCGCGATCAGAACAAGGCTCAGGCCAAGAAGGATACGCAGCGCTTTGCTTTGCTTTTCCGGCTCAGGCGGTTGCGGCACGCTGTCTGTTTCAGCATCAACCAGTGAGGCCTCAGCCGCAGGGTTTGTGTGGCTCATATCGCCAGCACCTTTCATTTCAATCTCATCACAAGACAGCGGTGTACTACATCGTACACCTGGAGCAATAGCTTAAACATTGTGATAAATACCGCTATGAAGCTGCTTGCCGCATTCCGTTAACATTTTTAACGCAATGTGGCGGGTAAAATTTCAGACTTCGCAATCGGGTGCCGCATGATCAATCTTTACTGCCTTAATGGAGATCATCTTGAACGTGTCGAGGTAGAGCCCGGCACGCCTTTGCCTGATAATATTATCTGGATTGATCTGCTCGCACCGGGCGTCAATGAAGATCACGTCGTTGAAGCATGGACTGGCATCTCGATTCCTACCCGCGAAGACATGACGGAAATTGAAGAATCGAGCCGATTCTACATGGAAAATGGCGCGCAGTATCTGACGGTGCCGATCCTTCATGCGGTCGATCTGGATCACCGTGAGCTCGCGCCCGTTACATTCGTCCTTTACGGGCAAAGACTGGTCACTGTGCGCTATGCCGATCCCAAATCAGTCAGCATTTATATCAACCGCGCGACCAAACCCGGAAATGGTCTGATCCCGAACGCCAAATGCTCCGGTCTTTCGATCATGCTTGGCATTATTGAGGCAACCACTAACCGCCTGGCGGATATACTGGAAAGTGTTGCTGGCAAAATTGATGCAGCCTCACATTCGATCTATCGCCGCCAACCAAAGGCGCGGCCAATGACGACAGAGGATTTCCGGAATATTCTCACGCAGATCGGCGGACAGGGTACGTTTCTATCGCGAATGCGGGAAAGTCTTGCTGGCGTCAGTCGCATGCTTGTCTATCTGTCTGCGATCAACAGCCCTGTTGCGACCAAAAAAGACACACGTTCCTGGATCAAATCGCTGGAGCGCGATACACAGTCGCTCGTCGCTTACGTGGATTTTCTATCCAATAAAGTTACGTTCCTGCTTGATACGATTGTCGGTCTAATCTCTGTCGAGCAAAACGCAATCATCAAGATTTTCTCAGTTGCAGCCGTGGGCTTCATGCCGCCGACACTCGTCGCATCCATCTATGGTATGAACTTCTCGTTCATGCCGGAGCTGCATTCGCAATGGGGCTATCCGATGGCGCTGGGCCTGATGGTGGCCTCAGCGCTTCTGCCGCTGTTCTATTTCCGCCGAAAAGGGTGGCTGTAAATCATATCTTGAAAGCCAGAATCTCCCAGTCCTTGCCATTGATCTTCAAAACATCGCCCACCGGCTTGCCAAAAAGCATGATGGCCACAGGCGAAACGTGGGAAATTTTGCCGCTGGCGGGGTCGGCCTCGTCTTCGCCAACAATGGTCCATACCCGCGTGCCACCATCATCGAGGTTTTCCAGCTCCACCGTCATGCCAAAGCGCACAACATCGCTATCCGGCTCGGGCACGGATAGTTCTGCTGTTTCGCGACGTGACGTCCAGTAGCGGAGATCACGCGAAAGACGGGCAATTGCCGAACGCTCTCCTGCAATATTCGCCTCTGCCAGTTCGCGATGAAGACGCGCAAGCTCGTCTTCAATCATCTTCAGGCCATTGGCCGTGACGAGATTGCGATGCGGACTAATGGGACGTTCGCCGAGATCCGTCGGCGCGTCATCCTGTTCTTTGGTGAAAGCTCTGCTCATCGTCTGAATGTATCCAGAGCCGCTATTTCCCGCAAGCCCACAGATTTGGCCTCATACGCGGCGAAATTAATTCGCATTTCCCTGCATCAAGAGTTTTTATTGATTGATCAGTCAATCAAATATAAAATGCATTCAAACTCACCCTCAACCCGGATGACGATTATGCCCAAAATCGGGATGGAGCCTTTACGGCGGCGCGAACTGATCGACGCTGCCATTCGTACAATCGGCCAGCGTGGTTCGCTGGACGTGACGGTTGCGCAGATTGCGCATGAAGCTGGCGTTTCGCCTGCGCTCGCGCATCATTATTTTGGCGGAAAGGACAAGCTTATTCTCGCTACCATGCGCCATTTGCTGCGTGAGCTGGGTAGCGATCTGAATGCGGCTGTGAAACTTGCGGAAACCCCGCATCAGCGTTTAGCAGCAATCATTGCCGTCAATTTTTCGGCGTCACAGTTTGCGCAGGAGACCATTGCAGCCTGGCTGACTTTCTACGTCCATGCGCAGCAGTCCGAAGACACAAGACGGCTTTTGCGCATCTATGCGCGTCGTCTGCATTCCAATTTTGTCTTCGCGCTGGAGCAACTCACCAGCCGCGAGCGTGCAAACCGTATTGCGGAAGGTGCCGGTGCACTGATCGATGGGCTTTATATCCGCCACGCCCTCGGCGCCGATGCGCCCAATGCAGATTCAGCGATTGCGCTTGTCGAAGATTACATCGCTGTTCAGCTTGCGGCGGAGAAATAAAAATGGAAGCGGATTTCGTTATCATCGGCTCAGGTTCCGCTGGCTCGGCCCTTGCCTATCGCCTGTCGGAAGACGGCCAGCATTCGGTCATCGTCATCGAGTTCGGTGGCCCGGACATTGGTCCGCTGATCCAAATGCCTGCCGCCCTCTCCTTCCCCATGAATATGGAAACCTATGACTGGGGCTTTTCAACTGAAGCTGAGCCACATATCGGTGGGCGTCATCTGGTGACACCACGTGGTAAGGTGGTAGGCGGCTCATCATCCATCAACGGTATGGTCTATGTGCGCGGCCATGCACGCGATTATGATCATTGGTCGGAAAGCGGCGCACGCGGCTGGTCCTTTGCGGACGTACTGCCTTACTTCAAACGGATGGAAAACTCCCACGGTGGGCAAGAAGGCTGGCGCGGCACCCATGGCCCGTTGCATATTCAGCGTGGACGTCGCGACAACCCGCTGTTTAAGGCCTTTGTTGATGCAGGAAAACAGGCAGGCTTTGAAGTCACAGACGACTATAATGGCGAGAAGCAAGAAGGCTTCGGTCCGATGGAGCAGACGATTCATAATGGACGTCGCTGGTCTGCTGCAAATGCCTATCTCAAACCTGCGCTCAAACGCCCTAATGTAAAGCTCGTCAAAGGACTGGCGCGCAAAATCGTGATGGAAGGCAAGCGCGCCGTGGGTGTTGAGATCGAAGCAGGCCGAAGCTTCTCGACCATCCGCGCGCGGCGCGAAGTCATCATCGCCGCATCGTCTATTAATTCGCCTAAGCTGCTGATGCTTTCGGGCATTGGCCCAGCTGCGCAGCTTAAAGAACACGGCATTGAAGTGCTGGCTGACCGGCCCGGTGTTGGCCAAAACCTGCAGGATCATCTGGAAGTCTATATCCAGCAGGAATGCACGCAGCCGATCACGCTCTACTCGAAACTCAACCTGTTTTCCAAAGCCATGATCGGCGCACAATGGTTGTTCTTCAAAACTGGTGACGGCGCGACAAACCACTTTGAATCTGCCGCCTTTGTGCGTTCGAAAGCGGGTGTCGAATATCCGGATATTCAATATCACTTCCTGCCGGTCGCTATCCGCTATGACGGCAAGGCAGCAGCAGAATCCCATGGCTTTCAGGCACATGTCGGACCAATGCGCTCAAAATCGCGTGGTAGTGTGACGCTTCGCTCTGCCAATCCACGCGAAAAGCCACGCATTCAGTTCAATTATATGTCGCACGAGGATGACTGGGCCGATTTCCGTCATTGCGTGCGGTTAACCCGAGAGATTTTTGGGCAGGATGCGTTTGCATCCTATCGTGGTGCAGAAATCCAACCCGGCGCGCATGTTCAATCGGATGATGAGATCGACAATTTCATTCGCGAGCATGTGGAAAGTGCATTTCACCCTTGCGGAACCTGCAAAATGGGATCAGTTGACGATCCAATGGCCGTGGTTGATCCTGAATGCCGGGTTATTGGCGTTGAGGGATTACGGGTCGCGGATTCGTCCATTTTCCCGCGTATAACCAACGGCAATCTCAACGGCCCGTCGATCATGACCGGCGAAAAAGCGGCAGATCACATTCTGGGTCGCACGCCTTTGGCAAGGTCCAACCAAGAGCCATGGATTAACCCACGCTGGGAAGTATCTGATCGCTAATGAACTTCGAGGAGAATAGTATGAAAGTTCAACCCAAAGCCTCGCATTTCATCGGCGGTGCATTCGTGGACGATAAAGCTGGCAAGCCGCTTTCAGTCATATATCCGGCAACGGGCGAAGAAATTGCAAAGCTTTATTCAGCAACACCGGACGTCATCGAGAGCGCCTATGCAGCAGCATTGAAAGCGCAGGGCGAATGGGCGGCACTCAAGCCCGTAGAGCGAGGCCGCATTTTGCGCCGCACGGCTGAAATTCTGCGCGAAAAAAACAAAAAACTCTCCAAGCTTGAGACACTTGATACCGGCAAAGCGCTACAGGAAACACTGGTAGCGGACGCTGCGTCAGCCGCCGATGCGCTGGAGTTTTTTGGCGGTGTCATTTCCGGGTTCAATGGTGAATTCGTGGAGCTTGGTGGCTCGTTTGCCTATACACGTCGCGAAGCGCTCGGTATCTGCGTTGGGATCGGCGCATGGAATTATCCAATCCAGATCGCCGCATGGAAATCCGCGCCAGCACTCGCCATGGGCAATGCCTTCATCTTCAAGCCATCGGAAAACACCCCTCTTTCTGCCCTCGCGCTGGCGGAAGCCTATAAGGAGGCTGGCCTCCCCGACGGCCTGTTCAATGTGGTGCAAGGTTTTGGCGATGTCGGTGCCGCACTTGTCAATCACCGTCTGACAGCAAAGGTTTCGCTGACTGGTTCGGTTCCGACCGGCAAAAAAATCATGTCGCAGGCTGGCGAACAGCTCAAACATGTCACGATGGAGCTTGGCGGGAAATCGCCGATCATCGTTTTTGATGACGCCGATATTGAGAGTGCCATTGGCGGCGCGATGCTGGGTAATTTCTATTCGACAGGACAGGTCTGCTCCAACGGCACACGTGTTTTCGTACATAAAAACATTCAGGACGTCTTTATCGAACGTCTTGTTGAGCGCACCCGCAAAATCCGCATTGGCGACCCTCTGAATGAAGCAACCCAGATGGGTCCGCTCGTCAATGGCACGCAACGCGACAAGGTTCTGTCCTACATTGAAAAGGGCAAAGCCGAAGGTGCCACGCTCGCCTGTGGCGGCGGCATTCCAAAAATTCAGGGCTTTGATAAAGGCTATTTTATTGAGCCAACGGTCTTCACGGGTGTTACCGACATGATGACCATTGCGCGTGAGGAAATTTTTGGTCCAGTCATGAGTGTTCTGGAATTCTCTGACGAAGAAGAGGTGATCGCGCGTGCCAATAATAGCGAATTTGGCCTGGCGGCAGGTGTTTTCACCGCTGACAACGCCCGCGGTCATCGCGTGATTGGCCAGATCAAAGCAGGCACCTGCTGGATCAATGCCTATAATCTTACGCCGGTCGAAGTGCCTTTTGGCGGCTATAAACAATCGGGTTTTGGCCGTGAAAACGGCATTGCAGCATTGACCCATTATAGCCAGATCAAGACCGTCTATGTGGAAATGGGCAAGGTCGAAAGCCCTTATTGAATCTGACGTGACGAATTCTATATTTCCGTCGCTTTTCTTGATCGCATCAGAACAAAACCCAGCCAGAAATGCAGGCGCTTGATTTGATGCGATCATTTTTTATTTAAAACGATCAATAAACCTTAATTTTAAGCGCGTAAATATAAGTTAATTAAAATATTATTATTTAGAATAAATGAATACTTCATATAAAATATTTTATTCACACTAGCGAATCTTTTATTTTTTTATATATACTCAAATCAGCATCCATATACTTGCTTCGAAATCTTAAATTTTTGCTTATCCACATTTTCTAATTAAGTTTAGATGGGATTGAGATGGATATTGAACTCTTTTTATCGATGAACATGGAGTATTCCCAAGGCCGAGATAAGTTTGGGGTTGATGCATTTAAAGCCAATTATGAGGCGCCTAAAAACACCGGCCCTCATTTGAAAGGCTTTCGCGGAGTTTTACGCGAAAAAACGATGGAATCGCTGCTGTTGGGCAGCACAAATTTTAACAAGCAAAGCGATCAATGCGCCGAAAGACTGATCACGAATAATGGACTTGACCATTATATTCTTCACATCATTCTGGCGGGAACGCTGCACGGAAATTTTAACGGCATAGAGGTTTTCGCTCATCCGGGTGATATTATTCTTCTCAATTTATCGCAGGTGGTATCAAGCAGCACTGAAACAGATGGGCGGATCACAGTTCTCATCCCAAAACATGAGCTGGAAAAGCGCACCGGATGGAGAAAGTTGGATGGTTCCGTCCTTAAAGCGCAATCCCCAACAACGATTTTACTGTTTAACTATGTGAAGGATATGGTCGATATCAGTTCACAGCTCAATGCAACCGAAGCAACGGCTGCCAGAGAGGCAATGCTAACACTTTTGGCTTCCTGCATTAACGGCACGCAACAAGAATTAACAAACAGCGTAGCCATGAAACTGACCATGCGACATCGGATTCTGGCATATATTGATGATAACCTTACCAATTCTGCCCTAAAGCCAAGGTCTATCCAGCAGCATTTTCACGTCTCGCGCTCACATCTTTATCGAGCTTTCGAGGCAGATGGCGGCGTGGCAAAAGTCATTCGAGACAAACGGCTTGATCTTGCTTATCAACTATTGATTGAAATACAGGGCAAGCAGCTTTCGTTTAAAGAAATCGCCTATCGTTGTGGTTTTCAGAATACAAGCCAGTTTACCAAAGCATTTAAGAGCCTTTACAGCATCTCACCCAAAGAGGCCCGAAAAACCAACTCGCTGATAAGTGAATACAGTGATATTTCCATATTTCAAAAGCATTTGATTGCACAGAATGACCAATACAATATCGAAGAGGAAAAAGGGGCGGTAAAACCACCGCGCCGCCCATGAAGCAGAAACTTATATGATCATATTGCCGGTACGAATACTGCGCCAGACTGTTCCATCTGAATAAGCCATTTGCGCACCGCCGCTCGCGTTGTTCACAAAAACAATGGCTCCGGCACCGTGTTGAGAGGCAGATGGCAATCCGAACACCGGATAGGACGCCGGGCGAACGGGCCCATCAACATGCAGGCGGGTTGTCGGCAACATTGCCCCCACTGCAACATTGCCGGTTTCCCGGTCAACCTTCACCGCGACGCGCCAATTGCCGGCATCATTGCCAACCTTGATGCTGAAATTATCGTCACCACTCAGGCCCATCTCGGCATGCCCAGTCCAGCCTGACTGAAACAACAGGCTTGCGGTGTCAGCGGAGGTGTTTTTATTGACTTTTACCTGATGCCCTGCGCCGGCATTGTTAAACAGACTTGCCTCTGAAGAGAGTGCAAAACGGTTGGTCGCATCAGCCGTCGCTTGAATGCCCAGCATGGACAGAGAAAGACGTTCCGGGATGGAACTTGCGCCTTCCCACTGCGTGCCGTTAAACACCAGCAGGTTGCTTTCATCTTCAACATAAGCCAGCCAGCCTTTTGCCACAGCAATAAAAGACCAGCTGCCATCAACGAAGACGGCGATCATACCGGCCTTGCCTGCCCACAGCCCTGCAGCAGGTGCTGCAACGATATATCGTTCACCGGATAAAGGTGTTGCAGGCGCATCGGTTTGCGTGCGTGATTTCACGCTCAGATGTACAACTGCATCCAGCAATCGCAGCGCCTCATTAAGGGTCACGTGTTTCTGTGCCTGACTGGGCGCAATATAGGGAAGTTTGAGATTGGGTGTCTGATCCATGAAAAACTCCTCGCGGTAACAATGCGAGGAGTTTAATCGCTTGCCTGATGATGGGGATAAGTCAGCTCCCACGATATGTGGAATAAGACCAGGGGCTCACCAGCAGAGGCACGTGATAATTGCCGTCTTCATCTGCGATTGCGAAGCGGATCGGGATCAGATCAAGAAAAGGAGGATTGGCAACATCGGCGCCACGCCCCTCGAAATATTCAGCGACGTGAAACTGCAATTCGTAAGTGCCTTCCTGCATCTCACTGCCACTGAGTAATGGCTCATCCGTACGACCATCCAGATTGGTGACCGTGCGCTTAATCAGCTCAGTGCTTCCCAAAGCACCAAGCCTGTAAAGCTCTAAACGCATTGCCGCCGCCGGGCTGCCATGGGCCGTATCTAGAACATGTGTGGATAGCTTGCCCATGGTTCACCTCAGATTTGCTTTTCAGGAGCCGGAATTGTCTCTATGCGGTAGGTAACATCCGACAGGAAATATTCCTCCAGATTATCTTCACTGCCCGCGCGGTCAACAATAAGAAAATCCGATGTCTCTTCGAGAGACACCAACGGATGATGCCAGACATTGCGCCAGTAATTGACACCCTGATCACCCCGCACCAGAAATGCGCGTGGTCGGTCAGGCTTGCCATCGTTATCTTCGGCGACAACCACGAGAAACGGCCTGCTATTGAGCGGAACAAAAGCCTGCGAACCAAATGGATGCCGCTCCAGCATGACAATATCGATGGGTAGCTTAAAAAACTGACCGCGAAATATATTGATCAGAACACGCGCATTGGTGCCCGCCGCCTCAACGCGGGCCAGATCGTGAAAGCGCTCCGTTGTGCCATTGTTGATAAGACGGCGCTCGGCCCCCTCCACTTCAATCACATCCCCAAAAGGCGCGAAAGCGGCCTTTGTCAGCCGCTCAACCTCAAGCACTTCAAACTTCACTCAGCCCTCCCCCAGTCACTGAACGCATCTTGCATAGCAAAGCGTCGCATCCAAAGCATTGTCAATCGCGAAGCAGTTTCAACAGACAGATGAAAAAGGCCGGGATTGTCACCCGGCCTTTCAAATTTACAGCGGTCTGGATCTGTCAGCGCTTGAACAAGGCGCTCACAGCTGGAACGCCACAGGCCGCAAGTGCGAGCTTGATCAGATCACCGACAATGAAAACGCCGAAGCCAAAGGCAATGCCTTTTTCAAGACCAAAGAGATAAGCCATCCAACCGGCACCCATGACAAGCACAACGAGTTCGGCAAGCAGCATCACACCACCCAGCGCCAAAGGATTACGGGCCAATCCCTTGTCGGCAGCGCGACCGATCATCCATGCAGCAACAAGATAGGAAAGAAGATAGCCGCCAGTCGGGCCGACCATATAGGCAAGGCCAATACCCTTTTCAGGCGTTCCGGTGAAAACCGGCATACCGAGTGCGCCTTCAAGCAGATAAAGCGCTACCGTTGCGACAGCAAGACGCGATCCATAGACCGCCGAAAGCGCAAAAAGCGCAAAGGTCTGCATCGTCACATTCACATAAAGAAGATCGACCTTGATATTTGCCGATATGGTCAGCACAGCGGTGCCGATCAGGGCAAGCGAGACAAAATAGAAAGCCCGTGCCAATTGCCCTGTGGGCAGATAGCTGGCGGCGAGTGATGCGGTGGCGGCTTTGGCCCGAGATCTGTTCTGCATTTTTATCTCACTCCTTAGACTGGGCGTTCCGGTTTGCAAAACCAGATAATCCATTTGAAACCTGACATTATAAATTCTAATCAATTCAGGCAATAAAACCAAAGAAGCATTGGACCATTCAATGGCGCTGGATTTCGACGGTCGTTTCTCTCCTGAATATGGAACTCCGATTGCCTTGAGTAAAGATATTTTACGCCTGACCGCAAATAATCCGAGCGCTTTCACATTTCATGGCACCAACAGCTACCTCATCGGAACGGATACCCTTGCCATCATCGATCCGGGCCCGAAAGATGAGGCGCATTTTCAGGCCCTTCTGGCAGCAATTGGTAACCGTCCGGTGAGCCATATTTTTGTGAGCCACACACATCGCGACCACTCGCCGCTCGCAAAGCGCTTAAAAGAGCAGACCGGCGCGCTTATCGTTGCTGAAGGTCCGCATCGCCCGGCCCGACCTTATCACAACGGCGAAGTGAATCTGCTCGAAGCCAGTGCGGATACTGATTTTGCTCCTGATCTGGCCTTGGCGGATGGCGAAAAAGTCGATGGCGACGGCTGGGTTTTGCGTGGCATACACACGCCCGGCCATGCCGCCAATCACATGGCCTTTGCCCTTAAGGACTCGGATGTTCTGTTTTCTGCCGATCATGTCATGGCGTGGGCGACCTCGATTGTAGCACCGCCGGATGGCTCCATGAGCGACTATATGGCGTCACTTGAAAAGCTGCTGGAGCGTGATGATCGTATCTATCTGCCCGGGCATGGTGGCGCTGTTACCAAACCCGCAGCTTTTGTGCGTGGTCTTCGCACACATCGCAAAATGCGGGAGCGCGCAATACTGGAGCGGATCGTGCAAGGCGACCGCACCATTCCCGATATGGTCAAGGCCATTTATCGCGATACCGATCCGCGTCTGCATGGTGCGGCCGCCTTGTCGGTGCTCGCGCACCTTGAAGACCTTGTGGGGCGCAATGAAATCACCACCGACGGCAATCCCTCGCTTAACGGTATTTATCAGCCAAAGTAATTATTCAGCATCAGCAGGCGCTTTGTTGACCTCTCCCTCAAGTGCGCTCAAAAACTGCGTAATGAAAGCTGCGTTCAGCCCCATGTCGCGATCGCCATAATGTGATAAAGACCGCATATCAACATAGGTGGTTTCGCCTTTGTCAAGCAGCCGGATCACCACATCGCTTTTCAGGCCAAGAATTGGACTATGCGCAATCACAGCAAAACGGATCGCGTTTTGTTGTGACAAGGGAATATCACGGTCAATTTGCGTCCAGCTAAAAGCTTTGAGCGTATTGACAACAGCTTGCGCCACACGATCAGGCGCAGCTTCATAGCGGCGTCCGATCACATCGGGATAAGCCGCCATCTGTCCCAGCATGTCCCCCTGAACGGCCTCTGAGAGCGGGTTCATCCCGGCCAAACGCTGCGGCATCGTTGATGGAAATTGTGGCGGCATCTCAAAATCGGTTGTCACATCAAAAATGCGTGCCGAGCCATACCAAAGATTACCCACAAAGCAGACCGGCAAAAGAACTGAAAACGCCAGAAACCCCGCCCAAAAGGAGCGCGCGCCGCCTTTATCTCCATTGACCCAGAGATTGCGCAGTCCTTTGGCTGCGCATAGCAAAGCCAATATTGCAATCACTGCACCAAGAGCAGCAATGAGAACGAAGTGTGGTGTTTCAAGCTTGCCAAACCTGTGCAGTAAGAGGCCAAGCACGGAGAGCACAAAGGCAAATATACCGAACCGCAATGCCCATATTGCGGAACGTGACTGCCTGCGTTGATAACGAAGTTTCCTCATGCAACGCCCCAGAATGATTTGAAAACCGCGGTCTCATGCATAACAGAGACTGCCTTGGCGCAAAAGAAAAAGGCGGGCGTCACACTGGCAATTCGTCCAGTTATAAAAAATGCGCTTAAAAAATATAGCTAAATCAATATAAAAATCATTGTAGCAACTCCTAATGGAGGGCATGATCGCGTATATGGGGCGTTTATCGGATTCGTCGGAAAGGACGACATGGATCGAAACCTTCATAATGGCCATTCATCAGCCACATCCAGCATTGCTGCCTCCGAGCAGGAAGTCATGACCCTGGAGGCCGTCGAGCTGGAATTTGCGCTCGGAGCCATCGACGTTTTGATTGAAGGATTTGACACAGCTCTTGCCAAAGCCGCAGAGCGGGTGGGTGGCGAAGTGCTTTTCAACATGCCTGCGCTCGATACGAGTACGGCTCAGCGCATCGGTGCCATCGCGATTGCCGGCCAGCCACAGGATCAGGTTGTTTTTGTGACTTTGGGAAATGATGGGACAACGCTTTCCGTTGCGCCGCCCACCGGCGAAAATGCTCTTTTCGTCAGTCTTGGCCGCAATTATGCAGAGGTCATGAAAAGCCTGACGCCTCAAGGTCCAATCAACGGCGAATGAACCTTGTCTATCAATTGTCCGGTTGCGGAACTGCGTCCACATGAAGATGATGTGCGGGCACCGGATTGAGTGTCATGGTTGTCTCGACATCTCTTAGCTTTACAAACTTCATGCCTTTGGCTTGAAGTGCAAGAATGCCTTTGGCAACGCCTTCGCCTGCCGAACGCGTGGGCTGATTGATATGTGAAATAATCACATCACCATCGCGTGCGGCTGAAATGCGCCGGGCAACGACGGGCGCAAGCAGCGATGCGCCCTGATCGCCATTGAGCGAGTAACCACCGATTTTATAGCCCCTGCTTTGTGCAAATTTAATCGCATCTGTCGAATAACGGGCCGTTGCATCGCGATACCAGAGCGGTTTCGATGCACCTGATTGCACGATCGCATCGGCACCACCGTCAATTTCAGAGCGAACGGCATCCAGTGAGCCTGCCGTTTTAATATTGTACATGGTCGGCACATTGGTGATGGCTGGCACATGCATGTTGCCGTGGTTCTCAATATCGAAAAGATCAGGATGGGCTTTCATCACCGCAAAAGCTTCCGCATTTTGTTTAAACCAGCGCGCGGTTACAAAAATTGTTGCCGGAATGCGGTTCCGCACCAGCACATCAAGAATACGGTGATCCGTCTTCCCCATGCAAGCATCAAGGGTCAGTGCAACCTGCGGCGCAGCCGAACCGCCTTTTGCGATATGCAATTGCGGCTCAACGATGCTGATTTTCTCATGTTTATCCGTCTTTGGCGATGCATCAGAAGCGCTGGCCACAGAGCAAGAAAAAACGAGCGCGGCCCCCGCCGCTAACAAAAAACGAAACATAGCCACCCCGGCACATAGAATTCTGGCAATAAGCTGCCCGCTTAAATGCCAGAATCATAGCCGAAGTGTGGTAACTATTTATTGCGAATTGCGGCTTGGGCGGCTGCAAGCCGTGCAATCGGCACGCGGAATGGCGAACAGGACACGTAATCAAGACCTGTTTGCTCGCAGAAACTGATTGATGCCGGATCGCCGCCATGTTCGCCACAAATCCCCAGCTTGAGTTTGTCGCGTGTTTTGCGACCACGCTCGGCTGCAATCTGAATCAGCTCGCCCACACCATCGAAATCCAATGAAACAAACGGGTCCTGTTCGATCACGCCTCGGCTCTGATAGGTCGAAAGGAACGGCGCTGCATCATCACGTGAAATGCCAAAAGTGGTCTGCGTGAGATCGTTGGTGCCAAAAGAAAAGAACTCTGCGGTTTCGGCAATTTCAGCTGCCCGAAGGGCTGCGCGCGGCAATTCGATCATCGTGCCGACCATATAGTCGATCTGCACGCCGGACTCGCCAATCACTTCTTTTGCCACCGCATCGATGCGGGCCTTGACGAAATCGAGCTCTGCCTTGAGACCGACCAGCGGCACCATGATCTCCGGCACCACCGGCTCGCCGGTTTTCTTGCCCGCTTCAACGGCGGCTTCAAAGATTGCACGCGCCTGCATTTCAGCGATTTCCGGATAGGAGATAGCCAGACGGCAACCGCGATGGCCAAGCATCGGATTGAACTCGTGAAGACTATCCGCACGTTCACGCAGTTTATCCGCGTCAACACCCATGGCGCTTGCCACTTCCGCAACTTCCTCATCGGTGCGCGGAAGAAACTCATGCAATGGCGGATCGAGCAAGCGGATTGTGACAGGCAACCCCTTCATGATCTCAAACAGTTCAACAAAATCCGAGCGCTGCATTGGCAGAAGTTTGGCCAAAGCAGTGCGGCGGCCATCCTCTTTGTCAGCAAGAATCATTTCGCGCATCGCGATAATGCGTTCGCCCTCAAAGAACATGTGTTCGGTGCGGCAAAGCCCGATGCCTTCGGCGCCAAACGAGCGTGCTGTGCGGGCATCGGCAGGCGTTTCCGCATTGGCGCGCACCTTCATGCGGCGAGTCTTGTCGGCCCATTCCATGAGCTTGCCAAAATCACCAGACAGTTCGGGCTGCAACATGGCAACAGCGCCTTTCAGCACCTGACCACTACCACCATCGACGGTGATGATGTCACCTTTTTTAAAGATTTGCCCGGCAGCAAGCATCGTGCCGTTGCGATAATCAACTCGCAACGAACCCGCGCCCGAGACACATGGCTTGCCCATGCCGCGCGCGACCACAGCCGCGTGGCTGGTCATGCCACCGCGTGTGGTGAGAATACCTTCAGCAGCGTGCATTCCGTGAATGTCTTCCGGGCTTGTCTCAACACGCACCAGAATGACATTGCGGCCTTCAACTTTTGCCTGCTCCGCATCTTCGGGCGAGAACACAATTTCGCCCGTGGCAGCCCCGGGAGAAGCGGGCAAGCCCTGGCCTATGACGATGCGCTCGGCACGCGGGTCAATGGTCGGATGCAAAAGCTGATCAAGTGCCGCCGGATCAATACGCAACACAGCTTCTTCTTCGGTAATCAGCTCTTCTGCGACCATTTCAACAGCCATTTTGAGTGCTGCTTTTGCCGTGCGCTTGCCGGAGCGGGTTTGCAACATCCAGAGCTTGCCGCGCTCGATGGTGAATTCCAAATCCTGCATATCGCGATAATGCTGTTCAAGCCGATCTGCGACTTTCAAAAATTCGCCAAAGGCTTCCGGCATAACTTTTTCAAGCGAAGGCTTGTCGGAACCGGCAGCAATGCGCGCTTCTTCAGTGATGTTCTGCGGCGTGCGAATGCCTGCAACAACATCTTCGCCCTGCGCATTGACCAGAAACTCGCCATAGAGCTTCTTTTCGCCGGTCGAAGGGTTACGTGTGAAGGCAACGCCCGTTGCAGAGGTTTCACCCATATTGCCAAACACCATGGCCTGAACATTCACCGCCGTACCCCATTGGGCCGGGATGCTATGCAGGCGACGATAGGTGATGGCGCGTGCATTCATCCAACTTGAGAAAACGGCACTGATCGCGCCCCAAAGCTGTTCACGCGGGTCTTGCGGAAAAGGCGCGCCGAGTTCTTCCTCAACTTTCGCCTTATAAAGTGCAATCACGTCTTTCCAGTCGGCAGCGCTCAAAGCTGTATCGACTTCAACACCGAGATCTGCCTTTTTGTCTTCAAGAATTTCTTCGAAGAAACCGTGATCAACACCAAGCACGACATCCGAATACATCTGGATAAAACGGCGATAGCTGTCATAGGCGAAACGCTCATCATCAGCTTCGCGTGCAATCGCCTGCACCGTCTCATCATTGAGACCGAGGTTGAGAACCGTATCCATCATGCCCGGCATGGATGCTCGCGCACCCGAACGCACCGATACAAGCAAAGGTTTTTCTGAGCCACCGAACACGCGCCCGGTCAAGGCAGCCACCTGATCAAGCGCGTTTTGCACCTGCTGATCAAGTTCCTCAGGATAGGAGCGCTCATTGTCATAATAGGAGGTGCAGACTTCGGTTGTAATCGTAAAGCCGGGCGGCACAGGCAAACCAAGGCTGCTCATTTCAGCCAAGTTCGCCCCCTTGCCGCCGAGAAGGTTGCGATCACTCGCAGCACCCTCTGCCTTGCCATCACCGAATGCGTACACCCACTTTGCCATGCTGGCCTCCCTTGCGCAGGTAACGGTCCGCAATGTCTGTGTTTTTCCACAGAACTGCAGAAATTACCTTCGTGCTTATGCGATCAAGTCGTTGTCTGCCAATCAAAAAAGACAAAGCATCGTAATAGAATCGATTAGACAACGATAAAGCCAGCTCATCAGCTTGACTCTGATGGCGGATTAGATCAGAAATAAGAACAAAAATAGAACATTTGGAGTTGACTATGCGTATCACCGGTAAACTTGATTATCTTGAAATGCCTGCGGCCAAGGGATCACTGGATAGTGCAAAGAGTTTTTATGCGCGTGCTTTTGGTTGGTCCTTTGTTGATTATGGCCCGACCTATTCTGCTTTTGCGGAGGGATTGGATGGTGGTTTTGATGCCGACCCGGAAGCAACCCCCAAACCCCTGCCTGTCCTTTATTCAGCGCAACTCGAAGAAACTTTGAAGGCTGTGACAGAAGCTGGTGGCACAGTTGTGAAGCCGATTTTTGCATTTCCGGGCGGTCGTCGTTTTCATTTCACCGACCCTGCGGGTAATGAACTTGCTGTTTGGAGCGAGACATAACAACATCATGGTCGCTGGTTGACAGCGGCGCCCATATGGAAATGATGCAGCGCATCTTATTTCGTTCAAATTAGAATTCGGTGATATGCGCTTCATTCTCCCTGCCGTTCTGCTCTCCCTTGCATCCACATCAGCATTTGCGCAAAAAGCGGCGCCTGCACCCAAGAATGCACCGCTTAACCGGTGTGAAGAATTCCTCAATGGTATGAGCCTTCTCACACCTGGCAAGGATTATGCCGTCAGAGATATCCCCGATGGCTGCATTGTATCGAACAGCGTTTATCACACGATGCGCATTATGGGCTGGACGATCGACAGGGCAATCCTCGAAGCTGATCGCTTGCAGGATTATCTGTCAGAAGCACCTGACTTGAGCAAAGCCGCACCACAATGGGGACGCATCGCAGTGGACGGTGTGCGCATGACACTGCAAAGCGGCAACAAGGTTTCCGATTACATCACCTCAATTCAGCAGTGGCCGATGGACTTTACGGCGTCTTACCGCTTCAACCCACAGAGTGGTTATCTGCACATTCAGAATGCGGAAATCAGCAGTTTAAAGATTGGCAAGGCTTCAGTTTCTGCGCAAATCAATCTGCCGGTTGATTCGTCGGTTGCTTCGCTCACCGTTAATCCAACCGCAACGCTCTCTCATCTGCGCTTGCGCCTTGATAATCAAGGACTATGGGAGAGCATCGCTCTGCCTGTTCTTGCCAATTACGCTGCATTGCCCTCCGAAACGGGTGAAAGCGACCCGGAAGCCGATATTGCGCGTCTGCGCGATGTGGCAAGCAAAGGCATTGAAATGTTGCCCGACAGTCAAATCAATGCGGATTCCCGAAAAGCGCTGCTGCGCTTTGTTGGGGACATGCCCCATCCAACCGGCTTCTTCACGATGGATGTGGATTTCGACAAGCCTTTGCCGATCAGTCTCAACGATCTGGAACCGGACACACTTGCGCAACACGCGCTGACAGGTGCAAAAATCAGCGTAACCTACAAGGCTCGCTGATCTTAAAATGACGTAATATCAGCTTGCTTCGCGCAATTGCTCTGCGGTTTGCAGATCAACCGAAACAAGCTGGCTCACGCCCTGCTCGCCCATTGTCACGCCGAAGAGGCGATTCATACGCGCCATGGTGATCGGATTATGCGTAATGATGACAAACCGTGTTTCGGTCGATGACGCCATTTCGTCCATCAAGTTGCAGTAGCGCTCGACATTATGGTCGTCGAGCGGCGCGTCCACTTCGTCCAGCACGCAGATCGGAGCCGGATTGGTCAGGAAGACAGCAAAGATCAATGCCATGGCCGTCAATGCCTGTTCACCACCTGAAAGCAACGTCATCGTTTGTGGCTTCTTTCCGGGAGGACGTGCAAGAATTTCCAGCCCCGCATCCAGCGGATCATCACTTTCAATGAGCTGTAATTCCGCAGTGCCGCCGCCAAAAAGATGGGTGAACAGGCGCTGGAACTGCGCATTCACAACATCAAAAGCCGCCAGAAGCCGCTCACGCCCTTCTCGGTTGAGGCTCTGAATCGCCTGGCGCAGTTTTTTGATCGCTTCGATCACATCTTCACGTTCTGAAACAATCGCATCAAGACGCCCGGAGAGTTCTTGGCTCTCCTCTTCCGCGCGCAAGTTCACAGCACCAAGGCGTTCGCGTTCGATACGCAGTCGCTCAAGCTGGCGTTCGATCTGATCGGGGTCGGGCATGCGATCTTCTGGCTTGAGGCCGGTCTGTTTGATGGCCTCATGCGGCGCACAGTTGAGCGCCTCCGCAATACGCGCTTCTGCATCCCTGCGGCGTTCCTCGGCTGCCGTCAGTCGCTCTTCCGCACGCGCACGCTGTTCGCGACTGGTTGCAAGCTGCTGGATGGCAAGGGTCGCAGCCTTATCAAGTTCTGCCTGGGCGGCCTCAGCTTCAATGAGAATATCCGCAGCCTGCTTGCGGCGCTCATCAGCTTCCGAAAGCTCATTAAGCAAGGCACGACGGCGGCTTTCGATCTCTTCCGGCGCTTCAGCCAAGACTTCCGCTTCGTCCGTAGTTTCCGCACGGCGATCATTTAAGGCCGAAATTTGGCTCTGCGCACTCTGCGCGCGCGCGGCCCAGTTGCGGCGCTCAAGCCCGATCATGGAGAGACGCCGCAAACGATTATCCGCCTCACGGCGCTGACCTTCATAAGCAGCGCGGGCTTCCGCAAGCCTCGCACGATCCGACTGCACCTGTGCTGCAAAAACAGAATGCCGTTCGCTGATGACGCCAATATCCGGCATTTCATTCAGCCGATCTTCGGCCTCAACCACCAGAACCTGTGCTTCCTCAAGGCTTTCCTCAAGACGGGCTTTGGTATCTTCCAAACCGGCACGCTTGGTTGCCAGTTGCCCCGCAGCCCGCTCAACCGCAGAAAGCGCTTCGCGTGCATCATCAAGCTTGCGCTGGTTTGCGCGCCATGCATCGCGCGCAACACGTTCATGCTCCACGGCTTCACGAACGGCCGTTTCAAAACGCTGCAACACTTGCTCCGCATCAGACAAGCGACTGGCGGCGCGAATTGCTTCCTGCTCAAGTTCAGCGAGACGGTTCTTTTGTGCAAGCCGTTGCGCGGCAGGTGTCGGCGCATCGGCGCTCGCCGTATAGCCATCCCAGCGCCAAAGAGCACCAGCCTTGCTGACAAGCCGCTGACCGGGGCGCAACGATGCCTGCAAACGCGGTCCATCATTCTCGGAAACGACCCCAACCTGTGCCAGTCTTCGGCGCAATTGCTGCGGCCCTTTTACGATCTGATCAAGCGGCGTTGAACCGGAAGGTAAAGACGGATCGGCTTCCTGTGCCGGATTATAGGCCCAATAGACGGGTGCAGCATTATCGCTTGCTGCATCAAGGTCTTCACCCAATGCCGCACCAAGGGCTATTTCATAGCCTTTCTCAACCTGCAATTCTTCAACAACGGGCGGAAACTGGCCAGTCTCACCGGCATTGAGAATACGCGCCAGTGTCTGCGCTTCGGTCTCTATCCGGCTCAACTCGGTGCGCGCCTCATGCAAAGGCTGACGGCTCGTCATCTCCTGTTCGCGCGCACTGCCAACACGTTCTTCAGCGGCAATCACCGCCTCCTCTGAAGCCGCCAGTGCTTCAACGGCGGTCTCAACGGCAAGACGTTTTTCAGCAGGATCAAACAATCCACCGATCTGCTCGACGACCGCTGCAATATCACGCTCAATATTATCAATCTGGCTGATCAGGCGGTCACGGCGGCTTTGTGTTTCCTGCAACGCGCGCTCGATTTGGCTACGTTCGGCAGCAGCTTCCGCGCGTTCCGAGGTTACCCGCGCCAAGGCGTTTTCGCTGTCCTGCAGGCGGATTTCTGCTTCTTCAAAGATCGCGCGCAATTCTTCATCACGCTCACCAGATGCCTCGTTGGAGGCGATCAGCTCCTGCTCTTCTTCGTCAAGACGCGCCAGTATATCAGCATTCTCGCGCACCAATTGTTCTTCGCGCGCAATATCGGCGGTCAACTGTTCAAGCCGCTTCATAAGCTCGGCACGGCGGGCGCGAATACGAGCATCTTCTTCGTCGAGCTGTGTACGGGCAATGGAAAGTCGCTGCACAGCAGCCGCGGCTTTGGCTTCCGCCTCACGCAGTTCGGGCAATTTATGCGCGCCAACGGCCTGATCACGCGCAGCGTTCATCTGTGCCTGCGCCATATCGCCAACAATCGAAGTTGCCTGTGCAAGCGCGCTTTGTGCTTCACCTTCCTGCGTTTTGGCGTGCGACCAACGCAAATGAAGCAACGATGCCTCTGCGCGGCGAATATCAGCAGACAAAGCTTTGAAGCGATTGGCCTGACGCGCCTGACGTTTCAGGCTTTCAATCTGGCTGCCAAGTTCACCAACCACATCTTCGAGACGCTCAAGATTGGTTTCGGCTGCACGAAGGCGCAACTCAGCCTCGTGACGGCGGGTATGGAGGCCGGAAATGCCCGCCGCCTCTTCCAGCAATGCGCGACGCGCCTGTGGCTTGGCTTGGATAAGTTCACCGATACGGCCCTGGCCGACCATAGAGGGCGAACGTGCGCCGGTCGATTGATCAGCGAAGAGCAGCTGCACATCCTTGGCGCGGGCTTCTTTGCCATTAATACGATAAAGAGAACCAGCCTCCCGCTCGATACGGCGTGAAACCTGCAATTCATCCTGATCATTATAGGCTGCGGGCGCTGTGCGGTCGGAATTATCGAGGAAAAGGGTGACTTCCGCCGTGTTACGCGCAGGTCGCGTGCCAGAGCCTGAAAAAATTACGTCGTCCATGCCCGAAGCGCGCATATTCTTGTACGAGTTTTCACCCATCACCCAGCGCAGCGCTTCAACAAGATTGGATTTGCCGCAGCCATTGGGCCCGACAACGCCCGTCAGTCCGCCTTCAATGACGAATTCCATCGGCTCGACAAAGGATTTAAATCCGACAAGACGCAGCTTGGAGAAGCGCATCAGCATCCTCCCCGCTTAAAAACGCAAAAAGCGGACGCAATGAAGCGTCCGCTTTTCATGCCGAAAGGCGGCTTAGAGCAGCTTGTCAATGATTGCCGACATCTCGTCAACCGAAAGGGCTCCAGCGTATTTTTGTCCGTTGATGAAGAAAGTTGGGGTGGCATTCACACCAAATTCCTGCGATCCGCGTTCCATGGTTGCTCTCACATCATCGAGAAGTTGCTGGTTCGTCAAGCAAGCCTTGAACGACTCCTGTGTAAAACCTGCAAGTTTCGCGATCTGAAGCAGTGCAGCTTCGCCATCAGCCGCACCAGCCCATTGTTGCTGCTGCTTGAAGAAGACTTCGATCATCGGGAAATAACGATCTTCAGGCGCGCAGCGAGCAAGCATAAAAGCAGCTGTTGCGCGCGGATCGAACGGGAATTCGCGGAAAATCAAACGCACTTTGCCCGTATCAATGTATTTTTCTTTGATCTTGGGAAAGGTGTTGATAGCAAAATCTGCGCAATGTGAGCAGGTCAGCGAGGCATATTCAACAATCGTAACAGGCGCATCGGCCTTGCCATAGACCATGTCCTTCAACTTGCCGGCTTCAGCGACCTTGGCAGCATCAACACTTGCATCAGCGCTGCGTGACTGCGCGCTCGCATTGCCAGCAAAAGCAATACCCGCGGCAGCGGCCCCCGCAAGGGAAATAACATGTCTGCGATTAAGCGTTGCAGGCATACGAATCATCCATTCCTGTTTCAATGTTAATATTCGAGAACAATTTAAGGTGGCCAACGATTAATCACCAGCCCCGTTGCAATCAAATGAAATTCAGCGCCAGCCATGCATCAATTTTATGGCAGGGCGCTCATTTCTTTGTAGCGCGCTTTTCGGCGAGGATATTCTTGCCTAGACGCGCCAATGCTGCGCGCAGGGCATCGTCTTCAATCCCGTCTGTTGCCTTGTCGATACGGCGCTCTTCCGAAGGTGCCAGAGGCACCAGCCGCCTTGGCTTGCGCCTGAAATCAAGCGCAGGCGGCTTCTGCTCGATCTTGATGCGGCCAATGGCTGAGAAGCCAAGGAAACCATTTACGCGGCTGATGATTTCGCCTGTCTCATGCTGGATCTGCAACGCAGAAAAGCCTTCGCAAGCAATAACCAGCGTTGCAGGACTAAACGGATCGTCATCATGCAGACGGCGCGGCCAGATAATTCGCAAAGGCCGGGAGGAAGCACCGATTGCAGGCCCAACAATATCTTCCCAGGATTGCAGCAGTGAAAGATTAATCCCCGCACGCTTCTGCAACATCGGGTCCATCAGACCAGACGTCATATCAGCCAATGGGCGAAAGCCCCGTTTTGATTTCGGTTCTCTCATCGCAATCCATTATAGCCGCGAAACCAATCGACAAACAGAGGAATGCCTTCCTCGAGCGTGGTTTGCGGGTTGAAACCAAGATCCCGCGCCGCAAGCGTAATATCTGCATAGGTGCGCGGAACGTCGGCTGCAGGCATTGGTTCAAGCTTGCGGATCGCTTCTCTGCCGCATGCTTTTTCAATCGCCGCAATGAAATTGCTAAGCATAACAGGCCGGTTATTGCCAAGATTATAGACCGGTGCGGTTTGTTCAGGTTGCTTGATGATCCGCTTTACAGCGCCCAACACACCACTGACGATATCATCGACGAAAGTGAAGTCGCGCTGCATTTCGCCGTTGTTAAAAACACGGATCGGTTCGCCTTTAAGGATCGCCGATGTAAACAGCCATGGCGCCATGTCGGGGCGTCCGAATGGACCATAAACCGTAAAAAAGCGTAAGCCCGTCGAGGCAAGTCCATGTACATGCTTATAGGAAAAGGCCAGAAGCTCACCCGAACGCTTGGTTGCTGCATAGACCGAAACCGGGTGATCGACAGCATCACTTTCTGAAAATGGGATTTTTTCATTCGCGCCATAGACCGAGGACGAACTGGCATAAACAATCGGCGGACGCTTATCGAGCTTGAGGGCGGCTTCAAATACTGTCACCTGTCCCATGACATTGGCGGAAACATAAGCAGCAGGGTTTTCAATGGAATAACGCACACCAGCCTGCGCTGCGAGATGCACGATCGCATCGACATCACGATCAGCTCCGATAGCAGCATTGAAAGCTTCTGCATCGGAAATATCAGCTTGCGCAAAGCGGAAGCCACTAAGCGCACGCAGCTTGGTAAGACGGGTTTCCTTGAGATCGACCTGATAATAATCATTGAGATTATCGATACCAATAACTTCCCAGCCTTCATTAAGAAGCCGCGCTGCGGTGTGATAGCCGATGAACCCAGCCGCCCCCGTCACAATCGCTTTCATGGTTTTCATTTCCCGCAAATATAATCTGTGAGGCCTGCCCGGCGGAGTGCCATGACACGGCGAGACGCAGCCGCATTCAGAGCTGCAATGAAGAACATGACCGATGAGATCGTGACCTCATGCAACAATGGATTATGCAACATCCCATAACTCGCGCACACGAAACTGAAATAAATGAGTGCGCGCCGCATCGCCCAGCTGTCCGCGGTTTTCCAGAGATAGACAAAAATCGCGATAAAGGCCGCAAACATGAAAAACAAGCCAACAATGCCGTCATTCAGCAGCTCATCAAGCACGGTGTTATGCACATGACGGAAGCCGGCAAGCAGGGGAGCTTGTTCGCCAGCCTGCTGCCTGACAATATCCATTTTGGAATAAGAGCCGACGCCTGCTATCGGATGTTGCCCGATTATTGTGGCTGCACTTTTCCACATGACTTCACGAATATCGGCGGAGAGTTTGTCTTCCCATTTTGAGCTGTCACCGCTGTCGTAATATTCAACCATTCCGGCAAAACGCTTGGAAAGCGTGTCTCCAACCGGCCCGACAACAATAAGTGCTGCGAGTGCCGCAGCCAGTGCAACATAGACCGCACCTTGCTGCCTGAGACTGTATTTTCTTAAGAAAAGCACGATTTCGACCAATGCGCATATCGGCAGAACAACAATGACAGCGCGCGTTTCCGATGTGAGGACCGCCGCAAGCCCAAGTACCAGCCAATGCGGTCCATTTGGCAGATAGCGTGGCGCCCGCGAAATCGGAATGGCGGCAGAAATCGCCGCAACACCTGCAACAAAAGCAAATACGGCTTCATTGCCTCCAACGCCAATCCGTCCGCCTTTGGTCAGAACAAGGTAAATAACCGCCAACACCGCCAGAATAATACCGGCGCGTGAACCAAGCACGTAGGATCGCAAAGGGTTTCTGACCAGCACCATGCCCGCGCCTGCAAAGGCAAAAACGGTTATAAGCAGCGTGTATCCAATCTGCCGATTGCCAGAAAAAGGCTCCCCCCTATAAAGAATAAGTCCGAGCGACCAAGCCGCGTATAGAAGAATGAAAATATAGAATTTTTTCGCAAATAACCGCGTCGTATTATGGCGGGCGGCAGCCAGATAAATGCCCAGACATGAAAAAACAAAAAGGAGAATTGGCCCAAGGCCCAGACGGACCGGCATTGCCGCAGACGCGAGCGCTAAAACCCAGCCATCCACTCTTCGCCTCACCAGAAATGACTTCTTAAAAAACTTCAACTATCCACTACTCCCAATCGCTTAATGCGCAAAGCGTAGGCGATTCGCCTGATATAGTCAGTTGTTCTAAAGAGGAGTGTGCTCAGCCTTTTATAGGCCGGCAAGCGCGCTTTGGCGTAAGTATTCCGGCCGTCCGCAATCGTTGACAGCCCCACTTGACGAAGCGCAACCAAAGGCTGCTCCGTTAAAAAGAACTCATAATCTCCTGCCCAGCCGCGCTCCAGGGCAACATCATATGGCAGCGACATTGGTTTAATCGCTTCCAGCAATTTGATTGCTCCCTTTCGCGTTACAAGATAAGCGGCAGAACTGCCCAACGGGCCGTGCAAGCAGCGCCCAATCGAATTACCACCTTCAACCTGATTGAAACGGCGATAGGCAGCTGTGCGATGATTGACGAGTTTAATCACATCCCAGCCTTGCAATTTTGATACGCTGGAGATGAACGGTAAAAAATCCGGCGTGAAAAGAACATCGTCTTCGGCAATGACGGCGTAGGCTTCCGGGGCTGCGGCAATTGTTTCCAAAGCCTTGATATGGCTAAAATAACAACCGATTTCTGCCGGCAGAGCAATTTTTCCGTGGCGGCGGCGGAAACCAGCCTCATCAAAATTACCGAGTTCATCAGCTTTCAACTGCTTGCCTTCTACGGCCTCTACCCGGCGCAGTTCAATTCCAAACTGATCGGCACTTTGCTTCACGTCATCCCAGCGCTGTGAAGAGCGCGCGAGATTAATGACGTAGACCGGGACTGAACTGCTCACGCGTTATCTTTCTTTGACATTCATCTGCCCTGTACCACTATTGGCGTGTTGATTATAAAGCACCGCATCCTATGCACTTCAATTTTATATCAATTCCCCAAATTCAACGTTAATCATAAATCACAGAGCTAACTTTAAGACACGATCAAACAGGATTTATGCTAAAAACACTCAAATCTGACCGTACCAAGGCAATTCTCAACTGGTATGATCGCCATCACCGTATTCTGCCATGGCGCGTAACACCAGTGCAGAACGCACGGGGCGTGACAGCAGATCCTTACCGTGTCTGGCTGTCCGAAATCATGCTGCAACAAACAACCGTTGAAGCAGTGAAATCTTATTTCACGAAATTTGTGGAGCGTTGGCCGGATATTATGGCAATGGCCAATGCCAGCGAAGACGATATTCTTCGCGCATGGGCGGGCCTGGGTTACTATTCGCGCGCACGCAATCTCAAAAAATGCGCAGATATTATCGCAACAAAATATAATGGGAATTTTCCGTCGACCGCAGCCGGATTGAAAGAACTTCCAGGTATAGGCGAATACACATCAGCAGCAATTGCGGCTATCGCCTTTGGAGAGCAGGCAGCCGTGGTTGATGGCAATGTTGAGCGCGTTGTCTCTCGACTCTTTGCCATCGACACGCCGTTGCCCGCGGCAAAAACCCAAATTCGTGTATTGATGGGAGAACTGACACCAGACGACAGGCCCGGGGATTTCGCGCAGGCCGTGATGGATTTGGGCGCAACAATCTGCACCCCACGTCGCCCAGCTTGCGCAATTTGCCCGGTTAATGATGGTTGCAAGGCCTTGGCGGCCCACGACCCTGAAACATTTCCGGTCAAAGCACCAAAAGCTCAAAAACCAATCCGTGTCGGAGCTGCATTCATTGCCATTGCGGGAGATGGCTCCATTTTGCTGCGCAAACGCAAGGGCCAAGGCCTGCTTGCCGGGATGACCGAAGTCCCCGGCAGTGATTGGACCGCACGCATTGATGGCGCTGTCACGATCAATGCCGCACCATTTGAAGCTGATTGGGTGTCCTCGGGCAGCATTACCCATGTTTTCACACATTTTGAGCTGCGCCTTTCCGTCTATGCGGTCAGCGATATACCCAAACGCAATGATACGGACGGCTGGTGGTCTGCTCCTTCAGACCTTGAAGACGAAGCACTGCCAACCGTCATGAAAAAAGCGATCAGTGCTGCAATTCCGACGGCATTTAAACGGGGGAGGAAAAACCGTTGACCACTCAGGTTAAACACGTTGTTTTCGATATTGGCAAAGTGCTGCTGCATTATGATCCGGAACTCGCTTATCTCGAAGCGATTCCTGATCCAACGGAGCGTCGCTGGTTTCTGGACAATATCTGCACCGGTGAATGGAATATTGAACAGGATCGTGGTCGAAGCTGGCAAGACGCCGAAGCACTTCTCATTGAAGAACATCCTGAGCATACCGACAATATACGGATGTTTCGTCGGAACTGGAACCTTATGGTTCCGCACTCTTATGACGACAGTGTTGCGATCCTGCGCGGGCTGATTGCCCAGGGCCATGATGTGACAATGCTGACGAACTTCGCTTCCGACACGCTGCGCGAAGCACAGGGTCGCTTTCCGTTTCTCAACGAAAGCCGTGGCATCACAGTTTCAGGCGACATCCGCACATTGAAACCAAACCGCGAAATTTACGAACACCACGTTACAAGCTTTAATCTTGATCCGGTGGCAACGCTTTTCATCGATGATAGTCCGGCCAATGTTGAAGGCGCCAAAGCCGCCGGATGGCAGGCCGTACATTTTACCAGCGCACCCAAGCTTGCCGATGATCTCAGAGGCTATGGTCTCTCCTTCTGATAACAAAAAGACACCCGAAGCAAATTGCTTCGGGTGTCTTTTTATCAGACTTTGTTGGAGGTCGTCCGATAGTAAACTCTGATCTCAGTTATGCACCTGCTGCCGCCATCTGATCGCGGATAATTTTGCGCAGATCATCAATAGGTTTCAGCACGCCTGCTTCTTCATAATGCCAGAAAGTCCAGCCATTACAGGCATCAAAACCCTGCACTTTGGCACCGATGCGGTGAATGGAGCCAGCTTCGCCATTGGCGGTGAGTGTTCCGTCCGCCCGGATGATCGCAGCGTGACGGCGGCGTGCATCGGAAAGCACGGTGCCCGGACGCAAAAGACCTGCTTCCATGATCGACGTAAAAGCGACGCGTGGTTCAGCACGCTTACCAGTCATCACTTTCAGCTCAGCCTTGCCCAGTGGCTCAACCGCATTAATCCGTGCCGTTGCAGCATCGATATAGTCCTGCTCGCGCTCAATACCGACGAAATGGCGACCAAGGCGCTTGGCAACAGCACCGGTAGTGCCCGAGCCAAAGAACGGGTCAAGGATCACATCGCCCGGCTTGCTCGAAGACATCAGAATGCGTGCAAGCAGTGCTTCCGGTTTTTGCGTCGGATGCACCTTATCGCCGTTTTCGTCTTTCAGACGCTCCGAGCCTGTGCAAATCGGGAACAGCCAGTCAGAGCGCATCTGAACATCGTCATTCGCCGCTTTCATGGCGTCATAATTGAAGGTGTAGCCCTTCCCTTTCGAATCTCGCGATGCCCAGATCAGCGTTTCATGCGCGTTCTGAAAGCGGCGGCCACGGAAGTTCGGCATCGGATTGGTCTTGCGCCAGATGACATCATTGAGCAGCCAGAAACCAATATCCTGAAGCTGCGTGCCAACGCGGAAAATATTGTGATAGGAGCCGATAACCCAGATTGTGCCATTTGGCTTTAGCACGCGGCGGCAAGCCATCAACCATGCACGCGTGAAAGCATCATAAGCCTGAAAGCTTTCAAACTGGTCCCAATGATCGTCAACGGCACTGACCATCGACTGATCCGGGCGATGAAGATCACCGCCAAGCTGAAGATTGTAGGGAGGATCGGCGAAAATGACGTCCACCGAGTGATCCGGAAGGCGCTCCAGAGCGGAAACGCAATCACCCTTAATGATAGAGTCGAGCCAAGCGGTACGTGGGGCCTCTACAGGCAACTCATGTGCAAGACGTACTAGGGACATGGGATACTCAATTACTTGTGAACGCGAAAAACTTGTCCCTATGGTTACTGAACAGGGTAAATATGGGGTTAACGCCAAGTGATTGAAATTGTAAATCTTTTCTTAACTTCTCTGCAAAGGCCCGCATTTGCTGGGCTTCGCACAACCATCTGTCTTTGACAGTTTTGTTCCAGCCATATTAAAGCCTTCAACCAATTGCAGTGCAGTCAGGAAAAATGGCTCATTCAATAAGGCTTGATTATTCGTTTCCCCCTATAATTGCGCCTGGGATTAAAACTGATTTGCGTAACTGTTCCATGTGTCTTCATGAATATTAATGAACTGCGTCACAACCGATATTTACGTATTCTTTTCGTACCCTTTCGCATGCGCGCAGTTGTGCGCGGCAGCGAAATAGGGCTTGTGATCGCAGGCGCGCTGGTTGGTATCATCTCCGCGCTGGCAGTTGCAGCCATTGCGGGCATTTCCCAGAGGATGCATCAGGCGCTCTTCGGGCTTGCTGACGGCGAACGACTAAGCTCCGCCTCGCAGCTTGAGTGGACAGCCTACTTCGCCCCGCTTGCAGGCGGTATTTTGATGGGCGTCCTGATCTGGGTGCTGGCACGCTGGCGAAAAAAGCCGATTGTCGACCCTATCGAAGCCAATGCGTTGCATGGCGGGCGTTTGTCGCTGACAGACAGTTTTATTCTTGTCGGGCAAAACCTTGTTTCCAACGGCTTTGGTGCTTCAGTTGGGCTTGAAGCAGCCTATACGCAGCTTTCAAGCGGATTTGCATCGCGCATTGGCCGCGCGCTCAAGCTGCGCCGGGCCGACCTGCGCACCCTTGTGGGTTGCGGAGCCGCGGCAGCCATTGCAAGTGCTTTCAACGCGCCACTTACAGGCGCATTTTACGCTTTCGAGCTGATTATCGGTGTTTATTCCATCGCCACACTGGCGCCTGTGGTGGTCGCAGCAATTGTCGGCATGCTGGTCACGCAAGCCATCGGCGGAGCACCCCTGGTTATTCACGTCGGTCAGCTTGATGGCATTGCTGCACGAGATTATGTGCCAGCCCTTGTGCTGGGTTTAATTGCGGCAGGTATTGCCATTTTGATCATGCGCGGCGTGACGACAGTCGAACGGGTTGCCCGCAAAAGCGTTGTTCCCACGGTGCTGGCTCCGGCATTTGGTGGCGCGATTATCGGCATGATCGCTTTCGTCGCCCCTCAGGTTCTGGCTTCAGGTCACGGTGCATTGCATCTCGATCTCAATGCAAATCTGACAATTCCGGTGCTGCTGCTTCTGATTTTCGCCAAATCTCTGGCATCCGCCGTCTCCATTGGCTCAGGCTTTCGCGGTGGTCTGTTTTTCGCCTCGCTCTTTCTCGGCGCATTGACCGGTAAGCTTTTTGCTGCGCTGACGGGCTACGTCCTGCCACTTACCCTTGAACCGGAAGTTTATGCGGTCATCGGCATGAGCTCAATGGCGGTCGCAATCATCGGCGGTCCATTGACGATGACATTTCTGGCGTTGGAACTTACCGGGGATTTTCCAATAGCGATGCTTGTCCTGGGGGCTGTCGTTTCTTCATCGCTCATGGTCAGAAAGACTTTCGGTTACTCGTTTGCAACGTGGCGTTTTCACCTGCGCGGCGAAGCAATCCGCTCTGCGCATGATATTGGCTGGGTGCGCAACCTCACAGTCCTTCGCATGATGCGCCATGATGTTCGTACCGTTTCCATCGACACAGATATTGAAACCTTCCGCAACGACTTCCCGCTTGGCTCAACGCAGCGCGTCATTGCAGTGGATGGCGAAGGCCGTTATGTCGGAATGATACCTGTGCCTGAGGCTTATTCGGAAAGTTTTGACAGCACAGACACCCAGAAGGGCATCATTGATCTGCTTCGCTATCAGGATGAATTCCTGCTGCCGCAGATGAACGCGAGAGAAGCTGTGGTGCGCTTTGACAGGGCGGAGGCCGAAGCGCTCGCAGTTATTAACAATGCGCAGGAGCGTAAAGTTCTCGGGCTTTTGAGCGAAGCACATACGCTGCGCCGCTATAGCGAAGAACTCGACCGGCGCAGACGGGAAATTTCAGGCGAGGTTTAAGTTACTGAGAAGTATCGGTGACGGGCTCCACTCCGCGATTTTCCGGTGTAGCGCTGTAATAATATGGTGTTGCAAGAACGAACGCCAACACAACTGCAATTGCGAGAATGAACAGCACAACGGATTTTCGCATCAATTTCTCCTTCACTGAAGAAAGAAACGGCTTCACACCGACATCGTTCCCTAAAATTCCGGCAGCCGATACGCGGAAGTTTGACCTAGTGAGCATAAAGATGTAGCTCATCGACAATGTTTTGTGGGTGATCTTACCCCATCATCTCCCAAGTAAAGGCTTTTGACATGGCAGCTCCGGCCCTGATTATTTTTGATTGTGACGGTGTATTGGTGGATTCCGAAATCATCGCAGCGGAAGTCGACGCAGCACTTCTGACAGAAGCAGGCTACCCGATTGAGGCTACAGAAGTTGGCGAACGCTTCGCTGGCCTCACCTGGCAGGACATTCTTCTGACGGTTGAGCGCGAGGCAGGCATTCCCATTTCCGCTTCCCTTCTCGACAAGGCAGAAAAGCTGCTGGATGAGCGTCTGAAAAACGAAGTTCAGGCGATTGATGACATTGTCGAGGTTGTTTCTGCGCTTGATCTGCCAAAATGCATCTGCTCAAATTCGACCAGTAAACGCCTTGAGCTTATGCTCAAGCGGGTCGAGCTTTACGATCTTTTTGCGCCAAATATTTTCTCGGCGCGGGAAATTGGCTCGAAAAAGCCAAAGCCTGCACCCGATGTCTTCCTTCATGCCGCCAAGCATTTTGGTGCCGATCCGGCTGATATAATTGTAATTGAAGATTCAGCGCACGGCATTCATGCAGCACGCGCGGCGGGAATGCGCGTCATCGGCTTCACCGGCGGTGCGCATACCTATCCGGGGCACGCTGACAAATTGACAGATGCAGGCGCCGAAACCGTCATCCATCGCCACAAGGATTTAGCAAGCGTGATCGATGCTTTGTCGATCTGGACTGACGCCTGATCTTATTCAGACACATCCCGGAAAATTTCGTTGCGCGCCATGTTGGGCGCGCAAAGTTGATTAAGCAGCGCTACGCTTGCTTTTGTTTTTCGCTGCGGCATTGAGCGCGGCAAGCAATTCCTTCGACTCGCTTTCACTTAGACCAATCATCAGCCTGTCACCAATAGAGGCAGGCTCGTCGGTCGCAGCGTCGAAAATTGCCCAAGTATCTGTCGGCTCAAGAACACGTTCATATTTCGGTTTCATGGGTCTAAGCTCAGAACGTTCATTGCCGCCCTGCCCCTAATGTTTCGTTACAGTTTTTCATAAGAAGCGGCCGCTGCCCATTCTAAGGCAGAGCTGTCTTATTCGTTACTGTTTTACACCAAACATCTTGCGATTCATTTCACAGAAGCAGTCGAATTTAACAAAAGCCCAGAATATTACTTCTATAGTTAATTTTTGTTTCGTAATGGCACATTGACAAAAGCGCTGATCTGATTGGCTCAAATCAAAAAGGCGCGCTCTAAGGCAACGGTCTCCTGTGGGATCCGCCAAAATTACGAACCGGATGCAGACTTGGGTCGGCCACGTTTCTTTACAGAGGAAACATTCCCGACAAGCACCTGCACCGCAGCTGCGTCGACAGGTTTTCCAAAGAACCAGCCTTGTCCAAAAAGTTCAGAGCAAATGCCGCGGAAATATTCGGCCTGAGACTCCGTTTCGACACCTTCGACCACGATGCCCAAACCATGCTGATGCGCCATCGAAATGATCTGCGGAACGATAGAAACCGTATCAACCTCATTGCCGACCGTGCGCGTAAAAGCCTTGTCGATCTTGATGGCGTCGACCTTCAACTCATCCAGATATGCAAGGCTGGAATAGCCCGTTCCAAAATCGTCAATATAGACCTTATGGCCTCTTTCGCGCAGCAATTTGATACCCTCGCTGGCCTTTGCAAAATCGACCGGTGTGCGCTCTGTTAGCTCCAGCCCGATCTGTTCCGGCCTGATGTCGGCTGTGGTCAAGCGCTCATCAATGGCCTTCATAAATTCAACGCTCTGCAGATCGCTGGCCGTAATATTGATATTAATATGCAGCGCGCGTTGCTTTTTAAGCAATCCTCCCATTTCAAGGATAACGCGGTCAAGAACGTAAAGTGTGACTTTATCCGCAATACCATGAGCTTCTGCTTTAGCGATGAATAGGTCAGGAGGAACAAAATCATCCTTGGTTATTTCCCAGCGGATCAGCGCTTCAAAACCAACGATTTTGCGGCTGCTAATATTCACGACCGGCTGATAAACAAGGGTTAACTGTTTTGCTGCAAGCGCTTTTCTCAAAAGTGACATCAACGAACGATCACGGTTGCGGTAATTGCTCCAGCCAATTGCCAGCCCGCCTCCCACAAGCATTCCAAGGCTGATAAAGACCAGCTTCAACAGCCCACCAGAATTGCCGCTCCAGCCTGGAGACGTTGCAATAAAAATACAGATGCCCGTCGTTTCGTCGCAGGATTTCTGCTGCAGGATACCATCCGTTATCTCGAAAACCCGTCCCCCACTGACGGGAAAGAGACCGCTTACGACATCTCCCGGAAAATCAATTGGATTGCTAAATAACCGGGCGAATTGTGTCCGGTCCTCGTTCACCATGAAAACAGCAAAATGATATTGAGGAATATGGAGCGCATCAAAGGCAACAGCGCTTAGCACCACATTTGCTTTATCTCGGCCTATAATGGGTCCGTGGCTACCCGGTGTAATCAGCTGCTCGTCACGATAAATGTATGTGTGATCCTTGAGAAGAACATCCTCCTTGCTTCTCGGACGTGAATCCTTGAGTTCATTGAGGAGTGTCGAACATTGCAGTTTTTCATTTTCAAGCCGACCAATATCCTTGATATGATAACCGGAGAAAAGAAGCTCGCGCATATACTGCTTATCATCAGCGCCACATATCGGGTTGGTTGAACGGTTCATTTTATCCAACACATCACGGGCAGAACCGACAATGCGGTTCGCCTGCGTCATAAGCACCGTCATATAGGTGTTCATGTCGCCTTCTTCATCAAGCAGGCTGAACCTCTCACCTGCCCACTTGCCCGCAAAAGCACCAAGCAGCAACATGATGCAGATAACGAATGGGACCGGCGAAAGAAATGAACTGCGCGGAAACCTCATTAAAACCGCCTTACCAAACTTAAAAAATGAACAAGCCGTAAAATATTACCATCGTTCTGTAATGCACTTTCATAGTTCCAGCGCATATTACCTGACGCCGGAAGCAATACAGAATGATTGTATTACCGTTCATCAAAATTAATAAATCGACTAAACGCCGAAACTACAAAAAGAAAAGTGAAACATGCTTAAGAATAGAACAACGTCTAAAAGCTGCTTCTATAATACAAACGGCTTATGGTAAAATCATAAGCCGTTTGTCAAAATTCAATCTATTAAATTCCAATCCGGCTTACTTCGTATTGTAAGGACCTTCATCGAAGCCGACAAAAATCTGCACGCTTTGTGCGCTTGCCGTTGGGATCGAAATCGCCTTGTCGTTGAAGACGAATTGCGTCGCACCGCCACTCGAAACATTCACAGTCTGCTTGTGCAGCTTGGAATAGATAACCTTGCCACCCTCAACCACGGCAACACGAATCGGCATAGTGATATTGCCGCTCTTGTATTTCGGGCCGGGGACGACCTTGCCGGCAGCGGCAACATCAAGATTGATGGTTCCGTCAGCATATTGGCAGGCGCGCGTGGTGTCAGTCAAAGCTGCCTGATAGATGACGCGGCTTGCATCCTTGTCGCCACCCTTTTCATAGGTATTGAAATAGGCCGTGCCTTCACGCAGCGAAACGGTGGGGCAAAAAGCGCGCAGCTCCGATTCCTTGATGCGCGGCTGACCAGCTTCGGTAAGCGATCCGTCGGCTGTTTTCTGCGTGCCGCTCGTTGTGCAGCCTGCAAGTGCTGCGAGCAAAATCGTTGCAAAGACTGGTAACAACGATGAACGATTCTGTATTGGTTTCTGCATAAACCGGGCTTCCCTGCACTGATCGACCTGTTCTATACCACTATGCAATGCACAGTGTGAGGGTGTTTTCCCGTTTTTTATCGTCAAGAGCAACCCCACCCTTCAAAGGATACTTTAATTCTTGCGGCTTTTTTAGGGAGGCTCTATTGCATTCAACGGTTAAAATCCGCCTCGATCCGAAATGAAGGCCCTTAAGATGAAATATATCAGCACACGCGGCGAAGCACCTGTTCTGGGGTTCAGCGATGCTTTGCTCGCCGGACTTGCCCGTGATGGTGGTCTCTATCTTCCGCAGAACTATCCGCAATTCACGCCCGATCAAATTCGTGATCTGCGTGGAAAATCCTATGTGGATATCGCGCTGGCCGTGCTCACTCCCTTCATCAATGGTGAAATTCCGCAGGCCGATTTTGAACACATGGTGCGCGAGGCCTATGGTTCTTTCCGTCATGACGCAGTCTGCCCGCTGGTTCAGACAGGGGCGAACGAATTCATTCTTGAACTGTTTCACGGCCCGACGCTGGCTTTCAAAGACGTCGCCATGCAGCTGCTGGCTCGTATGATGGATTATGTTCTGGCACAGCGCGGCGAACGTGCGACAATCGTGGGAGCGACTTCCGGCGATACCGGCGGTGCCGCCATCGAAGCATTTGGCGGCCGTGACAACACCGATATATTCATTCTCTTCCCCAATGGCCGCGTATCGCCGGTGCAGCAGCGCCAGATGACGAGTTCCGGGTTTTCCAATGTTCATGCCCTTTCCATCGAAGGCAACTTCGATGACTGCCAAAATTTGGTCAAGGGCATGTTCAATGATTTGCAATTTCGCGATGCCATTTCGCTTTCCGGGGTGAATTCAATCAACTGGGCACGCATCATGCCCCAGATTGTCTATTACTTCACCGCAGCACTGAGTCTTGGCGCGCCGGATCGTGCTGTTTCGTTTACCGTGCCAACCGGCAATTTCGGCGATATTTTCGCAGGCTTTGTTGCAAAGAAAATGGGTTTGCCCATTGATCAGCTCATCATTGCCACCAATGATAATGACATTCTTGCGCGTACGCTGGAAAACGGCGCATATGAAATGCGTGGCGTCGAACAGACGACATCGCCATCAATGGACATCCAAATTTCGTCTAATTTTGAGCGTTTGCTGTTCGAAGCACATGATCGTGATGCAAGTGCTGTTCGCGGCCTGATGGAAAGTCTGAAGCAATCAGGTGGCTTCACGATCTCTGAAAAGCCACTTGCCGCAATTCGCAGCGCATTTTCTGCAGGGCGTTCAACCGTCGAGGAAACCGCAAAAATCATCAAGTCCGTTCTCAACGACGATGGCTATCTGCTTGATCCGCATTCGGCGATTGCCGTTAAGGTCGCTCGCGAAAAAGTGTCCGGCACTGCACCAATGGTGGTATTGGCCACCGCGCATCCGGCCAAATTCCCCGATGCTGTAAAGGCTGCAAGCGGTATTACGCCAGCACTGCCTGGGTGGCTTTCAGACCTTATGGATCGAAAAGAAAGCTTCACAGTTCTTCACAACGACTTGAAAATCGTGGAAGAATATGTTCGCCGTCATTCTCGAGCATAAGTGTGAAGGCTCTTTGAAGAGAATAAGAACGGGAATTAGGGAGCATTTTGCTAATGGGTGTTGAAGTAACGCGTCTTTCCAATGGTCTGACCATTGTAACGGATAACATGCCGCATATCGAAAGTGTTGCACTGGGTATGTGGGTTAAGGCGGGCGCAAGAAACGAAGCTCCGGATCGGCATGGCATCGCCCATTTGCTTGAGCATATGGCCTTCAAAGGCACAGAAAAGCGTTCTGCCTGGCAGATCGCCTCAGACATTGAAAATGTCGGCGGCGAAATCAATGCCGCGACAAGCGTGGAGACCACATCCTATTACGCGCGTGTTCTTCGCAAAGACATGCCTTTGGCCATCGATATTCTCGCTGATATTCTGACCGCTTCCAAATTTGATGAGGCGGAACTTGAGCGCGAGAAGCAGGTGATCCTGCAGGAGATCGGCGCGGCACATGATACACCTGATGACATCGTCTTCGACCGCTTTTCTGAAACCGCTTATCGCCACCAGCCGATCGGGCGCGCTATTTTGGGCGAACCGGAGACGGTCATGTCATTCACATCCGACAACTTGCGCCAATATATCGATGAGCAATACAGCGCAGACCGCATGGTGGTAACGGCTGCAGGCGGCGTCGACCATGATGCGTTTGTAAAAGAAGTTGAAAAGCGCCTTGGAGGTTTTCGTGCGCATAACACTGCGCCAACGCTTGACCTTGCGACTTATGTTGGCGGCGATTTCCGCGAAAATCGCGAATTGATGGATGCGCAGGTTTTGATCGGCTTTGAAGGCCGCGCCTATCATGTGCGCGATTTTTATGCCTCCCAGCTCCTTTCCATGATCCTTGGCGGTGGAATGTCCTCACGTCTGTTTCAGGAAGTGCGCGAAAAGCGTGGCCTGTGCTATTCTGTTTATGCTTTTCATTGGGGCTTCTCCGACACAGGCCTGTTCGGCATTCATGCCGCGACGGGCCGTGATGAACTGGTTGAACTGCTTCCGGTTATCATTGATGAGCTGCACAAAGCAGCCGATTCCATAAGCATTGAAGAAGTGAACCGCGCACGCGCGCAATACAGCGCAAGCCTTTTGATGTCGCAGGAAAGTGCGGCGAGCCGTGCCGGTCAGATCGCTCGTCAGTTTTTGCTCTATGGCCGTCCCGTGCCAAACAGCGAGCTGATGGATCGTTTGTCGCTCATCACGCCTGAGCGGCTGAGCGATCTTGCAGGACGCCTGTTCCTTGATAACAAGCCGACGATTGCAGGCGTTGGTCCGGTTGGGCGTCTGATGAGCTTTGAAGGACTCACCGATGCGCTTTCGACCAGCGCACATACGCGAAAGATTGCAGTTTAAGCGATAAGGCAGCAGGGTTTTGTGAACTCATTCTACGGAAAGCCCTTTTGCCCTGTTCACCAGCTGCTTTATAAACACAGGAACCCGCATGATCGGCCTGCCATTCCGGCGCAGCAATCCGTCAATTCTTCGTGGGCCGCGGATTTATCTGCGCGAGCCGTTGATGAGCGATTTTGCCAGTTGGGCCAGTGTGCGTGAGCAGAGCCGTGCTTTTCTCACGCCATGGGAGCCGACCTGGGCTGATGATGATCTCACGAAAGGTGCATTTCGCTATCGGTTGCGGCGAGTCCAGGAAGAAATGTCAGATGGCACCGGCTTTCCATTTTTTATTTTTCATAACAAAGACAACCAGCTGCTTGGCGGTATAACCCTTGGCAATATCCGGCGCGGCGTTGGGCAAAGCGGCATGATCGGGTATTGGAGCGGCGTTTCATCAGCGGGTAAAGGCTATATGGCCGAAGCGCTATCTTTGGTTATCCCCTTCGCATTCGGGGAACTAAGGTTGCACCGGATTGAAGCTGCCTGTATTCCCCATAATGTTCGTTCGATACGGCTTCTCGAAAAAGCCGGATTTCAGAGAGAAGGACTGTTGCGCTCCTATCTCAAGATAAACGGCTTCTGGCAGGATCACCTGTTATTTGCTCTGATAGAAAGCGATTTACGCATGATCAATGGCAAGGTTGAACGCTCGTGAATGGTTTTACAGACAGGTTTTTTTCAGCTCTCACACGTTTTGCAGCGCTGATCGTCATTGTAACCTGTTCTGCGGTTCATGCTTTTGCGGTTGAACCGATCAAGATTTCCAAGGAAGATACCGCCCTTGACCTTTCGCGCGCTGTGGAACTGCTGCGCAATCAGGGTGAGAGCGTGCAGGTTTCAACCGCACCGGGTGCTGATGGCATTGTTCGCCGCATCGAGGTGCAGGCCGACCCCAATTCCAATGCGTCAGGCGACTGGGCGGCATTTTCGATTGCCAATCCAACCGATGAACAGATCGACCGGCTGATTGTTGCGCCGCATTTCCGACTGGTTGGTTCGGGTGTCATCTGGCCGGATCTTGGTTCGCCACGTATTGCGTCGATTACGCCCAGCGAAGGCTTTGCGCTTGACCGGCAACCCAGTGCCGATGCTGATGTTTTCCGCATCACACTCAATCCCGGCACTGTTGTAACCTTTGTTGCCGAATTGTCGTCCCATAATCTGCCCCAGCTCTATCTGTGGGAGCCGGAAGCTTACAAGGATGCGGTTAATTCCTACACGCTTTACCGCGGCATTCTGCTTGGAATTTCCGGTCTTCTGGCTCTGTTTCTCACAATCCTGTTTGTTGTCAAAGGAACATCGCTGTTTCCTGCAACAGCTGCCCTTGCATGGGCTGTACTTGCCTATATCTGCGTGGATTTCGGCTTCTGGAACAAGCTGATGGAGATCTCGCCCGGAAACGAGCAGGTCTGGCGAGCGGGTACGGAAGTCGCCCTTGCCGCCTCTTTGGTGATCTTCCTGTTTACCTATCTCAATCTTAACCGATGGCACGACCATTTCAGCTATGGCGCTGTGACATGGGTGCTTGGCCTGATCGCGCTGGCAGGGGTTGCGGTCTTCGATCCGCCGGTGGCTTCTGGCATTGCACGCATATCTTTGGCGCTCACTGTGGCCTCGGGCATCTGTATCATCGGTTATCTTGCGGTCAAAGGCTATGATCGAGCGGTGATGCTCATTCCGGCATGGCTGCTCATACTGATATGGCTGCTTGGCGCGTGGATGACGGTATCCGGCCAGCTCGACAATGATATTATTCAGCCCGCGCTTGGTGGCGGTCTGGTGCTGATTGTGCTGCTTATTGGCTTTACCGTCATGCAACACGCCTTTTCCGGTGGTGCGCTTCATCAGGGGCTGCTCTCTGATATGGAGCGTCAGGCACTGGCCGTCATCGGTGCGGGCGACATCGTCTGGGACTGGGACGTGCCGCGCGACCGCGTTGTCACCACGCCCGATATTGCCAACTATCTCGGAAACACGGCCAGCTCTCTGCAAGGCCCAGTGCGCAACTGGTTGCCAGCCATGCACGCTGATGATCGTGATCGGTTCCGTTCCACGCTTGATGCCATTCTTGAAAACCGGCGCGGCCGCATCGGCCAGATTTTCCGACTGCGCGCCAATGACGGCCACTATCACTGGTATGCGCTGCGCGCACGCCCCGTCATCGGCTCAGACGGCGAAATCGTTCGCTGTGTCGGTACGCTCATCAATGTAACTGAACAGAAAAAGGCCGAAGAACGCCTTTTGCATGATGCCGTGCATGACAATCTGACGGGACTGCCCAATCGCGAACTCTTCCTTGATCGTCTCAGCAATGTGATGAACATGGCACGCGGCGAAAGCAACCTGCACCCGACCGTCTTCATCATCGACATAGACCGTTTCAAGCAGGTCAATGACAGCCTCGGCATGTCGGCCGGCGACACGATTCTGCTTACGATCTCGCGCCGCCTGTCGCGCATTATGAAGCCACAGGACACACTTTCACGTCTTTCTTCCGATCAGTTTGGTCTGCTTTTGGCCTCTGAAAGCGATCCGGGCCATATTGCTGCCTTTGCAGAAGCATTGCGTCAGGCCGTGCGCTCACCCATTGCCTATGCAAAACGCGAAATCGTGCTCACAGCCTCAGTCGGCCTGATCACATGGACCAAAACGGCTGCTTCCGCAGAAGATTTTGTGAAAGACGCCGAACTGGCGATGCATCAGGCCAAGCGTTTTGGCGGCGACCGTATTGAGCCATTCCGCCCGGCATTCCGTGCAATCGGCAGCGACAAGCTGCAACTGGAATCCGATTTGCGCCGTGCGCTTGAACGCGATGAAATCAATATCGTGTACCAGCCAATCGTGCGTCTGGACGAAGGTACAATTGCAGGTTTTGAAGCGCTGATGCGCTGGGAACACCCGCGCCGCGGTTCCATCTCTCCATCGGAATTCATTCCGATTGCCGAAAATTCAGGCCTTATCGTGCAGCTTGGCCTGTTTGCAATTGAACGCGCTGCGGAAGATCTGTTTGCCTGGCAGGAACAGTTTCCAAAACTCGATCTGTTCGTCTCCGTGAACCTGTCGAGCACCCAGCTTATCCGGCAGGACCTGATCAATGATATGCGTTCGGTCCTCTCGCGCATTCACCTCACACCGGGCAGTCTCAAGCTGGAACTGACCGAATCCGTGCTGATGGAAAACCCGGAACAGTCGGCCCATGTGCTTGCACGCCTCAAGACGATGGGCGTCGGTCTTTCGCTTGATGATTTTGGCACCGGCTATTCATCGCTTGCCTATCTCACCCGCTTCCCGTTCGACATCATCAAGATCGACCGTTCATTCGTCAAAGGTGATCAGCCGCAAAAGACCACGCTGCTGCGCTCTATCGTCAGCATGGCGCATGATCTCGGACTTGCAGTCGTAACTGAAGGCGTCGACAGCGAGAGTGACGCGTTGCAACTGCGCCAGATGGGGTGTGAATATGTGCAAAGCTTCATGTTCGGAGAACCATCAAGCCGCGAAGATGCAACGCGCATGATCAAAGATCAGCAGGAAGCAACAGCGGCGTAAGCTGTACGGAGAATGTTCAGGCGTGACCGGCTTCGGAAACGAGCCGTGTCATGTCGATGCCCATATGGGTCATCAGCCGGTCGTATTTGCCGGTAATATCGCTGTCAAAAAGCATGTCCATTGGCGCAGGGCATGCCAGCCAGCCATTCCCCGCAAATTCTGCATCAAGTTGCCCCGGTGCCCAACCCGAATAGCCAAGCGTCATCAAAGCCTGTGCGGGACCTTTGCCGCCATAAATGGCACGCAAAATGTCAACGGTTGCTGTAAGACACACATCTTCGGCGACCGGCATTGTCGAATCCACCATAAAATCATCGGTGTGCAAAACGAAGCCGCGTGTTTGATCCACAGGGCCACCATTGCGGACGATCATATTTTGCGCGCGTTCGGGCAGCACGATCAGATCATCATCGTCAATCACACCAATCTGTCGAAGAAGATCAGGAAAACCAACGGGCTGAAGCTGATTGATAATCAATCCCATAGCCCCCTCTTCCGAATGCGCACAGATATAAACAACCGAGCGCGCAAAGCGCTCGTCGCTCATTCCGGGCATGGCGAGCAGGAATTGCCCATTCAAGAAACCCTGCTCCTGATTTGGCTTCCTGAGAATGTTCATAGCTGAGAAGGTAGCAAGACTATACGAAATGACAACGAATTTCGTACAAAGTTTATCAAAAGCCCTCTTGGGTCGATTTCAACCGGATTTGCCCAATCTGGAAATTAAGAAAAATTCTGGCATGCTGGCATACATCATAATAAGCTCGGTAATAGTCTTCGTTCTTTATGCCATTTATGCACAAATAAAACTCTCTCCACTGATCGACTTCATCAGACAAAGTCCAGCGATGACGCAGATTATTGGCGACGTATCTGACCTCTATTATATCGTCACAATGACACGCGGCAATTATGGCTTTGCGCTCTATCTTTGGCGTAATCCGGTGCCGGATGCTGAGATCAATGCAAAATTTGCTGATTACAATAAATTTCGAGCCATCTCCAATATTGCCCTCCTGTTGCATATGGCCCTGGGCGTTCTCATCATATTGTCTGTTTTCAAAAACCTGATATTCAAAATCTGAATTTCGGACATCAATTCTTGCGAACAACATCTTAAGCCTTGATAACGACACGATTTTCTATCAATCTCACCATATGAAATTATGTCGTTTTCTGATCATCGCCGTGGTTCTGGCCGCAGGCGCACCAGCGCACAGTGCTACGTCCGCATGGACGGAAACGCCGGGCGGCAGGGTTCGGGTTATCCTCGACGAAACCAACACAGCAGATGGGCTGCGCGGGGCTTTGCAGATTGATCTTAATCCGGGCTGGAAAACCTATTGGCGCAATCCGGGCGATGCCGGTGTGCCGCCGCAGCTCAATGTTGACGGCGACGCGCGCGCGCGCATCGAATTCCCTGCACCTGTGAGCTTTGGCGCTGGTGATGAAGGCGGTATCGGCTATAAGAATCCTGTATCTTTACCGCTGACATTCACCGTAAAACCCGGTGAAAAGCAGCTCAAGGGAAATGTCTTTCTTGGCGTCTGCCATAACATCTGCATTCCTGTGCAGGCAGAGTTTGACTTCCCGCTTTCCACAAAAGCGGCAGAACAATCACCGCAAGCCATCGCTGCGAGCACGATTGTTGAAACGGCCTTTGACCGATTGCCATCCCCTGCCACGCCAGAATTTGGTGTCGCCGCCGCAAGGCGCGAAGAGAACAAAGCCATTTTCGATATTTCAGTGCCGGATAGCCAAGCACCCGCAGAGCTTTTTGTCGGCAGCGAGCAGTTCAACTTGTCTGAAACAACACCCGATGAGGCCTCTGACCAAAAGCGTTTCATTGCAACATTGCAGGGAAAAGCCAGCGAAGGTGCCATGATCGATTATACACTGGTGCAGAACGGCAAAGCAGTCTCAGGACAGGTGCGGCTCGACTAACTTCAACCATCAGCAATTTGAAATTGTCCAACGCGCCTTTATCGGCTTAAGTGGCGTTCCGATGCCTTGCATACGGAAAATTGAAAAACAGCCATTCACACAGGTGAGCACCAACGGCAAACGCTCACTTTCAGGAGAAAACAATGACGATCAAAGTTGGTGACAAGCTGCCAGCAGCTACCTTCAAGGTAAAGACTGCGGATGGTGTGAAGGAAGTGACGACGGACGAAGTCTTTGCAGGCAAAAAGGTCGTTCTTTTTGCAGTGCCCGGTGCATTCACACCCACTTGCAGCCTCAACCACCTGCCGGGCTATCTTGAAAACCGTGACGTGATCCTTGCCAAGGGCGTAGATCAGATCGTTGTTGTTTCCGTCAATGATCCATTCGTAATGGGCGCTTGGGCACAGAGCACCGGCGGCGAAGGCAAGATCCTGTATCTTGCTGACGGCTCAGCCCTGTTTACAAAGGCCATTGGCCTCGAACTGGATGCAACTGCGGGCGGTCTTGGCATTCGCTCGAAGCGTTATTCGGCTATCGTTGAAGACGGCGTCGTCAAGACGCTAAACATTGAAGAACAGGCTGGACAGGCTGTAACTTCAAGTGCGGCGACGCTGATCGAACAGCTTTAAGATAAGCCAATCACGCGCCCTGCTTTTCAGGCAGGGCGCGCATTTCGCGGGTCAGCCATTTTTCAAGCGCCAGCGTATCCGGCTGCCCTGCCCTGTGTGGCGCGATCCATAGCAGCATGCGGCGCGGCCCCGGACAAAATCCAAATGGCGCAACAAGACGGCCCGATGCAATGTGTTCCGCCACCAGCATGCGCGGCACCACCGCCACACCCAATCCACACAAGACGGCCTGTATCAGCAGGTAGAAATGATGGAATGTCGATTTAAACTCCGGCATCTGGAAATCTACGTTTGCTGCCTTCTGCCAGTCCTCGAATGCCTCAAGACGTGTCTGTGTTGCAAGCACTGTCGCATTCACCAGATCAGTTGGGCCGCTTAACGGGCAATGCTGCAGATAAGACGGCGCGCAAACCAAACCGATCTCCTCGCGTCCCATATCGCGAATTACAGCATCCGCCGGCGGCTCGATGATGCTTGAACGGATCGCAATACCAATCTTGTCACGCATGAAATCGATGCGATCATAATTCATGTTAAATTGCAGTTCGATATGCGGATAGCGCTCATGAAAGCGGCCTATGCGCGGAATGATCCACTCCATCATAATCGACGATGAACAGGAAAGCGTCAGAGGCCCCGGTTTTACCCGCTCAATGCTCGCTTCAATGATTGAAAATGCGCTGGCGAGCGCTTCCGCTAACCGTACACCCTCAGGTGTCGGATCGCTTACGCGCGCCGTGCGCGTGACAAGAAGAACACCAAGCGTATCTTCGAGTGCACGGATCTGACGGCTGACTGCACCATGCGTCACGCAGAGCTCTTCGGCAGCACGCGTCATCGAACGATGGCGTGCAACAGCTTCAAAGGCTTTAAGCGCATTCAAAGATGGCAATGGACGCATGTAAGACTCCATTCGATTATGAGTATACCTGTGAGGTAATATCACAGTTTGGCGCAAATAAATCGCTTGCGGCGGCATGTCGCATTCATTAGCAATCCGCCTATTTAAAAGCGCAAGTGCCGCATGAATAGGCAATTCATTTGATTTGCCTTCATACTGTTTCTTACGCTTACGTTAAATATGCAAGCAGGGAGGAACTGCCATGCAGCAAAAATCTCACGAAATGACGCCCGCTGAAAAGTCGGCCATATCGAAAATTTCGATCCGGCTGGTCCCGTTCATCGCGCTGATGTTCTTCATCAACTTCCTGGATCGGACCGCAATTTCGTTTGCTGGTCCAAACGGGATGACAACCGATCTTGCGCTGACAGCAGCACAGTTCGGCTTCGCCGCCGGTATCTTCTTTGTTGGCTATATCATCCTTGAAGTTCCAAGCAATCTTGCGTTGCACAAATTTGGCGCGCGCAAATGGCTTGCCCGCATCATGGTGACATGGGGCATTGTGGCGCTTCTGTTCACATGGGTTTCAAGCTCTACAGAGCTTTACATCCTGCGCTTCCTGCTGGGTGTTGCGGAAGCTGGCTTCTTCCCGGGCGCCATTCTGTTCCTGTCGATGTGGGTACCTTCGCGTCACCGCAACAAGATTCTTGCGCTGTTCTACATCGCGCAGCCACTGACAATTGTTATCGGTGCGCCAATCGCTGCAATGCTGATCGATATGCATGGCGCTTTCGGCCTTGAAGGCTGGCGCATCATGTTCTTCGGTGTTGCGGTTCCGGCAATCATCATTGGTATTGTCACCTTTTTCTACCTGCCGGATACGCCAAATGACGCCAAGTGGCTGAACAAGGAAGAACGCGACTGGCTGAATGGCGCACTGGCTCAGGAAGAAAAAGTCAAGGAAAGCGCCCATGGCCGTATGAGTGGTCTGGCACTGTTCGACAAGCGCGTATGGCTTCTGTCGATTGTGTATTTCGGCCTTGTGTATGGTCTTTATGCACTGGCTTTCTTCCTGCCATCGATCATCAACGGGTTCGAGCAGGAGTTCAACACGAAGTTTGACGTGTTCGATAAGGGCTTGATCACTGCAATTCCTTATCTGCCAGCCGCCATCGCTCTCTATTTCTGGAGCCGCGATGCAGCAAAGCGCGGTGTGCGTCCATGGCATATCGGCATTCCGGCACTGGTTGGCGCTTTTGCTATTCCAGCCGCCCTTTTCATGCCCTCGCCTGCAACCACGATCCTGATGATCACCATCACAGCCTGTGCGATCTTCTCCGCATTGCCAAACTTCTGGGCCATTCCATCGCGCTTCCTGAGCGGTCCGGCAGCAGCAGCAGGTATCGCATTGATCAACACCATCGGCAATATTGCAGGCTTTGCAGCACCTTACATCACGGGACTCGTCAAGGATTGGACCGGTCTTTACGAAATGCCGATGTTTATCGTCGGTGCGGTGATGCTCGCGTCTTCGCTGCTCGCCTTCTCGCTGACTGGTCGTCTCAAAGACCCATCCGAAATGCAGCAGGGTAAGTAATCTGCACAAAACCAAAAAGCCGCGCTGAAATTCAGCGCGGCTTTTTCACGTCCGGAACCACGACGTTCTTATTTGACCTGAAGAGACTTATGGCCGTTATATTTGAACGGCTCCATGCCTGCACGGGCAAGCTCATCGGCACGTTCATTCTCCGGGTGTCCGGCATGGCCTTTGACCCAATGCCACGTCACTTTGTGCGGTTTGCGCGCTTCATCCAGCGCCTGCCAAAGCTCAGCATTCTTGACCGGCTTCTTGGCGGCTGTCTTCCAGCCATTGCGCTTCCAGCCCTCAATCCAGCCGGAAATACCATCACGAACATAAACGCTATCGGTATAAAGATCGACTTCACAGGGTTCTTTCAGTGCGGATAGCGCTGAAATTGCGGCCATAAGCTCCATGCGATTGTTAGTGGTATCAGCCTCGCCACCCTTTAATTCTTTCACATGGTCATTCCAACGTACAATCGCACCCCAGCCCCCGGGACCGGGATTGCCGGAACACGCGCCATCGGTGAAAGCTTCAATATGCTTCACGCGGCAGCTCCCGACAGTTCAAGACCATATTCCGTTGCTGATGTAACCTGGCGATGGAAGCGCATCCGGCGCACGTATTCCATCGGATCTTTTTTCATCACGAAGCTGCCATCGGGCACATTCAACCAGTCATAAAGACGGGTCAGCATGAAACGCACGGCAGCACCGCGTGCCAACACCGGCAGCGCATCGATTTCAGCCGTCGAAAGTGGACGAACTGCGTTATAGCCGCGCAGCAAAGCAGCGCCCTTGGTGAGATTGAAGGAGAAATCCTTCTCAAAGCACCAGGCATTCAGACAAACGGCCACATCGTAAGCGAGAATATCGGTACAGGCGAAATAGAAATCGATGAAGCCCGAAAGCCTGTCGCCAAGAAAGAATACATTATCCGGGAACAGATCTGCATGGATAACGCCTTGCGGAAGCCCTTGTGGCCAGTTCTTTTCCAGATAATCGAGATCACCTTCAGCTTCGGCCACCAGCCCCTCTTCCACGCTGTCAGCACGGGCTTTTGACAGATCCCACAACGGAGGCCAGTCCTGCAGCGTCAGGCCGTTGCGTCGGCGCATGGGAAAATCTTCCCCCGCCAGATGCATTTCAGCCAGTCCGCGACCAACCTCTTCGCAATGTGCAGCCGTGGGTTTACGCATCCACATGCCTTCAAGGAAGGTGACGATGGCTGCCGGACGCCCTGCAAGCTCACCAATCGTCACACCATCACGGCGGACAACAGGCTGCGGGCATTCCAGACCGCGCCTTGAAAGATGCTCCATCAAATTCAGGAAAAACGGAAGCTCATCACGGTTCACGCGCTTTTCGTAAAGTGTGAGAATGAAAGAGCCTGTCGTGGTATGCAGAAGATAATTGGTGTTCTCCACCCCTTCCGCAATGCCCTTATAGGATGTCAGTGCACCGATATCATATTGTTCTAGAAAAGCGCCAAGCTCGATTTCGTTTATATCTGTATAGACGGCCATGCCGCTTATTTCCCTTGCATGAACTTTGGTATTCCGACGACGCGGTTTTCGCCGTTGACGAAGGCCATATCCCGCACAGTCAGTTCCACGTCGCGTATTTCACGATTGACGAGGAAATTTTCGGTTTCAATCGTGGTCTCGGCGAGTTCAATTTTGACGGTGAAGCGGTCCTTGAAAGCATCCATAATTTCATCGACGATAATTTCAGGTGCGGATGCACCGGCAGAAAGTCCCACCACCGAAATATCACCAATCTGATCCCATTGAATATCCGATGCGCGCTGCACCAGCATCGACATGCCTGCACCGGCCTTTTCCGCCACCTCAACAAGGCGCTTGGAATTGGACGAGTTGGGGGCGCCCACGATCAGAAACAGATCGCAGCCAGGTGCTGCCGCACGCACCGCATCCTGACGGTTGGTGGTGGCATAGCAGATCGATTCCGCGGCTGGCGCTGTCAGATTTGGAAACCGCCGCTGCAACTCAACGATAATGCCCGCCGTATCGTCCACCGAAAGCGTTGTCTGGGTTACAAAACCCAGATTATCAGAATCGGCAAACTCGATTGTGCGTGCGTCTTCCACTGTCTCAATCAGCGTGACAGTGCCTTCCGGCAATTGCCCCATCGTACCGATGACTTCAGGATGCCCGGAATGACCGATCAAGATCACATGACGGCCAAGACGCTGATGACGCATGGCCTGTTTATGAACCTTGGAAACCAAGGGACAGGTCGCATCAAGATAAAACAAGTTCTTGGCTTCAGCATCCGCAGGCACAGATTTCGGCACACCATGAGCGGAAAAAACCACCGGCTGATCGCGATGCTCTGCCGGTATCTCGTCTAATTCCTCGACAAAGATCGCGCCGCGCGATTGCAAGCCTTCAACAACATAGCGGTTATGTACGATCTCATGGCGCACATAAACTGGCGCGCCATATTTCTTCAAGGCCAGCACGACGATCTGGATTGCCCGGTCAACACCTGCGCAAAAGCCGCGCGGGCCGCAGAGGCGAATTTCCAGAGAGGGACGTTTATCGGTCATGAAGCATGCTCGCTTGATAATCACATAGGCCGGAGTTGGGCTGTAACACGGTCTTTGTCAAGACCTGACACCCTTCCGATATCGCCAGAACCACGTTCCGACAACCCCCAGCAGTGCCAATGCAAGCCCATACCAGGTCAACGCATATTGCAGGTGATTGTTGGGAAAGTCGATGATGGTAATGCCGCCGATTGGCAAACCACCAAAATTCGGCGTCTTATCCGCATCAATAAAGAACGGCACGGCATCATCAAGCGAAGGAATATCCGCGCTTTCGGCCATCGCCGCCCAGTCCTTCCAATAAAAGATGTTCTTTGCAATGTCATTGTCTGGAACGAAATAGCCCGGCTTCGACGTGAGCGGATCACGGGCAAGGCCGGTGATCGTCACAGGTCCATCCAATTGACCGTCGAGCCGCGTTTCAGGATCTTTCCTGTCGTATGGCACAAAACCACGATTGACCAGCACAAAACGGCCATCCTCAAGCATCAGCGGCGTATAGACATTAAAGCCAGACTGGCCGTCATAGGTCGCCAGAAAATGACGCTCACCCTGATGCATGAAAGTGCCGGAAACCGTAACCGGACGATATTCGACCGATCCCTCATCGCGATAGATTTTTTCCATTTCAGCCAGAGGGATTGGAGCCTCATGAACACGCTGCTCTGTGGACGCGAGCAATGCTTCCTTCCAGTGCAGCCGCTCAACCTGCCACGTTCCCAATGCAACCAGAATCAAAAATGCGATTAAAGACGCAATCAGCGTAGCCCACGGAAACCTGCGCGACTTTTGTATCTGGTTCATTGACCATCATCCAGACGCCCCTGAGACGCCTTGTTGTGATATTGCATATTGATCAGAATACCCTTGATTGCGCGCATGGCAACAAGGCTGAGAATAATTGCCAGCGGCACCCACAAAATGAAATGCACCCAGAGCGGTGGCGCGTAATTCACGTCCAGCCACAGAGCCAGACCCACCACAATAACGCCGATGATAAGGATCACAAAGGCGGCCGGACCGTCGCCCGAATCCGCAAAAGAATAATCAAGGCCACATGCCTGACAGCGCGGCGCAACCGCCAAAAACCCGTTAAACAGCTTGCCCTCATCACAGCGCGGACAGTGACCAAGAATGCCGCTCTTTATGGGATCGACGGGTGGGTAAGGATTATGGTCCGACATGTTAACCCCACAAAAAGTGGAAAAAAGGAAAAGGCGGCCATGTTTCCAAGGCCGCCTGCAATTCAATCAGCACACGGATTATCCGCCGTGCATGGGTGCACCCCAGCCACCCCATACATAGATGGTGAAGAACAGGAACAGCCAGACGACATCCACGAAGTGCCAATACCATGCAGCCGCTTCAAAACCGAAATGCCGCTCCGGCGTGAAATCACCGCTCATCGCGCGGAACAGAATAACCAGCAGGAAGATCGTTCCGATGATGACGTGGAAGCCGTGGAAGCCAGTCGCCATGAAGAAGGTCGCGCCATAAATCGAGTCTTTGAACTCGAAAGGTGCATGAACATATTCGTAATACTGGACAAACGAAAACAGCACACCGAGCGCCACTGTCAGCGTCAAACCGATAATCATGCCCGAGCGATCCTTGTGCAGCAGCGCATGATGCGCCCAGGTCAGTGTCGTGCCTGAAAGCAGAAGGATAACCGTGTTGTAGAGCGGAAGATGCAGCGGATCGAGAACCTCAATTCCCTTTGGTGGCCACTGGCCGCCAGTGAATTCGGCGCGCGCGACCTGATGCACTTCATTCGGAAACAGGCTTGCATCGAAAAATGCCCAGAACCATGCAGCAAAGAACATGACTTCCGAGGCGATGAACATGATCATGCCGTAGCGCAGATGCAGGGCCACAACGCGGGTATGATGCCCCTCATGGCCTTCCCTGATCGCATCAGCCCACCATGCATACATGCAGTAAAGAACAATCGCGAGGCCAATGAAAAATATCCATGGCGTTGCCAGATTGATGCCAAAAAATGGCAGATCACCCGCATTGATATAGCGCATCCATGCGATACCGCCGATTGCCAGCACAAATGCGCCAACTGAGCTCAGAAATGGCCATGGGCTTGGCGCTATAATGTGGTAATCGTGATTTTTTTCGTGAGCGTTCGCCATGTCTCTCCCCATGCAACCCCTCAGGGCCCTCTCTCATGCATTTCAGCCCTTGCGCCTAAGGCAGCATCAGGCAGTTCCCTTCCCGGCACACCATAAAGCTGTGCGGCTTGTTTGTCTTTGCGGCATTATGTGCCGCACGTATTCAATCAGCTTCCACCGCTGTTTCCGATGACGCCCTTCGCATTTGCCACGGGCGCAGGCTTCTCGATCGGAAAGAACGTATAGGAAAGCGTAATTGTTTTCACATCTTTCAGATCAGGATCATTGATGATCTCCGGATCGATGAAGAACACCACCGGCATTTCCATGCTCTCATCGGGCTGCAAGGTCGTGTCGGTAAAGCAGAAGCATTCAACCTTATTGAAATAAGCGCCTGCCCGGGCTGGTGCGACATTGAAGCTCGCACGACCGTAAGTCGTCTGATCAAAAAGATTCTGCGCCTCATACTTGATCATCAAGGTTTCCCCAATGCGCAAGCTGACTTCACGCTCGACCGGCTTGAAATCCCAAGGCAGACCGTTTGACGTATTGGCATCAAAGCGGACCTTCATGGTTTTATCGAGTATGGTGTCGGAATATTGTTCGACGCGCTGGGTGGTACCACCGTAGCCTGTCACCTGACAGAACAGACGATACAATGGAACGGAAGCGTAAGCTGCACCGACCATGCAGGCGAAAAAGGCAACACAAGCGATTGCAACCGTGCGGTTGGAACGGTTGAGCTTTTTTTGCTTCTCGTCGATGTTCTGCTGATCTTCCATCTTCTCCTCCCGAAAACGTCTGGTCAGTTCGTTGTTAAATCATCCCATCCCATGAATGGCCGTCATTACATTGGCCGCATAAACATGTTTGCACCGAGTTTTGCGACCGTACCGATATAGACAAGCACCACAAAAAGCAGAAGTGCGATTGCAAGCCCGATAGAACGATTACGCTGTGCCTTTTTCTGCGGCTCAGTCGGCACAATCAGTTCCAGCTCTTCCTTCACCGGCTCTTGCGCTGGCTTATCAATCACAACACTCTCCAATTCAGCCCGCTCCTCACAGGAACCCAAATCCAGTCAGAAGCTTGACCGCCAAAGCTTCAAACAACAGCACCGCAAAAATCACGGACAGATAAATCAGCGAAAAGCGGAAAAGCTTACGCGCTGCAAGCAACATCTGCGTTTCGGTTTCAGCCGCCCACATGCGCCATGCATAATAGACGAATGCCAGTCCGAGCAGAACAGAAATAACGCCATAGAAAATGCCCGCAAAGCCCATGATCCATGGCAGCACACCAACCGGCGCCATCAGAACAGCATAGAACAGAGCCTGTCTGCGGGTCGACAATTCGCCCTTCACATTGGGCATCATCGGAACACGGGCCGCTTCGTAATCATTTGATGTGAAGAGCGACAGTGCCCAGAAATGCGGCGGGGTCCACAAAAAGATGATCAAGAACAGAACGGTACTGTCCCAAGTGATTTCACCCGTTGCAGCAGCCCAACCAATCATTGGCGGGAAGGCCCCAGCGGCACCGCCGATCACAATATTCTGTGGCGTCGAGCGCTTGAGCCACATGGTATAAACAACGGCATAAAAGAAAATCGTGAAAGCGAGGAGCGCTCCCGCCAGCCAATTGACCATCAGGCCAAGAGTAACCACTGAGAAGGCTGATAGCGTGAGGCCAAAGGCCAGCACCTGATTGGGCTGGATGATGCCAGCTGGAACCGGACGGTTGCGCGTGCGTTTCATCACGGCATCAATATCGGCATCATACCACATATTGAGCGCGCCCGATGCGCCTGCGCCAACCGCAATGCAAAGAATGCTGATAGCAGCCAAGACAGGATTCATATGGCCGGGTGCGAGCACCAGACCGACAAGGCCGGTAAATACCACCAGCGACATTACACGCGGCTTCAGCAGGATAAGATAATCCCGCGCCGTCGCCTCAGAGAGTGCGAATGCTTCGTCGGAAACCGTGTTTTTTTCCACCAGAGACATTGACTTTACAACCTCGAATTCAACCGACCGATGCCGCGTCCTGCCCTGAACGCCCACCGGTATTCCAACAAACCCTACCTCCCGGAAATGCATTCACCCCTATCGGATTTTCCGAACCGCAACGCCAGCCAAGGGCTGACATAGCTGAATGCCGCTCGCACATATCATAGTTTTACAAAAGGGCGAACCCATTTCACAGATTCGCCCCCGTCCTAAACGTTACTTGATACGCGGCAACTGTTCCCACTGATGGTATGGTGGCGGCGATGAAAGCTGCCATTCGAGCGTTGTCGCACCCGGACCCCATGGGTTTGCACCTGCTTCTCGCTTCTTCGCAAATGCTTCAAACACATTGTAGAGGAAGATCAGCACGGCAAAGCCGGAAATGTAAGAGCCGTAAGACGACACCATGTTCCAGCCCGCATAGGCATCCGGATAGTCGATATAGCGACGCGGCATACCAGCAAGACCAAGGAAATGCTGCGGGAAAAACACCAGATTAACGCCGACAAACGTCACCCAGAAGTGCAGCTTCGCAGTGAACTCATCGTACATGTAGCCGCTCATCTTCGGGAACCAGTAATACCAGCCTGCAAAGATTGCGAACACAGCACCCAGCGACAGCACGTAATGGAAATGTGCAACCACATAATATGTGTCATGCAAAGCCCGGTCGAGACCAGCATTGGCAAGCTGCACACCCGTCACACCACCAATGGTAAACAGGAAGATGAAGCCAACGGCCCAGAGCATCGGCGCGCGGAAGGTGATGGAGCCACCCCACATCGTCGCGATCCATGAGAAAATCTTGATGCCCGTTGGCACCGCAATCACCATCGTTGCGAACATGAAGTAACGCTGCGTATCGAGTGACAACCCGACCGTATACATGTGATGCGCCCAGACTACAAAGCCGACCACACCAATCGCAACCATCGCATAGGCCATGCCGAGATAACCGAAAATCGGCTTGCGCGAGAAGGTCGAAATGATGTGGCTGACGATACCAAATCCCGGCAGGATCAGAATGTAAACTTCCGGGTGACCGAAGAACCAGAACAGATGCTGGTAGAGAATTGGATCACCGCCACCTTCCGGTGAGAAGAAGGTCGTACCAAAATTGCGGTCTGTCAGCAGCATCGTAATACCGCCTGCAAGAACCGGCAGCGACAACAGAAGCAGGAACGCAGTCACGAGGACAGACCATGCAAAGAGCGGCATCTTGTGCAGCGTCATGCCCGGAGCACGCATATTCAGAATGGTGGTAATGAAGTTGATCGCACCAAGGATCGAAGACACGCCCGCGATATGGAGCGCCAGAATGGCGAAATCGATCGCCGGTCCCGGCTGGCCACTGGTTGAAAGCGGCGGATAAAGCGTCCAGCCACCGCCAACACCCCATGTACCGGGTGAAGCAGGCATAAACAGCGAGATCAACAGCAGCAGCAATGCAGGTGGCAGCAGCCAGAAGGAAATGTTGTTCATGCGTGGGAACGCCATATCCGGCGCGCCGATCATCAGCGGGATCATCCAGTTGGCATAACCACCGATCAATGCAGGCATGACCATGAAGAAGATCATGATCAGCGCATGCATCGAGGTGAACACATTGAACATGTGCTTGCCGGCATCCAGAGCAGCATCGCCCTCAACGCCATAAACCATCGCCGCAAGGCCATGGAAAATCTGAATACCCGGCTCCTGCAACTCGGCGCGCATGGCGATCGACAATGCGCCGCCAATGATGCCCGCCGTGATTGCAAAAATCAGGTAAAGAGTACCGATGTCTTTATGATTGGTCGAGTAAACCCAGCGTACCCAGCCCTTTGGCTTATGGTCGTCGTGGGCTCCATGCTCGTGAGCTGCTGTGCCAGCCATGGAATTCGCTCCCGTTTTTCAACAGTCTTGCGTATCGAAGTCTTAAAGACCCGCCGCAGCTACTTTATCATTTGTATCGCCTTCAAGCTCAGCCTGAAGCGCCTTGTTCGCACCCTGAAGGTCCGACGCTGCGGCCGTGAGCCATGTGTTATATTGCTCGTCCGAGACAACACGCACGGCAATCGGCATGTAAGCGTGATCCTTGCCACATAGTTCCGAACACTGGCCGTAATAAAGGCCTTCTTTGTCAGCCTTGAACCAAGCCTCATTGATGCGACCCGGAATAGCATCCATCTTCACGCCAAAAGCCGGAATTGTCCATGAATGGATAACATCGGCGGCGGTGACCAGAAGACGGACTGTCGTTCCAACCGGCACGACAACTTCATTGTCAACAGTCAGAAGACGCGGATAGATAGCGCGGTTTTCTTTGCCAGCCGCAGCCCGCTCTCCATCCTTTAGGATAAGAGAATCAAAACTGACCGGCGTCTCGGTCTGATACTCATAGCCCCAGTACCACTGATACCCCGTCGCCTTGACGGTCAGCGAAGGATCTTCGGGCGAATATTGCGCCGTCAGGAGCTGGAATGATGGCACCGCCAGAAAAAGCAGTACAATCACCGGACCCACCGTCCAGATGACCTCAATTGCCGTATTGTGGCTGGTCTTGGATGGTTCAGGATTTGCGTTCGCGCGAAACTTGAAAGCGCACCAGAACAGCAAAACCAGCACAAGCAGTGTGATGGGTACGATAAACCAGAGCGTATAACGCTCGAACCAATGAATCTGCTCGGCAATACCCGTAGCAGCAGCTTGAAATGTCATTTCCCACGGACGCGGCTGATCCGCCAGAGCGGCACCGCTTGTCCACAGCAATGCGATAGCACCAACGACGGCGCCCCTCGTTGTGGCAACAAATTTATCCACCAGAACTCTCTCCCTTTTCGCCCTTGCAGGCTTGGACGCCGGACGTTAAGACGGCCGTATCCCCCGTCAGCGTTCAAACCACACCTTACCGCACACCGCAAGCGAGGCGAATATGTTCCTGTGCGGCATTTTTGCGCGCAGCCCTGCGTCAGAGCCCCGCATCCTGCGCGCTTGCTTGAGGTTCTTTGCACGACGAAAACTTGGGAAAACCCACAGAAACCCATAATGAAGCCATGATTTAGCAAGAGGTTTCCGTTACCGTGCCGATCGAAAATGGATATAACTGCCCAAACGCATCTTGGGACGCATCTGGGTGCAAAACCGGCATTGCCTTTGCGATTATGGCCCGGAGGCGACAATAGCTTTTCACGGCCTGCTTCGCACGGTAACGTCACGGTGATTCGATCTGGAGATTTCATGTTTTTCCGTCCATCCGCCCGCTGCTCGATTTTCCCCCGTCTTGCCACCCTTGCAACGAGTGCTGCTCTTGCTGTGGCAGTCGCAACAACGCCATCCCTAGCGCAGGAAAAGCCCGCGCAGCTTCCAGCGCCAACGCAGGCACCGGCAGCACAGCCGCAATCGCCAGCAACACCGCAGCAGAGCGGCACGCTCAAGTCTCAGCATGGTGCGTGGGCAATTCTCTGCGATACCCCAGCGGGTGCCAAGACCGAACAATGCGCGCTTATCCAAAACGTGGTTGCGGCTAAACGCCCAGAACTTGGTCTATCGGTTGTGGTTCTGAAGACAGCCGACAACAAAGCGCGCATCCTGCGCGTTCTCGCCCCACTCGGCGTGCTGCTGCCAAACGGCCTTGGCCTCAATGTCGATGGCAAGGATATCGGTCGCGCTTATTTTGTGCGCTGCTTTGAAGATGGCTGCTATGCAGAGGTCATCCTTGAAGATGAGCTGCTCAAGACGTTTCGCAACGGCAAGTCTGCAACCTTCATCGTCTTCCAAACGCCTGAAGAAGGTGTGGGCATTCCTGTAGATTTAAAGGGATTTGGCGAAGGCTTCGACGCTTTGCCATAAGCTCAAGGTTGTTCTCGACCGATTTAACGCTTACATCCTGTGGCAAACACATGCCGCAGGATTTATTTTATGAAGAGCCTGATCGATAGTTTCGATGCCAACCGCGACGATATAGAACGCCTTGTTTCGCAAAGCCTGAAGGGCAGTGACGATGGCGAGCTGTTCATGGAATATCGGGAGGCGGAAGCACTTGTTTTCGACAATGGACGCCTCAAAACTGGCTCTTTCAATCAGGATCAGGGGTTTGGTCTGCGCGCAGTTTCCGGCGAAGCCATTGGCTATGCCCATGCCGGAGACTTGTCACTTGCAGCGCTCAAGCGCGCTTCCGAGGCCGTTTCAGCCACTTTAACGGGCCACAGCGGCGCCTATGCCGCCGCCCCCGCAGGCACCAACCGCCATCTTTATACCGACGAAAACCCGATCGGCTCGCCAACCTTTGATGCAAAGGTTCAGCTTTTGCAAAAGATAGACGCCTATTTGCGCGCCAAAGACCCCAAAGTGCGGCAGGTTTCTGTTTCCATCGCCGGATCATGGCAGCAGGTGGAAATTCTACGTGCCGATGGCCATTTCGTGCGCGATATTCGCCCGATGGTGCGCCTGAGTGTTTCGGTTGTGGCCGGCAATGGTGACCATCAGGAATCCGGCTCGCACACACTCGGCGGACGCAAAGGCTTTGGCGATTTCATCACCACCGAAAGCTGGCAAGGCGTTGCCGATGAAGCACTGCGTCAGGCGCTCGTCAATCTGGAAGCCATCCCCGCGCCCGCTGGCACTTACGACATTGTGCTTGGCAACGGCTGGCCGGGCGTCATGCTGCATGAAGCGGTCGGTCACGGACTTGAAGGCGACTTCAACCGCAAGAAAACATCTGCCTTTGCAGGTCTGCTCGGTCAGCAGGTTGCATCGAAGGGCGTCACGGTCGTTGATGATGGCACGATTTCCGAGCGTCGCGGCTCGCTGACCATTGATGACGAAGGAACACCGACCAATCGCACGGTGCTGATCGAAGATGGTAAGCTCGTCAATTATATGCAGGACCGTCAAAACGCGCGCCTGATGGGGATGAGTGCTACCGGCAACGGGCGGCGTGAATCCTATGCACACGCCCCTATGCCGCGCATGACCAACACCTATATGCTGTCGGGTGACAAATCACCGGAAGAGATCATCGCTTCCATGAAGAAGGGGATTTATGCCGTCTCTTTTGGTGGCGGACAAGTCGACATCACCTCCGGCAAGTTCGTGTTCGGCTGCACGGAAGCCTATATGATCGAAGACGGCAAGATAGGCGCGCCGATCAAGGGCGCAATGCTGATCGGCAATGGCCCGGATGCGATGCAGCGTATTTCGATGATTGGCAATGACATGAAACTTGATACCGGCTCCGGCAATTGCGGTAAGGGCGGACAATGGGTTCCGGTCGGCGTTGGTCAGCCGCACCTTCGCATGGATCAGGTGACGGTCGGCGGCACGGCGGTTTAAATCCTGCTCATGCAACTGATCAACAAATATCTGCCAGATTATGGTTTCAGCGAAGTGCATGGTTGTGATGTCAGCGCTTCACCGGAAGTCGTCTTGCGGGCAGCCATGAGCTACAAGCCCGAAACAGACGCGTTTTTCCGCAGCATGATTGCATTGCGTGAAATGCCTATGCGCGCGCTTGCACAATTGCGTGGGCGCGAAAAGGCTGTTGCGCCACCTTTTGGCCTGCATGAATTTACACTGCTCGAACATCGGCCCGGCGAAGCACTGGTTTACGGACTCGTGGGGCAATTCTGGAAAACGGATTTCGGCCTCTATAAGATGCAAAGCGCTGACGATTATCTGGCTTTCAAGTTACCCGGCGTTGCAAAGCTTGCACTGGCCTTCACCGTAACCGAACAAGACGGCAAAACGCGCCTTGTCACCGAGACGCGTATTTTTTGCCCGGACCGCGCCAGCCACCGGCGTTTCACACCTTACTGGTATCTGATCCGGCCTGTCAGCGGCATGATACGGAGCCGTATTCTCAACGCAATCAGGCGTGCCAGCGAAACAGCAATTTGATAAAGGCCATCATATTGCAATCCAAAGCGTATAAAGTGCAAACTCATTCAGGATTGTGTGACGGAGGAGACGATGCCTGAAACGCCATATGACTGGAGCGGGAAACAGCCTGAGAAGCGCTCACGCCAGAAGCGCATGATGGTGATTGCGGCGGCGAGCATGATCGCCCTGCTTTTCACGCTGGCCGTGGTGGATGCGATCCTCATTCTGCTTGATTGAAATTATCATTCCGTGCAATTTTTATTGCGATCAAGCACTCAGCCCATCGGTAACCGTGATCACCGTTCTGCTCACCAATCCTGATTGTCGGATGCGAGCCACAGAGCGGTTTTTGCAATGTCGTTCCGCCCGTCCCATAGGTGTTATGGCGGCAATCCTATAGGTCGATCAGGATTGCCGCCCTGTGCGCGATTGAGCGTATTGGTCGTGCGAGCCCGAATAGCATTCACCCGTATGCCTTCCGGTGTCCGCTCTCTGCCTGCTTTCAGATTTCCGGGTTTTCCTCCAAAAGCCCTTCGACAAAATCAAAAAGGCCCGGACGGCGATCGCGGCGCAGACGCTCGGCAACGATAATCCCTTTGATGCCGGAATAGGAGCGCTCAAGGTCTTCATTGATGACGATATAGTCGTATTTCACCCATTTCTGGATTTCAAAACGCGCATTCTGCAAACGGGTTTCGATCACATCAGCGGCATCTTCCGCCCGGCGGTTAAGACGGTTCTGCAATTCGCGCATCGTGGGCGGCAGAATGAAGATCGACACCACATCGGCAGGCATTTTGGCCTGCAATTGCTCGGCCCCCTGCCAGTCGATGTCAAACAGCATGTCCTGGCCGTCCGCAAGCGCTTCCTCAGCGGTCTGGCGCAATGTTCCGTAGAAATTGCCGTGCACTTCCGCCCATTCGATCAACTCGTCATTATCACGCAGCCGTTCAAATTCACGCTTGGTGATGAAATGATAATGGACGCCGTTGATTTCGCTCTGACGACGCTCACGTGTGGTGACGGAGATCGATAGCGACAGTTTCATATCCGGATCACTGAGCAGCTGCCGCGCGATTGTGGATTTTCCCGCGCCCGATGGCGACGAAATCACCACCATCAAGCCTCTGCGTGCAATGCCATATTCGACCGAAGAGATGGCCATTTTCCGTTACTCCAGATTCTGTACCTGTTCGCGAAACTGATCGACAACCGCTTTCAGCTCAAGGCCGATTGCCGTGATCGACGCTGCATTCGATTTTGAGCAAAGCGTATTGGCTTCGCGATTAAATTCCTGTGAAAGAAAGTCAAGCTTGCGCCCGATTGGGCCACCGTCAGCAAGTAGCTTGCGCGCAGACGCCACATGGGTTTCAAGCCGGTCCAGCTCTTCCTGAATATCTGCCTTTGTCGCCAGAAAAGCCGCTTCCTGATAAAGCCGCGCGTCATCAAAATCGCGTCCGGTTTCCATCAGCAAAGCCACTTGATTGTTCAGCTTTGTACGAATGGCTTCTATGCTGCGGGAAGGATCATTGCGTGCTTCCTGCGTCAGTCGTTCAATCGTATCGACATGCCCGGATAAAATAGTGAAAAGCGACTGTCCCTCATGCGTGCGCGCTTCGGCAATCGCTTTCAGCGCCCCCTCAAAAGCCGCGACGACCGCGGCCTCAAGGCCTGCACGGGCATTTTCGTCATCGCTGAACTGTGCCTGATCGATAATACCGCGCAGTGACAGAATGCCATCAACGCTTGCAGGCTGAAGTCCATGGCGGGCCTGTAGTTCCGCACCAAGTTTCAGCACCTCATCAAGCATCGCTTTATTGATGGTGAAGCCTGCCTGCGCTTCTGCGCGCTCAACCGCGAGACTGGCCTGAAAGTTACCGCGTGAAAAATAGCGCGCCAGAAGCGAGCGCACGGCGTGTTCAGCGCTTTCCAGCCCCTGTGGCAGACGCAGCCGCAGATCCAGTCCCTTGCCATTGACCGAGCGAACTTCCCAAACGATGCGCGCTTCATTATCCGCTGCGCCATATTGCATCGCGTGGCGCGCAAACCCCGTCATACTCTGAAGCGCCATATGCTCTTTCCCTCAATGCGAAATAAAACCGCCCATTACTGGGCGGTGTTTTGCTGCTGTAGCTGGTTCTTTTCCTGTTCAACCGCACGCCATTTGCGCACATTGGCGTTATGTTCGGCCAAGGTCTTGGAAAAGACATGACCGCCTGTCCCATCCGCCACGAAATAGAGGTCTTCCGTATCCAGCGGATTGGCCACAGCTTCAAGCGCTGCACGACCCGGATTGGCAATGGGTGTCGGCGGAAGTCCATTGATAATATAAGTATTATATGGCGTTGGCTTTTCGAGGTCCGACTTGAAGATCGGGCGATCGGATGGCTTACCTGCACCGCCAAACAATCCATAGATGATCGTCGGATCGGACTGGATGCGCATGCCCTTGTTCAAACGATTGACAAAGACCGAAGCCACATGCGGGCGCTCCGAAGCAATGCCCGTTTCTTTTTCAACAATCGAAGCAAGCGTCACGAACTCATTCTTGTCCTTGATCGGCAGATCAGGGCGACGCTTCTCCCACGTTTCATCAATCAGCTTCTGCTGCGATGCAATCATGCGGTTGATGATTTCTTCGCGCGTTGTACCGCGTGTGAAATTAAGCGTATCGGTAAAAAGCCCGCCTTCCGGCGGCATTTCTTTTGGCATGTCGCCAACCAATATTGGATCTGCCGAAATACGATCGAAGACCTGCTTGACCGTCAGACCTTCCGGGATTGTCAGCGGATACATGATCGACTTGCCACTGATGAGAATATTCATCACATCGCGCATCGTCGCACCGGCTGGGATGGCATATTCGCCAGCTTTCAGATCATTTTCATGACCGTAAGCGCGCATACCATAACGGAAAATACGGGCATCACTGACGATTTCGCGGTTTTCGAGGCTGTTGGAAACTTCCGACACACCGGCACCACGCTTCACGAGGAAGGTGGTTTCCGCGGTCAGAGGACCAGCAGCGTCAAACTGAAGCTTGCCAAAATAGAACAACGCCGAGGCGCCAAGCAGAAGCAGCACCAGCAGCGACAACATGAAATTCATGAAGACGACGATCTGGCTACGCGCATGACGCGACCGCTTACGCGGCGGCGGCGTACCCGGTTCCGGGCGGAGAGCCTCTGAAGCCGACTTTGGCACGAAAGGCTTGGATGCCGCGGCCTGTTCAGGTGTTGCGGTAGCCTGTGGCTGCTGCTCAGCAGGACCGGCTCCGGGCTTTTCTTCTGAACTCACTCCATCACCTCGTCCTGAACCTCATATGAAACGGCACACAAATCAAACAAATTCTGTCAGATCACACTAACGCAATTAGCAGGTTTAAACATCGCATCGGGTTATATTTTGGCAAAAACGCGGAGAAATCCCCGCGTTTTTGAATAAATCGTCATTTCTTAGTGGTCTACTCAAGAGTAACGGCGCAGAACCAACGAAGCGTTTGTGCCACCAAAGCCGAACGAATTCGACAAAGCCACATCGATTTTGCGTTCGCGCGCTTTGTGCGGAACCAGATCAATTTTGGTTTCGACCGCCGGATTGTCCAGATTAAGCGTTGGTGGCGCAATGTTGTCGCGAATTGCCAGCGTTGAGAAGATCGCTTCTGCAGCGCCAGCAGCACCAAGCAGATGGCCGATTGCGGATTTTGTCGAAGACATGGAAATCTTCGAAGCCGCATCACCGACGACGCGTTCAACGGCACCCAGTTCGATTGTATCGGCCATGGTCGACGTGCCATGTGCATTGATGTAATCAACCTGATCAGGAGCAATGTCTGCGCGCTTCAGTGCCGCAACCATGCAGCGCTCTGCACCTTCGCCGCTCTCGGTAGGAGCCGTGATGTGATAAGCGTCACCCGAAAGGCCATAGCCAACCACTTCGGCGTAAATCTTTGCACCGCGTGCAAGAGCATGGTCCAGCTCTTCGAGAACCACAACGCCTGCACCCTCACCCATGACGAAACCATCGCGGTCACTGTCATAAGGACGCGAAGCTGCGGTCGGATCGTCATTGCGCTTGGTGGACAGCGCCTTGCATGCGGCAAAACCTGCCAGCGAAATGCGGCTAACCGGCGATTCCGTACCACCGGCAACCATCACATCTGCATCGCCAAAAGCGATCAGACGCGCTGCGTCGCCAATAGCATGAGTTCCGGTTGCGCACGCCGTTACCACGGAATGGTTGGGGCCGCGCAGTCCGTGTTTGATGGAAACATGGCCGGAAGCCAGATTGATCAGACGACCGGGAATGAAGAAAGGCGAAATACGGCGGGGGCCTTTGTCGCGCAGCGTATAGCCAGCTTCAACAATGCCCTCAATACCACCAATACCGGAACCAATCAGAACGCCGGTGCGAATCTGATCTTCGTCGCTTTCCGGATGCCAGTTTGCATCGTCCAATGCCTGATCGGCAGCGCCGACCGCATAAACGATGAACGGATCAACCTTGCGCTGTTCCTTTTGTTCCATATGGAGGTCGGGATTGAAGGTGCCATTGGTGCCATCGCCAACCGGAATACGGCAGGCGATCTGGCAGGCCAGATCATCAACTTCAAACTCTGTGATGCGGCGAGCACCGCTTTCACCGGCAACAAGACGTTTCCAGGTCTCTTCGACACCGCTTGCCAGCGGCGACACCAAACCAAGACCGGTGATGACGACACGCCTCATATCCACCCCTTAAATTTGATAAATTTCATCGGAGCCATCCCGCAGGCGAAAATGCCTCATACGGACGATGCTCACTTAAATATCGAACTGCATATGAAACGACCGCATCGGGCCATTTCCAGCAATCGTCCTTCGCTTTTTCCGGGCACAGGGCTTAAACGCCTGACCAGAAGACAAGCAGGGCCGGGATTCGGAAGAATCCCAGCCCTTAAGCTCAGATTAGGCAGAAGCCTTATCGATGAACTTTACAGCGTCGCCGACCGTGAGGATCGTTTCTGCTGCGTCATCAGGAATTTCAACGCCGAATTCTTCTTCGAAAGCCATGACCAGCTCGACGGTGTCGAGGCTGTCTGCACCAAGATCATCGATGAAGCTTGCACCTTCGGTGACCTTGTCGGCATCTACACCCAGATGCTCAACAACGATTTTCTTGACGCGCTCTGCGGTATCGCTCATGTCGGAACCTCGACCTGTTTGTTTACTTGCTCTGCCTTGGTTAGCGGCATGCATGATTGTAATCAAGTTATAAGATGCCTGCCAAGTTTAGAGTACACTTCCTTTGACAGACATCCTGTGGATATTCCTTGCGGAACAGGATTACGGCATCTCTCTATCGAAACACCGGAACTCTCGTCGGGCGCATTACCATGCTTCTTGAGCGAGGCAAAGCGCATTTTGGTTTTCACCATCCGACTTTAAGACTTTTTATACCGTAAAATATTGATTGAACAGCCTGTAAAAGACCATCAAATCATAGCCATGCCGCCATTGATATGCAGCGTCTGACCAGTCACGTATGCGGCTTCGTCGCTTGCCAGATAAACAACCGCAGCAGCAATATCACCACCAACGCCCATACGCTTCATGGGGATACTGCCCATGATTGCTTCCTTCTGCTTCTCGTTCAGCTTGTCGGTCATTGCCGATTCGATGAAGCCCGGAGCAATGCAGTTCACCGTGACATTACGGCTTGCGATTTCCTGCGCCAGCGACTTCGAAAAGCCGATCAGACCAGCCTTGGATGCGCAATAATTTGCCTGACCCGGATTGCCAGTCACACCGACAATCGACGTAATATTGATGATACGGCCATTGCGGCGGCGCATCATCGGATGGGTCAATTCGCGCGTCAAATTGAACACAGACGTCAGATTGACATTGAGCACCGCATCCCAGTCTTCGTCGCTCATACGCACAAAAAGGCCATCACGGGTGATGCCGGCATTGTTGACGAGAATGTCGACGCCGCCCATTTCTTCCTCAGCCTTCTGACCAAGTGCCTTGACGGCTTCGCGGTCGGAAAGGTTGGCAGGAAAAATGAAAGTGCGCTCGCCGAGATCGGCAGCCAGTTCTTTGAGCTTTTCTTCGCGTGTGCCATGCAGGCCGACGATTGCGCCCTGTGCATGAAGTGCACGGGCAATCGCTTCACCTAAGCCTCCGGTCGCACCGGTTACAAGAGCCTTGCGGCCAGTCAGATCAAACATCTCAGATCCTTTAGCTATTCAATGCAGCAAGCGCCGCAGCTATTTCTTCAGCCGAACCAACGGTTACGCCGCTCACATCTTTGGAAATGCGGCGCGCAAGACCCGTCAGGACTTTGCCTGAACCTACTTCATAAAGCGTCGTGACGCCATTGCCTGCAAACCATTCGACAGTTTCGCGCCAGCGCACCTGGCCTGTGACCTGTTCAACCAGCAAATCGGCAATCTCATTGGCATCCGTCACAGGTGCCGCGCGCACATTGGCAATGAGCGGTACAACCGGATTGTGCTTTTCAACTTGTGCCAGCGCTTCGCGCATGGCGTCGGCAGCAGGAGCCATCAGTGTCGAATGGAACGGTGCAGAGACAGGCAGCATGATTGCACGCTTGGCACCTTTTTCGGAGGCAAGCGAAGCTGCAAGTTCTACAGCAGCCTTGGCGCCTGAAATCACAAGCTGACCGCCGCCATTGTCATTTGCGATCTGGACCGGGCCAGAAGCTTTGGCTTCCGCGCAGATGGATTCAACATCGCTGTGCTCAAGACCGATAATGGCGGCCATTGCGCCTTCACCAACCGGAACAGCCTTTTGCATCGCATTGCCACGAATGCGCAACAGACGCGCGGTATCGGCGAGCGAAAAAGTACCGGCAGCACAAAGGGCTGAATATTCGCCAAGCGAATGGCCGGCAACATAGGCAACCTTGTCTTTCAACGAAAAGCCCTGCGCTTCCATGACGCGCAGCGTCGCAATGGAAACCGCCATCAAGGCCGGCTGCGCATTGGCGGTCAGAGTGAGCACATCTTCCGGGCCTTCGAACATCGTGGCGGAAAGCTTTTCACCCAGAGCCGCGTCCACCTCCTCGAAAACAGCGCGCGCTTCAGCGAACTGCTCGGCCAAAGCTTTGCCCATGCCAACTGCCTGGCTACCCTGCCCCGGAAAGGTGAATGCTACCGCCATGAATGCCTCACTTTAATACAACAATTTTGCGCGATGTGCCCCATCACAGGGCGAAAAGTCAAGTATTTGTGGTTTTTTACGATCCCCAACGCTTGCAAAGCAGGGGAAAAGCACGTATTGAGCGCCCGTTCGTTGCTGGCATTAGCTGGGGGCTGAACGGAGGAGCGTGCAGTTCTTCAACACTTTGTTGAATTGTCCGTGGAAGTCGTAAGCGCTTCTGCCTCCCGTGTCTCCGCTCTCGATTGTCTTTACCCAAGCGTCCTTTCTTCTCCGGTTTTCCGGCAAAAGAGAAGTCGCAGAGGCTTAGCCGTTAGTGTCAGCGAAATGAAACAGAAGAAAGGCAAAGCCAATGGCTCTTTATGAACATGTGCTTCTTGCCCGCCAGGACATTTCCCAGCAGCAGGTCGACGCTCTCGTCGAACAGTACAAGGGTGTCCTCGAAGCTAATGGCGGCAAGGTCGGTAAGGTTGAAAACTGGGGTCTTCGTCCCCTCACCTACCGCATCAAGAAGAATCGCAAGGCGTATTACACGCTCGTAAACATTGATGCACCGGCAGCAGCCGTTGCTGAAATGGAACGCCAGATGCGTATCAACGAAGACGTTCTTCGTTTCATGACCATCCGCGTTGAAGAACACGAAGAAGGCCAGTCGGCTATGCTTTCGCGCCGCGACGAACGTCGTGACCGCGATGGTGATGACCGCGGCCCACGCCGTCCACGTGAAGGCGGTTTCGACCGTGGTGATCGCGGTGATCGTGGCCCACGTCGTCCACGTGACAACGAAGCTGGCGAAGGAGCATAATCATGGTTGATATCAATCAGATCCCAACCCGTCGTCCCTTCCATCGTCGTCGCAAGACCTGCCCTTTTACAGGTCCAAATGCACCGAAGATCGACTACAAGGACATCAAGCTCCTGCAGCGTTATATTTCGGAACGCGGCAAAATCGTTCCTTCGCGTATTACGGCTGTCAGCCAGAAGAAGCAGCGTGAACTCGCCAAGGCGATCAAGCGCGCTCGTTTCCTCGGCCTGCTTCCATACGTTGTTAAGTAAGGTCTGAGTGAAGTAAGACTTTTGGGGAGGCGATTCTTCGCCTCCCGATTCTTCCCGGATACGATGGGCGTAACCGGAGTACGAAAATCCCAAGTTGGGGCTATCGCGTGGAAACGCCGCCTCTAACTGCAAAACCGGGAAAGCCGGAGCAGGACAGCGAATTTATGAAGTTCAATGGAACCATCATTGGAGTCGGCATATTGGCGGGGCTTGCCTCGGCACTGATGTCGTCTGGCGTCATCGCCCAGTCGGGTATGGCGGTGGTTCTCTATTTCCTGACACCGCTACCGATTTTTGTTGCTGCACTGGGCTGGGGTTCGAGCGCGGGGATTATCGCTGCTGCTTGCGCCACCCTTGCTGTTGGTGTCGTTGCAGCACCTTTAGCAGCGCTGCTTATGGCTCTGACAAGCTATGCGCCAGCGGCGATCGCTGCTTATCTTTCAGGCCTTGCCCGCCCTGCCTCCGAACTCGGCGGCCCGAAGGATTTGATGGTCTGGTATCCGCTGTCGGACATCGTTTTCCGTCTCGCGCTGATGGTTGCTGCAAGCTTCATCATCATCGGTTTTATTCTTGGCTTCGGACCAGATTTGGCACGAGAATTCGCCAACACCTTGATCGACAGCCTCGCAGCCGCTGACCCACAATTCACGCCAAGCGACGAGATGCGCCAGAATGTCAGTGCGCTTTTGATGGTAGCACTGCCAGCAGTTCAGCCTGCAGCATGCCTGGCTATTCTCGTCGGCAATCTTTATCTGGCTCTGCGGCTGACCGCCCTTTCGGGCCGGCTGCGCCGTCCGCGTGATGACTGGCCCGCAACCATGCGGATGCCACGCCCAGCGCTTTTGGTTTTTGCGGTCGCACTTGCTGTTGCATTCTTGCCGGGCCCTGCCGGTCTCATTGCGACGGTGGTTGCGGGTGCACTGAGCTTCGGTTTCATGATTGCAGGTCTTGCGACCTTCCATCAGCGCACGCGTGGCAAGGCATGGCGCCCGGTCGCGCTCTGGCTCATCTATGTCGCGATCATACTCTTCGCATTCCTGCTTGTCGTCTTCATGGTTTTCGGCCTTTTCGATACATCGCGCGGCGCACCAATTTCGAAAATTCCGAACACAGACAACCAATAAATCCAAATTTAAATCTCGAAAGGAAACTCAAATGGACGTTATTCTTCTGGAACGCATCGCTCGCCTCGGTCAGATGGGCGACACTGTCAAGGTTAAGGACGGCTTTGCCCGTAACTTCCTTCTGCCACAGGGCAAGGCTCTTCGTGCCAACGAAGCCAACCTCAAGAAGTTCGAAGGCCAGCGCGCACAGCTCGAAGCTCAGAACCTTGAGCGCAAGACAGAAGCTGAAGCCGTTGCAACCAAGCTTGATGGCGAATCCTTCATCGTTGTTCGTTCGGCTGGTGAAACCGGTCAGCTCTACGGCTCGGTTTCGACCCGTGACATCGCTGACATCATCACTGCAAATGGCTTCAACCTGCACCGCAACCAGGTTGAACTGAAGCATCCAATCAAGGCCATTGGCGTGCATGAAATCGTCATCTCGCTGCATCCTGAAGTCGAAGTTACGGTTTCCGTAAACATCGCTCGTTCAACTGAAGAAGCTGAACGTCAGGCAAAGGGTGAAGACCTGACTTCGATCGAAGCCATCTACGGCATCGAAGAAGCTCCTCTTGCTGAAGAATTCTTCGACGAAGACGAAGAAGCAGAAGATCAGGCTTAATTTAGCCATCAATTGAGTTGTGCGTGCCTGCTTTTATTGCAGGCATTCCCACAATGGTAAACTTTATATGATCATGCCCGGCGGTCTCCGTCGGGCATTTTCTCTTTTCAGATCAGAAAATTTGCCTATTCTTCATATTAGATTGTGATTGGAGAGGGTGCTGACGGAAACGTTCGTGCTTGCTCAGGCTATAAGCCAGAGGCCAATTGACCGAAGGGGAATTGCCTGAAATCTGATGACAGCGCGGCGCATAATTCAGGGAACACGCCGCTCTGCCATGCAACCGTACGAATGTTTGCACTTGCTCCAATCATGCATCGACCCAAAATCGGAATCGATTTTGGAAAACACGATGCGAACCTGAAGATTAGAGCGTCTCTTGCGCGTCCTGTGGACGCAAGGCGCTCTGAGGAGGGAGATGGGGCCTATGCATGCAATGCTGCGAACAGTTTTAGTGCATATGATCAAAGTGGGTGATCTGTCGGTCACCGATTCTGATGGGAATGTTTTTCAATATGGGGACAAGACCGGGGAACCGGTTCACATGCGTTTTAATACGCGTCGTGCCGAACGCGCGGTGGCGTTTGATCCTGAGTTAAAACTAGCCGAATGTTTCATGGATGGCGAAATCGATTTTATTAATGGCGACATCTATAATCTGCTCAAGATCGTCTTCGAAAACACAGGGCCTACGGCTGCGACCGAGCCATGGATGAAAGCCGTCGGCAAAATTCGGGTGCTGTTGCGCCGCTTCCAGCAAATGAATACCATTGCGCGCTCATCCAGCAATATCAAAAGCCATTATGATCTTTCAGGCGCGCTTTACGATCTCTTTCTTGATCCGGACAAGCAATATTCCTGCGCCTATTTCGAAACGCCCAATGCGACACTGGCTGAAGCCCAACTCGCGAAGAAACGCCATATTGCAGCGAAACTTCTCGCCAATGAAGGCGATAAGATATTGGATATTGGTTGTGGCTGGGGTGGTATGGGGCTTTATCTCGCCCGTTATCTCAAAGCCAATGTGACCGGTGTCACGCTTTCAGAAGAACAGCACGCTATTGCCAATAGACGCGCCGCCGAGGAAGATCTCACGGACCGCGCAAAGTTTCAGCTTACCGACTATCGCAACATTGATGATCAGTTTGACCGGCTGGTGTCAGTTGGCATGTTTGAACACGTGGGTGTTGGTCACTTTGCGGAATATTTCCAGCATGCCGCGCGGCTGTTGAAACCGGATGGTGTTTTTCTGCTCCACGCTATAGGCCGCGCAGACGGTCCCGGTGCAACCAATCCATTCATCCGCAAATATATTTTCCCCGGTGGCTATATCCCTGCCCTTTCAGAAGTCCTCCCGCATATCGAAAGGGCGGGACTTTATGTGACTGACATTGAGATCCTACGGCTTCATTATGCGGAAACGCTCAAAGAATGGCGCTATGCTTTTATGGCTCGCCGCGAGGAAGCCAAGGCGCTGTATGACGAGCGCTTCTGCCGTATGTGGGAGTTTTATCTTGCTGCTTCTGAAAGTGCGTTCCGTTGGCAGAATATGATGGTGTTCCACATTCAAATTGCGCACAAGCAGGAAGCTGTTCCGCTCACACGCAATTACATTGAGGCAGAGGAAAAGCGCTTAAAAAGGCTCGATAGCGCGCCCAAAGGCGCCAACAGCGAAACACAAATGCCAAAAAAGCGCGTGAAAGCATAAAAAGACAAGCTGGAAAAATGGTCTGCGTGAATCGCTCACACAGACCACCTCACCTTACTTTTCTTGCGGAACACCGGCTTCCCACTTGTCCCAGTTGGTTGTGATGTCATCGACGACCGGCGCACCGACAAGATAGATGTTCCTGACTGTTTCAGCGAAACCACCTGCGGTTTCACCGGGTGCCGGATCAAGGTGCTGGAGTGTTGTTTCGTTCGGATTGCCCTGATCAAAATTGACCGCGCCGCGCAAACTGAGAATGCGGTCTGTTCCGAACTGACGCTTGATAACAAGCGCAATCGCCGCTGCTTCCATTTCAGTGATCAGATAGTCATCCGCACCGTAAAGCTTAGCAATATACTGTGCTTCATCAGACAGGCCCGGACCGTGGAAGAACGTATCACCCGTCATATGGGTACCTTCCTTCAAAGATGGCGCTGACTGTGCGGCTTTATTGGGGTAACGCATGCGGTAAGCTTGAGCTTCTTTGGAATCTTCGAGCTTCACGTCTTTGCCAAGACGCATGGCAGCGGCGACCAGATCGGGATTGAGCTTGAAAACGCGATAATCTTCATAGCCTTTGCGTGGCATAAACACCGGTTCACCCGATTTGCCCTCTTCCGGCGCCCAACGGTGCCCAAGATCATAATCAACAAGCCATGTCGCCCAACTCACATCCCCAATCGTCCCACGCGAAGGCGGAGTGCCTGCAACCCCAGACAAAACGTAATAGCTTTTTGAGAAATCAAAGGCCGGATCGAGCAGAATCGCCTGCATGCTGGCAGACGAGTTGACTTTTCCCATGCCAAGGACCGCCCCACACACACCATCGTCATTGCAATAGACCGGCTTGAAAGCGCCTTTTACCTCGATGGGCTTTGCATCTTTCCAATAGCGTTCATACCAGTTTTGAAATTCGCCAGCGCGATCACCGCTGTTTTTCCCAATCTCGAACATTGCCGCGATAAAAACCTTAACCTTGATCGGCTCCGCTGCGGCCACAGGAAGCGACAAAAGTGAAAAAAAAGCGATGGCTGACAGCCAGGCAGATAAAAGACGATAACGCATGCAAAGAATCCCTCTGAGGTTTGTTTTTTTGTTTCGTAGCAGCCGCCATTATGGATCACAACGCTCGTCAAGCCTCAGTGCAAAAGATTGAACAGCGAACTGTGGAAGCCTGTGAATCATGGTATAGCTTGTCACTTCCAGCAGGAATCACCTTGAGGCTGCGTTGCGTTTGGCTTCACTTCAGGCCTAGCTGGGAAGATCAGAGACAGGATAGACGAACATGGCGGAAGCGGCGGTACGCAAACTTGACGATGCGCGCGATCAAAAAGACGCGCTTTATCGGGAAGCTCCTCACAACATTGAAGCAGAACAGGCACTGTTGGGTGCTATTCTGATCAACAATGATGCGTTTTACCGTGTTTCCGACTTTCTGAAGCCGACCCATTTTTTTGAGCCTTTGCATCGTCGCATCTATGAGATTTCGACCGATCTCATTCGCGTTGGCAAAATGGCCAATCCGGTCACGATGAAGACCTTCCTGCCAAATGAAGGCAAGATCGGTGATCTGACCGTATTCCAATATGTGGCGCGCCTTGCGACCGAAGCCGTCACCATCATCAATGCCGAAGACTATGGCCGCGCGATCTATGATCTTGCGACGCGCCGCGCTTTGATTGGCATTGGCGAAGACATGGTGAACGTTGCTTATGATGCGCCGGTCGATAATGCGCCGCAAGAGCAGATCGAAGATGCCGAACGCCGGTTGTTCGAACTGGCAGAAACCGGTCGTTATGACGGCGGTTTTCAGGCCTTTAAAGATGCGGTCACCACCGCCGTCGATATGGCCAATGCCGCTTTCATGCGCGATGGTCATCTATCGGGGGTGTCTACAGGCATTCACACACTTGATAACAAGATGGGCGGTTTGCAGCCTTCCGACTTGATCATTCTGGCGGGTCGTCCGGGTATGGGGAAGACCTCGCTTGCAACCAATATCGCGTTCAACATCGCCAATGCCTATGAGGCCGAACAGCAGGCCGATGGCACAATGAAGGCCAAGAACGGCGGCGTTGTCGGTTTCTTCTCGCTCGAAATGTCTGCGGAACAGCTTGCAACGCGTATTATTTCCGAGCAAACGGAAGTTTCCTCCTCGAAAATCCGCCGCGGCGATATTACCGAATCAGATTTTGAAAAGCTGGTCGCCTGTTCGCAGCACATGCAGAAGATTCCGCTTTATATCGATCAGACCGGTGGTATTTCGATTGCGCAGCTTGCAGCCCGCGCGCGACGTCTCAAGCGCCAGCGTGGCCTTGATGTTCTGGTGATCGACTATGTGCAGCTGATGACTGGCTCATCCAAGGCTTCCGCGCAAAACCGCGTGCAGGAAATTACCGAAATCACCACCGGCCTCAAAGCGCTTGGCAAGGAACTCAATGTTCCGATCATTGCGCTCTCACAGCTTTCGCGTCAGGTGGAAAGCCGCGACGACAAACGCCCACAGCTCTCCGATCTTCGTGAATCGGGTTCGATCGAGCAGGATGCGGACGTGGTGCTTTTCGTGTTCCGCGAAGAATATTACGTCAAAAACCTCGAACCCCGCGATGAGTTTGACCCGAAATATGAAGAGTGGAAACAACATTTTGAAAAAGTGCGCGGCACTGCCGACGTTATCGTCGCAAAGCAGCGTCACGGACCAACGGGCACGGTCAAGCTTGCCTTCCAGGCTGAGTTTACGCGATTTGCAGATCTGGCCGAGGGGTCTTATATCCCGGAACAATATGAATAGTATTCTCATCAAAAAAGAGCGTGCCTGATGGCCAAGGCACGCGTTCAGTTCATCTGCCAGAATTGTGGCGCGGTTCATACGCGCTGGGCGGGCAAGTGCGACTCTTGCGGCGAGTGGAATACGCTCGTCGAAGAAGGCACCAATAGCGGCATTGGTTCCGGCCCCGGCTCCATGCTTTCAAAGCGCAAAGGCCGTGCGGTTGCCCTCACCTCGCTATCGGGTGAAATTGAAGATGCCCCGCGCATCATTTCCGGTATCAGCGAGCTTGATCGCGTCACCGGCGGTGGCTTTGTGCGCGGATCTGCCATCCTGATTGGCGGTGATCCCGGTATTGGTAAATCCACGCTCCTGACTCAGGCAGCAGCAGCCCTTGCCAATCGCGGGCACCGCATCGTCTATGTGTCAGGCGAAGAAGCGGTTGCGCAGATTCGTCTGCGTGCGCAACGATTGGGCGTTGCCAGTTCTTCGGTTGAACTGGCTGCCGAAACCAATGTCGAAGACATTCTTGCAACTGTTTCCGATGGCAAGCGGCCCGACCTCGTGATCATCGATTCGATCCAGACACTCTGGACCGATATGGCAGATTCCGCGCCCGGTACGGTGACACAAGTGCGTTCCTCCGCACAAGCCATGATCCGCTATGCCAAGCAGACAGGTGCTGCCGTTGTTCTCGTCGGCCACGTCACCAAGGAAGGGCAGATTGCCGGTCCGCGCGTGGTTGAACATATGGTCGATGGTGTTCTTTATTTTGAAGGCGAAGGTGGGCATCAGTATCGCATTTTGCGGACCGTCAAAAACCGTTTCGGGCCGACCGACGAAATCGGCGTCTTTGAAATGTCAGACGGTGGTTTGCGTGAAGTGACCAATCCGTCTGAACTGTTTCTTGGCGAGCGCAACGAAAAATCGCCGGGTGCTGCGGTTTTTGCAGGCATGGAAGGCACGCGCCCGGTGCTGGTCGAAATACAAGCGCTCGTTTCCCCCTCCTCGCTCGGCACACCGCGGCGCGCCGTTGTGGGCTGGGACGGAAGCCGTCTTGCAATGATTCTGGCTGTACTCGAATCACATTGCGGCGTGCGCTTTGGTCAGCATGATGTTTATCTCAATGTGGCAGGCGGCTATCGTATCAGCGAACCGGCAGCCGATATTGCGGTGGCTGCAGCGCTTGTTTCATCAATTGCAGGCATTGCGCTCCCTGCAGATTGTGTTCATTTCGGCGAAATCAGCCTTTCAGGTGCTGTTCGTGCGGTTTCACATGCAGTACAGAGACTGAAAGAAGCCGAAAAGCTTGGCTTCAGACAAGCCGTTGTTCCTGGTGGAAGCAGCGAACTCTGGAAAGATCGCAACTTCGGCCTTATGGAAACAACAGCACTTTCGGACCTTGTGGTGCGCATTGCCGCATCGGGACCGGGTAAAAAAACTTGATCTGAGGCTATCACGCTGTAGATCGTTGAAATTAATGAGCTTTAGCATGGGAAGATTTCGTCAACTTTCCGCTGTTAAACTATTGCAAATTTGACTGCCCCGCACGCGGCAAAGCCGGTGCGTATAAATTAAGGACAGGCCAGAATGCCGATTACCTTGCTTGATGGAATTTTACTCGGGATAACGCTGGTTTCCGCCGTTCTGGCGATGGTACGCGGTTTTTCTCGCGAAGTCCTGTCGCTGGTTTCATGGGCCGCAGCCGCCGCAGCCGCATATCTCTTTTATCAGCCGGTGCTGCCTTACCTGCAGCCTTACATTAACAACGAAACAATCGCGAAGATTGCAGCCGCTGGCGCAGTTTTCCTTGTTGTTCTGATTGTTGTCTCGCTGATCACCATGAAGATTGCCGATTTCATCATCGACAGCCGCATCGGTGCGCTCGACCGCACCTTAGGCTTTTTGTTCGGTGCTGCGCGCGGCGTATTGCTCGTTGTTGTTGCAATGCTGTTCTTCAACTGGCTGGTTCCGACAAACCAGCCAGCATGGGTCAATAATGCGAAATCCAAGCCAATGCTCGATTCCTTTGGCCAACAACTGATTGATTTGCTTCCGGCAGATCCTGAATCGGCTATCAAGCAGTTCAAGCCGGGTCAGGAAACGCAGGCTCCCGCAGGCGCCCCTGCCGAACAGCCGGTACCGGACGACACACCGGCTGCAAACTGATCCTGAACACCATTTTTTGAAACCGGCAGCATAAAGCTGTCGGTTTCATCTGTTTTTAGTCAAAGTCTTACATTATATCAGCGGCTGAAACGCACAGCATGTAAGGGACCGCTTTTAAAATAGCGCTCTTTCCTGTAAGTGTTGCTTTTAGTAACCGCAATCGAAAGGCCTTGCGGACAATGTTCCAACAATCGCATGACGAAAACTCCTTTATGCTGGACGATGATACGTTGCATGAAGAGTGCGGTGTATTTGGCATTCTTGGCCATGAGGACGCCGCAGCGCTAACGGCTCTTGGTCTGCATGCTTTGCAGCATCGCGGACAGGAAGCTGCCGGTATCGTTTCCTATCACAACCGCCGCTTCCATTCGGAACGGCATATGGGTCTGGTGGGCGACCACTTCACGGATGCTTCGACGCTCAACCGCCTGCCCGGCGACCGCGCCATTGGCCATGTGCGTTATTCCACGACCGGCGAAACGATCCTGCGCAATGTGCAGCCGCTTTTCGCAGAGCTGGAAGTTGGCGGCATCGCGATTGCCCATAACGGCAATTTCACCAATGGCATTACTCTGCGCAAGCAGCTGATTGCTTCAGGCGCTATCTTTCAGGCAACATCGGACACCGAAGTCGTGCTGCACATGATTGCACGCTCACGTCAAGCCTCGTCGAGTGATCGCTTTGTCGATGCGATCCGTCAGGTTGAGGGTGGTTATGCGATGCTGGCATTGACCCGCACCAAGTTGATTGCAGCGCGTGATTCTATTGGTATCCGCCCGCTGGTGATGGGTGAACTCGATGGCAAGCCGATCTTCTGCTCGGAAACCTGTGCGCTTGATATTATCGGCGCGAAATATATCCGCGACGTTGAAAATGGCGAAGTCATCATCTGTGAAATTCAGAAAGATGGCTCCATCACCACCGATTGTATCAAGCCGGAAAACCCGCAACCAGAACGCCTCTGCCTATTTGAATATGTCTATTTCGCGCGCCCGGACTCAGTTGTCGGCGGTCGCAGCGTTTATGTTGCGCGCAAGAACATGGGCATGAATCTGGCCAAGGAAGCGCCAATCGAAGCCGATGTTGTGGTGCCTGTACCAGATGGAGGAACGCCTGCGGCGCTTGGCTTTGCGCAGGCCAGTGGTATTCCGTTTGAATATGGTATTATTCGCAATCATTATGTCGGCCGCACATTCATCGAACCAACACAGAGTATCCGTGCCCTTGGTGTGAAGCTCAAGCATTCGGCCAATCGCGCGATGATTGAAGGCAAGCGCGTTGTGCTGGTGGATGATTCCATCGTGCGCGGCACAACCTCCGTCAAGATCGTGCAGATGATCCGCGATGCCGGTGCCAAGGAAGTTCATATTCGCGTCGCAAGCCCGATGATTTTCCACCCGGATTTCTACGGGATTGATACGCCCGACCGCGAAAAGCTGCTGGCGAACCAGTATGACAGTCTGGAGGCGATGTGCCGTTATATCGGTGCGGATTCGCTGGCGTTTCTGTCGATTGACGGACTGTACAAAGCAGTTGGTGGTGAAGCACGTGATCCAAAGGCCCCTGCCTTTACAGATCACTATTTCACGGGTGAATATCCGACCCGTCTCCTTGATCAGGAAGGCGAAGACAACGTTCACACGCTGTCACTGCTCGCCTCAAACGGCTGATCAATTGTCTTCACGCAGGCGGCTAAAAGGGCCGCCTGTTTCATATGTTAGCATTAAACTGGGGGTAAAATGAGTATCGACCTTACTGGCCGACTGGCTTTGGTAACGGGCGCGTCGCGCGGTATTGGCTATTTTCTTTCGCTTGAACTTGCAAAGCGTGGCGCACATGTGATTGCGGTTGCGCGCACGGTTGGCGGGCTTGAAGAACTCGACGATGATATTCGCAAGGTCGGCGGCAGCACAACGCTGGTGCCACTCGACATTACTGATATGGAAGCCATTGATCGTCTTGGCGGCTCCATTCATGAGCGTTGGGGCAAACTCGACATTCTGGTCGCCAATGCAGGTATTCTCGGCACGATTTCCCCCATCGGCCATATAGAATCCAAAGTTTTCGATCAGGTTATGAATGTAAATGTCACAAGCGTATGGCGCCTGATCCGCACAACAGACCCGCTGCTGCGCGCATCGGATGCAGGACGCGCGATTCTGCTTTCGTCAGGTGTTGCCCATTCCTGCCGTGCTTTCTGGGCGCCTTATGCCGCTTCAAAAGCCGCTGTCGAGGTGATGGGGCGCAGTTGGGCCGAAGAAACCAAGCAGATGAAGCTGAACATCAATTCGGTCAATCCGGGTGCAACCCGTACCGCCATGCGCGCCAAGGCTATGCCGGGAGAAGATCCCGAAACGCTGCCGACCCCGCAATCAGTGGCCGAGAAAATCGTCAAGCTTGCCGATCCGAAGCTTGATGTGAGCGGCAAGCTTTATGATGTGCGTCAGGACCGCTTCCTCGATTATCATATGCCTTCCTGATTTACCGTTTCCGGCCTTGCACAAAACCAAGGCCGGAATTATTCTTTTTTTTCTTTTCCGCTCCAGCCGCATCTTTCGGCCCTGTTTTTAGAGCGAACTTTCTCAACCAATCATGCGACCGCCTGTTTTCCCAACGTTACTGGAGGATCGATGACACACGCGTATCAGCAATTTATCATCATAAGCGGCGGCCCAGGTTCGGGCAAAAGCACGCTCATCGACGCGCTCGAACAAAAGGGTTTTTCCCGTAGTGTCGAAGCTGGCCGCGCGGTTATTCAGCATCAGGTTAGGATTGGAGGAAAAGCGTTGCCTTGGGCTGACCGTGTGCTTTTTGCAGAGCTGATGCTTTCATGGGAAATGCGCTCTTACGATCGCGCGCGCGAGAAAAAAGGGCCAGTATTCTTTGACCGGGGTATACCGGATGTTCTTGGCTATCTCACCCTTTGCGGATTGCCAATTCCGCAACACATGCACCGGGCAGCGCTGATGATTCGATATAACAGAACGGTGTTTTTGGCCCCACCATGGGAAGAAATTTTCGCACAAGATAACGAACGAAAACAGAGTTTTGCCGAAGCCACCCAAACCTTCGAAGCGATGGAAAACACCTATAGGAAACTTGGATATGAAATCGCGCTCCTGCCGAGATCATCGGTTCAGGAGCGCGTTCATTTCATTGCACAAAGCTTGCCGTCAGCTTTCCGCTGACGGCTCATTTTCTAGCACTGTACGGCGGTCGGCAGCTTCGCGTTTGTTCCACGCAACGAGGCTGAATGGCAGGAAAGCCAGATAGGCCAATGCCGTCAGTGTCAGCGTGTGCCATGTGAAACTCATAAGAAAGGCCACATAGATAACCACGAGCAAGATCAACGGCATAACGAAATCGCGGCGAATGAGGCTTCCCGCCGATTTGCCATTATAGACCGGCAATCGGCTGACCAGCAGGAAGGCAATCGCCACAGTGAAAATCGCAACGGCAAAAGCCAGCCCCTTGCTTGGCGTAAGCCCGAGAAAGCCGAGATAAACAGGCAGCAACACCAGCATAGCACCCGCAGGCGCAGGCACACCGATGAAGTAATTGCTCTGCCATGGCGGACGGTTCGGGTCCTCCAGCATCACATTGAAGCGGGCCAGACGCAGGCAGCAGGCAATCGCATAAAGAAGTGCTGCGATCCAGCCGAAAGAGCGCGCCTGATCAAGCACATAAACATAGAGAACAAGTGCCGGGGCAACGCCGAAATTCACAATATCAGCGAGCGAATCCATCTGCTCACCGAACTTAGACGAGCCTTTCATCATGCGTGCAACGCGGCCATCCACACCATCGAGGAATGCCGCAATCAGCACCATCATCACGGCAAGTTCAAAGCGGTGTTCAAACGCCAGACGAATACCCGTCAAACCTGCGCAGATGGCAAGAACCGTGATGACATTCGGAACAACAATACGCAGCGGGATCTGCGAAAGTTTGGGGCCGCGCGAAGAATCCACGCGGCCATTTGGCTCAAAGGGTGGGAATGGTGTTTCCATCAGCTCAGGCGATCCGCACCACAGGTTCTGCGCGTTCACTGCCAAATTCCGCAAGAACGGTTTCACCCGCCACAGCCGTCTGGCCAATAGCCACACGAACAGATGCACCGGCTGGCAGATAGACGTCAACACGTGAGCCGAAGCGGATCAGGCCAAAACGTTCGCCCACGCTAAGATTATCGCTTTCACGCGACCAGCAAACGATGCGGCGTGCAACCAGACCTGCGATCTGCACAACGCCGACTTTACCGTTTGCGCTGTCGATAAGAACGGAATTACGCTCATTATCGGTGCTGGCCTTGTCGAGTTCAGCATTGAGGAACTTGCCCGGACGTTGGAAAATCTTCTCGATCTTACCACGCACTGGTGCACGGTTGATGTGAACGGAAAACACATTCATAAAAACCGAAATACGCATCAGCGGCTCTGCACCGAGTTCCAGTTCTGCGGGTGGCACAGCCGGGCCGACAAAAGAAACCTTGCCATCAGCCGGACTAATCACAAGATCATCGGCAATCGGCGTTACACGTTCAGGATCGCGGTAGAAATAGATACACCAGATGGTGAGAACGAGGCCGATCCAGAACAACGGATTCCACAGCCAGCCCAGAATGAGCGAAACCACGAAAAACGCCGCGATAAACGGGTAGCCTTCACGATGGATCGGCACGAAAGTGTTTCGAATTGTATCAGACAGGCTCATCGCTTTTCCTTTAAGTTTGGCCGTTTTTACCTCATCCTGCCCAAAATCCAAATTGATTTCGAAAATTATTCACGGCTGTCAGGCCGCATGATCCTATCACGCCTTATGGCCAGTAATTCGTATAGCGCGCGAAAATGATAAAGAGCGCAAAGAGGATCACAGCCGAGATCACAAAAACACAGGCGATTTTATACACGCTCCACACCAGCCACAGCGAAAATCTGATCATTTGCCCTCCTTGTGCAAATACTGGCTTCTCGACTCGACTGTAAAAACGTGTGCAACGAAATTTGCTGTCCACTCACCCATAATTTCGTATGGCGTCCCACCCACCTCCAGGTCCTCTTCGAACCAGTTTGGGGTGTCCAAAGGATCCTTGAACCTATCTGTAAAGTAGAATTGACTTTCGCCACTAATTAGCAACATGGCACCTTGCGTTTCAACGTCCCCGTTAAAATAACCATATACGCCGGCTGCTCCATGTGAGAATTGAATAGGTTTAAAGTCATAATTTCATTCAAAAATTATACCAGAGTGCCCCCATCCCGTCTTCTCGAGCTTTGCTTGCAATCTGTCCCGACAACCGACGAAATGCACCTTCTTTTCCATCGTGATAAGCATAATGTTCCGCAATCTCTCGCAAATGGCCTATTTCCAACAAAGTTACCGGGCGGCCATTCCCATAATAATAATGCTTCACGAAATCCGAATTACTCCAGCGACCATAAGATGCTGCAAGACTCGATGAAAAATTATGCGTTGCATACTCTGTTGCCCCTTCGACATATGGCTCAGCGATACATCGCAATTATACTCTTCACCGGGATGGCCAGTCACAGGCCGTTCATTCCATGAGAATAATTTGCCGTCATTGGCCGCATGTTCGCTTCGCACGCGGCCATCACGCTTTGTACGCCAAATATAATGTGTGGTGCTCTGCTCCTCAGCACCAACATTCGCTTTGTGTGACACTGCTTGATGATAACGCGTCAGATACCGAAGAACTTTTCTTCGGTGTGTGAAGCATCCATAATTTCGTTCCAAACACGAGGAACACTGCCATGTTTGATGCAGTGACTGAAAGCTTCCCGACGGCTTAATTCATTCAACCGCTGTCTGCTCTTATCGATCTTCGATAAATATGTATTCATGAGCCCTCTCAAATTACAATTCCTGAGAGGTTAAAGGCGATAGATCCTAAGGGGATAACTTATTCAAAAATTTGTTTTTATCAGGCTGGAAAGTTGCATTTCATCAGCGTGAACGACAACGGCGCTTTTCAAACCATGCAAGATTTTTCAAATTGGGATTATCGAAATTGCGTCGATCACAATGTGGCACACGGCGATCTCTGTTCGTCACATATAGAAAATTTGGAGACACCCAGTCTTTGTAATAACCATTGCAGTCATCGTTCAATGGTCCCGAGGGATCAACCTTCCTCCGGGCTTCATGGTCAGAAAGCGGAATAAGTCTGTTCGTTTCCCCATCGATCAATTTGAGACCACCAGAGCTACGAACCTTAATATAGCGGTCATTAAAGCACATGCTTGAAATTCGAGTTGCAAGACGCGTTTTACCGTCAGATGCATAGAGGTTACTCTGACTCTGTCGTATTGAACCGTAAAATTCACGTTTCACAATCATGCCATTGGGCAAGATAAAACTGTCGGTCAAATAGACAGAAAGCAAAAACAAAATGCGCAAGCTGAGGATAGTTACAATCGTAACGCAGAAAAACTCATAGACCCTCCATATCCACCAGAGTGTCTTTTTCCAAAAAATCTTTTGCATTGTCAGCCCCCGCCGGGACTGACAATGCCTTAAATTTCGATCTCTGCAAAGCGAAATGCAACTCACTCAGCAGCAGGCGCGCCGCGTGTGACAACGCCCATATCATCGCTTTCACGAACCTGACGCAGGCGTTCTTCTGCTTCATCCGCTTCGCGCTGGCGGCTCCACATTGATGCATAGAGACCATCCTGCATCAGCAGATCGCGATGCGTGCCGCGTTCGGCAATCAGGCCATCTTTGAGCACGATGATTTCGTCGGCACTGATCACAGTGGAAAGGCGGTGTGCGATCACCAGCGTCGTGCGGCCCCGGCTGACAATATCAAGTGCCGACTGAATTTCCTGTTCGGTCGCAGTATCCAGCGCCGATGTCGCCTCATCAAGGATCAGGATCGGCGGCGCTTTCAGGATCGTGCGGGCAATGGCTACGCGTTGCTTTTCACCGCCCGAAAGCTTCAGCCCGCGCTCGCCGACCATCGCCTGATAACCTTCCGGCAGATGTTTGATGAACTGGGAAATCTGCGCCATTTCAGCCGCCTTTTCCACTTCGCTGTCGGTTGCATCAGTGCGGCCATAACGGATGTTATAAGCAATCGTATCGTTGAACAGCACAGTGTCCTGCGGGACCATGCCGATCACTTTACGAAGGCTTTCCTGTGTCACGTCGCGCACATCCTGCCCATCAATCGTGACAGAACCCGACTGCACGTCATAGAAACGGAACAAAAGACGCGAGATGGTGGATTTGCCAGCGCCCGATGGGCCAACAATCGCCACCGTTTTGCCCGCAGGCACTTCAAAGCTCACGCCTTTCAGGATCGGGCGGTTGGCATCATAGGCAAAATGCACATCGTTGAACCGGATTGCACCCTTATCGACGTGGAGTGGCGCAGCAGTTGGCTTATCCTGCACTTCCTGCTGAACATCGAGAAGGTCGAACATCTGCTCGATATCAGTGAGGCCCTGACGGATCTCGCGATAGATAAAGCCGATGAAATTGAGCGGAATGGAAAGCTGCATCAGCATGGCATTGATGAAGACAAAGTCACCCAGCGACTGCGTGCCAGCCTGCACCTCGCGTGCCGACATGACCATAACAATCGCCATACCAACACCAAAGATCACAGCCTGACCAAAGTTCAGCCAGCCAAGTGACGTCCAGGTCTTTGTCGCCGCATCTTCATAACGCGCCATGGACGCATCGAAGCGCTTGGCTTCCATGGTCTCATTGCCAAAATATTTAACGGTTTCGAAGTTGAGCAGCGAATCGATGGCCTTTGTGTTGGCATCGGTATCGGAATTATTCATTTCGCGGCGAATATTGATGCGCCAGTCACTCGCCTTAATCGTGAACCACGTATAGGCAACCACAGTCAGGGCCACGACCAGCAGATAGGAAAAGCCGTAGGCGTAGGCGAAAATCACCGCTGTCAGTGCAAATTCGAGAATAGTCGGCAGCGTGTTGAGGATTGTGAAACGAACAATCGTTTCAATACCCTTGGTGCCGCGCTCAATAACGCGCGAAAGTCCGCCCGTGCGCCGCTCCAAGTGGAAGCGCAACGAAAGCTGGTGCATATGCACAAAGGTCTTATAGGCAAGCTGGCGCACAGCATATTGCCCGACACTGGCAAACAGCGCATCGCGTAGCTGATTGAGACCCGCCTGTATGATCTTGGCTGCATTATAGGCCAGAACCAGCATAACCGCGCCAATGAGGACAACTGGAATATAGTCCGGTGCATCAAGCTGACCGTTCAGCGCATTCGTCACCCATTTGAAAAAATAGGGAACGAGGATCAGTACGATCTTGGAAATCACCAGAAAGAACGTTGCCCAAACCACGCGCATACGCAGATCCGGCCGCTCGTTTGGCCACATATAGGGCCAGAGATTTCGCAATGTCTTGAGCGTTTCGCCGGAATCGGCGGAAACCGTTTTAGGGGAACTCATGGTGTATCTTTCAAATCAGACGGTTTTTTCGCAGCAGCCATTTCGAAAAGCTGCAAGGTGCGAACGAATAAGGGTCAGTTGCTGCCAGTTGACGCTGTAGCGGGAGGTCTGGCGGTCAGGCCGGTAGTTAACAAGACCAGCCTGTACGAGAACTTTGAGATGCTGCGACACGGTGGACTGCGCAAGGTCAAGCCGACCGACAATGTCCTTGCAGCAGCAGGCATCCTCAAGAATAAGCTGTCGCAGAATGTGAATGCGCACCGGATGACCGAGCGCTGCATAAATGCGCGCTGCAAGATCGTCATCCACGCCCGGAAAAACAGCGGTCATCGTTTCTAGGGAAATCTTCATCGTAGATCGACGATGTACGATTATACTCAAAAAAGCAACGTAATGCAGCACCCTTTTCTAAAGGGTGCTGCATTTAAAAACAGATTTTGCCGTTCTTGGTCAGTCGGAAGAATTCTTCAGGCGGCGCTTCACTTCATCATCAGCAAGCGGCTGCTGCGGCATGACAAAAACCTGTCCCGGTAAAATCAGGTCGGGATTACGGATCTGGTCGCGATTGGCGAGATAAATCGTGGTATAACGCGTGCCATAGCCGTAAGTGCGTTTGGAAATGGTCCAAAGGTTATCCCCCTTACGGATGATCACCGAGCCTTCCACCTTTTGTAAAGGCGCGCCACCGGCCGCATCTTGCGCAGCATCATTCTGACCGCTCGTTCCCGGTGCAACAGCCGAAACATTCTGGCCAGCCTCACGGCGGAACGGCACGCGGGCCGTCGCGATCACCCGCCCGTTCGCATTGAGCAGATCGGCGCGGATAATGTAATCACCCACGGCAAGCGGCTTCTGGCTTTCAACCAGAAAGCGGCCCTCTGGCGAAATCGAGCTGGAGCCCAGAAGAATCTCATTGGCATTCACGACAACGCGGCTGCCCTCTGGCGAGCCTTTGGCGCTGCCTGCAACAAACACCTTGTTGCCTTCAATTTCGACGGCTTCAATGCCAAGCGGCGCATCGGGGTCAGCTTTCGCCTGCGGCACCGACTGTGAGGGCGCTGCACCTGCATCCGTCGATGACGCGCTTTGCTCGACAGGCGCTTCCGGCTTCGTGATCAAACGGCTTGCCTGCCCCGGTTCTTCGACAAGGGCCAGAACCTGACCATTGCTGTTATCAGGTACAGAAACGATCGCCGTCTGTGCAGAGGTTGCAACGGTGCCACCTGATCCGCCAGCGCGCAGCACAAGCTGATAATCACCGGGTTTGAGCGGCTGATCGAGAACGATCGCAAAATCGCCATTTGGCCCGGCCTTTGCCGTTCCAACAACTCTGGAGCCAGAAAGGATTTCAACATCGGCATTGGCGGCCGCCTGTCCTGCAATCACAACGGAACCGTCAGATTCGACACGCAGGATGTCAAAAACCGGTACTTTTGCCTCGTTGGGCGTTTCCGGCGTTGCAACTTGCGCTGTTGGCCCGGAAGGCTGTTGTGGCTGAACTGCCGCCGGTTTCTCAGGTTCGGCTGTAGCAACAGGGGCCTGCTCTTCCGCAGGTTTTTGCGCGCTGCCGGTTTCGGGCGCCTTTGCGGCAATATCCGAATCCGGTACAGCGCCTTGCTCTTTCAGCGAGTTCCAATAATACGCGCCCCCGCCTAGAATAAGGACGAGAAGAATACCGATAATTCCATATCTATAATTTTGCATTTCGGCATGAAACCCATATGAGTAAGTTAACTAAAGGGTTTACCGCTTTTTTTAACGCCTCACAAGAAGTGGAGCCGAACTACGCTTTCCACCGCAGATATTATTCTTCTGTACAGCTTATTGGTTTTTCCTGATCAGGATCATCCATAAGGTTATAGAGATCGGCAGTTTCGCCTTTGGTCCACCAGATATAAACCCCGCCCGCATATTTGGCACCCGAACCTGCGAGAACATTGGCAGCAATAACTGAATTATCTTCCATTTCGAGCTGCACAAGAGAGTTTTCACCTGCATTATAATAGGTGGCCGAAATGCTTTGATCGCCGCATTTATAAAGAACGGAGTTTTCCGTTACTTCAACATCATCAGACAAAGGGATGGTAATCTCTCCAGCCATAGCCCCCGATGTCGCGAGCGAAAACCCCGCCAACAAAACCCATTTCTTCATGCCATCCGACTCCCTGTCAAAATTTCACCTCTCCAGAAGTATAGCTATCGTGTTAAAAGTCCAGCCACAGCTTGACGCTCAAACGCCAAAGGCGCACAAGAAATCATGTCTCAGATTCGATCCATTTGTGTTTATTGCGGCTCTTCAACGGGCCTGAATCCCATCTATCGTGAAGCGGGCCTGACGCTTGGGCGCTCGCTTGCGGACCACGGCATACGCCTTGTTTATGGCGGCGGAACGCGCGGCATTATGGGCGCGGTTGCTGAAGGCGTGATGAAGGCTGGCGGCGAAGTCACCGGCATTATTCCGACCTTCCTGCTCGACAAGGAAGCGAGCCTTGAAAAGGCACAGGAGCTGACCGAGCTGATCGTTGTTGGCGATATGCACGAGCGCAAGCATCTGATGTTTCAGAAGTCAGACGCGTTTGTCACCCTCCCCGGCGGCATCGGCACGGTTGAAGAAATCGTGGAAATGATGACATGGGCGCAGCTTGGCAAGCATCGCAAGCCGATGGTTTTTGCCAATATCAACAATTTCTGGCAGCCGATGCTCACTTTGCTTGAACATATGACGAATGAGGGCTTTCTGCACACAGCCCATCAGGTGAAACCGCTGGTGATTGATCAGGCTGAGGACATCGTGCCTGCAATCCTGGCTGCCAATGGCCGTGCACATGAAGGCGATCCAAAGATCATCGAAAAGATGTAATCGCGGCTCTGCATGAGACGCATAATGAAAAAGGGCGGAGCAATCCGCCCTTTTTATCAGCGTGCAACCTATGCATTCACTGCCTTTAATGCAGATTCACGCTCATCGCTACTCAGTTCAAGACGCTCAAACTTCTCATCCAGCAGAACCGGCAGGGATGCCTGTGGATGTATGGCAACAATGCCATAGGTCTCATCTTCGGCTTCCACATAACGCATAAACGGTGCTTCTTTTTTCGAGAACCGCGAAACGATGTTCTTTTTCTTATGCACCGGATCAAGCGGATTATAAGTGATATTCGTTGCGCCCAAGTGCTTCTTGCTGGCAGTAATTTTCGCCCAGGCAAAGCGCAATGCAGCAGCCGATTTCATCGCCGATGCGCTGCCCGTGATACGGATGAAGCGAACCAGAAACAGAATGGCCATCGCGAGCATGATCGCAAACAGGCCAAGATCAAAAGCCAGACGGTTCCAGAATTCGTCAATGGCGAGTGTCAGCGTGACATTTTCCGGATCGGAACGCTGCATCACAACATCCGTTTCGTAATCACCACTCGAAAAGCTCACAAATGAGAATTCAACTTTTTTGACGCGACGTTCGCCTTCATAGTCATAGACAATGCCAGCTTTGCAGTTAACAGTCATTTTTTTTGACCGGCACTGACCATCCATAATGTTGGCGTCCTCTAAAATGACCGGATCGTTCATAATCAGGTGATCTTTGTAGAGGCCAGGAAACCATGCAAAAGCAACGCCAATACTCGCAAAGGCGAAGACGATACTAAGAAACGGGTACAGCAAGCGGTGCGCTAGCCCGTGCTTTTTTATTTTAATTTCACGAGCAGGAAAAACGCCGCTCAGATCCGGCAATGAAGTGTGTTCAGTCATTTTATAATCGTCTATCGCAGGGCGCTGTTCACAAAGGGGAGGAAAGAACCGCGCCGGTGATACGTCTTGCAGCCTGTCGGCAAAAATCTGCACAAAACGCGATATGAACATGGCAATGCGACGCACAGAAACGTCCCATGCACGGCCATGAAATGAAAAACCTGAATGGCGAATATCACTCATTCAGGCCCTTATCTTTTAGCAATGTCGAATTTTACCGCAATATTGCGAGATCAGCTGATCCGGAAAAACAACGACCAGTCAGTAACAATTATAGACACCGTGACTCCGAATGTGAGGCCGCGGCAGTGTTTATTTCTTCACCAGTGTCGCCACCGCTTCAACATGGGGCGACCATAGAAACTGGTCAATCGGCGTGACACGCGTGATGCGATAACCGCCTTTCACCAGAATGGCGAGATCGCGCGCAAGTGTTACAGGGTTGCACGAAATCGCGATAACCTTTTCCACCTTCGACTTTGCCAGCTCAAGCGCCTGTTCTTCTGCACCCGCGCGTGGTGGATCGAAAACCACCGCATTGTAAGGCAGCAATTCCTTCGGCATCAGCGGGCGGCGGAACAGGTCGCGACGTTCCACCGTTACCGGCTTTAAGCCCTGCACGTGGCGCACGCCGCGATCAAGCGCCGCGAGTGCTGGCGCATCGTTTTCAACGGCGTGCACGGCACTCTTTTCAGCAATGCGCAGCGCAAATGTACCAACACCGCAGAAGAGATCTGCCACGCGTTTCGCTTTGCCAAGATGTGCCTGCACCAGCGACACCATCGCCTCTTCGGCATCAACCGTTGCCTGCAAGAAGCAACCCGGCGGCACCGGAACCGGCACTTTGCCAAAATGAATGACCGGCTTTTTGGGCTCGACGATGATTTCGCCTTCATGCGAAAGGCGTGCAAAGTCCTTTTTCATCATAAGGGCGGTGAGCGCACGGCGCTGCTCGTCGCTGAGCGTGCCACAGCCACTTGCTGCAAGATCAAGCCCGGAGGCCGTAACAGTCGCGGCCAGTTTGAACGGCTTTGAGCCCGGAGCAATCAGTGCGCCCACTTCGCGCAGATCGTCGAGCCGCGCAATAATTTCCGGCACGGTAACCGCGCATTCGACAATATCGATGATTTCGTGGCTCTGGTGACGGTTAAAACCGAGCAGCACGCCTTTTTCCGTCTTGCGTGCAGCGAAAGTCGCTCGGCGGCGCGATTGCGACTTGCAAGTAACCAGCGCATCCACTTGCACATCAAGGCCACGGCCCTTCAAGGCTGAGACCACAAGTTCGCGCTTCCATGCGCGGTAAGGCTCGTCCTGCCAGTGTTGCAAAGCGCAGCCACCGCAATCTTCAAAATGCTGGCAGGCAGGGTCTTGGCGTTCAGCAGACGTTTCAAGCAGCGCGATTACCGTGGCGCGGTTTTTGTCACGCGCAACATTGGCCACTTCGCCCGGCAGCGTGAAAGGGACAAAAAGCTGGCCATCTGAAAGATTGGCAACGCCATCGCCGCCCGCACCCATCGAGCGGATTGTTACCTGGGTCGTCATTGGTCTTTCTTTCCTGCCAAGAGATATTCACGATTGCCATCGCCACCTTCAATAGGCGACGGACAGAGGCCAAGAGCACGCCAGCCGGGCTGCGTTTCAAGCCATGATTTCAATTCTTCCGCAATGCGTTCGCCGTCTTTCGGATCACGCAGAATGCCGCCTTTGCCGATAGCCTCACGCCCGGCTTCAAACTGCGGCTTTACGAGAAGCGCGCAGATAGCATCTTTTTGTGCCTGCGCCAATGCCGGAGGCAATGCGAGTTTCAATGAAATGAAACTGACGTCCGACACCACACAATCGACGTCGCGTCCATCAAGATGGGAAATCTCAAGCGCGCGGGCATTAACCCCCTCGCTGTTTGTCACACGTGGGTCATTGCGCAGGCTTTCATGCAACTGATCATGACCGACATCTATGGCAAGCACATGGGTCGCGCCGCGCTCCAGCAAAACCTGCGTGAAGCCGCCAGTTGATGCGCCTATATCAAGCGCGGTGCGCCCCTTCACATCAAGGCCAAAATAATCAAGGGCTGCTATAAGCTTCAACGCACCGCGCGAAACATAGCTGCTTGCCGGATCATCGACAATGATTTTGACAGTGCGCGCAACCGTCTGCCCCGGCTTGGTGACGGGCTTGCCGTCAACCTTCACTGTGCCGCGCAAAATTGCATCGCGCGCACGCGAACGCGTTGCAAACAAGGCAAGCTCGACCAGCAACTGATCGAGCCGCACACTTTTATCTTGCGTGAAATCAGGCACGGAAGGATGCTGTCACTTCTTCGCGGCCCAAAGCTGCAAAGACGCTATGGACAATACCGGCACGGTCAAGACCGGCATTGGCATACATGACTTCCGGCTTGGCATGATCCTGATAAGTGTCTGGCAGGGTCAGCACACGCACCTTGAGACCGCGATCCAGAAGACCATCGGTCGCAAGGAATTGCAGCACATGGGCAGCAAAGCCACCGGCAGCACCTTCTTCAATCGTCACCAGCACTTCATGCTCACGTGCGAGGCGACGAATGAGATCCTGATCAAGCGGCTTGGCAAAACGTGCATCGGCAACCGTTGTCGAAAGACCAGCCGCGGCCAGTTCATCGGCGGCGCTCAGGCATTCCTGCAAACGCGTACCGAAGGAGAGAAGTGCCACTTTGGTACCTTCGCGCACGATACGGCCCTTACCGATTTCAAGCACCGAACCACGTTCCGGCAGTTCCACGCCGACACCATCGCCACGCGGATAGCGGAAGGAAATCGGGCCTCCATCATAGTCCGCAGCCGTGCGCACCATATGGCGTAGTTCGGTTTCGTCGGATGCAGCCATAACCACAAAGCCCGGAAGGGCCGCGAGGAAACCGGTATCGAACGAACCGGCATGCGTTGGGCCATCGGCCCCCACCAGACCGGCACGGTCGATGGGAAAACGCACAGGCAGATTCTGGATCGACACGTCGTGCACGACCTGATCATAGCCCCGCTGAAGGAAAGTCGAGTAGATCGCACAGAACGGCTTATAGCCTTCCGTTGCAAGGCCTGCGGCAAAGGTCACCGCATGTTGCTCGGCAATGCCGACATCGAAAATGCGTTTCGGAAAAGCTTCACCAAAAAGATCAAGGCCGGTGCCGGTTGGCATCGCAGCCGTCACTGCAACGATCTTGTCGTCATGGCGGGCTTCTTCAATCAGGCTGGTGGCGAAAATCTTGGTATAGCTTGGTGCATTTGCTGGCGGCTTTGCCTGCTTGCCAGTGATCACGTCAAACTTGTTGACGCCGTGATATTTGTCGGCAGCGGCCTCAGCGGGCGCATAGCCCTTACCCTTCTGCGTTACCACATGGATCAGCACCGGGCCTTCCTGCGTGTCACGCACATTTTTGAGAACGGGCAGCAGATGGTCTAGGTTGTGACCGTCAATCGGGCCGACATAATAAAAGCCCAACTCTTCAAACAGCGTGCCACCAGTGAAAAAAGCGCGCGTAAATTCTTCCGATTTGCGTGCCTTGTCCTGCAAAAACTTCGGCAGTTTCTTGGCAACCTGTTTGGCAGCATCACGCACGCTGCGATAGGTCTTGCCGGAAACAAGACGCGCCAGATAAGCGCTCATAGCACCCGTTGGTGGTGCAATCGACATATCATTGTCGTTGAGGATCACGATCAGGCGCGCATCAAGCGCACCGGCATTGTTCATCGCTTCATAGGCCATGCCAGCCGACATGGAGCCATCGCCGATCACTGCAATCACATTGCGCTTTTCGCCCGAAAGATCGCTTGCCACAGCCATACCAAGACCCGCCGAAATGGAGGTCGAGGAATGGGCTGCGCCAAAGGGGTCATATTCGCTCTCGGTTCGCTTTGTAAAACCAGAGAGGCCGCCTTCCTGTCTGAGGGTTCGGATGCGGTCGCGACGTCCTGTCAGAATTTTGTGCGGATAGGCCTGATGCCCCACATCCCAGATGATACGATCATGCGGCGTGTCAAAAACGTGATGCAGCGCGATGGTGAGTTCCACCACACCAAGCCCCGCCCCAAGATGCCCGCCGGTGGTCGAAACAGCATCGACCAGCTCGGCGCGCAATTCTTCCGCAAGCTTTGGCAAATCCTGTTCCGGCAATGCGCGAAGGGCTTCCGGGGTCGGCGCCTTATCGAGCAATGGGGTGATGGGTCGGGACATGAAAACAACCTGTTCTGGTTCGATTTTTATTTGTCGGTATAGCAGCAGTCAGCACAGATCAAGCTTACCGGGGCCCGGCGAGACATGTTGTCCTATACGATAGCTTTTTGTTTTTATCGCATTATGCAACGCAAAACCGCTTCACACTTTTGCTGGAAATGCTCCATCATTCCGGCAAAGGTATGAACTCTTCTTCATCGCCTGGCACAATATCAAAGCGACCGCTACGCCATTCTTCCTTGGCCTGCTCAATGCGTTCTCTCGAGGACGAGACAAAATTCCACCAGACATAGCGTTTTGAACCAAGCGTTGCACCACCGAACAACATAAAATGCGCGCCTTCAGGGCCAGCCTGTACAACAATATCATCGCCCGGACGAAACGCCAGCAGCCGATCAGGCGGGAACACCTCGCCCCCAATGCCAACATTGCCGCGCAGCGTATAGATCGCGCGTTCTTCGGTTGTTGGCGGAATGTGAAAGCGTCCGCCGGGCAACACGTCAATATCTGCATACAATGTTTCAGCATGCTGGATAACGGGGGATGAAACGCCGTGCATTGAACCAATGATGAGGCGCCCGTTAAACTCGGGGTCTTCCATCAGCGGCAATTCAGGCGAATTGGTATGATAAAAATGCGGGTCACACTCTTCAAATTGCTCCGGCAATGCCAGCCATGTCTGCACACCGGAGATCAACAGCGGTCCATCCCGCTCTTCTTCCGGCGAGCGCTCAGAATGCACGATGCCGCGACCAGCGGTCATCAAATTCACATCACCCGGACGGATCACCATTTCCGTGCCAAGGCTATCACGATGGCGGATATGGCCGTCGAAAAGATACGTGACTGTTGAAAGACCAATATGCGGATGCGGGCGCACATCCAGCGCGTCACCGTCCTTTAAAACAGCCGGTCCCATACGATCAAAGAAAATAAATGGCCCAACCAGACGCCTGCGCACAGTCGGCAAAGCACGGCGAACTTCCAGCCCGCCAATATCGCTTGTGCGTGGGATGACCAGCGTTTCGATTGCATCCACGGTTGTCTTGTCTCCAAGCACCGGATCAGGACAGGGGAAGAAACTCATCAGGCTGCCACCAATAAAAGCGCACCGGCAAGCCGTTTGCCGGTGCGTGACCTTAAAAAAGATAGGGCTATATCAGCGATTGTGCAACAGGCGCGACAATTCGTTCGTGTCTGGCACTTGCCCATTTGTAGTGAGCTTATCGACCAATCCCGGCAGCACCTGAGAGAGCTGATTAAGCAACTCCTGCTGATCAATACCGGCATGGGCTGCAATTTCGCTCAAAGTCTTCTGGCCAAGCGCATCGCCAAGCTGTCCCGGCTCAATCTGATGATTGCTGCCCTGCCCGACCCAGGAATCCACCTTGTCACCAAGACCTGCCTGTTTGAGCTGATCAAGCAGACCACCTAAGCCGCCACCCAATGGGCCGGGCGCTGCGGGTGCCGAGGCTGCTCCGCCACTGGCAAGCGTCCCGCCAAGCAGACCACCGAGCCCACCCAGAATACCGCCGAGCAAGCCGCCGCCATGATCTGCCTGCTGCGCCGACTGATCCGGGATAGGTGCAGGCTGCTCCGGCTCATCACTGTGTCCTTTGAGCATTTTGCCGACAAGCAATGCACCCAATGCAATCAGAACCGGCTTGGCAAGGCTGCCGCCGGGGATCGGCGAGTTGTTGGAATTGTCATTATAGCTTCCCATCACGCGATACTCCCTGTTGGACGCCGTGACTTTATCACGTGCGATTAAGTTAAGGTGAAATAAGTTTTTGCTTTTGACAAGGATTATACCTTGTCAAATCGAAACTATTGTGAAAATTTTCTAAATTCTTGATGCATATTATTATTTTCGCAATCGGAGATATTAGATGTCTGTTATAAGCTGGATTATTCTTGGACTGATTGCCGGCTTCATCGGCAGTAAAATCGTCAACAAAAGCGGTCAGGGTATGTTCTTCGACATTGCATTAGGCATTGTCGGGGCCATCGTTGGCGGTGTCATTTCTTCATTTCTGTTTGGCCGCGGCGTCACAGGTGCCTTCGATCCAATGAGCCTGATCATTGCCATTATCGGCTCTGTCATCGTTTTGTTGGCCTACCATAAGATTACCGGCAAGCGTTCCATCGGCTAAAAAACACGCTATAGTGCAAAGGCTCCGGTTTGTGCCGGAGCCTTTTTATGACGTTATCCACGAAAGCACCTGCACCTTATGGGGTTCATCGATCATTACATTGCCGCCTATGGTGCTTTCGCCATCTTCGTGATTGTCTATTTTGAATCTTTTGGCGCACCGCTTCCCGGCGAAAGTGCCCTGATAGCCTGCTCGCTTCTGGCGTTGCATGGCACGCTGGATATCGAACATGTTTTGCTGGCCGTCTTCATTGGTGCAGTTTTAGGAGATTGCACCGGCTATCTGATCGGCCGCTATGGGGGGCGTGCATTGATATTGCGCTATGGATATCTGGTGAAGCTAACGCCTGAGAGGCTTGATCAATTCGAGAAACTTTTCGACACTAAGGGCATCTATGTGGTCGCGACCGCCCGTTTCGTTGTGCTGCTAAGACAGCTTAATGGCGTTGTTGCAGGTTCAATGAAGATGAAGCCACTGCATTTTATTGCCGCAAATGTTGTAGGCGCTGCGGGCTGGACACTCGTCTGGGGGCTTGGCCCGTATCTGCTCAGTGGTGTTCTGGCCCCTTATGCGCATCACCTCAAGAAACTATTTTTTTAGAAAAAGCGAAAATACGTTCGAGCGCATCCCGAAAAGTGTGAAACGGTTTTCGGACAAAGATGCACGTTAAAACAAAGAATTAGAGCACCGATCTGATCCGCTTAAAATAGACGTCCTGAAATGCTGTCAATAAAGCTGTTACTCAAATACAACAGCTAAAAAATATCCCTAGAAATTATATTTTTCTATTGAGGTGTTGCTTCGTCATTAAAACTTCATTGATCTGACATCTAATTGATATTGTTTGTTTTTTAACGCTCTCTATAAGCAGCTCCGTCACACCTCACTTACGGAGACTCTTATGAGGGTTAAGCATTTTCTCTGCGCTTCGGCTGCAGTATTTTCTTTCGCTTCCGTTGCCCAGGCTGCTGATGCGATTGTTGCACCAGAGCCAGAAGCTGTAGAATATGTTCGCGTTTGCGACGCTTACGGCGCGGGCTACTTCTACATTCCGGGCACAGAAACATGCCTTCGCATCCATGGCTATGTGCGTATGGACATCAAGGGCGGCGACAACGTATATGCCAAGAATATTGCAGGTCGTGACCGCGACACCTACGACATTCTGAGCCGTTTCTCGCTCCGCTTCTCGACCGCTTCGGAAACCGAACTGGGAACACTGAAGACCTATGCTGAAACGCGCTTCCAGTACCAGAATGGCGCTGATGCAGGTTCAACCGGCACTCTGCGTTACGGCTACATCCAGCTCGGCGGCCTCCGTGTGGGTCTGGATGAATCGGCATTCGTAACCTTCACCGGCTATCTTGGCGATGTCATCAACGACGACGTTATTCTGGCAGGCGGCACGCGCACCAACGCAATCAGTTACACTTTCAAGGGCGGCAACGGCTTTTCGGCCATCGTTGCGCTTGAACAGGGCGGCAATGGCGATTCCAATGGTTCCGTCACCATCGACGACTACACGCCACATGTTGTTGGTGGTCTGAAGCTCGCTCAGGATTGGGGTTCAATCGCTGGTGTTGCAGCTTACGACGCGCTCAATGAAAAGTGGATGGGCAAGGTTCGCCTCGACGTCAACGTCACTGACCAGTTCTCTATCTGGACACAGGGCGCTTACAAGTCGAACGACGACCACTATATTGCAGGCGTTCGTCAGATCGACAGCTTCTACGGCACTTGGGGCGGCGATTGGGCTGTCTGGGGTGGCGCAAAGTACAAGATCAACAAGAAAGCAGCCTTCAACATTCAGGCGGCTTACGAAGAAGCTGGTCGTTTTGCGGGTACTATGAATGTCGCCTACACGCTCGTGCCGGGCTTCACTGTAACGCCTGAAATCTCGTACACCAAGTGGAACGACAATCACTCCGTTCTGAAGGGCAAAGATGCCGTTCAGGGTATGGTTCGCTTCCAGCGTTCGTTCTAAGCCAACTGGCTTGAAAACAGGGGTCACTGCAATCGTGAGACCTCCAGTCAGATCGTAGTGACACAAACAGATAGCGGCTCAAACGAGCCGCTATTTTTTTGATAAAGTGCAGTTGATCTTATTCCGCGTCGAGCGGCTCGGTGCCTGCTGGCTCGCCATCGCGGCCAATGCGAATTTTCTCAACCTTGTCTTCCGCAGATTTGAGCAGCGTGTCGCAATGCTTTTTCAGCGCCTCACCGCGCTCGTAGATGCGGATAGACTCTTCCAGCGGCACATCGCCCCGCTCCAGAGCATCGACGATCTTCTCTAGCTGCTTCAAGGCATCCTCAAAGCTCATAACTGCAATGTCGGTGTTGGACGGTTCGATTACCATGGTTTATCCTTTCAACAGCCGCGTAATATGAGAAGACGCGGACTGCGACAAGCCCTCAAGATCATATCCACCTTCAAGCACACTCACCAGTCGGTGATTGCAGAACTTTTCTGCACGTTCCATGAGCTTGCCCGTCGCCCAATCGAAATCCGCCTCATCAAGATTGATCTCGGCAAGGGGATCGCGGAAATGCGCGTCGAAGCCAGCTGAAATAAGGATCAAATCTGGCCGGAAGTTGTCCAAAGCGGGCAATACACGACTATTAAATGCCTCGCGAAACTCGCGACTACCGGTATTGGGCGAAAGTGGCGCATTCACGATGTTGCCCACACCCACTTCATCTTTCCGGCCTGTGCCGGGAAAAAGCGGAAATTGATGCGTGGAGCAGAACAAAACGCTTGGATCGTCTTTGAAAATGTCCTGCGTGCCGTTGCCGTGATGTACGTCCCAGTCAACAATCGCGATCCGTTCCGCGCCATGTCTGCGCTGTGCATGGCGCGCCGCAATTGCCACATTGTTGAACAGGCAAAAGCCCATCGCGGTGGCTGTTTCCGCATGATGGCCCGGCGGGCGCGAGGCGACAAACACGTTATCGGCGTCGCCTAAGAATACGTCATCGACAGCAGCGGTGGCCGCACCAATTGCAGTTAAAGCGGCATCCCAGCTTTGAGGACTTGCATAGGTATCGCCTTCAATACGATGGATCGGCGGCGCCGCTTCACCATCAATGAGCGGCTCAGGAATTTGCGACTTTATGGCTTGCAGATAGCTTTCGGGATGCGCGAGCAGAATGGCATCTTCATGTGCTTTTGGCGCTTCCACACAATCGAGGCGATAAAATTCTTCGCCCTCCAGCTCGCTCATCAGTGCACGAATACGGTCTGGCCGCTCGGGATGTCCGGGCGGCACAAGATGCTCAAGATAGATCGGATGCCAGTAAAGCCGAGTTGTCATAGCGCCCCTGTAGCATCTTTCATCGACATATCTGTGTCAGATAATCTCTGTTCGTGCGATGTTGATACCAAAACCTTCGAGACCGACATAGTGACGCTCACGCGATGCCAGCAGCACAATGGATGTAATGCCGAGATCCTTGAGAATCTGCGCGCCGAGACCAATCTGACGCCACTCTTCTTCGCGCGCTACCGCTTCGGCATGCGCCTCGTGCTCACCGAGCAAAGCTTCACGCGCACGCGCATCGCGGTGATCGGCACGCACACCGACCGAACCTTCGCGCAGGTAGACCAGAACGCCGCGGCCTTCCTTGCCCATGCGCTTCATGATCTCATCAAGATTGTTACCGCTGCTGCCAAACACGTCATTGAGCACGTCTTCGCGGTGCAGACGCACCGGCACGTCTTCGCCATCACGAATATCACCAAACACAACCGCGACATGCTGCATCGGCTCCCATGGCAGCTCATAAGTATAAGCATGCGCCGGACCAGCACAGGTTTTGATCGCTGCATCGCCAATACGCTTCACCAACGTTTCTTTGCGCTGGCGATAGGCGATAAGGTCCGCAACCGTCACGCGATGCAGATTATGCTGTTCGGCAAAAGCCTTCACGTCAGGGCCGCGCATGACCGTGCCATTATCATTGATCAGCTCGCAGATCACGCCAATTGGGGGCAGGTTTGCAAGCTTGCAGAGATCAACAGCTGCTTCGGTATGACCGGAGCGCATCAACACACCGCCCTCGCGCGCAATCAGCGGGAAAATATGGCCGGGACGCACGAAGTCGGAAGCACCGGCATTCGGATTTGCCAGATTGCGCACAGTGAGCGTGCGATCTTCGGCAGAAATGCCGGTGGTGGTGCCGTGACGATAATCGACTGTGACTGTGAAAGCGGTCGTGTGGGCGGATTCGTTTTCTGCAACCATTGGTGCCAGATTGAGGCGCTTTGCTTCATCGCGCGTCATGGGCGTGCAGACGATCCCCGACGTATAGCGCACGATGAACGCCATTTTTTCCGGCGTACAGTGAACGGCAGCGACGATCAGATCGCCCTCGTTCTCACGTCCGTCATCATCCATGACCACAACGATTTCACCACGCTCGAAAGCGCGCAGCGCATCAACGACCTGTTTCTGATTATAGCTCATTTCAGCCTCAATGGTTGTACCACAGCTTCAGTCGAAAACCGGCCCTCAGTTTCTGAAACTGAACTTTCAATATGTTATACGCGTCCTGTCTGTCCACGATGTCGCAGATAATGATCGGCAATCGCACAGGCGACCATCGCTTCGCCAATCGGCACAGCACGAATACCCACGCACGGATCATGACGGCCCTTGGTCATAACGTCCACTTCCTTGCCCTCAGCATCAATGGACTTGCGCGGTGTGAGAATCGACGATGTTGGCTTGACTGCGAAGCGCGAAACGACAGGCGCACCCGTTGCGATGCCACCCAGCACACCACCGGCATGGTTGGACAGGAAAACCGGCTGCCCATCATTGCCAATACGCATTTCGTCGGCATTGTCTTCGCCGGTGAGACGTGCCGCCTCAAAACCATTGCCAATTTCAACGCCTTTCACAGCATTGATCGACATGAGATAGCTCGCAATATCCTGATCGAGTTTGCCGTAAATCGGCGCGCCGATACCCGCTGGAACGCCTTCTGCGACGATTTCGATGATCGCGCCGATCGAAGAGCCGTTCTTACGGATGCCATCCAGATAGTCTGCGAATACGTCAACGGAGCCCGCATCAGGCGTGAAGAATGGGTTGTTATCGACTTCGTTCCAGTCCCAGCGGGAGCGGTCAATGTCATGGACACCCATTGAGACCAGAGCACCACGCACCTGCAAGCCCGGAACGACTTTGCGCGCAATGGCACCGGCTGCAACGCGAGCTGCGGTTTCTCGTGCCGAAGAACGGCCACCACCGCGATAATCGCGAATGCCATATTTCACGTCATAGGCATAATCGGCGTGGCCCGGACGATACTGTTTAGCAATATCGCCATAATCCTTGGAACGCTGATCGGTGTTTTCGATCATCATCGAAATCGGCGTACCGGTCGTGGTCATGGTGACGCCGTCATCGCCCAAAAGCACGCCCGACAGCACGCGCACCTGATCGGGCTCGCGGCGCTGGGTCGTATATTTTGACTGTCCGGGCTTGCGCTTGTCGAGATAGGACTGAATTTCGGCTTCGGTAAAGGTAATGCCGGGAGGGCAACCATCCACCACGCAACCCAGTGCGATACCATGGCTCTCGCCCCAGGTTGTTACGCGAAACAGATGACCGAAACTGTTATGAGACATGAGCTGAGCCTGACTACGGAGCGCCTTTTCCGGCAAGATATGGGGCGGTTTTATTGGCCTTTTCCGTCACCGTCAAATTATAGCTCGCAATACCTCTGTCGAGATCGCAAAATTTCCTTCGGATCATCTCTATAAGGCATTCTTTTTGACACATTCCATGGGCTAAATTGCCCTCAGGAAACACATTGCGAACTCCCCATCGCGCAAACGCAAATCGTGTCGAATCAGTCACCGGCTGGCAGGCACACAGTTAAGGAGGATGACACCCATGCATTACCTAGTGGGACTGATCTTCATCATTGCCTCGGTCTTTTCAACCGTCGCCATGGCGGATGACGTTGAGGGCAAGATCACCGGCATCAACAAGGATCAGGAAACAATCACGCTTGATGACGGCAAAATCTATAAATTGCCCGGCGAGTTCGATTATTCCGTTATTTCCAAAGGTATGAAGGTTATCATCCTCTACGATGAAGCGGACGATACGCGCTTCATCACAGATATTCAGGAAGCCCCGTAAACGTCAGTTTACGGCAAGCACTTTTCCCGTGTCGTATTGGCGAACAAAATCGACACGGGTTCCATCCCAGTGATAGCTGTAATGCCGCCCCTGAACCGGAATTGTTATAACATTCGGCCAGAAAATGCCGATACATTGGCCACCACGCATCCGCACGCTTGGCCATAAAAGCCCATGACTTCCAAGTGCGCGCAGTTCCCTCCCCTCGACATGTGAAGCCGTATAATCAACAGGATCGAGCACGCCCGGCACGTTGCTCACATCGTCCAGTTCCCGCTCGACACTGCCAATCAGCACCCGAAAATCCGATGTCCATCCGGGTTCTTCATTGGTGGCACGCATGAATTCTTCATGATGATGAATGGTCTCAGCGACCGCCACCTCTTCACGATCAGCAGCATAATAAATTCCGTAGCTGCCATCACTAAAACGCCCCGGACGGTCTGCCGAGCAATGCACAAAGGGTGCCATCACATAGGTTGCACCCTGACCCGAAACGCGCCGGTCAGCCGGAACTTTACCGAGATCGCCTATCTCAAAACGAATACGCGGATTGGTTTTTGCCTCAACGGAGGCAAGTGCCTCCCAGTCACGGGGGTCAGCGATATCTTCAAACAAATCAATGGGCGGATGAATGGAGCGGATGATGCGAAAAGTTTGCGGCCAATGAACATGGCGTCTCCGAGCCAGTCCGCTTACCATGCGCCACGCTCCGCATTCAGCCACTCGCGAAGGGTTGCCAAATCAGAAATTTCACCGCGCAGCATCAAGTCAAGCGCCGATAAACCACCGAAAGCGGCGTTGGATTTTCTGATCCATGCATAACCGCGCGCAGTATCGCGGAACAGATAGCGCAAGCCCTTATGAATACCCATCAAATGCGCCATACGCATCCGCAAATCCCGGTCGATGCGACCTATGCTGCCTTCTTTCCAGCGCGCCCAAGTGCGCGGCGACATATCGCCCAAAAGCGTGCAGGCTTCGCTATCCGAGAGCTTCCAAGCCTTGAACAAATTGACCGTTGTGCGGGCCAATGCGCTCGCTTCTTCGTCGGTTATTGTCGCCGTAAACCCACTCGCAGGCGTTATGCTGATTGGGTGAAGCTCCATCGCGCAATCTCCTTATGGCAAAAATATAACACACTCATGCCAAATGGCAAATTGATCGCAAGGCTCGTCGCCGCAAGCTAGACATTCAAAGGCGAGTCTGGTTGTTTCGACAAACAGGGGCAGCGTGGGAAAAATCATTCTGATCGGCCCGAATATTGCGTTACGGAGCGGGTTTTGATGGATGATCCGATAAAGTCACTCGACAGGCCAGGCAATCGATCCGCGCAAGCGCGATATGTTTTCTTTGCTGCCATCACCGGCATACTCACTGGCACCGTCGGATCTTACTTTCATCTGATCATCGACACATTGATGACATGGCCACAGAAAGTCGGTGTGTATTTCAGTGGCGCTCCACTCGTGATCATTGCCGCATTGATAACCATGTGCTGCACGGTTTTTGCTGCCTTCATAACACGGCGTTTCGCACCTGAAGCAGGTGGCAGCGGCGTGCAGGAAATAGAAGGCGCGATGGAGGGGCTGCGTGACGTGCGCTGGCGGCGCGTTTTGCCGGTCAAATTTCTGATGGGTGTTACCTCGATTTCATCCGGGCTGGTGCTTGGTCGCGAAGGACCAACCATCCATATCGGTGCTTCGCTTGGTGCGGCGATTACCGACTTTTTCAAAGTCAGTGAAACAGAAAAACGTGGCATTCTGGCGGCCGGTGCCGCAGCCGGTCTTGCCTGCGCTTTCAATGCGCCGCTGGCCGCTATCCTTTTCATTGTCGAGGAAACACACAAGCAGTTTCCCTACACATTCCGCACCTATATGGGCATCATCGCAGCCGCTTTGCTTGCAACCGTCATGACACAGATCATCGGCGGCACGGCACCAGACATGTCAATGCCGGATGTTCAGGCATCGCTGGAGTTGCTGCCGGCTTTCGTCGCGCTTGGCTGCATCTTGGCCGTTGTCGGCGTGGCGCTGAATGGCGGCATCATGTGGGCTGTGGAGTTTGCAGCCGCAATGCACAAACGCGTACCCTATCTTTATCCGGCGCTCATCGGGCTGAGTGTGGGGGCATTGTTTGTTCTCCTGCCCTATTCGGTAACAGGCGGTGAACACATCATCATGGAGCTTGCGCATCAGAAGACCGGGCTGATGCTTTTGCTGGCATTGGCGTTTATTCGCTATTTTACCATGGTTGGCAGCTATTCAAGCGGTGTGCCGGGCGGAATTTTTGCGCCTATGCTCACCCTTGCCACCTGTGTCGGGCTGGCATTCGCCGGTGTGATCGATCTTGTAATTCCGCAGGGCGGCACAGTGCCGCTGGCCTTTGCCATCGCCGCCATGGGCGGTCTGTTCACTGCATCGGTGCGCGCGCCTGTCGTCGGCGTTGCACTGACCCTTGAACTGACCGGCGCTTATGGCATGACCATGCCGTTGATTGCGACCTGTCTTACGGCCAATCTGATCGCGCAGTGGATTGGCGGGAAACCGATCTACGAACAATTGCTTGACCGCACATTGGCACAGGCGGGTATTCAGCGAAAAGAAAAATCCAGCGAATCACGTACCGGACTGGCCTGAAAAGGCCAGTCTTTATATCCACGCCAGCTTACCACTTTCAAACTTCAGGATTTTGTCCTGCGGAATTGAGAGATTGGCAGCGGCGTGACCATCCATATCGCCATAAAGATAAAACAGTGTGCGCATGCAACCGCCATGCGTCACGCAGACGGTTGGCCATTCAACCGCTTCAACCCAGCGACCAATGCGCTGCGACAGCCGCATATAGCTTTCAGCGGCTTCACCGGGCGGGATAAAATTCCACTTGTCGCGCGCGCGTGCCTGCACGAGATCTTCGCGCTCTTTGGCAATGTCTTCTATCATGAAGCCCTGCCAGTCTCCGAAATTGACTTCCATAAGCTGCGGATCGGTCCGGAAATCATAAGGGTCGAGGTCCATGCGCGAACGAATGCGCTCCATGGTCTCGCGGGTTCGGCGCAATGGGCTTGCAACGAAATCATAACCAGCGCCATCACCGATCAGTGATTTCAGCATATCGCCGTTCCGATCGACCTGCGTGCGACCATGGGCATTGATGTCGATATCAAGCTGCCCCTGAATGCGCTGCGAGACATTCCAGTCGGTTTCACCGTGCCGCGAAAAGTAGATGATCTCCCGAGCCAAAGCCTTACCTCAATTACCCATAAGCTTATTCTGCATAACCTTACCGCGACCGGCAAGACAAAGAAAATCCCGAAAAGTCGGTCGACTTTTCGGGATTTTGTATTTTCAGCCTCAGTCCTTGACGACCGAGATGTCCGGCGCATCGACCGCCTTCATGCCAATCACATGATAGCCGCTGTCGGCGTGATGAACTTCACCCGTAACCGAACGTGACAGATCGGAGAGGAAGTAGAGGCCAACATCGCCCACTTCATCAATCGTAACCGTGCGGCGCAGCGGCGCGTTATATTCATTCCACTTGAGAATGTAGCGGAAGTCACCAATGCCGGATGCAGCCAGCGTCTTGATCGGGCCTGCCGAAATCGCGTTGACGCGAATGTTCTGCGGTCCAAGATCAACAGCCAGATATTTGACACTTGCTTCAAGAGCTGCCTTTGCAACGCCCATGACGTTGTAGTTCGGCATAACTTTTTCTGCGCCATAATAGGTCAGTGTCAAAATCGAACCGCCATCGGCCATCAGCTTTTCCGCACGCCGCGAAATCGCAGTCAGCGAATAAACCGAAATCAACATGGTGTTCTGGAAATTGGCCTCTGACGTGTCGACGTAACGACCAGTCAGTTCATCCTTATCGGAGAAACCAATCGCGTGAACAACGAAATCGATCTTGCCCCACTTCTGTTCCAGCGCTTCAAAAACAGCATCAATGCTTGCACCGTCAGCGACATCGCAATGACCCGCAATAAAAGCGTCCAGTTCTTCGGCCAGCGGCTCGACGCGCTTCTTCAGCGCATCACCCTGATAGGTGAATGCGAGTTCAGCACCAGCTTCACGAGCAGCCTTGGCAATCCCCCAGGCGATGGAACGGTTGTTGGCTACGCCCAGAATCAATCCGCGCTTGCCCTGCAACAAACCTGACTTTGCGGTCATTAAGGGTCCTCATAGAATATAATCAACTAGATGCCCTATCGCACAGCATTGCACAGGCTTCAAGCAATTGCGCATAAAAAGCCGGGTATTATAAAATGCAAGCGGCGGATCGCCGCCCAGTGCAGCGATCCGGTTACAGTTGAGCGAGGGCACAGTTCTTTAGTCGCCCTTACGTTTCTTGAGAAACTCTTCCAGCGCAGCATCGCCGCCTTCCGGCAGCATGATGCGGACGTGAACGTAAAGATCGCCATGACCGCCAGCTTTTAACGGCAGGCCTTTGCCTTTGAGACGCAGAACCTTATCGGAACTCGACCATGCAGGCACTTTAACGGCAATACGACCGCTTAGCGTTTCCACTTCCGCCTTGCCACCAAGGGCGGCATCCGCAAGATCCACCGGCAGGTCTACATGCACATCACGGCCTTCAAGCCTGAAGCGCGAACTGGGCTTGAAGTGAATCGTTACCAGAGCGTCACCGGGGGTGCCGCCCATGATGGGCTCACCTTGCCCTTTGAGCCGGATAGTCTGTCCGTCTTCGACATATTGCGGCAGCTTGATCTTGAGGTGTTTGCCATTGGGGAAGACAGCCTCGACCTTTTCCGCACCCACAGCCTGCGACAGCGAAATCTGGATGGATGCCGAAAGATCACTGCCCTTAACTGGCCCGCGCTGGCGCGCACCACCGCGACCGGCACCAAAACCACCGCCGAACAGATCGTTCAAGATATCTTCTGCACCGCCGAAACCACCCTGCGCTCCACCGCCGGCACCACGGAAATCAAAATTGCCAGCACCACCGCGCTGGCGGAAACCGGCGAACGGATCGCCGCCCGCACCAAATCCGCCCTGACCGCTAAAGCCCTGAAAGGCCTGCTTGCCTTCCGCATCAATTTCACCACGGTCAAACTGGCCGCGCTTGTCCTTGTCGCCGACAATTTCATAAGCCTGATTAATTTCCGCAAAGCGCTCCTGCGCCTTCGGGTCATCCTGATTCTGATCAGGATGGTATTTCTTGGCCAGCTTGCGGAAGGCCGATTTTATTTCTTCGGGCTTCGCCGTTTTGGCGACGCCCAACACGCTATAGGGATCGCGCATATATAATCCTCATTCAGGAAAAGTGACTGAATATTCAGCCGTTAGACTCGTTGCACTTAATATGCGCACGAAGTCGGAAAAGTTCCAGAGCTATAGCGTACCGATTCTCAAAAAGCTTATAATGGTGCAAAAGATGTCAGGGTCCACTGACCCCCGCGCTCCATACAGGTCTCTCCGCGATAAATAGAGACTCCATCGAAAGCCTCGCGAGAGGTTTCAAACTGACGACACAACGTGTCATTCACCTTGGTTTCGCCAACCGTCGTAATCATGCCCTGACTGCCGGTATCGTGATTTACCCAAGGCACAGGCTTTTTGCCCCATTGTGAAAAATTAAGGGCCGAAACAATCCCCTTGATTGTCGACTGGTCGGAGAGTTTGCCAGTATCCGTTTCATCCTTGTGCGGTGTTTTTATAGACCCCGTGATCGTTGAAGAATCGGGAACGGCTTTTTCGATGCTGAAGCCACCCATTGCACAGCCTGCCAAAGACAAAACAACCATAGCGAGAGCCGCATGGCGAATGATTCCCATGCCAGAAAAAGCAGAATCGTCACGTAGTTTTCGGCGGACGGATCGAGCGGCCAAAGGTCTTCCCTTAAATACATCCTAAAGATGTGATGAATATGGGGGATGTTGAGTTAACAAGCGGTTTGCGATCAAGGTAAACAAATCGATATCGAAGGACAACGCCCAAAATCTTACCAAGAATATCTTTAACGGTTCAAAGCCATGGACAAAATGCGCATTATGGAAGAAGTTCGCTTCCGAGATTTTAAAAACACCTGAAATGGCCGGAAAATGACAGACACAAGCGACGATTTCACCCTCAGCTCCGAACCGTTCCGGCTTTTTGGCGCGTGGCTCAATGACGCCACCAAAACCGAACTGAACGACCCCAACGCCGTTGCACTCGCCACCGTAGACCCGGACGGCCTGCCAAATGTGCGCATGGTTCTGCTCAAGGATTTCGATGAGCAAGGGTTTGTCTTCTACACCAATTACGAAAGCGCCAAGGGGCAGGAAATTCTCTCTGCTGAAAAAGCCGCGATGTGCTTTCACTGGAAGTCGTTGCGCCGTCAGGTGCGGGTGCGCGGCCCCGTTGAAAAGGTCAGTGACGCGGAAGCCGATGCCTATTATGCATCACGGCCGCGTGGCAGCCGTATCGGCGCATGGGCATCAAAGCAGTCACGTCCGCTCGAAAGTCGCTTCGCGCTCGAAAAGGCAGTTGCCGAATACACAGCGCGTTTTGCCATTGGCGAGATCCCGCGTCCGAAACATTGGTCCGGCTTTCGTATTCGTCCGCAGTCCATCGAATTCTGGCATGACCGGCCATTCCGCCTGCATGACCGCGTTTTGTTTACACGATCTGCACCGGGGGATGACTGGAACAAAGACAGGCTTTATCCGTAAATATCTCACGAAAAAGGCCACCGAAGCGGTGGCCTTTTTCGTTTTAAACCAGCGGCTTCACCGCCACCCACAGGCTCCCAAGCACAAGGCCGAGGAAAATCAGCAGTCCGACAAAATTATTCGACCGGAACAGTTTCAGACACTGATCCGGATTATCAATATCAAGAACCGTGATCTGCCGATATAAATGTGCGCCCGCGGCAAGTAGACCCGCGAGTGCCGGCATCGGAACCTGAGCGACCGCAAAAGCTGCTGCAAAAAAACCGATTGCGCCACCATAGAGCACCATAAGTGCCGTCTTTGTATGTTTGCCAAACAGGCGCGCAGTAGAGCCAACGCCCACCAGTGCATCGTCTTCCTTATCCTGATGCGCATAGATCGTGTCGTAACCGATCGTCCACAGGATTGCGCCAATGTAAAGCAACACTGGCGGCAGTGCGAGCGAGCCTTGTACCGCAGCCCACCCCATCAGAGCGCCCCACGAAAATGCCAGCCCCAGCACGAGCTGCGGCCAGTTTGTGAAGCGTTTCATGAATGGATAAGCGGCAACAATCAGAAGCGAGCCAAGGCCAAGGCCAATCGTGAACCAGTTGAATTGCAATACGACAACGAGGCCCAGCAAGGCCTGGAGGATGAGAAATATCTTGGCTTGACTACGCGTCACCTGGCCTGATGGCAATGGACGTGATCGCGTGCGATCAACCTTTTCATCAATATCCTGATCGACCAGATCATTATAGGTGCAACCTGCACCGCGCATGGCAATCGCGCCAATCAGAAAGAGCAGCAAATACCAGAAAGAAGGCATCATCGACCATGCACCATCGCCCGGCAGTGCACCTGCACCGGCCACGAGTGCCGCCGACCACCAGCATGGCCAAAGCAGAAGCTGCCAGCCAATCGGGCGGTCCCAGCGTGCAAGCTGCGCATAAGGCCAAAGCGAAGACGGAAGCACGCGATAAACCCAATGGCCCGATGGCGCATCTTTGACACGCCCGCGGTTTTCGCGCGACTGGACATCCGAACTCGGTCCGCTGGTGGGTTTTGACTGCTGCATGATTGCCTGCTTTCTAGAAACTGCCACGGCTCTGTCCGCTTTTTACTCAAAAATTGCGGCACTGCCCTTGCCCGCGCGCGCGATGGGCAATACAGACCCGTATCAATAAACACTTACTTATCTCACGCGCAGGGAGCAAGGCATGAAAGTTCTGTTGATCGGTTCCGGTGGCCGCGAGCACGCATTGGCATGGAAACTGGCGGCTTCCAAAAAGCTGACAAAGCTCTATTGTGCGCCCGGCAATCCCGGCATCGCCGAATTTGCAGAATGCGTGACACTCGACGTGACTGATCACAAGGCAGTCATTGCTTTTGCCAAGGATAAGGCCATTGATCTGGTTGTCGTTGGCCCGGAAGCACCGCTTGTTGCAGGTCTTGCCGACGATCTTCGCGCTGAAAATATCCGCGTCTTTGGTCCGTCAAAAGATGCAGCGCAGCTTGAAGGTTCCAAAGGCTTTACCAAGGATCTCTGCGCGCGCTTTGATATTCCGACCGGCGCTTATGGCCGCTTCAACAATGCGCCGAAAGCCAAAGCCTATATCCGTGAAATGGGCGCCCCTATCGTGGTCAAGGCCGATGGACTTGCCGCCGGAAAAGGCGTCATTGTCGCCATGACGCTTGAGGAGGCGCTGGATGCGGTCGATATGTGCTTTGAGGGTGCATTTGGCGCAGCAGGTGCCGAAGTGGTGGTCGAAGAATTCCTCGATGGAGAAGAAGCAAGTTTCTTCTGCATTTGCGACGGTAAAACTGCATTGCCGCTTGGTTCCGCGCAGGATCACAAGCGCGTCGGCGATGGTGATACGGGCGTCAATACCGGCGGCATGGGGGCTTATGCACCTGCCCCGGTTATGACGCCGGAAATTGTCGAACGCACCATGCGGGAATTGATTGAACCCACGATGCGCGGCATGGCTGAAATTGGTGCGCCGTTCTCGGGCATCCTTTTTGCGGGGCTGATGATTGGTAAGGATGGCCCAAAGCTTATCGAATACAATACCCGTTTCGGCGACCCTGAATGTCAGGTGCTGATGATGCGCCTTGAAAGCGATCTTCTGGACATCATCAATGCAGCCGTCGATGGCAAGCTCGATAAAGTCACGCTCGACTGGAAAAATGATCCGGCGCTGACCATCGTTATGGCCGCGGAAGGCTATCCAGCCTCGCCGCAAAAAGGCAGCCGAATCCGTGGCCTTGAAACACTCACCGATGTTGAAGGCCTCAAGGTTTTCCACGCTGGCACGGCAGCAAAAGACGGCCAAATTATCGCCAATGGCGGCCGTGTACTCAACATTACGGCAATTGCTGAAACCGTTGCGAAGGCGCAAAGTAAAGCTTATGACGCTGTAAAACAGATCGACTGGCCGCAAGGATTTTACCGCTCCGACATCGGCTGGCGGGCTGTGGAACGGGAGCGCTCAGGCAAGTAATTCAGGCTATATGTCTGCTTTCATAAGATATAAGCGCCGTTGCAGGTCGATAACCAGCGCATTTTTAGCATAAGTGCGAAGCGGATTAGCGCGCGATCATGCGTGAAAACAAACAGATAGAGCATTTCCCATGTTTCAATGAAAACAGGAAATGCTTTAGCGAGCCCGATCAGTCGCAACTTCCAGATTGCTGTTTGAAAATGTGGGAGAAGCGACTTATATCAGCATCGGCGAACATTCCCATATTCTGAAAAAAGCCGGAGAGACGTTTGTTAGATTCAAGATTGTTTTGATTTTCGCCCTGCATCATCGCTTTAGTCTTTCATAAATAAGACATCAAACAATAAACCGGCAATATTTTGTTCAACAATATTCTGATCGCAACAATTTATAGTTCCGATAGTATTTTTATTAAATTGAGAAAAGCACCTTGTAAAAGCTTTTAATGCCGCATATATATGTGACATCGATTTTGTTTTCGAATGTTGCGGCGCGATTTCGCCCCCCGGTACTTCTTTCAAACTCGTGAAATTCGGCGATGGGCTTATGCTCATCATACTTCAACCGTGCGATTTGAAAGGAATTCAATATGGCAAACGGAACAGTAAAATTCTTCAATTCAACTAAGGGCTTCGGCTTCATTCAGCCTGATGACGGCGGCGTTGATGTGTTTGTACACATTTCGGCTGTTGAGCGTTCGGGCATGCATTCGCTGAACGAAGGCCAGAAGGTCAGCTTCGACGTGGTCGCAGACCGTCGTTCGGGCAAGAATGCAGCAGAAAACCTGCAGGCGCTCTAATAATCATTCGAACGGAGTTTTTCGAAACTCTGTTTGCGTGGTAGCGCTTTAAAATTTGTCTCCAATCTTTGACCACGGATGTACTGGCACTGATTGTTGAGGCACTTCGAAGGTCGGGTAATTCCCGGCCTTTTTTTTGTTTCAACCGTTAAGTCGCGACAATTTTGGTGAACAATTTCGATCGCGATCAATTCTAGCCTTGATGCGCGGTGAAAATGCAATCGGACAGTTTAAGCACTATCTGGAACGAGCGCAGAAGAAGATGCGGCGTTATCGAAAGACTGGTCCAAACTTCAATCATATGGCGACGTGCTTGCGGTGGCTCAGCGCGCAGCCTGGTAAAACGTAAAGCCAGGACCAAACAGCCAAAAACTTCGTTGTGTAAATATTGACGTTTACGTAATAAGCCGGTAGCTCTTAGTCATTGACAGCCGACGGGCTGAACGGATTGCACCAATTGAACGGGTAATTCGGAGCCTTTTGAGGAAAAGGTTCAGAGCAGGAACGCGTTCGATCATGCTCTGATTGTTTATTTTTGACGCGCATCTTGTCCGAAAACCGGTTCACACTTTCGGGATGCGATTTAGGAGGAAAGATGTATCGCGCGCCTGTTTCTGAAATTTTCCATATGCTGATGAAGGTCGCAGGACTGGAAAAAGCGTTAGAAGGTAATCATTTTCCAGAGTTTTCCGCCGATTTGGCCGAAGCTATTCTCGAAGAGGCAGGAAAGTTTGCTGCTGAACGCGTTGAGCCACTCCGCATCACAGGCGACAAGCACGGTGCGCGCGTTAAGGATGGCGTTGTTACCACCGCGCCGGGCTGGAAAGAGCTTTATGCCGATTGGATTGCAGGCGGCTGGAACTCGCTCACCGGCACGCCTGAATATGGTGGTCAGGGCTTGCCGACCATGATGTCGGTGGCAGTCAGCGAAATGTGGAATTCCGGCTCGCTGGCTTTTGCCATCGCGCCCACGCTCACCATGGGTGCGGTTGAAGCGCTAGAAAAGCACGCCTCGAAAGAGCTGAAAGACATTTATCTTGAAAAGCTCATCACCGGCGAATGGATGGGCACGATGAATCTGACCGAGCCGCAAGCAGGCTCCGACCTCGGGGCATTGCGCGCACGTGCTGAACGCCGTGACGATGGCTCATACCGCATCTTTGGACAGAAGATCTTCATCACCTATGGCGAACATGACCTGACGGATAATATCGTGCATCTCGTGCTGGCGCGCCTGCCCGATGCTCCCGCCGGAACCAAGGGGATTTCATTATTTCTTGTGCCGAAATTTCTCGTCAATGCGGATGGCTCGCTGGGCCGCCGCAATGATCTTTTCTGCTCGGGCCTTGAACACAAGATGGGCATTCACGCTTCCCCCACCTGTACCATGATCTATGGCGATGGATTTGTGAAAGGCGAGGAAACGGGTGCTGTCGGTTATCTGATCGGCGAAGAAAATCGCGGCCTCGCCTGTATGTTCACCATGATGAACAATGCCCGTTTGCTGGTTGGAATTCAGGGCGTGGGCGTTGCAGAAGCGGCCTATCAGCAAGCCCTTCATTATGCCAAAGACCGCAAACAGGGGCGCGCCCTTGGTGCCGATCCGAAGTCTGGTATGAGCCCGATCATCGAGCATCCTGACGTGCAGCGTATGCTGCTCACCATGAAAGCACTGACACAGGTTGCACGCGCAATTACCTATTCGTGTGCCCATGCTATTGATATGAGCCATGCAACGGAAGGGGAAGAAGCGCAATTCTGGTCGGATCGCGCTGGACTTCTCACACCGATGGCCAAAAGCTTTGCCACCGATGCAGGCGTGGATGTCGCATCACTTGGTATTCAGATCCATGGCGGCATGGGCTTTATTGAGGAAACAGGTGCCGCGCAATTGCTGCGCGATGCGCGCATTACGCCGATCTATGAAGGCACCAACGGCATTCAAGCCATTGATCTCGTGCTGCGCAAGCTGCCTTTGGGCAACGGCGAGCATATCAAAGGATTCTTCGCCGAGTTGCAGGACGATGCCAACAAAGCCACGATCTCGAACCGTCGAGAGCTGGGCGAAACAGGTTCGCGCCTTTCTGCTGCCATCGCGCAAGCGCGCGAAGCAACCGATTGGCTGCAAAAGGCTGCAAGCGAGGGCCGCACTGAAGAGGCACTTGCTGGCGCCACACCTTATCAGCGTCTTTTATCACTGACCGCCGGCGGCGCCTATCTGGCACGTGCGGCCCTTACCAGCGATGAAAGCAGCCATGCCGTTCTTTGCCGCTTCTTTGCTGAAAACATGCTGGCGGAAGTATCATCTCTGAAAGACACCGTGATAACGGGTTCAAGCAGCCTTACTGCGGCGAAATCTGCGCTGGAGCACTGAGCATGAGTGAGCATATTCTGATCGAGCGCAAAGGCGCAGTGCAGATTATCCGGCTTAACAGGGCCGATAAGAAAAACGCCATTACGCGCGCCATGTATGCCACCATGGCCAAAGCACTGATTGACGGCGATGCCGATGAAAGCGTGCGCGTTCACGTGTTTCTCGGTGTGCCGGGCGCATTCTCGTCAGGCAATGACATGCAGGATTTCATGGCAGCTGCATCGGGTGGCAGTCTTGGCCAAGAAATTCTCGATTTCCTTGGCGCGCTCTCAAGCGCAAAGAAGCCGATTGTCTCCGGCGTCGATGGCTTGGCCATCGGCATTGGCACGACAATCCACCTTCATTGCGATCTGACATTTGCAACCAGCCACGCATTGTTCCGCACGCCTTTCGTTGATCTGGGACTTGTGCCGGAGGCAGCATCCAGCCTGCTGGCACCGCCGCTTATGGGGCATCAAAAGGCATTTGCGCTTCTGGCATTAGGCCACGGCTTTGATGCGCAGGCCGCTCTTGAAGCCGGCATCGTTTATAAGATTGTCGAAAGCAGCGAGCTGGAAACCGAAGCTCTGAAAGCGGCAGACGAAATTGCTGCCAAGCCTCCGCAGGCAATGCAGATCGCCCGCAGGCTAATGCGGCTTCCCGCAGAACCCGTTTCAGAGAGGATCGCGCGGGAAGCAAAGCATTTTGCCGAGCGACTGACTTCGAACGAAGCACGCGAAGCCGTGATGGCTTTCCTCAGCCGCAAAAAATAATGCGATAAAAAAACCCGGATGGAGTTACCATCCGGGTGGCTTTGTTGGAGGTCAGCCAAGTTGGTTGCCTCAGCTTCGGAGCTTTAAATGTCTGAAAAGGTCCTTCATCTTTCCAGACGGCCGCCGAGTGAAGCGTTATTCTTTAGATAGTATAGAAATTCGACAAGACCGTGTTCACACGCGAATGTGATATTTTCTTAATTTCGAGCGATAATCTCACGGCCTTCAATCACCATGCGAACACCCAGCGAACCTGTCTTGCGACGTGCCAGAAAACGCGGACGACGGCGGCGTGGCTCCTGCCCCTGACGGCGGGCCTGTGGCTCAGACGTGCGAACAGGGCCAGTGCTTTCATAAAGCGGGCGCGCAATGCCATCCTCTTCAACCAGCATCATTGGCAGATTGAAGGTTCCGGCCCATGCGCGCCAATCAGCTGCAACATCGGTCAGATCATGTGCAACCAGCAGCGGCACGGAGAGCTGCGGATCTTCATGCATCAGTTCCAGCGTGACGGTGATTTCGCCGAACTCATCTTCAACCGCACGCGCCGTCACGCCGACGAAAGCGTTAATCGGAAGTGCAAGCGACATTGGCAAACCGCTTGATGGCAAAACCTGGCGGACAACCGCGCCCCGCTCGCTGATGGTGAAGGTTACGTCTGCGTCACAATCTTCTGCCGGGTAAGTCACGACCTGTGGCAAGTGAAACGGATCCAACCGAAGTTCCTGACCTGCCCATTCCGGCTTCTTAAGTCCGCTGCTCATCATTTTCGACGCCTCTGCCTTATCTCTCTGTTTTTTTGAGAGCCAGTTATTCCGGCTTCTCTTTATGAGCGATGTTCGCTCTTGTTGATTTGGAGAATAGGCGATGAATATTACCGGGGCGCTTAACGCGTTAGGTTAACTTTTCCCTGCTTTTTCATTTGGTTACTGCTTTACAACCAGGTGTAAGAACTCGGTAATGCTTGCTAATTTTCGTTTACATAAATGAAAAGGCGGACAGTTTCCTGCCCGCCTCGATTTCGTCATATTTGCTGAAATTACAGCACTTTACCCGGATTCATGATGCCATTCGGGTCAAATGATTTCTTAATATGGCGCATCAGTTCAAGCGCTACGTCCTGCTTGAAGAAGGCAAGTTCTTCGCGCTTCAACACGCCGATACCATGCTCCGCCGAGATCGATCCCGTATAAGAAGCAACAATTGTATGAATGCGGTGATTAAGGTCGTGCCAGCGATCAAGGAAAGCCTGCTTGTCTGCACCAACCGGCTGCGACACATTATAGTGCAGATTGCCGTCGCCGATGTGTCCAAAGCAAACGATGCGCGAGCCGGGAATCATTTCGAGCGTTGCTGCATTGGCCTCATGAATGAATTCCGGGATTTTCGCGACAGGAACCGAAATGTCGTGCTTGATCGAGCCACCTTCCGGCTTCTGCGCCCAGGACATTTCTTCGCGCATTTTCCAGAACATTTGTGCCTGCGCAACGCTCTCGGCAATGGCGGCATCCTGAATGATGTCGTTCTCAAACGCTTCCGTCAGGATTGTTTCAAGCGTCGTACGCGCATCGTCTTCTGAACGGCTCGATGAAATATCGACCAGCGCATACCAGTCATGCGGGCTTTCAAGCGGATCGCGCACACCATCCACATGGGCGATGGTAAATTCAACGCCGACACGCGGCATCAGTTCAAAGCCGGTGAGCGACGGGCCGGCATGTTCGGTCGCAAGCTGGAACAGGCGCAGCACATCTTCCGGGCTGCGAAGACCGGCATAAGCGACGCCCTTGCCCTTTGGCTGCGGGTAAATCTTCAAAACGGCAGCAGTGATAACACCGAGTGTACCTTCCGAACCAATGAAGAGGTCCTTCAGATCGTAGCCGGTATTGTCTTTCTTCACATAGCGAAGGTCGTTGAGAATCTCACCGCTTGGCAAAACCACTTCAAGACCGAGGCAAAGTTCACGCATATTGCCATAGGCGAGAACTGCCGTGCCGCCAGCGTTAGAACCAAGATTGCCACCAATCTGGCAGGAGCCTTCGGCACCCAGCGAAAGCGGGAACAGACGACCCACTTTCTGCGCTTCATCCTGGAGGTTTTTCAGGATCACACCGGCTTCCACCGTCACCAGATTGCCAACCGGATCAACCGAGCGCACCTTGTTCATACGGCCGAGCGACAGAACGATTGCAGTGTTGCTCTGATCCGGCGTCTGACCGCCAACAAGGCCGGTATTACCGCCCTGCGGCACAACTGGCGTTTTTGTTTCATTGGCGAGTTTCAGAATGTCAGAAACTTCCTGCGTTGAAGCCGGGCGCAGCACCAGCAGCGAACGGCCCTGATAAAGATCGCGCTGCTCAATCATAAATGGCGCAATGTCTTCAGGTGCGGTCAGCGCGTTCTTTTCGCCAACAATGGCTGCAAATCGTTCGATCAGGGCGGTGTCGAGCATGTGCTTCTCTTAGATGTTTGGGGAACTAGCGCGGGGCCGCCGCGCGTTTAAGACGATCATTAATGGCCTCACCGAGACCATCGAACGGAATGGGTTCAACAGCGATGGTGCGTGCGCCGCTTAAATCAAGTTTGCGCATGAAATCAAACAGATTGCTGGCCGCTTCGCGCAGATCACCTGTCGAGCTGAGGTTCAGCACAGCGACTGCCTTGTCTGCACCGCCTGCGCGTTCAGGCCCAAATGCCAGCAACGCCTCGCCCTCCTCAACACTCGCTGTATTGAGCCGCATGGCAGCATTGGGCGCATAATGCGATTCCATCATGCCCGGTGCCTGAATGGCAGCTTTGTGTTCGGCGCGTTCGAGTTTTACACCAAGAACGGCTTCAATCTCCTCAGCAGCCAGACCACCCGGACGCAGCAGGCGCACGCGCTCGCCTTCAACCTTAAGAATAGTCGATTCGACACCTACGCCACACGGACCGGCATCAAGGATCATATCGATCTTGCCACCCAGATCATCCGCCACGGCTTTGGCCGAAGTCGGGCTGATGCGGCCGGAAGTATTGGCGCTCGGTGCTGCAACCGGACTGTCGAGATTCTTTATAACATCACGTACTTTTCCGGTTGGCATACGGATAGCAAGTGTCTCAAGTCCCGCTGTCACCAGCGGATGAATTGGGCGCGGCGTATCCTGTTTGGCTTTAAGCGGCAGAACGAGAGTCAACGGCCCCGGCCAAAAAGTCTCCGCGAGTTTGCGAGAGACAGCATCAAAGGTCACATAGCGCTCGGCCATGGCGATGCTGTCAACATGGGCAATGAGCGGGTTGAACTGCGGGCGACCCTTGGCGGCAAAAATACCGGCCACGCCTTCGCCATGCGCTGCATCCGCAGCAAGGCCATAGACTGTCTCTGTCGGAATCGCGACAAGGCCACCGCGGGCGAGCACTTCTACCGCACGCGAAACAGCATTGTCATCGAAGTCCAGAATATCGGCCAAGGTCATTCTCCTGCCGCTTTAGCTACACAAAGCCTTGCTTTTGAGCAAGTGTATCTCAAAGGCAGTTAATGCAAGATCGGAATGAGTTATTAAAAAAAGCCGCCTTTGAGGCGGCTCTTTTATTTTATCCGGCGATTTTCGAGAAATCGGCCACCTTGCTGGTGGCTGCGCGGATTTGTTCAAGCAGTGCAAGACGATTGGCGCGGACGTTTTCGTCCTCGTCATTGACCAGAACCTTCTCGAAGAATGTATCCACCGGACCGCGCAGCTTGGCGAGTGCCAGCATCGCACCACCGAAATCTTCGCGGGCAATGGCTTCTTCGGCTTCCTTAGCTGCGAGGTTTACCGCCGCATAAAGCGCCTTTTCCTCGTCGAGTTTCAGCAGAGCCGCATCGACAGTTGCGGCAACCTTGGTGCCCTTCTTCTCTTCCGCAGCCAGAATATTGGCAGCGCGTTTGGTGCCAGCCAGCAGGTTCTTGCCGTCTTCTTCATTGATGAAGACGATCAGCGCTTCAAGGCGACGGGCAACCAGCAGAAGATTATCGGCATCAGAAGTCAGAACTGCGTCAATCGCGTCATGACGTGCACCGTCTTCTTTCAGGTGAACCTTGAAGCGGTCATGCAGGAAGGACAGAAGATCAGCAAGCAGTGGTTCCGCGTTGGCTTCGATTTCCGCACGCTTCATTGTTTCGAAGTTGCGCAGTGCGTTATCGACATCCTGTTCGCCATCCACATCGCCAGACTTTTCAGCAGCCAGCTTTGCTTCAAACTCGCGCAATTGACGCTGAACCTGACTTTCCTTGAGCGAGGCATAGGCCGAACGCAGAAGTGGCATGAGCGGGAACTTCCAATCTTGTGACAACACAAGACGGATCACGCCAAGCGCTGCACGACGAAGAGCGAACGGATCTTTCGAGCCGGTTGGCTTTTCGTCAATCGCCCAGAAACCGACCAGCGTGTCGAGCTTGTCAGCAAGAGCAACAGCCACTGAAACCGGGTTTTTCGGCACGAAATCCGATGGACCTTGTGGCTTGTAATGTTCTTCCAAAGCGGCTGCGACAGATTCATCTTCGCCTTGAAGAAGCGCATATTTGCGGCCCATTGCACCCTGAAGTTCAGGGAACTCGCCGACAACTTCCGTGGTGAGATCCGCCTTGGCGAGAACTGCCGCGCGTGCGGCAAGCTTCGGGTCAGCACCGACGAGTGGTGCAATCTCAGCTGCCAGTTCGCGGATGCGTTCAACGCGTGCGCCCTGCGTGCCAAGCTTGGCGTGGAAGGTCACATTCAGCGCATCCAGACGCGCCATGCGCTGATCAAGCGGCTTTGTGAGATCAAGGCCGAATTTTTCGCCCGACGCTGAAAGCTTGTCGAGGTCCGGCAAATCATGCTGATCAGTGTGCCAGAAGTAGAGCGCATCGGACAGGCGTGCGCGCACGACCTTGCCGTTACCATAAGCGATTTCCGTGCCGCCATCGCGTGCTGCAATGTTGGACACCAGAATGAACTTGTTCGACAGCGCCTCCGTATCACCCTGTTTGCGGGTGACGAAGCATTTCTGGTTCACGCGGATGGTCAGCTGAATGACTTCCGGCGGAATTGCGAGGAATTCTTCCTCAAACTCGCCCATCAGCACAACAGGCCATTCGACAAGGCCCGAGACTTCTTCAAGCAGGCCTGCATCTTCGACCAGTTCCAGCCCGGAGGCGAAGGCGAGATTATGCGCGTCCTGCGAGATGATTTCCTTGCGGCGCTCGGCGTCGAGCACTACGAAAGCCTTTTCGAGCTTATCGACGTAATCCTCAAAGCGGCGCACTTTGATCGGCTGACCATCGCTTAAGAAACGATGCCCATAGGTGACATTGCCCGACTTGATGCCATCAACATCAAACTCGACCACAACCGTTTCTTCGGTTTCAGGCCCAAACGTGCAAAGGATTGATTGCAGCGGACGCACCCAGCGCAACGCACCCGGCTTTGACGAGGCTGCACCCCAGCGCATCGACTTTGGCCATGGAAAATTGCGGATCACCTGCGGTACGAGTTCTGCGATGATTTCTTCGGCAGCACGGCCCGGTTTCGTCAGATGAGCAACGTAGAAATCGCCCTTTTTCGGGTCAGAATGCACATGCGCCTGCGATACATCGGTCAATCCAGCCTTGCGCAGAAAGCCCTGGATGGCCTGCTCAGGAGCCGTAACGGATGGACCTTTCACGTCTTCATGCACGTCTTTTGAGCGCACTGTCAGGCCGCGAATATCAAGCGTCAGGCGGCGCGGCGTCCAGTAGGCAGTGGTTGCCTCATAGGTCAGACCAGCTTCCACCAGACCATCGGTGATCATCTTCTTGAAATCACCCGCAGCCTTGCGCTGCATGCGAGCCGGGATTTCCTCGGAAAAGAGTTCGAGCAGTAAATCAGGCATCACACAGCCTCGTTCTTAAGGTTGAAGCCGCCGGCGTCGGTGAGCAAAAATGCTTCGCCGCACTGACGCGCGAGATTGCGCACGCGCAGAATATAGCTCTGACGCTCGGTAACCGAGCTCACGCCGCGCGCATCCATCAGGTTGAAGACATGCGATGCCTTGATGCACTGATCATAGGCCGGGAACACGCATTTATGCAGTGAGCCTTCGCCCGTGCTGCCCGCTTTTAGAATGGCTGCGCATTCACGCTCTGCATCGATAAAATGCTGATGCAGTATTTCGGTGTTCGCCATTTCGAAATTGTAGCGGGAATATTCCTGCTCGGCCTGCAGGAAAACATCCCCATAGGTAACTTTTTCTTCGCCTTCGAGACCATTGAAATTCAAGTCATAGACATTGTCCACGCCCTGCACATACATGGCGAGGCGTTCGAGACCGTAGGTCAGCTCACCTGCCACGGGCGAGCATTCAATGCCGCAAACCTGCTGGAAGTAAGTGAACTGCGACACTTCCATGCCGTCACACCAGCATTCCCAGCCAAGCCCCCATGCGCCGAGCGTCGGGCTTTCCCAGTCGTCTTCCACAAAGCGCACATCGTGCAGCGTCGGATCAAGACCGATAGCACGCAGCGAACCGAGATAAAGATCCTGAAGGTTCGGTGGCGATGGCTTGATGATCACCTGATACTGGTAATAATGCTGCAAGCGGTTTGGGTTTTCACCATAGCGACCATCCTTCGGACGGCGCGATGGCTGCACATAAGCGGCTTTCCAAGGCTTTGGTCCAAGTGAACGCAATGTCGTTGCCGGGTGGAAAGTCCCCGCCCCCACTTCCATGTCGTAAGGCTGCAAAATAGCGCAACCATGTTCCGCCCAATAGTTATGGAGCGTCAGGATCAAGCCCTGAAAGGAACGGGTGGGGTGCATATGTGCTGGCAACGTACTGGACACGGGGTCAGGCCTTGTTATTGAAATGATTGGCCCGGTCTAATTTGTCCGCCTGCCACGGTCAAGCATGACATTTGATCGCTGAATACGCCAAGCCCCAGATCGACAAATACAAGGCCCGTAAATCGGTGCGACTGCCGGGCTATAAAACTATTCGGTTTTGCTTTCAGGGGCTTTTGCCGGGGCAAGGCTCTTCTCCTGAACCCGTGCCTCAGAAGGTGTTGGATCGGGTGCCAGACCCTTTTTCAGCTTTTCTTCGATCTTGGCCAGTTCTTCCGGCTCAGGCTTGCCAGCGATTGCGTGATTCCACTGGAACGTAGCCTCGAGTTGGCGACCCGCCCGCCAGTAAGCATCACCAAGGTGATCATTGATGGTTGGATCTTCCGGGCGCAGTTTTACGGCTTTTTCAAGCTCAACCACGGCTTCCGGGTAACGACCGAGCTTGTAATAAGCCCAGCCAAGCGAATCAACGATATAGCCATCCTGCGGACGCAGTTCGACTGCTTTCTTGATCATCTCCAACGCTTCATCGAGGTTTTCACCGCGATCAACCCATGAATAGCCAAGATAATTCAGCACCTGCGGCTGATCGGGATAAAGCTCCAGCGCCTTTTTGAAATTCGGCTCTGCTTGATCCCATTCCTTCAACCGTTCATGCGCAATACCGCGTTGATAGAAAACCGGCCAGTCCTTACGCTCTGGCTTTTCAATCTGCTTCACCGCTGCATCATAGATTTTTGCAGCATCGGCAAAATTTTTGTCCTGCGCGTAGACGGCACCCAATGCCAGATAGGTGCGCAGATCCGTCTTGTCGCGCTCTAGCAAGGTTTTCAACTGCGCGATCGCTTCGCCTGTCTTGTCGTTTTCGGCAAGATTAAGCGCGCGCTGCATTTCGGCGTCGCGCCGGTAGGGCGATTTTTCAGGCACACGAGCATAGTATTCAACAGCCTGTTCGGGCTGGCGCAATTTCGCCGAAATATCACCCAGCTGATAAAGTGTTGCATCATTATCAGGGCGCAGCGGCAGCGACATTTGTAAATAAAGCTTGGCAAAAGCTTCCGCGCCACCGCGATTGATCGCGGTTCCGAGCGTATAAAGCACTTCGCCAACGCCCTGCTGCGACGTGTCGATCAGGCGAGGATATTTCTGTCCCGCCTCAAGTTTTTCGCGCATTTCAGTGATGGTCATGCGGCCGTTGAGCAATTCTTCTGCGTCTTTGAGAAGCTTGATCGCGCCTTCCTTGTCGCCCTGACGAAGCTTGAAGGAAGCATAGGCCATCACAACCCGCTCATACGTATCAGGAGCCGCAGCGCCACCGGGGCGATCGTCAATTGCCTGCTGGTAGTAATTGCGCGCATCCTGCTTCTGACCGGCAATATCCGCAATCAAAGCAGCATTATAAATGCGGAAAAGGTTATACCATTCCGGGCCTTCAATCTTGTTGACATCGGCCAGTGCACGTTTCGGATTGCCCTGCCCGACTTTGACCCAAGCGCTCATGAGACTGGTGGCGAGCACATCCATATCAGACTGAACGGATAGCATCAGCAGCGGGCCGGTCTTGCGATATTGCTTTTTGGAAATCGCATCGATTGCCAATGCAACACGCGAAAAGCGCTCAATCTCCGGCTGATCTTTTAGTTCTTCCGCAATCGGCAGCGCTTCCTTGAAGTGGCCCTCCGTCAGAAGTGCGAGAAGCAGATTCTGCTTGATAATGTCATTGCCGGGATCAAAAGCCATGGCCTGACGGTAGAAATCCACCGCAGCGCCAATATTGTTGTCGGCCTCGGCCGTGCGGGCCGCCAGAAAAGCGGCCGCAAAAGAACCGGCACGGACTTGCGAAACAGGATCTGGATTGGCTTTTGCCATCGCCGTGTTTACAGGCAAGGCTGCGCCAGCCAAAGCCAGCAAAAGCAACCCATAAAACGAATGACGTTTTGTTCCCTGCCGCATAAAGCCCAGTCCTCTTTTCAAATCCGTATCAGTTCCCCCTATTCAGAGGCACCCCAAGCATGGCCTTTTTGGGATGTCAGGGCAAGAAAAGCATCCGTGATGGATGCTTTTCTTTCATTCTTATCAGCATGTCATCGCCCTGAAACCGGCTTCCACTTTCAGGTGACATGCTCAAAAGGCATCCGTGATGGATGCCTTTCTTTCAATTGAACAATAGCCTCAGTTTACCCGGCTAATGCAAAAATCGATGACTTCGATCAGTGCATCCTTCTCAGCTGTGGCTTTCAACGGTGCCAGAGCATCACGCGCAATCTCACCGAAGTGACGTGCTCGCTGAACGGTATCGGCAATCGCGCCATGCTTTGTCATGATGCCAATCGCCTTTTCAAGTGAAGCATCGTCACTTGCACCTTCTTCAATCGCCTGCTTCCAGAAAGCACGTTCTTCGTCGGTACCGCGACGATAACTCAGGATAACCGGCAGGGTAATCTTGCCTTCGCGGAAATCATCGCCGGTGTTCTTGCCAAGATCAGCAGCCGAGCCACCATAATCAAGCGCATCGTCAACAAGCTGAAAAGCCAGGCCGAGATTCAGACCATAATCACGCAGGGCAACTCGCTCAGAGCGCGGCGCATCCGCGATAATCGGGCCGACTTCAGCGGCAGCCGAAAACAGCGCCGCCGTCTTGGCCTTGATGACCGCCAAGTATTCATCTTCGGTGGTTTCCATATTCTTGGCGGCAGCCAGCTGCATCACTTCGCCTTCAGCGATCACCGATGCAGAGGTTGCAAGAACATCAAGCGCATCAAGCGAGCCCACATCGACCATCATCTTGAATGCCTGACCAAGCAGGAAGTCGCCAACCAGAACGCTTGCCTGATTGCCCCAGATCATACGCGCAGTGCTTTTGCCGCGACGCAGATCACTTTCATCAACTACATCATCATGCAAAAGCGTTGCTGTATGCATGAACTCAACAGCCGTTGCGAGGCGCACATGACCATCACCTTCATAGCCGCACATACGGGCGCTCGCGAGTGTCATCATCGGACGCAGGCGCTTGCCTCCCGATGAGATCAGATGATTGGCAACCTCAGGGATCATTTCAACATCGGAGCCTGCACGCGACAGGATCAGCTCATTGACCCGGCCCATATCGGCCTTCGTCAAATCGACCAGTGGCTGCACTGATCCGCCCTGTTTTTTCTTCGCGTCAAGATTCAAAACCACACCCAATGTCATCACTCCTAGCTGCCCGGTCACATTATGAAAGCGAACCGGATTGCTCAAGGCACCTATCAGCCCAGCAACGCTTAAGCTTTTTTACTCAGAGCCTGTTCACCATTGAAGGAAGCTGTTGTCAATGCGGTCTATTGAATACACATTGTCGAAATGATCGAACTTATGCGCACAAATGATTCCGTTCTGCTGTCAGTAGCGGAAGCTCTGATGAAAGAAGCAGGCATCATCTACTTCATCGCCGATACCAATATGAGTATCCTTGAAGGCTCTCTTGGCGTTATACCGAGGCGCTTTCTGGTCGAGGAAGACAGATTGGACGAAGCCCGGCGCTATCTTATCGATGCCGGTCTGGAGCATGAATTAAGAGATCATGACAAGTAACATATCCGAGCATCAGCACGATAGCATGGAAGAGACACTCGACACATTCCATCGGGGGGCCTTTCATCTCGTGCAGCCTGCAATGAAGGGGCATCGATCCGGCGTCGATGCAATGATACTGGCAAGCAGCGTACCAGATGGATTTGCCGGTCGCCTTGCTGACCTTGGAAGCGGTGCGGGTGCGGCAGGGCTTGCCGTTGCGGCCCGCTGCAAAAATGCACAGGTCACGCTTATTGAGCGCTCCGGCTTCATGCTCGGCTTCGCACGCAAGACACTTGCCCACCCACTCAATGCAGCCCTGACTGATCGCGTCGACATCCTTGAAGCCGATGTCTCGCTGGCTGGTAAGGCGCGTGCCGCCGCGGGGCTATCCAACGACAGCTTCGATTTTGCGATCATGAATCCCCCATTCAACGAGGCACGTGATCGCTCAACACCTGACCCGGTGAAAGCAGAAGCGCATGTCATGCCGGAAGGCATGTTTGACCAATGGATGCGCACGGCCTCCGGCATCGTCAAGCCAGGCGGTGGCGTTTCCGTCATTGCGCGCCCCGGCTCGATTGCGCCGATACTTGAAGCACTCGAAGGCCGTTTTGGCGGCTTGAAAATCATTCCGATACAGCCTCGACCGCAAAACTCAGCTATTCGCATCATCATTACGGGCATTCGTGGAAGCCGCGCAGGATTGTCGCTCATGCCTGCCCTTGTTTTGCATGGCGATGCAGGCAATGATTTCACGCCACGTGCCACAGCCATTAATAATGGCCAGACTTCACTGCTTTAAGAAATGGCTGCACATCACACGGTCGAATCTGCAAACAATATATTCTGGGAAAATGAAGTCATGATTCTGGTCGTGGGAACTGTGAGACTGCCTGCGGAAAAATTAGACGATGCTCGCCCCATCATGAAACGAATGATTGAAGCAAGCCGCGCTGAGACCGGCTGCATTGATTATTGTTATTCTCAAGATGTACTCAAGCCGGGAATTATCCATGTAAAAGAGCTATGGCAGGATCGCAATTCACTGGAAAAACACTTCGCATCAGACCATATAAATCAGTGGCGTTCCTATTGGCCCGAACTGGAAATAACGGACCGCAATCTCGTTCTGTATGAAGTCAACACTCCGGAAGCAACCTGAAAAGAAGAAGAATGACATCAAATCCGAAGCCTGTCCGCCCCATCTCCATCATGCGCCGCTTTCTGGACAGCGAATCTTCCGGTGGCATTGTGCTCATGGCAGCCGCAGCGCTTGCGCTGATCGTCGCCAACACACCCTTTTCAAGCGCTTATTTTGATGCGCTGCATTTCTATATCGGGCCGCTCAGCCTTGCACATTGGATCAATGACGCATTGATGGCGATCTTCTTTTTGCTGGTCGGCCTTGAAATCAAGCGCGAGTTCCTTGACGGTCAGCTTGCAAGTTGGCCCAATCGCATCCTTCCCGGGATCGCAGCCGCAGGTGGCGTTATCGTACCAGCGCTGATCTTTGTTGCCTTTAACTATGGCGATGCAGAAAAAGTACACGGCTGGGCTGTGCCTTCCGCCACTGACATTGCTTTTGCTCTTGGCGTATTATCATTGCTTGGACCACGGGTACCAACAAGTCTCAAGGTTTTTCTTGCAACGCTTGCAATCCTCGACGATCTTGCAGCTGTCATCATCATCGCGGTCTTTTATACAGCGGAAATTTCAATGCCTTATCTCGGCGCAGCCTTTGCAACTGCGGCGGTGATGTTTGCCATGAACCGTTTTGGCGTAGCCAAATTGCTGCCCTACCTCATCGGTGCCGCAGTGCTGTGGTTCTTTGTGCTCAATTCCGGCGTTCACGCCACGGTTGCAGGTGTTGTCGCAGCGCTCATGATTCCGCTTAAGCCGGGCAAGGCAAAGCCGGATGATATGAGTTCGCCTCTTCACCAGCTCGAACACGCACTGGCCAAACCAGTTTCCTTTATCATTGTTCCCATTTTCGGCTTTGCAAATGCCGGCATCTCATTTACCGGAATGACACCCTCAATCATCTTCGACACATTGCCGCTTGGCATCATGCTGGGGCTGTTTGTCGGCAAGCAGATTGGTGTTTTTGGTGCAGCATGGCTTGCGATAAAAACCGGGCTTGCGCAGAAGCCGATGGGCGCGAGCTGGGGTCAGCTTTACGGCGTTGCCATTCTGTGCGGTATCGGCTTCACCATGAGCATCTTCATCGGTCTGCTGTCCTTCCCGTCGGAATTCTTGCAGGCAGAGACGAAAATCGGCGTCCTTACAGGCTCTGCGCTCTCTGCAATCTGTGGTTACTTCCTACTCAGAATGCTGGCAAAACCACAAAACTGACGATTTTTTAATGCCCGGAACAAAATTCCGGGCATTTTTCTTTGTATTTTCAGGAATGATTTCTACATCTGGGGTAACAATTTTTTCAACTGGAGTTTGATTTGTCCGGCCTCTTGTCCCGCTTCATTCCGCGTCGTTTTCGCAAAAAAGAAATTGAAATCCCGGTTGTACGCCTTCACGGTGCGATCATGAGCGGCGGTTCACCGTTGCGTCCTTCGCTTTCGCTGGAAACGGCAGCAGGCGTGCTTGAAAAAGCCTTCGGCGAAAAGGAAGCGCCAGCCGTTGCAATTTCGATCAACTCGCCCGGCGGCTCACCGGTTCAATCGCGCCTGATTTATCGCCGTATCCGCGATCTGGCGGACGAACATCAAAAGCGTGTTTTCGTCTTCGTGGAAGACGCCGCTGCGTCCGGTGGTTACATGATTGCACTGGCGGGCGATGAGATCATTGCTGACCCCTCTTCCATCGTTGGCTCGATTGGTGTCGTATCGGCATCGTTTGGTTTTCCGGAACTGCTTAAAAAGATCGGCGTCGAGCGTCGCGTTTATACAGCCGGACAAAACAAGGCCGTACTCGACCCATTCCAGCCAGAGAAAAAGGCCGATATTGACCGGCTGAAAAAGCTTCAGCTTGAAATTCATGAAACCTTTATCGACATGGTGAAAGAGCGTCGTGGCAGCAAGCTTGCAAACGATCCCGACCTTTTCACCGGCATGTTCTGGACTGGCATCAAGGGCAAAGAAATTGGCCTGATCGACGGTCTTGGAGATATGCGCAGCTTTTTGCGTAAAACCTATGGCAATAAGGTGAAACTCAAGCTGATCGAACCCAAGCGCGGATTTCTGGGCCGGAAGGTGCCGGGTGTCGAAATGGGCCTCGGCCTTGGTATCGACCCCTCCGCTATAGCAGCCCATCTTGGCGATGGTTTGCTATCGGTTGCGGAAGAAAAAGCACTCTGGGCGCGATACGGGCTTTGAATTCCATGGTTTTACCATGTTATGGTGCATAAAGACCAAGATCAGTGTTACACTGCTGCTAAGATTTATCCACACATGTCCTGAAATGGCAATTGCAGGACATGTGTAAGCCTAGAGCGTCAAGCGTCCTTTTGGACGCACAAAGGGCGCTCTCATTCTGTGAAGGCACGATGCTAAAAGGACTAGAGGCCATGCCCCAGCTTATTTTTCTGCTGCTGATCCTCGCCGCCGCCTGGTACGGTTACCGGTCGTTCAAGCGCGAAGCGGTTCGCGTGACCCAGCGTGTGCGTCGGGCAGAGAAGGAAGCCCAGAACCGTGCCAATGGCACTTTGGTTCAGGATCCCAAGACCGGCGAATATTACGTCAAAAAAGACTGATCCTGATTTACCTAGAAAATGCACAATACAGCACAGGCCGCACAAACGGTTCGACACACTGCTCCGGCCAAGACCAATCTCGCGCTCCATGTAACCGGGCGCAGGGATGATGGTTATCATCTGCTTGATATGCTTGTGGTTTTTGCCGATTATGGCGATGTCATTGAAGTGACGCCCACCCCGCAGGATCAGTTCACTATCAGTGGTCGTTTCGCCAAAGGGGTTCCGCTTGATGGTGGCAATCTCGTTTTAAAAGCCCGCGATGCTTTGCGAGAATATGCTGCGCGTGATTTGCCCCCTGTTGCCATCCACCTTGAAAAGAACCTGCCCGTTGCCTCCGGTATTGGTGGGGGATCAAGCGATGCTGCGGCAACACTTCTTGCGCTCAATGAACTATGGCAGCTGAAGCTGGATTCTGACACGCTTGCAGCGCTTGGCTTAAAGCTTGGCGCAGACCTTCCTATGTGTCTGCATGGCGCGGCCTTTGGTACGCCGTTGATTGCACGTGGCATTGGTGAGCGGCTTTCCCCTGTAACAGGCATACCGTCGCTTCCCCTCTTGCTTATCAATGATGGCACGGCTGTTGCCACACCCGCTGTATTCCAGGCGCTGACAAAGCGCGACCATCCGGCGCTCGCCTTGCCACCTGAAGGCAGCGTTGAAGCGATTTGCGGTTACCTTGGGTCAACACGCAACGATCTGCTGCCAGCCGCCCTCAAGCTTGCGCCACAAATCAACGACAAGCTTGATTGCCTGCGCGAGCACGGCGCGCTCTTTGCGCAAATGTCAGGTTCAGGAGCGACGTGCTTTGCCATATTCAACGACATGGCGCGCACACATATGGCGGCAAGCGCCATCAGCTCGAAGAAACCGGACTGGTTCGTTATTTCAACGAAAACAACGGCTTCCGCTGACTAAAGCACTTCCTGGTTTGATTGAATCATTGGAAATGCTCTGTGTTTGTTTTCAAGCATTATCCAACGTTCTCGGTACACGCCTTGGTAAGGCCCGGTCTTCGCCTTTTATTGTTCACATATACTTGAACAAAATTCACCGCAGAGAAGGCATGCCGCTAAAATCCGCCTTATTGTTCACCATTACGAATACAATCTGTGAACCAAACGGTGGCTAGGCGCAGCCAATCGAAAGGCCTATCTCTTGCTCATCGAAACGACGAACACAGCGTCGCTTCACAAAAACCAAGGAGATAGAAAATGAAAAAGTTTGCTCTTGCTACTGTTGCCGTTGTTCTGAGCGCCGGTGCTGCTTTCGCTGAAAACCCAAATGTTGGCACCCCTGCCGATCTTTATGCCAATGACCGCACGCCCGTTGCAGCCCAGCAGGTTGATCGTACGGCAACCGCTTCCATCGGTCAGGTCTCCGTTCAGGACGGCTCAGCTCATCGCTTCGGTGACGCATCGCCTTCGAGCTTTCAGAACTAAGCTCAGTTTGTAAACAATCCCGCTGGGCGGAATGATCCGAACAGCACCCCAGTTATCTCCCCGGTGGATGGCGTTAGCGCCACCCCGGTGCCCCCGGAAGCACTGATGCCATCCAAAGGGCGATATAGAAGGAATAGAAAAATGAAAAAGTTTGCTCTTGCTGCTGTTGCCGTCGTTCTGAGCGCCGGTGCTGCTTTCGCTGAAAACCCAAATGTTGGCACCCCTGCCGATCTTTATGCCAATGACCGCACACCCGTTGCAACACAGCAGGTTGATCGCACGGCAACCGCTTCGATTGGTCAGAACACCCATCAGGACGGCTCAGCCCATCGTTTTGGCGACGCATCGCCTTCGAGCTACCAGAAATAATATCAGCTTGCGCTGATATCATTCAAAAAGGCGAAGCTTCAGGCTCCGCCTTTTGTTGTTTCTGGTGGCAAAATCGGGTGGGACAGCCGCACAGGCTTGAGTTGTTTTATGACAACCGGTGGGATGCCCCCATCCCGGATCAATGGCCTGATGACCAAGACAGGCGCCAGAAGTCCTGCATCAAGCGACGGCTTTGCACCCAAAAACCTGCCCACCAAACCCGAATCATGTGGTGTTGAAAAGCGTGCCGGCGCTTTTCCCGATTCCATATGCCGCCGCACGGCATCTTCCCAGCCATCCTGAAGAATTGCACCGGGCTCTAAGACGAGAAGCCACTGCGTTCGCAGATCATCAAATGCCTTCGGTAAATCCTTAGCATCGTAAAGCGAACATCCCGCCCCTTCGGCAACCAATCGTGTCGCATCGCTGGAACCGCTATCCGCAACAACAACACGTCGCAAAAGCCCTTCAACAACGGCGGATACCAATGCTGACAACGTTTGAGCCAGAGGCTTCTCAGAATTTCGCGTCATAATCAAAACGGATAACATGCGCCCTTTTATATCAAGGCTGCGTGATCGAAAAGCTGCCTGACATAATGTTCTTGATTTGTTCCGACTATTGGACTACGAATAGTGCCTGAAACGAGAGAGTCGGTTATGGAAATTATCCAGCAGGCAGACAAAGCAGCATTCGCAGCAGGAGGCGCAGAACACGCCAATGCGCTTGTGAGCGAAGCAGGCTTACGTATTGACCACGCACGGCGCCGTGGACGCGGCGCTGGCATCAATCCGACAGGGCGTTTTGAGCCGACCACACGACATGAATTTGACGATGGATGGGAGACGCTCGAAGACCTGCCCGCTTTCAAGACTGACGTGCAGATTGAAAAGCCCCGCACCATCATCACGCGCAATGATTCACCCGATATCAATTTTGACCGCTCTATCAACCCCTATCGCGGTTGCGAACATGGCTGCATCTATTGCTTTGCCCGTCCAACGCACAGCTATATGGGGCTTTCTGCCGCGCTTGATTTCGAGGCGCGCCTGTTCGCCAAGCCGGATGCGCCCCGCCTTCTGGAACGCGAACTTGCGAAGCCCGGCTACCAGCCCAAGACAATCGCCATTGGCACCAACACCGATCCTTATCAGCCCATCGAAAAGAAATGGCGTATCATGCGCGAAATTCTCGAGGTGCTGGAGGCTGCCAATCATCCCGTCGGCATTGTCACCAAATCAGCGCTCGTGGTGCGTGACATCGATATTTTAAGCCGTATGGCTGAAAAGGGTCTGGCCAAAGTCGCGCTTTCAGTCACCACGCTGGATGCCAACCTTGCGCGCACGATGGAACCGCGCGCATCAACACCAACTTTGCGGCTTCAAGCCATTCGAAAGCTCAACGAAGCCGGCATTCCAACCAATGTCATGATGGGGCCGGTCATTCCCGGCATCAATGATCATGAGATCGAGCGCATTCTGGATGCTGCTTTCGCACAAGGGGCGCGCGAAGCAGGTTATGTGTTGCTGCGTCTGCCGCTTGAAGTGGCACCTTTGTTCAAAGACTGGCTGCTGCGCAATTATCCAGACCGCTATCGGCATGTGATGTCACTGGTACGCTCGATGCGTGACGGCAAGGACTATGATGCGGAATGGGGCAAGCGGATGCGCGGCACAGGCCCCTATGCCTGGCAGATTGGGCGCCGTTTTGAAATTGCTGCGCGCAAGCTCGGCTACAATTCAAAGCGCGTTGCGCTGCGGACAGATCTGTTCGAGCCTGTCGAAAAAGGCGGCAAACAGCTTTCTCTTTTTTGAGCCGCAGCGCGTGTGGGGATCCGTTATCCACAAAAGCAAGGCGCTGCGAGCCTATTGTTCGCTTCACGCATGTCAGAGTTGTCAGTTGTGTATTTAATCTCCGTCTGATTTTTTCGGACGGAAGGCCCCTGCTTTTACGCCACTATCCTCGGCAGGGACCTTGCGGAGAATCAGAAGCAATGCGAGCATTGCCGCCAAATGAAACGCTTGAGTTCTGATTCTCCGCTCCTCTTTGACATCCCGCTTGCACCTGACTTCTCAGAAGAGACAAGGCTTATAGCGCGCGGGCTTCGTCATATTGCAGGTATTGATGAAGCTGGCCGCGGGCCGCTCGCAGGCCCCGTTGTTGCTGCTGCAGTTGTTCTTGATCCGGAAAACCTGCCTGAGGGGCTGGATGACTCCAAACGCCTGAATGCCAAAAAGCGCGATGCGCTTTACGAAATCATTCTGGCCAAAGCACTCACCGTTTCGGTCGCAAGCCTGAGTGCGCGCAGCATTGATGGAAGTGACATTCGAAAAGCAGCGCTTGAAGCCATGCGCCGCTCGTTTCTGGGCCTGACACTCAGCCCGGATCACGCATTGATTGATGGTCGCGATATTCCGCCCGGTTTGTCTTGTCCGGGATCTGCATTGGTAAAAGGCGATCAGCGCTCAATGTCAATTGCAGCAGCGTCCATTGTGGCGAAAGTCACGCGTGATCGCATGATGGCCCGCAGTGCAGCGGTTCATCCTGCATATGGCTTTGAGGTGCACGCGGGTTACGGCACAGCTAAACACCGCGCAGCCATCGAAGCAGTTGGCCCAGTACCAGGCGTTCACCGCTATACTTTTGCACCAATTAAAGGCCGCTTTTCGTCTATTTAATGCAGTTCTGTATGTTGAATTTTTACGGCAACGTTTGACTAGCAGGAGTGCTTGTCAAACTCGCTGAAGGCTTCCTTTGCGACAGCAAGGCCATTCATCGCTGCGGGAAAACCAGCATAGACAGCCATTTGGATTATAACCTCAACGATTTCCTCCCGTGTCAGTCCGGTGTTCATGCCTGCCAGAATATGTGCTTTCAACTGCTGCGAGTTATGACCAAGTGCCGTTAACGCCGCTATCGTGCCAATCTGGCGGTCGCGCGCCACAAGGCCCGGTCTGCTGTAAATGTCACCATAAGCAAATTCATAAATATAACGGGCAAAATCCGGCGCAATGTCGTCTAAAGCTTCAACGACGCTACAGCTTGAGTCTGCATGTAATGATGTGAGCTTTGCTCTGCCACGCTCCAAACGGCGATTATCGTCCTGCATCAAAGCCCCCCTTATCCTCTCAAGAGCCTCCCAATTTCAACCAAATCCAGGGTACGGCGTCACACCTCTGAGCGAAACTCCAAAAACTTGGGTTGCTTTGCGCGAGGCAGCACTCCCTTCTAAATGTTGCGTAGCTTCATATTTTGGCCAAAACCCAAATAAAAAAGCCGCCCTTTTGAGGCGGCTTATAAAACTCTAATAGAGATGAACTTAGTTCAGGTTGGATTTAACCTGACCGACTGCATCCTTGAACAGGGTGCCTGCAACTTTGGTATCAACCTTGTCGGCAACGATCTTGCCAGCGGCTGCAATTGCCAGATCAACAGCCGAAGCACGGACTGCATTGATTGCATCGGTTTCAGCGGTTGCAATCTTCTGCTCAGCAAGCTTGTTGCGGCGAACGACATATTCTTCGGTCGCACGCTCGGCGTCTTCGAGAAGAGCCTTTGCTTCGCGTTCAGCAGCGGCAACAATGTCGCCTGCTTCTTTTTCCGCTTCCTTGCGCTTGCGATGGTATTCAGCAAGAAGCTGCTGGGCTTCTTCGCGCAGGGTGCGGGCTTCTTCGAGTTCCTTCTTGATATTCTCGGCACGCTCATCAAGTGAGCGACCGATCATACCCGGAACCTTCAGATAAACAATCAATGCGATGAAGAGAATAAGCGCAACAAGCGCCCAAAATGTTGAATCCATTTTCGTCTCCTCAGGCGTTTGCGGTTTTGACGGCTGCGGTCACATCAGCCTTGTCAGCCTTTGTGCCCAAAAGCTGTTCAACAATCGCAGACGTTGTTTCTTCGGCAATCGTACCGACATCGCTCATGGCCTTCGCCTTGATTGCTGCGATACGTTCTTCCGCTTCAGCAAGCTTGCCTTCAAGGGCTGCCTCAGCAGCTGCACGTTCAGCATTCGCTTCGCCCTTGCCCTTTTCGCGGGCAGCTTCAGCAATCGAAGCAGCCTTGGCGCGGGCAGAGGTCAGTTCCTGCTCGTAAGCAGCAATGGCGTTGTCAGCATCCTGCTTGAGGCGGGCGGCCTGCTCGAGATCCTGTGCAATACGGTCACGACGGTTTTCGATCACACCACCGATACGTGGAAGAACCACGCGCGATAGGAACAGATAGAAAAGGCCGAAAGTGATCGCCAGCCACAGAAGCTGTGATGCGTAATGGGTAGAATCAAACGGCGGGAATACGCCGCTGCCGTGTCCGGCATCGTGCGCGACCCCGGTTTCGGTGTGCACAGCATCGGCTGCGCCGTGCTCGCCAGCAGCTGGTGCCGGTTGCGATTCGGTGGCGGTTTGGGCAAACGCCGTGGACACGAACATCCAGATTTCCCCTTCAATCCAGCATATTCATTTCCGGGCAAAAGAACCGGAAAAATTGAACCATGCTCACTCAGACTTCATATGCAAAGGCCAGCCGCGCTGCATTTCAAGATACAGATCGCGGCAGGCCAGTTTCTTGCGACTGTTGATTAAACAGCGAAGAGGAGCAGAAGCGCGATGAGCAGCGAGAAGATGCCCAGAGCTTCCGTCACAGCGAAACCGAACACGAGACGGCCGAACTGGCTGTCAGCAGCGGATGGGTTACGCAGAGCGCCCGAGAGATAGCTACCGAAAATGTTGCCGAGGCCGAGAGCCGTACCGGCCATACCGAAACAGGCGAGACCGGCGCCGATGTACTTTGCTGCTTCCGCTTCCATGTTAAAGCTCCTTCTGGATTGCAAATTAGTGCGGATTTCTGTTCTGGCGGAAACCCGCCGGTGAGAACCTCAAAGCGCTTCGTGTTTTATTATAGCAATACGAGGCGCTTTAAATATTTTCATTACGCATGTTGTTGTCGGAAAGCCGGTAAACCACTTTTCCGCAACATGCTTTAGTGACCCGGATGTACTGCGTCGTTGATGTACATGCAGGTGAGAACGGTGAAGACGTAAGCCTGGAGGAACGCAACCAGAAACTCAAGCGCGGTGATCGCGACCGTCATGATGAGAGGCAGGATAGCGCCACCCACACCCAGCGCTCCGAGCGAGCTGAGCGAGACAACAAAGCCTGCGAAAACCTTGAGCGTGATGTGGCCTGCAAGCATGTTCGCGAAAAGACGAACCGAGAGGCTGATTGGACGCGAAAGGAAAGAAATGATTTCAATGGCAACAACCAGTGGCACGATAATGCCCGGCACGCCGCTTGGCACGAAAAGCTTCAGGAAGCCAATGCCGTGCTTGTAGAAACCGTAAATGATGACTGTTCCAATAACGAGCAGCGACAGCGCAAATGTTACGATGATCTGGCTGGTGACCGTGTAAAAGTAAGGAAACAGACCGATAAAGTTTGCGACCAGAATAAACATGAACAGCGAGAAAACGAAGGGGAAGAACTTCATACCCTTCGAACCGGCCGAATCTCTCAAGCTTGACGCCACGAATTCATAAGCCATCTCCGAAACCGACTGAAGGCGGCTTGGGATCAATCCACGGCTCGACGATGTGAAATAAAGAAAACCGGATGCGAGCACCACAGTTGCGACCATGAAGGCCGAAACATTGGTGAACGACAGGTCCAATCCACCGACGTCGATCGGAATCAATCGGGAAACCTGGAACTGATGAATCGGATCGTTGGCCAACTTAACCTCGTCTGTCGTTCCTGCCCTAAGGCACTTCACTGGCGAACCAAAGGTTCGCTTGGGCGTTTCAGTCACGGACCAACGGCCCGTTGTCACAAGCGTCTATACGCGAACATTCTTGTCATGTCCGCTAAGACTTAGTCTTTCCTGCCCTTATCCACGTCAGACTTAATATTGCCTTGATCGGCGACATAACCTGCGGAACGGAGCACGTTGAGGGTGCCTGCACCAAAGCCTAGAAGGAGAAAGATGATCAACCCCCAAGGCGACGTGCCTGCGTAACGATCAACAAACCAACCAATCAGCGCGCCAACTATGATACCAGCGATAAATTCACTGGAGAGTTTCATGGCCTGCGCAACGGAACTGGAAGTTTCCGACCGCTCATCCTCGGAAGCCGGAGCTTTGAACATACCCTTTTTGGCCAATTCGGCTTCAAGGCGATTCAAACGCTGATCCAGCCCCCCGGAAACAGTTTTCCCGCCTGCATTCTTGCCTTCGCCGGGTGCTTTTCCCGGTTCAGTGCCGCTCGTCATTGGCAGCTCCTTTTTGCAAGAAACGCGGGCGTTGAAAGCCCATTTCCAAGTTGCGCGCAACATATTGACACACCGCCCGCTAGTCAAGGCAGTGAAGCAGTTGCTTCAAAAGGTTTTTTCTCTTGGAAATACAATAATTTAGCCCCTGGTGCGACTCATTTTCCACCCAAAGGCAAAAATCACACAGCCATTCGGCCCAAAAATTGGAATCAAATTGGGCGTCGGTCAGCAGAGAGATTCACCAATCTGCACCTGTTTCGACCGGCATACGAAACAAATAAATGTGTGCGAAAGTGATTTTCCATGACGGGCTGTATCAGCTCCAACCGCCGCCATAGGTCCGGTAAAACACATGAAGTCCGATCTTGGTCATTTTCTTCATGGTTGGCGCCCAGAAAGGGCTGACATAGGTTGCATGATAATGCGTGGAAGAGCCAACATCCGGCAACCAGATGCGGCCTGCAGTCACCGTTTTGGCAACCTGCTGCGCCATGCGCCATTGCGGCATTTCGGTTACACGATGTTTCTGGCCGTCGCAGGCAAACGAAAACTGACAGGCATTCAACCAGTTGCGATTTTGATAAACAACGCCGCAGATGGTTCCTGGATAGGCGGGATTGCGCACCCGATTAAGCACAACCTGCGCGACAGCCACCTGCCCCTTGACCGTTTCGCCGCGCGCTTCGTAATAAACGGCCTCTGCAAGACATTTCTGTTCTTTTGCTCCAAACGACTCGGCGGGTAAAGGCGTTGCGGCCCAAGCATGATCCTGACTGCTGATTGGAGGCACAAACCGGCCTGCATCGGCCTCTGGCGTCAAAATGCTCTCAAATGGAGAGGTTTTGCCATAATCCGGCTTAGACGGCGCGTAGCCCAACGCGAGAACGTCGGGCTGATCGTTGTTTATAAGCTTTGCCAATTGAACAGGAATGTCACTTTTGGGCTTGGGCGGTTTGATCGCGTGGAACGCCATCGCAATCTCAACCTCCTTCCCTTCTATGCTGGACTTGGAGAAAGCCATCCGCGCATCGATCTTTTCGCGCGGCGCGGTGATCATGCTGATTTTTTCAAACATGCTGCCCGCGTTAAATGCACGCGCCGGCGCCTTCGGCTTGACCGAAACGATGCGGTCCGTTTTATCCGCGCGATTGATACGGTTTTCATCCGGGTTCGGGTCGTCAACGCCAAGCTTTGCGGTTTTGTGGCCACCCGAAAGCGCAACACGACCGATGCCCGGAACTTCAATGCCACCGCTGGAAATACTGCCGGTTACAGTCGTTGCGTCAACGAAAGGCATTTCCGCCTGATGAAGCGAGCCAACGGGTGCTTTGGCGACGAATGCCGTCCAGCGATGACCGGCAATATCAGCGCTCGGAACGAGGCTTGCCATATCCTGAAAGGCAATTGCATTGGAATTGAAAAGATAGGTGATTGCGGCCAGAACGAGCGGCACCATACGGTGTGGTTTGCGCACGACCTGACGTGGCTTGGCACGCACGGCGTAATAGCGACCATCCTCCGGGCAATAGCCCGTCACCGGATAGTGCCATACCGGCTCGGCAACGGCCTTCGACCGGCCAAACAGCGCTCGTATGGAACCAAAACGCACCGCAAACTCCACTCGCAACAATTACTTAACTATAGCGAATAATGGAGCATTAACCTTGATGGATGGTTAACAGATTTTCGTTTACCCTTTGAAAATATTGATTAATTTTGAATTAACACCAGGCGCCGCTTGCTTGTTTTCATTTGCTTTTTTGAACCTCTAAACAACAAATGAGCGCAAGCTTCTCCCTTCGCGATCTATTCGGCGTAAAAAATGAATTTAAAATGCGCAGGCACAACCAACCCGCTTTAATTCGGCTTAACCGCCCAGCGTTGAATGTCGTCACTCTGGCCAATCAATGCCAGACCATTGGCAATCGAATCAAACTGATTCGAACTTGTAACCATTGCATCGGGGAAGCGCCGCTCGAAGGCCGTGCGAATGGCCGGCACGAAGGAAGTGCCGCCCGTCAGAAACACACGGTCGATGCCATCAAACGTCAGCCCGGCATTTTCCACGGCCTGCTCAACGGATTGCTCGATATTAGCCACATCGCTGGCAATCCAACTATCGAAATCATCGCGCGTGATAGCGGAACGAATTTCAAAATCATCGGCCTTGAAATGCAGTTCGGATACTTTTTCCGACGACAGGCGAACCTTGAGATTTGAGACGGCCCGATAAATTTCATAACCGTAGTCGTTTTCGATCAGATGGATGAAATGTTCAAGCGGCTCAGGATCAACTGCATTCTTGGCAAGATCGGTCAGTGCGCGAATAGTTGCGGGCGAATTCATCAGAAACAATGTGTTCCAGCGCGCGAAATTTGCATAATAATGCCGCGGTATCGGCAGGCGCTTGCCAAAAGATTTATACTCGCCATTTTTGCCAAGGAGCGGCGACACCGCATTGTCTATGATGCGATAATCAAATGTGTCGCCCGCAATGCCAAGACCTGTCTGGCTCAGTGGCGTGAAACTCAAACCATTCGCACCCACGTCAAAACGCACGATGGAAAAATCGCTCGTACCACCACCAAAGTCAGCGACCAGAACAGTGGATTGGGTTTTGAGTTCCTGTGCATAAAAATAAGCCGCCGCCACAGGCTCATAAACATAGTGAATGTCGGCGAAGCCAAAAGCACGGAACGCTTTTTCATAACGCTGCATGGCCAGGTCTTCGTCCGGCGATACTCCGGCAAAAATGACCGGACGGCCAATAATGACACGATTGCCCTTTGGAGGCAGGCGATCACCAAGGCGTGCTGCAACGGATTGAAGAAACGTCTCTAAAATATCTTCAAACTTGAAACGCTTGCCGAAGACCGGCGTATCGGTGAAGGATTTTTGAGCCGCAAACGTCTTGAATGATTGCAGCATACGCGTTGAATGCGGTGCATTCACAAAGGCATCCATCGCCCATGCCCCGCTTTCGCAGGTGCGCTCACCAGTTTCCCGATCCTGCCAGAAACAGAGAATCGAGCGGTAGCCGGCCATGTCGACGCCATCCTTTGGCACACTCAGCACAGCCGTCCTACCATCTGGCGAGGCCAGAGACAGAACAGTGTTCGTTGTACCGAAATCGATGCCCAGTGTAACGCCGTCAAACTGGCTCTGGCTAACGGTCGTCATAATCTGCCTCTAATGGTGGGGATTTTCAGGAGGCGGCGAAGTAGCAGACAGATAAGAGTTTCTCAAGTCACCAAAGACGAATAAGAGACAATCACAATGAATGAACCGAAGGAGCACACATGTCCCGCTTAGACGGAACGACTGCCGTTTTAACAGGTGCCGCACGTGGTTTGGGTGCTGCTCTTGCTTTTTCCCTCGCCGAAGCCGGGTGCGATCTCGTGCTGTGCGGTCGCAACCTGAAGGCACTTGAAGAGACGGCCCATAAGATTGCGGCACATACGGGGTGCAAGGTGCAAACAGTGCAGGTCGATCTTGCAGACATGACAAGCGTGGCTGCCGCTATGGAAACAATCAAAGCGGACCACAGTTCTATCGATATTCTTATCAACAATGGCGCTATGTGGCTGGAAGACAGAGAGGACGAATATTCCATTGAGGAAGTTTCGGGCGTCATCAATGCCGCGGTAACCGGAACCTTTATGTTCACGCAAGGGATGCTGCCCCTTCTCAACGCGTCATCGCGCCCGGATATTGTGACCATCGGTTCGATCAGTGGCCTGCCAAATGCGCCCTTACAAACAGTTTCGGTGCCGTTCTATGCTGCAAAGCGCGCACAGGCTGCACTGGCAGACGGCCTACGGCAAAAGCTTGCCGGAACGCCAGTGCGTTCCATCATCGTGCACCCGCCCTACCTCGAAGACGCGTCGCCCCTGGAGGACAACTGGGAAGCCTCCGCCCATCGAAAAAAGGGGCAAGCAGCCACAAGCCGCGATATCGTTGAATCTGTGCTCTTTGCGCTCACGCGCCCACGCCATGTCACATTGTCGATTACTGTCGACGCTGATGAGGGCGGCGTTTTCGGCTAGAACTTTAAATGCTCTGAGGACGCGTTTCCCGCAAAAAGAAAGCCCGGCTTCACAACCGGGCTTTCATTTATCTCTTCTTTTTTGCGCGACCCGCAAACGGATTGTCCGACGTCTTGAGCGACAGACGGATCGGCACGCCCGGCATATCAAATGTCTCACGCAGGCCATTGATGAGATAACGCACATAAGATTGCGGCATCGCATCAGGGCGTGAACAGGAGACCACGAAGCCCGGTGGGCGGGTCTTGATCTGCGTCATGTATTTGACTTTGAGGCGACGGCCAGAAACTGCCGGCGGTGGCTGGTGTGCAATAACGCCTTCAAGCCAACGGTTCAGACGACCCGTCGAAATGCGGCGGTTCCAGATTTCATGGGTCTTGACGACATTCTCCATGAGCTTGTCCAGCCCCTGCCCGCGCTCACCGGATATCGGCACAGCACGAAGGCCACGCACCTGTGGCAGAAGCCGCGCCGTCTTTTCGTAAAGATCTTCCAGAACCATCTGGCGATCTTCGATCAGATCCCATTTGTTGAACGCAATAACCGGCGCACGGCCTTCGCGGATGATCAGATCGACGATCTGCAAATCCTGCTTTTCAAAAGGGATCGTCGCATCAAGCACGATAATCACCACTTCCGCAAAGCGGATCGCACGAAGACCATCGGCAACCGAAAGCTTCTCAAGCTTTTCCTGCACGCGCGATTTACGACGGAGACCAGCCGTATCGTAAAGCTTGATATTGCGTCCGCGCCATTCCCACTCGACCGAGATCGAATCGCGCGTGATACCGGCTTCAGGCCCTGTCAGCAGACGATCTTCGCCAAGCATTGTGTTGATCATCGTGGACTTACCCGCATTCGGACGTCCAACAATGGCAATGCGCAACGGCTTGGTGGCATCATAATCCGGGATGATTTCCTCATCCGGGTCTTCAATATCATCGCCAATCAACTCACCAACGGCAGCCGGCGTGAAAGCCTCTTCCGCAGCTTCTTCTGCACGTTGATCGGCAAATGCACGCTCTTCGCCCAGAAGCGCGACAATTGCGTCACGCAAATCGGGCATGCCCTGACCATGTTCAGCAGAAACAGGACATGGTTCCCCAAGGCCAAGCTGGAAAGCATCATAGAGGCCAGTTTGCGCGCCCCTCGCTTCCGCCTTGTTTGCGACCAGCACAACAGGCCTGCCGGAACGGCGGACCAGTTCGGCAAAAGTGCTATCGGCTGGCGTCAGCCCGGCTTTCGCGTCAATGACGAAAAGAATGGCGTCAGCTTCCTGAATGGCAGCCTCCGTCTGGGCACGCATGCGCGCTTCCAGACTGTCATTGGCAGCATCTTCAAGACCAGCCGTATCAATGACCTGAAACTTCAAATCATAAAGCTTGGCATCATGAATACGCCGGTCGCGCGTGACACCCGGCAAGTCATCAACCAGCGCCAGCTTGCGGCCGACGAGGCGATTAAACAGGGTGGACTTGCCGACATTGGGACGCCCGACAATGGCGAGAGTGAAACCCATAGGTTCGTATTACTCCGAAATTGGTTTAGCTCAGCCCTGAGCTTCTGGCATTTTAATGCCAGCGCCGCGCATGAGATCAAGCATTGTATTGGCGCGCTGGCGGATGTTCGCCGGAGCCAGTGTGTCATTGGCAATCTGCTGGTAAAGTTTTGCGGCATCGTCGAAACGCTCCGCTTTCCATGCTGCCAGACCAAGGGTCTCACGCGCACTCGAACGCATTGGATTGCCGTCTGCCGAAAGCGTTTCAACGCGCTTTGCGACATCATCATAAGAACCAGAATCCACCAGCAGATAGGCTGCACGAATGCGCGCTATGTCGCGCATCGGCGCGGGAACTGCATTATCCGCTGCAACCGCATCAAAAGCCGTAACAGCCGCTGGCACATCACCCTTCTCCGCCAGCACAGAGGCAGCACGCAAACGCGCCAGTACCGGATAAGAGCCATAGCCTGTCTTTTCAAGATCATCGAGTGCGGCGATGGCTTCTTCGTTCTTGCCGGAAGCGGCGAGATCGAGAGCCGCCAGAAACTTATCGCCAGAGGCAGATGCCTTGCTCTCAGTCCAGTGCTTATAACCGACCCAGCCGGCTGTACCGATTACAATCGCAATCGCCGCGCCAATTAGAAGAGGGCCAAAGTTTTTCCAAACCTGCTTCGCCCGTTCCGAACGGAGCTCTTCGTTTACCTCGCGAATGAAACTGTCGTCTGCCATGGACCTGCCATTTTTTACTTGAGCGCTATGCGCATAAAGCCACGCTCTGAAAACTGTTGATCTTAATTTCTATGTTCAGGCGCTTTTAGTCGGAATTCGCGCCATATGTAAGACCCGTCAGCGAAATAAGCTGCACCTTACCCGAACAATCTGTATTTGTGTCCGAGCTTCGCCTTATTCAACACGTAGGAAGCAACCTTTCCCCCAAAGTGGCGTTCACACTCTTATGCGTATTCTTTCTTCTGTCCTTGCTGTCACGGCCACTTTTGCTTTTGTCACAAATCCGGCTCAGGCAGAAACCTCTAAGCCGCAATATGTGCTGATCTCTTTTGACGGCGCGCATGACAACAAGCTTTGGACCCGTTCACGCGAACTGGCGAAAAACAACAATGCGCATTTCACTTATTTCCTGTCCTGCGTCTTTTTGATGGAAAAGAAAAACCGCCGCGATTATCAACCGCCGCAAAAACGTGCCGGTGCATCCAATGTCGGCTTTGCTTTGAGCCATGATGAAGTTGTGACGCGCCTTGATAATATCTGGCAGGCGCACCTGGAAGGGAACGAAATTGCCAGCCATGGCTGCGGCCATTTTGATGGCACCAACTGGTCCACGGCCGACTGGGACAGGGAAATCAAAGAATTCCGCCGCATCACTGCCGATGCTTATAAGAATAACGGTATCGACGGCGAGCCCGAGGGCTGGCAAGAACTGGCGCGCCACGGCATAAACGGCTTCCGCGCGCCGTATCTTGCGGCATCAAAGCCCGTACAGGATGCATTGAAAGCCAATGGCTTCCGCTATCAAGCATCATCGATCACGCGTGGACCGGAACTGCCACAGATCACTGGGCAGTTTGCGTCTTTCGGTCTGCCGCTTATTCCTGAAGGCCCATCGCAGCGGCTTATCGTGGGTATGGATTACAATCTTTATGTCCGCCACTCCAAAGGCAAGGAAGCGCCCGCCCAGGCAGCTGTGTTTGAAGAACGTGCCTATAAAGCTTTCCGCACGGCCTTCGACAAACAGTATAATGGTGAGCGCATTCCCTTACAGCTTGGCTTTCACTTTGTGCTAATGAATGACGGGGCTTACTGGCGCGCCATGGAACGTCTCGTATCCGAGGTCTGCAACAAGCCTGATGTGAAATGCACGACATATAATGATTATCTCAACACAATCATCGCTCCGGGCGACAGCGCCGCGCAGAGAAGATCGTAAAGATTATGACATCAGGCCGAGATTTTCCTGATCCAGCACCGGCAATGGCTCCTCATAAATCACCGCTTCAAAGCCACGCAGACGCTTATAGATCGAAAGAAGTTCGATAATGGTCGTCCATGAATTAACGAGATACTGGAACGACCCACGCACCTGATCAAACACATTGAGTATCTGGTTCATCAGGCCAAGCGTCAGCTTGCCCGCAACAATTGATGGCACCAGAATAAGTGTCGGAAAAATACTGTCAGCCTGCAAATAAAAGATACGGGCAACGTTGAAATAGACGTAGTGAAAGTAGAGCCGAAAATAATTCTGGCGGACATTGGAGAACAGTTCTCCCATCGTAAGCGGCTCGGCACGATGCGCATGATCTTCACCATAGACCAACTCCTTACGATAGGCCGCTTCCACGCGCTGATTGTTGAATTCCAGCCCCGGCAGTTTGATGCCGACCAGCGCCAGAAAGCCGGTGCCAAACAGCGCCCAGACAATTGCCGCCCATACCAGCGCATGCGGCACCAGCCCGATGATTGGCAACTCGCTCACCCTGTCAGAAAACGAAAACAACACCGGAAGAAACGCGATCAGCGTCATGATCGCCTTGATCAGATTGACGCCCAGCTGTTCAACGGTCGTAGAAAAGCGCATTGTATCTTCCTGAACACGCTGCGCAGCCCCTTCGACCGAGCGCAGTTTCGGCCAGTGGCTCATATAGAAATCGTTCATCGCCGTGCGCCAGCGGAAGATATAATGGCTGGTGAAAAACGCGCTCAGCACGCCAATGGTGACACCAACAAAGGCGATGCCTGCGAAGTCCACCATACTCCAGTAAAAATCAACTGCCTGCACCGAGCCGGGCGTTCCCAGCGCCTTCTGCACCATATCATAAAACGGGCCATACCATGCGTTGACCGCAACGCTGACCTGCACACTGAAATAGGTCGCAAACAGAATCAAAGCCGAACCGAGCACAGACCATCGCTGCCATGGATGCGGCGCAAACCATGACCAGACCGCATAGAATGCGAACACGGCGACAGCAAAATAGATATAAAACCAAAGGAAAGGCGCAGACCAGAAGAGGCTTGCGCCAATGATGGGTGCAACATCAGCTGCCGCCGGTGGCAAACCGATTAAACCTCCGAGTGCCGCACCACCTTCATACCAGCCAATAATGGCAAGCAGTGTCCAAACGAGCACGGATGAGAAGAACAGCTTAGGACGCGGGAAAAAGGATACGAACATTGCAATAGGTCCAACAAGTATGTTGGCTGCATAAGGCACCGATCCAAAACTGTTTACCAATTAAATTTTTTTAAGGTTTTCCATTACTTGGCAGCACGCCCAGCGGCGTAAGCAATGATCGCCGTCATCAGGAGGGCAAAGGCTGCAACGAGAGTGGGGACAGTGAACGAGCCAAAGCGTTGCGCCATGAAGCCTGCAATCAGCGGCCCTGCAATCTGTCCGATGCTGAAACAAACCGTCATCCTTGCAAGGGCACGCTTCGGCGACTGCGGTGCAAGCACACGCGCGGTCTGAAGCCCGAAGGCCGTTAGCGCCATAAAGGTTATGCCAAGCAATGCACCGCCAACCAATGGCCCCAAAGGTGGCGGAAGCAACACGCTTGCCGCCACGCCGAGAGCTTCGATCGCCGCAGTCAGCGCAAAAGCGATAAAGAGACCAAACTTCCGAATGGCAGGCGACCAGAGCCAGATCGAAGGTGCAGCGCATAATCCCGTCACAACCCACACGGCTGCTTCCATCAACGAGCCACCATCATTTGCCCGTACGATTGTGATGATGAACGTTGCCGTGATCACATAGCCAAAGCCAAAAATGCCATAGGCTATTGAAATCGCATTAAAAGCAAAGCTGCTTGGCAGTGCCGGTTCGCGCTTGCCATTGGCTCCGCCGACTGGCCCTTCCTTCACAAGCGCAACCACCAGAACAGCCATGACCAGACTTAAAATGGCAGCTCCAATCCAGTCGGCCCGCCAATCAAGTCCCGAAAACCGGATACCCGCAACCATGATCGCTGAAAGCGCAATACCAGCGCCAACCCCGCCAAAATGCAGCGCACCAAGCTCTGCCCGTTCGGCAATCGCTATATGGCTAAGCACGATTGTCGTGCCAAGAATCATCGTCACGGCGCTGATAAAGCCTGCTGCAAAACGAATGATCGAAAACGGCCAAACGCCATCAAAAAATGCCATCGCGGCACAGAGAACCGCACTGATGATCAAACCGGCAATGACGCTTTTGCGTTCAATCCCCGCTGACCAGCCATAGCCCGCAACCATTGCTCCCAACAGATACCCAACATAGTTGGCGGAAGCGATAAAGCCTGCATCTGCGGCATTAAAACCCACATCCACCATCATGCCGGGCAGGATCGGCGTGTAAATAAAGCGGCCGATCCCCATTGCCGCAATCATGGCGAAAAAGCCGCCAAAAGCGTAACGAAGAGCAATACGATGCGAATTTGTCTGGGAGAGTGCTTGATTCATAGCGCTGAAAATACGCTTTGGGTAATCGTGCACAACTGAATTTTTCTGATTGAGACAATCACTCGAATTGAGTTCAATTTTTCGGCATCCCGCAAAAGCAGCCTAACCGGCCTGTATATCCGGTCTGTTTTTTGGGGGGCGCGTTGGCACGCTGTCTGGCTGGCCTGAATGAAGAAAATGCAGCAATGTCTCGTTCATTGATTGCAGCCGGAAAGCCGCATCCCGCCAACTGAAATCAATATCCTGCGGCACGGGTGAAAGGCGTTCAGGCGCGTCGCCCTCGCCCAGATTACAATTATGGATGACCGATTGAAGCGATTGTGAAATCCATTCGGGCGGCGACGCTTCCTTCTTACGAAGCGCATTACCGACGGCCTCTCCAAAGAGCAGAGCCGTTGCATAAAGGCGGATGCCGCGGCGATCATAGCGGCCTGCCATTTCACTGATCTCGCGCGCAACCAGCCGACCGCGCAAAGACCAGCGCGCGTTTGACCGGGCGAGCGCTATGCCATCCCCCAGCGCGTTGACTGCGCGTTGCGCCTGTGTAAACTGGTTGATTGCGCTCTGTGCGTGGATAACATCTTGTGTTTCCAACGCAATTGCCGACTTTTTGAGACCTTTCAGGATATTATCGACAAGTCCCCGCACGGCTCTGTCGATCAGGCGCACCGGATCGGGTGTCAACAATATCTGACTGAACAAAAGCCCGACACCCGCGCCCACCAGAACATCAATAAGCCGTGTCATTCCCGCGACCTGCGGCCCCATTGCCAGGACAAGAATAGCAGAAACGCCCGATTGAATGGCGATAGCCGGCGCAAGACCGAAGGTCGTTGCAATCACCATGGCGATGCAGGTGACAACACTCATATGCAGGACCGGAATCGTATGGGGCAGAAGCAGAGAAAACTCGCCCACCAGCACGCCAGTCGTCACACCTGCGATCACGCCAATCGCCTGTTTGCCATGATTGGGCAGATTGGGCGCAAGACAGATAACGGCTGTCACCATCGCGAAGAGAGGGCGCGGCTGCCCCAGCATCCACTGACAGATCAGCCATGCGACTGCGCCACCAACAGAGGCAATCAGCGCATCACGCCAACTCACTGACCATTGCTGAAAAATCTTCTCTATTCGCTGACGCATTTATTAACCTGCCAACTTATCCGTCACGCTGGAGATACTATTTATGACAGGTTTTGCGGTACTCAAGCCTTGAAGAACGCCTCATACTGATCCGGTTTGAACCCGACAGTCAGCGCGCCATTCCTCTCAAGCACCGGGCGCTTGACCATAGAGGGTTGTGCCAGCATGAGTTCACGCGCCTTGGCAGCATCGACATTGTGGCGCTGTTCTTCGGGCAGCTTACGGAACGTGGTGCCCGCACGATTGAGCAACTTTTCCCATTCGATGTCTTTCAGGAAACGGTCCAGCGTTGCACCATCAAGGCCGTCTTTCTTGTAATCGTGAAAAGCATAGTCAATGCCATGATCTTCAAGCCATGTGCGCGCCTTCTTCATGGTGTCGCAGTTTTTGATGCCGTAAATCGTGACGCTCATGTCCGAATCCTTCAAGTTTTATCCGATCAAAAGCTATCCGCAGCGGGGTTGCAACCCTCAATGTTTGAAGGCTGGCGCTCTCTTTCAAGCAGATCGCGCTTGCGTTCCACACCCCAGCGATAGCCGGACAATCCACCATCATTGCGCACAACCCGATGACAGGGAACCGCAACAGCAATCTTGTTGGCGCCACATGCCTGCGCCACGGCACGGATTGATTTTGGCGCGCCGATCATTTGCGCAAGTTCGGTGTAGCTCACTGTTTTACCAAACGGGATTTGCAGCAATGCCTGCCAAACCCGTTCCTGAAAAACAGTGCCACGCAAATCCAGTGGCAAATCAAGCCCAATACGAGGGTCTTCAACGAACCCGATAATTTGCGCAACATGATCCTCAAAATCCCGGTCCCCTCCGATAAGCTCGGCTTTCGGGAACCGGTCTTCGAGATTGCTGATCAGCGCCTCCGGCTCATCTCCCATCAGAATGGCACAAACACCCTTCGCACTTTCCGCAGCAAGAACCGCCCCCAGCGAAGACTGACCGACAGCAAAGCGGATTGTCTCATTCTGCCCACCGGATTTATAGGTCTTTGGCTTCATTCCCAGAACCTTGTCCGATGCTTCATAGAAGCGGCTTGATGAATTATATCCAGCTTCATAAATGGCGGCTGTCACGCTTGCTTGCGGCGCTTCAAGGGCTGAACGGATTTTTCGCCCGCGCTGCGCATCCACATATTCTTTGGGCGTCAGTCCGGTGAAGGCTTTGAAAAGACGGTGAAAATGTGATGCACTGGCACCAACTGCGCGCGCTATTTCGTCAAGGTCCGGTATTTCTTCCGCAATATCGATATAGTGACATGCGGCTGCAATCATATCAGCATGACGGGCATTGTTCTGTGCATCAAGCGTTGCTGGCAGATTGGGTTTACACCGTATGCAGGGACGAAATCCTGCGCGTTCCGCGGCCTCTGCCATGTCAAAAAACTGAACGTTTTCACGTTTTCCACGCCGTGAAGGGCAAGACGGGCGACAATAAACGCCCGTCGTGCGTACGCCATAAAAAAACTCGCCATCCGCAGCTTTGTCGCGTGTGAGAACTTTGTGCCAGCGGCTTTCATCCGTGTCATCGTTGAGCGTTGGCGTGCATGTCATCAGGTTCATGTCCATTGATCCTTCTTACTATGAAGGAAATCTAAAGCCTTACAAGACTGACAACACTCCGCTGCTTACTTTCAAATTCATCAGCCCCTACGAGCCTGTGCAATTGCATCGATCAGGCCCTGCTTTTTCATCACGCCGCCATAGAGTCTGGTGCCGATCACAAAAGACGGCGTGCCACCGAAATTAAACGCCTCGCCCTGCTCCATGTTGCGCTCAAGGATAGCATCAATCCTTACGGCATCTGCCTGATATTGCGCTTCAAGTTTTTTCGGATCAAGACCGGCCTTTCTAAGAGCCTCGTCCGTCTGATCTTTGCTCAAACGCCCTGTCGTTTGCATCATGGCTTCCATTGCCTTGACATAGGCGCCGGATTTTTCTGCTGCCAGAACCAGCCGTGCCGGATAGGCAGAATTATCGCCAAAGATAATCCAGTCTTTAAGCACCAGCCGCACTTTGCCATCGTTTTCAACAACGCGCATCAGTTCAGCATGTCCTCGCTTGCAGTAAGGGCACTGGTAGTCGAAATATTCGACAATGGTGACATCGCCATGAGGATTGCCGAGCACCGGGATATCTTTGTCATAAAGCACATCGGCCACGCTCGGCATGCTTTGCGCAAAACTTCCGCCACCAGAAATGGCAATCGTCGCGGCTCCTGCTGCCGTTGCAGCAAGCATCTGGCGGCGATTTATCATCAGCTTTCTCCCTGAGACGATTGAGCCTTGTTGAGAACAACAACACGGCTTCCGTTGGAAACCCGTTTGTGAAGATCGATAATATCCTGATTGAAGAGACGGATACAGCCAGACGAGGCCGCCTTGCCAATTGACCATGGCTCGTTGGTGCCGTGGATACGGTAAAGCGTATCCTTGCCATCACGATAAAGATAAAGTGCGCGTGCACCGAGCGGATTGCGGATACCGCCTTCCAGACCCTGGGCATGTTTTGCATAATGTTCGGGGTTACGCTTGATCATGTTCTGCGTTGGCGTCCAGCGCGGCCATTGAGCCTTATAGGCGACCTCTGCGTCACCGCTGAATGTCATTCCGGCACGCCCGACGCCAACGGAATAGCGCATGGCCTTGCCGTCCGGCTGCACCAGATAGAGATAGCGCTTATAGGGATCGACGATAATCGTGCCAACCGGATGCGTGGTCTGATAGTCGACCTGCTTACGAAGATTTCTTTGCGCTATTTTGCTCAGATCAAGTGCCGCAATATGATTTCCACGATCGGTGACCGCGCCATACATGACTTCATATTCGCTTTTCGCCGTCTGTATCTCAGGCTCAACGACAGGCGCAGCACGCACCGGCTCAGGCGCGAGGGCCACGGGTTGCGGCATGGTGACGGGAATCGGCCTGTCTGTGGGGACGCTTGTGCACGCCGCAAGAGCCAGTGGTAAAAAGCCGACCAGGATCATTCGCGCGTATGACAGGCACGTTCTTAGCTTCGCAGTGCATAAATTCAATTTCTCAAACCCCAATATCGCTGTCCCCAAAACATGCCGGCCTTCATAAGCTGAAATTTTATTTAAATGAACAAGTAGATTATAAAAAGCCAATGATCGCGTCACCTTAAGGCAACCTTAAGCTGGCGAAGCGAAAGCTGGCTCAAAATCAGTCAACACTGAAACAGGGACGACTATGCGTATTCTGGTGGTTGAAGACGATGCACTCCTGCTCGACGGCCTTACCGTGGGGCTGGGATTGGCCGGCTTCACCGTGGATGCCGTTGCAAGCTGCGGCGACGCCGAAGCAGCCCTTGCAACGCAGAACTATAACGCAATTGTGCTCGATCTCATGCTGCCAGACGGTTCCGGCCTTGATGTGTTGAAGTCGATGCGGCAGGCACGGGATCAAACGCCGGTGCTGTTGCTAACCGCCCGCGATCAGGTGCCGGAACGCATTGCAGGGCTTGATGCGGGTGCGGACGATTATGTCGGCAAGCCGTTTGATCTTCATGAGCTTGCAGCGCGCGTGCGCGCCATTGCCCGGCGCGGCGCGGGTCGTGCCAGTGCCACGCTTGAATGGCAGGGCGTTGAACTTGACCCGGCGGAAATGTCAGTGCAATTCAACGGTGAACCGCTTCGCCTGACGCGACGCGAATTCTCTATTCTGCGCACATTGATGGAGCGGCCAACCGCAACCGTTTCCAAGTCATCGCTTGAGGAAGCACTTTATGGCTGGCAGGAAGAGGTGGAGAGCAATGCGGTCGAAGTGCATATTCATCACTTGCGCTCGAAGCTCGGTTCAGCCTTCATCGAAACGGTGCGCGGCGTTGGCTACAGGCTCGCGGGAGCACAAACATGAATTCCATCCGCAGCCGTCTGACGGGCATATTGATCGGGATCACCTTTCTCGTCTGGGTGTTTGCGGTTATCTGGATTCATGTGAGCACGGAAGCAAGGCTTGAAAAAGTACTGGATGCGCGCCTCATGGAAGCAGCCCGCATGGTTAATTCGCTGCTGACCGAGCGGCGTGTTGAAGTCGCGCCCGATGGAAATGGCGGACAACTTTCGCTCAAGCCCTTGCCCGATTTTCCGCTCTATGACCGTCAGCTTTTCTGCCAGATATGGGCTATCGATGGAAGGCTGGTTGGCCGCTCGGAAAGTGCGCCCGGCGCCCGCCTGACCAACGTGGCGAACGGATTTTCGGATACGGTTGTTGCAGGCGACCGTTGGCGGGTTTTTGCCGTGGAAAACACGCAGCTTGGTTTGCGTGTTATGGTCGCCGATAGCCTCTCGGTCCGAGAGCGCCTCGTGCAAAATGTGGTAGCCGGTGTTGTTCTGCCTGCCCTCCTCTTGCTGCCCATTCTTGCCATCCTGATCTGGCTGTGCGTGCGACGCGGACTTAATCCGTTAAGCCGTCTTGCCAGCACGTTGTCGAAGCGCGACGCGCGCGATTTGCATCCTCTGCCAGAAGAGAAGCTGCCTTCCGAAATCGCACCCGCAGTGTCCGCTTTGAACGATCTTTTCCATCGCGTGGAAGAGGCGCGCGAACGCGAGCGCAATTTTGCAATTTTTGCCGCGCATGAACTCAAAACTCCACTGGCGGGCCTCAAGACACAGGCGCAGATTGCAGAGAGTGCCAAAGATGACACCATGCGTCTCAAGGCAATCCGCCAGATTGCGTCAGGTGTTGATCGCACGAGCCGCCTCGTCAGCCAGCTGCTTGACCTTGCGGCCCTGGAAACAGGTGACGAGATGGTGAGGCCCACGCCCGAACCCGCCTGTCAGTTGCTGGTTTCTATCTCGACCGACATGCGTATGCTTGCGGCAAATCGCAACGTGACGATTGAGCTTCCCAATAATCTTCCGCTTGTGACAATGGAATATCCGCATCTCTTCACGCTTGCCATGCGCAATCTGATTGAAAACGCCGTCAACCACTCACCGGAAGGCGGGTCTGTGCGATGCAACCTTCAGCGGGATGACGACAAGCTTGTGCTCACTGTCGAGGATGATGGTCCCGGTATTGCGCCTGAAGACATGGCACATGTGACCGAACGCTTTTATCGCGGCTCGAACAGAAGTGAGAATGGCAGCGGTCTGGGGCTGGCTATTGTGAAAATGGCAACAGCCCGTATGGGCGGAAAAATGCAGCTTCACAATCGCCCCGAAGGCGGCTTGCGCGCTTCACTGATTATCCCAGCACAATAATCCGAAATCAAAAATTTTAATCGAATCAAATAGCTATTTCTCACGCTAAAAAAGCTATTCCTCTCGAAACGCCCAATTCGTCGCATCCCAATCAAGTGCTATTTGATTTAGATCAATGACACGCAACCGTGGAATGCCGATAGAAGGGCTATCGCTATAGCTGTCGTCACTTGGACACTTGGGCAGCTTCTGACTTGCGCTGCGAGGGGATTACATGAACTACGCCGCTGGAACAGTCCTGTCTGGTCTGGGAGCACTTTTTGCTGTGCTTCTGGCCGGATTTTCTCATGATGAGCTGTTTAGAATCCACATGTGGATTCTGTTCGCAACACTTGCCATCTTCACCATTCTTTTGATGCGTAATGCCGATTACGGCCTGACGCCAAAGAAAGTCGATCAGTCCACCTATATGGATGGGCCGATCCGTTATGGCGTCATCGCAACCGTGTTTTGGGGCGTGGCCGGCTTTCTCGTCGGCGTGCTTATCGCAGCACAGCTCGCCTTCCCGGATCTCAATCTGCAACCCTATTTCAACTTTGGCCGCCTGCGTCCGCTGCATACATCGGCAGTGATCTTTGCCTTTGGCGGCAACATCCTGATCGCCTCGTCGTTCTATGTCGTGCAGCGCACCTGTCGCGCGCGCCTCATCGGTGGCGATCTGGCCTGGTTCGTTTTCTGGGGCTATCAGCTTTTCATCGTGATGGCAGCAACCGGCTATCTGCTCGGCATCACGCAATCGCGCGAATATGCTGAACCGGAATGGTATGTCGATGTCTGGCTCACCATCGTTTGGGTCGTCTATCTCGTCGTCTTCCTCGGCACCATCCTGCGACGCAAAGAGCCACATATCTATGTGGCAAACTGGTTCTACCTGTCGTTCATTATCACCATCGCCATGTTGCACATCGTCAACAATCTGGCGATTCCGGTCTCCTTCCTTGGCGTGAAGAGCTATTCGGCTTTCGCAGGTGTACAGGATGCAGTTACCCAATGGTGGTATGGCCATAACGCGGTGGCGTTCTTCCTGACCGTGCCGTTCCTCGCCATGATGTACTACTTCGTGCCGAAGCAGGCGAACCGTCCAATCTATTCTTATCGTTTGTCGATCGTGCACTTCTGGTCGATTATCTTCCTCTACATCTGGGCTGGCCCGCACCATCTGCATTACACCGCTGTTCCCGATTGGGCGCAGACGCTCGGCATGGTGTTCTCGATCATGCTCTGGATGCCGTCATGGGGCGGTATGATCAACGGTCTGATGACGCTTTCGGGTGCATGGGACAAGGTCCGTACTGATCCGATCATCCGTCTGATGGTTGCAGCGATCGCCTTCTACGGCATGGCAACCTTTGAAGGTCCGATGCTGTCGATCAAGGCTGTGAACTCGCTGTCGCACTACACCGACTGGACGATTGGTCACGTTCATGCGGGTGCGCTTGGCTGGAACGGCATGATCACCTTTGCTGCGGTCTACTACCTGACGCCAAAGCTGTGGAATCGTGAACGCCTCTATTCGATCCGTATGGTCAACTGGCACTTCTGGCTCGCCACACTCGGCATCGTGCTCTACGCCTCTGCTATGTGGGTTTCCGGTATCCAGCAGGGTTTGATGTGGCGCGAATATGATAGCCAGGGCTTCCTCGTTTACTCGTTCGTCGAAACCGTTGCTGCCATGTTCCCTTACTACGTCATTCGTACAATGGGCGGCGTTCTCTATCTCTGCGGTGGACTGGTTATGGCCTGGAACGTCTATCAGACCATTCGCGGAAATCTGCGCAAAGAAGCCCCTATGGGCGGTGTGCAGCCTGTGGTTGACGCAACCATGCAGCCAGCGAAATAAGGAGTGTGATTGATGTCTTTTCTGAAAAACCACTCCAAACTGGAGAAAAACGCAACGCTGTTGCTGATTGCCTCGCTGGCCGTCGTAACTGTGGGCGGCATCGTGGAAATCGCACCGCTGTTCTATCTCGAAAATACCATCGAGAAGGTGGAAGGGATGCGTCCCTATTCACCACTGGAACTGGCAGGCCGCGACATCTATGTGCGTGAAGGCTGCTATCTCTGCCACAGCCAGATGATCCGCCCATTCCGCGATGAAGTGGAGCGTTATGGCCATTACAGTCTGGCAGCAGAGTCTATGTATGACCATTCGTTCCAGTGGGGATCGAAGCGCACGGGTCCAGACCTTGCGCGCGTCGGTGGTCGCTATTCAAACGAGTGGCATGTGCAGCATCTGGTGCGCCCGCGCGACGTCGTGCCGGAATCGGTCATGCCGAATTACGGCTTCCTACTCAACACCCCGCTCAAGATCACTGATATTTCGGCGAACCTCAAAGCTAATGCTGCCGTCGGGGTGCCTTATAGCCAAGAGATGGTCGATAACGCGGTTGCCGATCTGAAAGCGCAGGCTGAGCCGGACGCTGATACGACCGCCCTTCTTGAACGGTATCCAAAGGCGAAAGTTGGCGACTTTGACGGCAACCCACAGGTCATTTCGGAGATGGATGCATTGATTGCCTATCTCCAGATGCTCGGCACGCTCGTTGACTTCTCGACCTACGACCAGTCCCCCAAAGCACGATAAAGCGGAGAATTAGCCATGGATTACAACACCCTGCGCACTTTCGCCGATAGCTGGGGCCTGCTCGCGATGGCTCTGTTCTTTGTATTCGTGGTGCTTTTTGCTTTCCGTCCGGGAAGCAAAAAGAAAGCCGATGATGCGAAGGAAATTCCATTCAAGGACGACAAAAATGACTGACAAAAAAATTGATGAAGTCAGTGGCGTAGAGACCACCGGACATGAATGGGACGGCATTCAGGAACTCGACAACCCCATGCCACGCTGGTGGCTGTGGACATATTACGCAACCATCTTTTGGGCATTAGCCTATGTCATCGCCTATCCGGCATGGCCACTGATCTCAAGCTCGACGGCTGGTCTCACTGAATGGTCAAGCCGCGGCGATTTCTGGAAGGAAAACGCCCAGATCACGGCTGAGCGTCAGGGCATCATGGACCAGATCAATGCGAAAGACGTCAATGAGATCATCGCTGACGAAAACCTGCGCCAATATGCGATTGCTGGCGGCGCAGCAGCGTTTCGCGTGAACTGCGTTCAGTGCCATGGCACAGGTGCACAGGGCGCTCCCGGCTATCCGAACCTCAATGATGACGACTGGTTGTGGGGTGGTTCGGTAGACGACATCCTGACGACCATTCGCCATGGTGTGCGCTCGCCCGATGACAGCGAAACCCGCATTTCGGAAATGCCTGCCTTTGTCGATGTGCTCGAACCAGAGCAGATTCGCGATGTGAGCGCCTATGTGGTCAGCCTTTCCGGCACGCCACACAATCCGGACATGGTCCCGGCAGGCAAGCAGGTCTTCGCTGAAAACTGCGCGGTCTGCCATGGCGCAGATGCAAAGGGTCTGCGTGAATTCGGCGCGCCAAACCTCACCGATGCCATCTGGTTCTATGGTTCAGGTGAAGACGCGATTGCAAAGCAGGTGGCTCGTCCAAAGCATGGCGTGATGCCCGCATGGGAAGCACGCCTCGGCGACGCGACTGTCAAGCAGCTTGCCATCTTCGTTCACTCTCTGGGTGGCGGCGAATAACAAATACTGGCCCCGGCAACGGGGCCAGCCAGCTAAAAATGATGCCCCGATCTAACGGCAATCGGTCGCTTCATTTCAAATCACTGCATTGGAACGGACGGCGAATAACCACCCCGCTCTCAAACATTGAAAGTGCGATCCCCCGGCAAGCCAGCTTCTGTCTGTCCGGCATCGTGCTTCAGGAGCAAGGCAAATGTCAGACGATGTCGAACGGATAGACGTTCAGGCAGTTAACTCCCCCAAGATCCGCCTCCCTAAAAGTGGAAAGTCGCTTTATGCGGCGCGGGTCAAAATTTTCCCGAAGCGCGTGCAGGGCAATTTCCGCCGCTTCAAATGGATGATCATGTTCATCACATTGGGGATCTACCATCTGACGCCATGGCTGCGCTGGGACCGCGGTCCCTATGCGCCCGATCAGGCAGTTCTGATCGATCTTGCCAATCGCCGGTTCTATTTCTTCTTCATCGAAATCTGGCCGCAGGAATTCTATTATGTCGCAGGTCTGCTCATCATGGCAGGCCTTGGCCTGTTCCTGATAACGTCAGCGGCTGGTCGCGCATGGTGCGGCTATACCTGTCCGCAAACCGTATGGGTCGACCTTTATCTGGTGGTCGAACGTGCCATCGAAGGCGACCGCAACGCACGCATGAAGCTCGACAAAGCGCCGTGGAGCTTCGACAAAATCTGGAAGCGTGTCACCAAACACGCCATCTGGTTGATGATCGGTATTTTGACGGGCGGCGCGTGGATTTTCTATTTTGCCGATGCACCAACCCTGCTCGTCGACTTTGTAACCGGACATGCAGCTCCCGTCGCTTACATCACCGTGGCGATCCTGACAGCCACGACCTATGTTTTTGGCGGGCTGATGCGCGAGCAGGTTTGCACCTATATGTGCCCCTGGCCGCGTATTCAGGCAGCGATGCTTGATGAAAATTCGCTGACTGTGACCTATAATGACTGGCGCGGCGAACCACGCTCACGCCATTCCAAGAAGGCAATTGCTGCCGGGGAAACCGTAGGCGATTGCGTGGATTGTAACGCCTGTGTTGCCGCCTGCCCGATGGGTATCGATATTCGCGATGGCCAGCAGCTAGAATGCATCACCTGCGCGCTCTGCATCGATGCCTGTGACAGCGTGATGGACAAGGTCGGCAAAGAGCGCGGTCTCATTTCCTATGCAACGCTTGCCGATTACGACTGGAATATGGCGCTGGCCACCAACAATGGCACCGTTCCGATTAATCCGGCGCGCGTTTATGAGGCACCAAACAAGTTGTCTGGTGCTGTTGAGCATCTTTCGTGGAAAAAGATCCTGCGTCCACGCATTCTGTTCTATTTCATTATCTGGGCACTGATCGGTCTGACGCTGGTGATCTCGCTTTCGACGCGTCAGCGCATTGGCATCAATGTGCTGCATGACCGCACACCGCAATATGTGCTGTTGTCCGATGGTTCGATCCGCAACGGCTATACGGTCAAGCTGCTCAACATGATCCCTGTTCCGCGTACCTTCCGGCTTTCAATCGAAGGCCTGCCGGGTGCAACGCTGACCGTGCAGGATGAAAACATCGATGCAGACGGCAATTATGATGTGCCGGTTGAACCCGACAGGCTGAAAACGCTGCGTGTTTTCGTAACCCTGCCGCATGATGCCATAACGGAGCAGCGCTCCGACTATGAAATCGAAGTGCGCGATGCAGACGGCTCTGAAACAGCCCGCTACAAAGCAACTTTCATGGCTCCAGAAATGACCGGGGAGAAGAGATGATGTCAGTGAAATCAAAAACCACAAACGGCTTCACCGGCTGGCACATGCTCGGCATTATGGTCGCTTTCTTCGGTGTCATCATCGCCGTCAATATGACGATGGCTTATAAGGCAGTCAGCAGCTGGAGCGGGCTGGTTGTGAAAAACACCTATGTCGCCAGTCAGGAGTTCAACGCCAAAGCCGAAACCGGCAAGGAACAGGCAGCCCTTGGCTGGCAGTCGCAGCCCGCTTTTGCGGAAGGTGTCTTTACGTGGCGTCTTACCGATCGTGATGGCAAGGCTGTCAGCATGAGCGGCGGCACGGTCGAATTCAAGCGTCCTGTCGGCGATGCCCATGACACCAAAGTCACACTCTCCATTGCAGAAGACGGTGTTCTGACAGCACCGCTCGAACTGGGCGAAGGCGCATGGATTATGGAAGTCAATGCCGATGCGGGCCTTGAAGACCCGTATCGCCACATCATCCGTGTTCTGGTGAAGGACGGGAGGATCTTATGAGTTGCTGCGTTGAAAATGCACAGATAGCCACGGTCGTCCAATCGATTTCGCCAGACGAAATGCTGGTCGCAAGCCGTGCGCTCGGCGATGGTTTACGCCAGCTTGATCTCTCGGTTCCCGGTATCCATTGCGGTTTGTGCATCAAGACCATCGAACAGACGCTCGGCAAGCTGCCGGGCGTTTCTTATGTGCGCGTGAACCTGACCGCACGCCGCGTCACCATTCGCTGGAAGGATGGCGAAACGCCACCCGATGTGATCGATCCGCTCCGTCGCCTTGGCTACGACGCGCATATTTTTGATATGGTGCAGGACAAGGACCCGACCTTCACGCGGCTTTTGATCGCGCTTGGCGTTGCAGCCTTTGCATCCAGCAATGTCATGCTGTTGTCTGTTGCGGTCTGGTCGGGGGCCGATGCTGCCACCCGCGATATGTTTCACTGGCTTTCCGGTCTGATCGCGCTACCGACACTGATTTATTCGGGCCGAATTTTTTATGTTTCTGCATGGAATGCCTTGCGGACCCGACGCGTGAATATGGATGTGCCCATTGCGCTAGCTATTTCGCTTGCCTTTGGCATGAGCGTTTATGAAACGATGAACCATGGCCAGCACGCCTATTTTGACGCTTCGGTCACGCTGTTGTTCTTCCTGCTGATTGGCCGCACACTCGATTATCTGATGCGCACACGTGCACGCTCTGCCGTGCGTGGTCTGGCACAATTAAGCCCGCGCGGCGCTGTGGTAATCGGCGACAATGACGAACGCAACTATCTGCCGGTCAATGAAATTCGCATAGGCCAGCGCATCATCCTTGCAGCTGGTGAACGTGTTCCTGTCGACGCCAAAGTGGAAGATGGTCGCTCGGAACTCGACTGTGCCATTGCATCGGGCGAAAGCGATGCGGTTCCAGTCGGCCCCGGCTCGGATATTCGTGCGGGAACCATGAACCTCTCCGCACCACTTGTCATTCGCGCAACGGCGGAAGCCAAAGATTCCTTCCTTGCCGAAATGGTGCGTCTGATGGACGTTGCCGAAGGCGGTCGCGCTTTTTATCGCCGTCTCGCTGATCGGGCGTCTGAACTTTATGTGCCGATGGTACATACAATTGCTTTTGCGGCCTTTGTCGGCTGGATGATTTATACCGGCGGCGACTGGTATCGCTCGATCTATATCGCTATCTGCACGCTCATCATCACCTGCCCCTGTGCGCTCGCACTTGCAGTGCCAATTGTTCAGGTGGTTGCAGCACGCCGCCTGTTTGAGAACGGCATCATGATCAAGGACGGCTCGGCCATGGAGCGGATGGCCGAGATCGACACGGCCGTATTCGACAAGACCGGCACGCTGACGCTCGGCCAGCCTCGCCTGATTGATCGCGGGTCAATCGATCCGAATAATCTTGAGATTGCATCTGAACTCTCACTTTATTCCCGCCATCCTTTGTCGCGGGCACTTGCTCTGTTTTCCGGAGCAAAGCCTATGACTGACTTCACACGCATTGAAGAAATCCCGGGGGCTGGCATTGAGGCCGAACTGAGTAGTACGATCTATCGGCTTGGCAAACGTGAATGGGCTGATGACAAGGCAGATGCTAATCTTTCTGATGGGCCGGAAACGTGCCTTTCAATTAACGGCAAGCTCGTTGAAACCTTTCGCTTTGAAGATCAGCCGCGCGAAGATGCGCTCGCCGCAATCGGTGCACTGAAACGCAATGGCTTGAAGCTTGAGATTATCTCCGGCGACAAAATGCCTGCTGTGAAAAAGCTTGCCGGTTATCTGGGTGTGGATACCTATCGTGGCGAAGTTCTGCCAGCCGACAAATCCCGGCTTGTGCAGGGTTTAGCAAATGACGGCCATAAAGTGCTGATGGTTGGCGACGGGCTCAACGATGCCCCTGCGCTTGTTGCGGCACATGTTTCCATGGCTCCGGCAACTGCCGCCGATATTGGCCGCAATGCTGCCGACTTCGTGTTTCTGCGCGAAAGTCTGTCTGCTGTTCCGCTGGCATTTGCAGTGTCAAAAGAGGCAGGCCGATTAATCAGGCAGAACTTTGCGCTTTCCATCGGCTATAATATCATCGCTGTGCCGATTGCGATTTTCGGCTTTGTCACACCATTGGTGGCAGCGCTCTCGATGTCTCTGTCGTCCATCGTGGTTGTCAGCAATGCGATGCGGTTGCGGGCCGGAAAACAGAAACAGCCGATGCAGACCACTGTTGCACGCGCTGTGGTTTTGAAGGAAGCGCATAAATGAGCGGACTTCTTTTTCTCATTCCCATCGCGCTTTTTTTGGGCGCGATGGGCCTTGCTGGTTTTCTATGGTCGCTCAAAAATGGCCAGTATGAGGACCTTGACGGCGCAGCAAACCGCATTCTTATCGACGATGATCAGGTGCCCGCCAAGAAAGATGAATCGTTATAACAGAATCGCGAATGTCGGTCTGAATCGTTATAACAATACACCCCTCCCCCCAGCGTGATGACACGCTGCAATCTCATCTTATTCTGTTATGAGAATGGTTCTGAGATCGTTGACATTGGTGCCGGTCGGCCCCGGGATAAACAGATCTCCAATCGCATCAAATGCGGTCCACGCATCATTGGCATTCAACCGCGCTGCACCGTCCTCGCCAGCCTTTTGCAGCCGCGAAACAGTTGTGCCATCGGCAAAAGCACCGGCATTATCTTCCGAGCCATCAATGCCGTCCGTATCTGCCGCCAGTGCGTGAATGTTGTTATAGCCATCAATATCGAGCGCAAAGGACAGCAGAAATTCGCTGTTGCGGCCACCCTTGCCACCTTTGGCGCGGATGGTGACGGTGGTTTCGCCACCGGACAGCAAAACAACCGGCTTTTTAAACGGGCGATCACGATCCGCCACTTCACGCGCAATGGCTGCATGAACATGGGCGACTTCGCGCGCCTCGCCTTCCATTGAATCCGACAGGATCACCGCCTCAACGCCATGACGCTCGGCTTCTTTGACAGCTGCTTCCAGCGAAACGGCAGCGGAGGCGATCACACGTATTTCGTTGTTCGCGAAGATTTTATCATCAGGCTTTGGTGCATGCGCCTTCTCACTTTTGATATGCGCAAGCACGGCATCGGGCAATTCAAGCTTGTAGCGTTCAATGATTTTGAGCGCATCATCGCGAGACGTTGCGTCAGGCACCGTCGGGCCGGATGCGACAAAGGCAGGGTTGTCACCGGGAATATCGGACACCACCAGCGAGAAGACTTTTGCCGGATGTGCTGCGGCTGCCAGCCTTCCGCCCTTGATGGTCGAAAGATGCTTTCGCACCGCATTCATAGCCGAGATCGGCGCACCAGACGCCAGCAGCGCTTTGTTGACCGCGATTTCATCTTCAAGGGTCAGCCCCTCCGGCGGCGATGGCAGCAAAGCCGAGCCTCCACCGGAAATAAGCGCGACGACAAGATCATCTTCAGTGAGATTGGAAACGGCGTCGAACAGTCGTTTTGAGGCCACAAGCCCGGCATCATCGGGCACCGGATGTGATGCTTCGATGATCTCAATGGTGTTGCAGGGCGTGCCATAGCCGTAGCGCGTGACGACAATGCCTTCGATTGGTGCGTCCTCACCCGCATGCCGTTCGGCCCATGCGCGCTCAAAGGCCGCTGCCATCTGTGCCGAGCCTTTGCCTGCACCAATCACAATTGTCCGGCCCTTGGGCTTGGCAGGCAGATTGGCGCGGATCACCAGCTCAGGATCAGCAGCCGCAACTGCTGCATCAAACAGGCTTGTCAGAAACTTCTTCGGATCGGTGATGACAGTCATCAGATTCCCAATATTATTGTTGTTTGGGCGCACTATTTCCTGCCACTGAGAGAAAATCAATCACGCAACATCATGATTGGCCATGCGTTCGAGCGCGCGCACCAGTCCCGAATGGTCCAGCCCATCATCGCCATGCGCTGCGCAGGAATTAAACAATTCCTGTGCTGTTGCGGTGTTTGGTAGCGAAACACCCAAAGCCTTCGCGCCCTGCAAAGCCAGGTTCAAATCCTTCTGGTGCAGCGAAATGCGGAAACCCGGGTCGAAAGTGCGCTTGATCATGCGCTCGCCATGCACTTCCAGAATACGCGATGACGCAAAGCCGCCCATCAGCGCCTCGCGCACCTTGGCCGGATCAGCCCCCGCCTTGGATGCGAAGACCAGCGCTTCCGCCACGGCTTCAATATTGAGCGCAACGATAATCTGGTTGGCAACTTTAGTCGTCTGGCCGTCGCCGCAATCACCAACAAGCGTGATGTTTTTGCCCATCAGCTTTAACAGCGGCAATGCCTTGTCAAAAGCATCCTGCGCACCGCCTGCCATGATGGAAAGGCTGGCATTTTTCGCGCCGACTTCGCCACCCGATACCGGCGCATCGATATATTCCGCACCCGTTTCCCTAACCTTTTTTGCAAATTCCTTGGTTTCAATCGGCGAGATTGAGCTCATATCAATGAGTGTTTTGCCTTGGCTCAAACCTTCCGCAACGCCGTTTTCGCTGAACAGGACATCCGCCACCTGTGGCGTATCGGGCAACATGAGAATGATGGTTTCGCATTCGGCGGCGACTGCTTTTGGAGTGTCGAGCACGCTCAATCCTGCATCCAGCAAGTCCTTGTGCGGCGGCTTTGAATGTTTTGAAGTGAAAAGCTGATGGCCCGCATTTTGCAAATGCTGCGCCATTGGCTTGCCCATAATGCCCAGTCCGATGAAGCCGATTTTAGCCATATCAAATCTCCCTATGCTCTAAGCCGTTCGGTTTCATCCTGTTTGAACCAGCCAAGACCTTCCTCAGTTGTGGTCTTCGGCTTGTATTCGCAGCCGATCCAGCCCTTGTAGCCAGCCGCTTTCAGCGCCTCGAACACATAGGAAAAGTTGATTTCACCTGTGCCCGGTTCGTTACGACCCGGATTATCGGCAAGCTGGATATGAGCGATCAGCGGTTTGTAGCGCTCGTAAGTCGCGATCAGTTCACCGCGCGTGCGCTGCTGATGATAAAGATCATACTGAATGAACAGATTGTTGCTGCCCACTTCATCAATGATCGACACCGCCTGCTCAACCGTATTGAGGTAGAAGCCCGGCATATCATAATGATTGATCGGTTCGATCAGCAGGCGAATGCCGTGCTTGCCAAGTTCTCTTGCTGCAAGCCGCAGATTGCTTACAAAGGTTGCGCGCAATGCATCCGAATCGACGCCCTGCGGTGCAAGTCCTGCAAGGCAATTGACCTGCGAGCAGTTGAGCGCTGTCGCATAATCAACCGCATCGGCAACGCAGCGGCGGAACTCATCGACCCGATCCGGCAGAACCGCTATTCCGCGCTCGCCACCAGCCCAGTTACCAGCCGGAAGATTATGCAGAACCTGCGCCAAATTATGACGATCAAGCGCTGCTTTCAGCTCATGGCGGTTGAAGTCATAGGGAAAGAGATATTCCACCCCTGTGAAACCGGCTTTGGCTGCCAGCGCGAAGCGATCCATGAAGGGCACTTCATTGAAAAGCATAGTCAGATTGGCTGCAAATCTTGGCATTTCCGCCTCCCTCTCAATCTAATCTAATAAAGCCGCAATCGCAGTCGGTGCATCTTCGCCGCGCTCGGCCAACTCCTCGAACTCGACCACCTGATCGATGTCGGCTCCCATGGAAATATTGGTAACACGCTCAAGGATGAATTCCAGAACAACCGGCACCTGATGCTCGTTCATCAGCGCTTTTGCCTGCTCAAAACTCTCGGCAAACTGGTTCGGGCTTCGAACGCGGATGGCCTTACAGCCAAGACCTTCGGCAACTGCCACATGATCGACGCCGTAGCCCTTTTCGGTGTCGCCCGAAGCATTGATGTTATCGAAAGCAAGACTGACCTCGAAATCCATATTAAAGCCGCGCTGTGCCTGACGGATCAGGCCCAGATAGGAATTGTTCACCACCACATGAATGTAAGGAAGCTTGTGCTGTGCGCCGACTGCCAGTTCCTCAATCATAAACTGGAAATCATAATCGCCGGACAGTGCAACAATCGGACGATCAGGGTCGGCGGCGCGCACGCCCAAAGCCGCTGGCAATGTCCAGCCCAAGGGGCCAGCCTGACCGCAATTGATCCAGTTGCGCGGACGATAAACATGAAGGAACTGCGCGCCCGCAATCTGGCTCAGACCAATGGTCGTCACATAACAGGTGTCGCGGCCAAAGGCCTTGTTCATCTCTTCATAAACGCGCTGTGGTTTTAATGGTGTCTGATCAAAATGTGTCTTGCGCAGCATGGTCTTCTTGCGTTCGCCGCATTCCTGCGCCCATTGGGACCAGTCGCGCAGCTTGCCTGCGGTTTTCCATTCGGTCGCAACATCAAGCAGCAGTTTGAGCGCCTTGCCCGCATCTGAAACAATGCCAAAATCGGGTGCAAAAACACGACCGATCTGCGTTGGTTCAATATCAACATGGATAAACTTGCGATCCTTTTTATAGGTGTCGACATTGCCGGTATGGCGGTTCGCCCAGCGATTGCCGATGCCGATCACCATGTCGGAGGCCAGAAGCGTGGCATTGCCATAGCGGTGGGATGTTTGCAGGCCGCACATGCCTGCCATCAGGCGATGATCATCGGGAATAACGCCCCAGCCCATAAGGGTCGGGATAACCGGAATGCCGGTGATTTCAGCAAATTCAACCAGAAGATCGGAGGCTCCCGCATTGATAATGCCACCACCTGCAACAATCAGCGGGCGTTCCGCATCGTTGAGCATAGCAATGGCCTTTTCGGCCTGTGCGCGGGTTGCCGCTGGCTTGTATGTCTCCAGCGGCTGATAAGTATCGATGTCAAACTCGATTTCAGCGAGTTGGACATCGATCGGCAGATCGATCAGCACCGGGCCGGGACGACCCGACTTCATGATATGAAATGCCTTCTGGAAAACAAAAGGCACCAGTGCCGGCTCCATAACCGTAACCGCCAATTTGGTAACGGGGGCTGCGATCCTGGCGATATCGACTGCCTGAAAATCCTCTTTGTCGAGGCGTGCACGGGGGGCTTGGCCTGTAACGCAGAGGATTGGAATGGAATCGGCAGAAGCCGAGTAGAGGCCGGTGATCATATCGGTGCCGGCGGGACCGGAAGTACCGATACACAAGCCAATATTGCCGTGTTGAGCGCGGGTATAGCCTTCGGCCATGTGCGAAGCGCCTTCAACATGGCGCGCAAGAATGTGACGGATAGAACCCCGTGCCTTCATGGCCGAATAAAATGGGTTGATCGCAGCGCCCGGTACACCGAAGGCGCAATTGACCCCCTCTTTTTCCAGCACAAGTATGGCTGCATCGACTGCGCGCATTCTGGCCATGACGGTTTCCTCCTATGGAATATATATCCATTTAGCGATGCTATATGTAAAAAATGGAAATTAATACCATTATACGGAAATAAAGATTTTCAACGGAATGGAGATAATCGCCGCACACTTTCGCGGTTCACGCGGATAAGGTAGTGATGAAAAACAAGGAATCGGAGGCGGCTCATGGAACAGACAAAAGCAAAGCGAGGCCGCAAGGCGGCGGAGAATGCTGTACCTTCGTCTGTTCAGGTTCTGGATCGCAGCCTCAAGCTTCTGGCGCTTATTGCCGAAAATGACGGCTCAACGCTGACTGACCTCGCAGAAGCGAGCCAGATGGCGCCTTCAACCGTGCACCGGCTTCTCTCCTCGCTCGCCAATCACGGCATGGTTTCGCATGATGTGGAAAGCGGCGACTGGACCATTGGCGTGAAGGCTTTCGAGATTGGCAATGCTTTTCGCCGTTTCCGCAAGCTTGGAACATTGGCGCGGCCATATCTCAAACAGCTGATGGAAGCGAGCGGCGAGACGGCCAATATCGGCATCGAAGATGGCGGCGACGTTGTGTTCATTTCGCAGATAGAGAGCCACGCACCGATGCGTGCCTTTTTCCGTCCGGGTCGTCGCGGACCAATCCATGCCTCGGGCATTGGCAAGGCTGTTCTGTCCACATGGTCGGATACGCAGATCGCACGCACGCTCTCTGGCAAAACGCTTGAGCGCTTCACCGAAGGCACTCTCGACACGTTACCGGCGCTACTCAAAGATATTCAAGTGATCCGTGCACGCGGCTGGTCGATTGATGATGAAGAACATACGCTCGGCATGTGCTGCATCGCAGCCCCCATTTTCAACGAATATGGTGAGGCGATTGCAGGCATTTCCATTTCAGGTCCCGCTGTTCGTCTGCCCAAGAAGAGGCTCGAATATCTCGGACCGATTATCCGCGCAACAGCGGATGAGCTGACCCATGCGATGGGTGGTAAGAAGCCAGAGGAACTTTAGAACGCATCCTGAAAAGTGTGAAACGGTTTTCGGACAAAGATGCGCGTTAAAACCAACATTTAGAGCGTCGATCTGATCCCCATCAGATTGAAACGCACTCTAGAGCGACTTGAGCTTAAGAAACCCAAATCGCTCTAAATATAACTGATATGTAAAATTACAATATTTCCTTCTACCTCAAGAATACAGAAAAGTTGCAAACGCATCTAGGCTCAGAACCCATTAAATGAATGAAAAAGCTCTATCTGTCTGTTTTCAAGCATTATCCCACGCAAAACTGCTTCGCACTTTTGCTGGAAATCCTCTAAACAACATGGCGATCAAGAATTTTAGTATGATCTTTTTTAACGAGACAAGTAATACAATCAGTGCATGAGCTACATTTGGCTTCAGTTTTGGGCCAAGCTTCGATTGGCGGTTCATGACCGAATACATCGGCATAGAGTTCATCGAATGCTGCAACCGATTCACGCATAGCTTCCGGCGAACTACTTTCATCTGTTGGGACATGATGAATAAAATGCCCAGCAACCTGGTTACAAAATTTTTCATATTCAACAGTGAATGTTATGAAAGTATGCCATAATTCATCTACCGGCCCGCGCATGCCAATTGGGCTTTTAAACACAATACTTAAACTCAAAAACCGCTTCAATTCTCGTTCATGCATTCGCGCCGTATCTATATCGATATTATTATCTTTTGCATATCTCTCTACTATTTTGTCCATGGGGAACGCATCAGCAGCCCTCATAATATCAGACAAGTTTTTTTCTTTAATATTATCAATATATGTCATAATTTTTCTTCCTATAACAATAGCTTTTCAATGAAAAAATCCCTTTTATTATAGAAAAAAAGGGAATTTTAAAAAGAACAATATTTATATAACACTTATTTACTCCATAAAATATATTAGCTTCCAGTTTACAGACATCGAAAAACACTCAAGAAAGTGCCGCCTTTAACGGCTTACCCGCCACATAGGTTTCGACGATTGCGCGATCGTCACCCAGTGTTTGCAGTAGGAACAGCTCCTGCTCAAGCGTTGCGCCCGCTGCCATGCGCAGGCGCATCGGCGATGTGGCGGATGAATCAAGCACCACAATATCGGCTTCTGTACCCTCGTCGAGCGTACCGATCTTGTCTTCCATCGACAGCGCGCGGGCATTGCCGAGCGTCATCATATAAAATGACTGGAACGGATTGAGGCGATTACCGCGCAATTGCAGAACCTTGTAGCCCTCGTCCATCGTGCGCAGCATCGAGAAGCTGGTTCCGCCGCCCACATCGGTTGCAACAGCCATGCGCACACCCGATGCTTTCAGCCGATCACGGTCGAAGAGACCGGAACCGAGAAACAGGTTCGAGGTCGGGCAGAAAACTGCAACGGAGCCGGTCTCCGCCATCACCTTCACTTCGCGTTCTTCGAGATGGATGGAATGGCCAAGCAACGTCTTTTGGCCCAGCAAACCATAATGCTCGTAGATGCCAAGATAGTCCGGCGCATTTGGATAAAGCGATTTTGTGAATTCGATCTCTTCGTGGTTTTCGGAAAGATGGGTCTGGATGAAGCATTCAGGGTGTTCGCGGACTAGCGCCTGACTGGCTTCGAGTTGCTCTGGTGTCGAGGTAATCGCAAAGCGCGGTGTGATTACATAATCAAGGCGGTCCTTGCCATGCCAGCGGGCAATCAGTTGCTTGCTGTCATCATAGCCCGATTGAGCGGTATCACAGAGTGCTGGCGGCGCATTGCGATCCATCATCACCTTGCCGCCCAGCATACGCATATTGCGATGCTGCGACGCGCGGAAATAGGCATCGACGCTCTGCGGATGCACCGAGCAATAAGCGACGGCGGTCGTTGTGCCATGGCGGATCAGTTCGTCCAGAAAGCGCTCAGCGATAAATTCCGCGTGCTGCTCATCGGCGAATTTCTGTTCTGCCACGAATGTATAGGTGTTGAGCCATTCGAGCAGATTGGCCGCATAGGATGCAACAACCTGCGTCTGCGGATAGTGAATATGCGTATCGATGAAACCCGGTAGAATGAGATGCGGACGATGGTCGGCGACCTGCACGTTGCTGCCTGCCTGAGCGATTACATCGGCATAATCGCCTAAACGCGCAATGCGGCCATTTTCAACCAGTACGGCGCCATCGTCGATATAGCGATAGGATTGAGTATCATCCAGACTTTGCGGTTCGTCGCGAAAACTCAGCACACGGCCACGGATGAGAAGTTTGGTCATTCTTACTTTGCTCCAGAAGTAGCGGATTCATACCAGGATGCGAGCAGCTTGCGCTCATCGATGCTCACACCGGTCACATTGGCAGGCGGCATGGCATGGGAACGCCCGGCCTGCAAATAGATTTCGCGCGCATGGGCTGCAATTTCCCTATCATTTTCAAGCACTACGCCCTTAGGCGGCTCAATAATACCTTCCCAGCCGGGCTCCTTGGCGTGGCACATCGCGCACCGCCCCAGAACTGTGTCCCGCACCTTTTCAAAGTGCGGGTCCGAAATGAAGCTCTGTTGCAGCGATGAAATCTTCTGCTCGCTCGGCTCACCGGTGAGGATTTTTGGCACAGTCGAAAGCCACATGATGACGATGAACAAGAGCACAGTCACAAGCCATGTCCATGTCGGATTGCCTTTGCGGGCATGACGCGTGTTGAACCAGTGGCGGATCGTGACGCCCATCAGGAACACCAGCGAAGCGATGATCCAGTTGAATTCTGTTCCAAACGCCAGCGGATAGTGGTTCGACAGCATCAGGAAGAGAACTGGCAGCGTCAGATAGTTGTTATGGGTCGACCGCTGCTTGGCGATCTTGCCGTATTTCGGATCGGGCTTGCGGCCGGCGATAAGATCGCCCACCACAATTTTCTGGTTCGGAATGATGACCATGAACACGTTGGCAGACATGATCGTCGCAGTGAAAGCACCCAGATGCAGAAAGGCCGCGCGACCCGTAAACAGATGCGTATAGCCCCAAGCCATCATCACCAGAATGGCGTAGAGAATAATCATCAGGAGCGTATCGCTCTTGCCGAGCATCAGCTTGCAAATGGTGTTATAAGCAATCCAGCCAAAAGCCAGTGAAGCAATCGAAATAGCGATTGCAATTGGCGCCGATACATCGAGCACATTCGGGTCAACCAGATAAAGATCGGCACCCGCATAATAGACGATGCAGAGCAAAGCAAAGCCCGACAGCCATGTGGCGTAGGATTCCCATTTGAACCATGTCAGATGCTCGGGCATCTCCGCGGGGGCAACCAGATATTTCTGGATGTGATAGAAACCACCACCATGAACCTGCCATTCTTCGCCATAAGCACCAACGGGTAAGCCGGGACGCTGGCGAAGCCCTAAGTCCAGCGCGATGAAATAGAAAGACGAGCCGATCCACGCAATCGCAGTGACCACGTGTAGCCACCGCGCTGCAAAGCCCAGCCAGTCCCAGGCCACAGCAAGATCATACATCCGGCACTCCCATTACTCGTTCCCTTGTTTGTTAGTTTATTATTTGCCAAAGCTTTGCGCCTGTGTGAACGTCGCATCAAGACCATCACTTTCAAAAAAATATATACAATGGTGGAACAAGCGCATGTCTTATCTTGATAATCTGCGTGTTTTTGTGCGCGTTGTCGAATTGGGAAACTTGTCTGCGGCAGGTCGCGACCAGCGCGCATCACCCGCTGTTGCAAGCAATCGAATCAAGGAGTTAGAGAAGCATCTCGGTGTGCGTCTCTTCAACAGAACCACGCGCAAACTCACACCAACCGAGCATGGACGCGTTTTTTATGACGGTGCGGTTAAAATACTGGAAGCTGTAGACGAAGCCGAAGCCGCTGTCGCAGAACTCGCCAAAAATCCAAAAGGATCGATTCGCATTACAGCGCCATTGGGGCTGGGTCGCAGACTGATCGCCGCGGCAATTCCGGAGTTTCACGACAAATATCCGGACATAGAAGTGCGCCTGCGACTATCTGACCACGAGATCGACATCATGAGTGAAAGCGTTGATGTTGCTTTCAAATTAGGCGTTCTGGAAAATTCCAACTTGCGGATGCGCGGCATTTTAAACTGCGAACGCGTGATCTGTGCAGCGCCCGCATATCTCGAAAAACACGGCACGCCTCAATCGCCGGATGAGCTGTTGGGCGATCAACATGATTGCCTTCTGCTGCGCTTTCCCGGCTCAAAAGAGTATTTCTGGTCGTTGCAGACACCGGAAGGCCTGCGCAAGTTTGAAGTCACCGGACCTTACGACTCCGATGATGGCGACGTATTGACGCAATGGGCGCTGAGTGGACGCGGAATCATCAACAAACCGCTGTTTGAGGTGAAGGAATATATCCGCGAAGGGCGGCTGGTTCCAATCCTTGAAAGCACGCCTCCTGCATCCATCCAGCTCGCTGCGATCTATCCGCACAAGCGGTTTCAGGACCCGAAAGTGCGCCTGATCATTGATTTCATGACAGAGCGCTGCCAGCGGCAGATCAAGGAGATTTTGGCTTAAACAAGCTGTAGAACCTTGGTGGAAGTCAGAACAGCAGTCAGCACTTCCGCCGCAGCCAGTGCGGCAATGACTTCCGGTCGCTTGTCTTTCACAAGCGCCCCGCCAACTGGGCATATGAGATTTTCAAATAAATCATCGCTGCCCATTTCTCGTTTCAACCAGCTTTTGAAAGTGGCTTTCTTGGTCTTCGAGCCGATCATGCCGACATAGACCGCATCGCCGCGCTGCAAAGCCTCGGCAACGATCAGAAAATCCAGCGCATGATCATGGGTCAGCACAATAAAGCTGCTTGCCGGAGGAGCCGAACGCACCACCTGTTCCGGCATGGCCGCAAGACAGGTTTCAACGCCGGGGGCATCAACCGCCATCAGTTCCGCTTCACGCGTATCCACCAGAATTACCCGCACAGGTGTCAGCGACAGCGCATAGGCCAGCGCATCGCCGACATGGCCGGCACCGAAAATATAGACATGCGGGCGGGTGGCAATTTCGGCATCGACTTTGGCAATAAGGTCTTCTGCCAGACCACGATTAACCCGCCGGAAGCTTAAAGCCACGCGACCGCCGCAGCATTGGCCAATTTCAGGGCCAAGTGGAATATCCATAGGCGTATCCCTGCCGCCAGCAAGAATTTTTCGGGCGTGGTCAATCGCCATATATTCGAGTTGCCCGCCACCAATGGTGCGGAAGATCATATCGCGCGCAACAAGCATCCACGTGCCCACGTCTCGCGGGGCAGAGCCTTTAACGTCCGCAACTTCCACCAGCACACAATCAGGGCGACGGTTCAGAAAATCCCGAATATCGTCCCGCCTGCCCGACATACCATCAGCCCTTCTGAGACCGCAGCCGTTCAATGGCCATCAACACGCGCTCGGGCGTTGCAGGCGCATCAAGGCGCGGACTGATCTTGTGGTCGGCAACGCTCGCCACTGCATCCGACAGCGCATAAAGCACCGACATGCCATGCGGCAGCGGCGGTTCACCAACCGCCTTGGAGCGGTGAATTGTCGGCTCATAAGCCTCCGACCAGTCGGTCAAGGCCACATTGAAAATCTTCGGACGATCTGATGCAAGCGGGATCTTGTAGGTTGACGGTGCGTGGGTGCGTAATCGGCCCTTGTCGTCCCAGACAAGCTCTTCCGTGGTCAACCAGCCCATACCTTGCACGAAACCGCCCTCCACCTGACCAATATCAATGGCACGGTTGAGCGAGCGGCCCGTATCGTGAAGAATGTCGGTGCGTTCCACCACATATTCACCGGTCAGCGTATCCACCGACACTTCGGAACAGGCTGCACCATAGGCGTAATAATAGAAGGCGTGGCCTTTCCCCTTGGCGCGATCCCAATGGATTTTCGGGGTCTTGTAATGCCCCGATGCAGACAGCTGCACACGCCCGATATAGGCCTGCCTGACCAGATCGTTGAAGCTTATTTCCTGATTGCCAACGCGGATACGGTTCGGCAGGAAGACCACCTGATCTTCGGCCACCTGATATTGCTGCGCGGCAAAAGAAATGAGCCGCTTCTTGATCTGACGCGCGGCATCCTGCGCGGCCATCCCATTGAGATCAGCCCCGGACGATGCTGCGGTGGGAGCAGTGTTAGGCACTTTCGCGGTCGTTGTTGCTGTGATCTTCACGCGATCAAGGTCGATCTGGAATTCTTCCGCCACCACTTGCGCCACTTTCAGATGAAGCCCCTGCCCCATCTCCGTGCCGCCATGGTTCATATGCACCGAGCCGTCATTATAGACATGCACCAGCGCGCCAGCCTGATTGGATTCCGTCTTGGTGAAGGAAATGCCAAATTTGACCGGAGTCAGTGACATACCGCGTTTGACGTAGCGGCTTTTGGCGTTGAATTCGCGGATTGCTTCGCGGCGCTTTGCGTAATCGGCACTTTCTTCAAGTTCGGCAACGATGCGCTGGATGATGCAGTCTTCCACCTTCTGGTGATAGGGCGTCACATTGCGTGTGCCGTCTGTGCCCATGGCGTCATAGAAATTGAGCTTTCGGATTTCGAGCGGGTCTTTGCCGACCGCGAAAGCCACTTCCTCAATCACGCGCTCGGCACCCACCATGCCCTGCGGACCACCGAAACCACGAAAGGCCGTGTTGGACACGGTGTTGGTATAAAGCGGTGCCGACTGCGCATGAACGGCGGGGAAGAAATAGGCATTGTCGCAATGAAACAATGCGCGATCGCCGACTGGACCGGACAGATCGGCAGAAAAACCGGCATTCAGTGCAAACAGATAATCGACACCAAGAATATTGCCTTCATCATCGAAACCGACTTCATAATCAATCATGAAATCATGCCGCTTACCGGTCGAGGTCATATCCTCATCACGATCAAGACGAACTTTGACGGCGCGCTTGTGTTTTTTGGCAGCAATCGCGGCAATCGCTGCCCATTGATTGGCCTGCGTTTCCTTGCCGCCAAAACCGCCACCCATGCGCCGCACTTCCACCGTCACCGAGTGGCTTGGCACGCCAAGCGCGTGGGCGACCAGATGCTGCGTTTCACTTGGGCCTTGCGTGGAGCAATAGATGGTCACATCGTCATCTTCGCCGGGGATTGCAAGCGAAGCCTGCCCTTCGAGATAGAAGTGATCCTGTCCGCCGACTTTCATACGCGCCTTGACCTTGCGCGGTGCGTCATCAATGGCTTTGCGGGCGTCACCACGATTGAGCGTCAGCGGCGTGAAGACCAGCTTATCCTTGTAACCATCAAGGTCGGAAATGGAGAACAGACCCGGCATTTCTTCATAGTCGATCTTTGCAAGACGCGCTGCGCGACGCGCCTGATCACGCGTGCGGGCCACAACCGCAAAGATCGGCTGGCCATGGAACTGCACGTTATCGACCGCGAAGATCGGATCGTCATGCATCCCCGATGGCGAGACATCGTTTTCGCCCGGCACATCCTTATAGGTCAGCACATCAACCACACCGGGCGCGTTGCGCACGGCAGACAAATCAACGCCAGTGATTTTGCCATGCGCAACGGTTGAGAAGCCAACACCAATATGAAGGGTGCCTTCAGGCTCCGGTATATCGTCGATATAAACTGCTTCGCCCGTCACATGTTTATGGGCTGAATCATGGCGCTGATCGGTGGCGACACCACCCTTGATACGGCTCGCTTTGATTTCATTTGCAGGATGCTTATTCATATCATCCTCCCTATGCCGCAACCACACGCAAAGGTTCAGCCTCGCCTTGCGTCTCAGCATAAAAACGGCGGAGCAGATTTTTTGCGACCAGCAAACGATAATCGGCTGTAGCGCGCATATCGGTCAGAGGCTGATAGTCGAGGCCATAGGATTTAATTGCTGCTTCTATGCTCTCTTCATTCCATGGTTTACCAAGAAGGGCTGCTTCCACATTGAGCGCACGTTTTGGCGTTGCCGCCATGCCGCCATAGGCGATGCGAATAGAGGCCACATTGCCCTCAGCGTCAAGTCCAAGATGGAAAGCACCGAGTGTTGCCGTGATATCTTCCTCAAACCGCTTGGAAATTTTGTGAATCGCGAACTGGCTGTCTGCCACTGGTAGCGGCACATGCACAGCCTCCACAAACTCGCCCGGCTGCCGATCCTGTTTGCCGTATGCAATGAAAAAATCTTGCAGCGCAATAGTGCGGCGTTCTGCACCTCTGCGCAGTGTCAGCTTTGCATCAAGCGCGATCAATGGCGGTGGCGTGTCGCCAATCGGAGACCCATTGGCGATATTGCCGCCGATGGTGCCCATGTTACGCACCTGCTCGCCGCCAATCCGATTGATGAGATTTCCCAGCGCTGGAATACGTTTTGCCAAAAACGAAAAGGCTTCCGTATAAGTGACGCCCGCGCCGATACTGATAACGCCATTTTCTTCGCTGATTGTGCGCAGTTCATTGAGATGCCCAATAAAGATGACCGGCGAAATATCACGCATCATCTTCGTGACCCAAAGACCGACATCGGTTGAACCAGCAACGATGGTGGCTTTCGGTTCATTTGCATAAACAGTGGCAAAATCATTGAGGTCGGCAGGGACGACCAGACGGTCTTTGCCGCTGCCGACTTCAACCCGCGCACCATCACGCAAGGCCGTCAGTTGGCGGAACACATGCGCACGCTCAACAGCAAGCGCATCATCCATCAAAGTGCCATAATCGGAAATCGCCCGCGCTGCACGTATAATGGCCTCATAGCCGGTGCAGCGGCAGAGATTGCCTTGCAGCGCCTTTTCGATCTCAGCATCCACAGGCTTTGGATTGCGCATCCACAGCGCATAAAGCGACATGACGAAGCCCGGCGTGCAGAAGCCGCATTGCGAGCCGTGAAAATCGATCATCGCCTTTTGCACCGGATGCAGGCCACCGTCGGAGCCGCGCAAATGCTCAATGGTCACGACATGCGCGCCATCCAGCGAACCGACAAAACGAATGCAGGCATTCACGCTTTCATAGACGAGTTCGTTACCCACGATCTTGCCGACCAGCACCGTGCAGGCACCGCAATCGCCCTCACCGCAACCTTCCTTGCTGCCACGCAGTTTGCGCGACAAACGCAGATGATCGAGCAGGGTTTCTGTCGGCGAAACACGGTCGAGCTCAACTGTCTCGCCGTTCAGCAGAAAGCGGATTGTGTGTCTGACTGCTTGACCCATACCGCTTAACTCCCGCGATAGGTTGAATAAGAAAACGGCGAAACCAGAAGCGGCACATGATAATGCGCCTTTTCGTCAGAAATACCAAAACGCAATGGCACCACATCCAGAAACGGGATCACACCGTCCCTTTTGCCGAAATATTCACCGACATGGAAAAGCAGCTCATATGAACCAGAATGGAGCGCATCGCCCGCAAGCAGCGGTTCACCGCAGCGACCATCCGCATTGGTACGAATTTCGCGTAGAAACTCTGCCTGCTGATTCTCGATGCGTCGTAATTCGATGCGCAGATTTGCGGCTGGTTTACCATTGACCGTATCAAGGACATGCGTCGTTAACCGGCCCTGACCGCTTGCTTGGCTTCCCATTTTTACTCCTGCCGCCTGCACGATTCTTCCGACATTACCGTTAGAACCATTGCAAGCACTTGTTTTTGTGTGATTTATTTCACGCAACACGTGAGTGTTTGCGAACCACACTTGTTCCCTATTGTGAGTATTTACCGAAGTTATGTCTTGGGAAAGATGATAATCGTTGGATGTCTTTCAAAATTTTGAGGGGGAATGGTCGGCGTAAATCTTTATTATCATGAGCAAAACAGACAAAAATCGAGGGAATTCCACATGAGTTATCCGCGCAATCTGGTTGGCTATGGCCGCAACACACCAGACCCACGCTGGCCGGGTGGGGCAAATATCGCCGTGCAGTTCGTCGTCAACTACGAAGAAGGTGGTGAAAGCTGCATCCTTGATGGCGATCCCGCATCCGAATGCCTGCTTTCGGAAATCGTCGGCGCGCAGGCATGGAACGGTCAGCGCAATCTCAATATGGAATCCATCTATGAATATGGGGCCCGCTCCGGTTTCTGGCGTTTGTGGCGCGCTTTTACGCGACGCAACATGCCGGTAACCGTCTATGGCGTGACCCTTGCCATGGAGCGCAATCCCGAAGCCATCAGCGCCATGAAGGAAGCCGACTGGGAAATCGCCAGCCACGGCCTGCGCTGGTGGGAATATAAAGACGTTCCCGAAGATGTGGAACGCGAACACATTCGCGAAGCTGTGCGCCTGCATACCGAAATCACCGGCTCGCGCCCACTCGGCATCTATCAGGGCAAGCCATCGGATAACACGCTGAAGCTGGTGATGGAGGAAGGCGGCTTTCTCTATTCAGCCGATTCCTATGCCGATGAATTGCCTTACTGGGTAAAGGGGCCAAAAGGTCCGCATCTGATCGTGCCTTATACGCTTGATACAAACGACATGCGCTTTGCCACGCCACAGGGCTTTAACTCCGGCGATCAGTTCTACACCTATCTCAAAGACACATTCGACGTGCTTTACCGCGAAGGTGCAGAAGGTGCGCCGAAGATGATGTCGATTGGCCTGCATTGCCGCCTCGTCGGGCGTCCAGGTCGTGTGGCAGCACTTGAACGCTTCCTCGATTATGTGCAAAGCCACGACAAGGTCTGGGTTGCAAAGCGCGTCGATATTGCGCGTCACTGGCATGAGCATCACAAGCCAAAGCAGGCCGATGTCCTACCCTCCAAAGCCAGCAAGGCCGACTTCGTTGCGCGCTATGGCGGGATTTTCGAGCATTCGCCATGGATTGCCGAACGCGCCTATGACATGGGTCTGACGGAACTGGCCGATTCTGCATCCGGTCTTCATACGGTTCTGGTCCGCGCATTCCGCGCTGCATCAGACGATGAAAAGCTCGGTGTTTTACGCGCCCATCCTGATCTTGCAGGAAAGCTTGCGGCGGCGAAGCGTCTGACACCGGAATCCACATCTGAGCAAGCATCTGCGGGCCTTGATGCTTTGAGCGATGACGAGCGCAAGACTTTCACCGAACTCAACGACGCCTATACGCAGAAATTCGGCTTTCCTTTCATCATTGCGGTCAAAGGACGCAACAAGAAGGAAATTCTCGATGCTTTCAAACGGCGTGTTGAAAACACGAAACAAGCGGAGCTGGAAACCGCATGTGAACAGGTCGAGCGCATCGCACTGCTGCGGCTCAAAGATATTCTTCCCGAAACACTATATTGATCAGAGGCAACAATGAGCCGTAATTATTACGCACCGACCGGTGGCCTGCCGCCACAAACGCAAATTCTGACTGATCGGGCCATGTTCACTGAAGCCTATGCGGTCATTCCGAAAGGCACATTCAGCGATATCGTCACAAGCTTCCTGCCCTTCTGGAACAAGACGCGGCTGTGGATCATCGCCCGCCCGCTCTCGGGCTTTGCGGAGACTTTCTCGCAATATATCATGGAAGTACAACCCGGCGGCGGCAGCGACCGTGCGGAACTCGATGACGCCGCACAAGGCGTACTGTTTGTTGTCGAAGGTGAAATCACGGTTACGCTTGCGGGCAAGGATCATGTGTTGAGCGAAGGCGGATACGCCTATCTGCCGCCCAAGAGCGGCTGGACGCTTCGCAACAATTCAGGCGCTGTCGCACGCTTCCACTGGGTGCGAAAGGCTTACGAATATGTCGACGGCCTCGACGTGCCGGAGCCGCTTTTCCTTAATGAGAAGAACATCGCACCGACACCGATGCCCGACACCAACGGCGCATGGGCAACAACGCGTTTTGTTGACCCAAACGATCTGCGTCACGACATGCATGTGACTGTAGTGACTTTTGAGCCGGGTGGCGTGATCCCGTTCGCCGAAACCCATGTGATGGAACACGGGCTTTATGTGCTGGAAGGCAAAGCCGTCTATCGGCTCAATCAGGACTGGGTGGAAGTGGAAGCCGGTGATTTCATGTGGCTGCGCGCCTTCTGCCCGCAGGCTTGTTATGCCGGTGGTCCGGGAAAGTTCCGCTATCTGCTTTACAAAGACGTCAACCGCCATATGAAGCTATCGCGTTAAAAATAGAAACGGCGGGCCAAAAGCCCGCCGCTGCCATGCCTGACTGGAGATCAGATAAACTTTGCGCAGTCCTTCTACGCCGTTCTATGGCATTCTCTATATAGCTTGTATTTTCAGTTAAAAATAATCACATATAGTTTATTTTGATCATTCAACCCAAAATCAAAGTAAAAATACAATTTATTGCTATTATTTCTTAGGAAGATAATATTGAAGATTATAAAAAGGCCGCCACATATAGTGACGGCCTTTTTTTAATATTAGAACGAGCGCTGGAAGCGAACCATACCGCCCCATGCATCCTTACCATTGAGAACAGAATGGCTATCCTTCCACTTGGTGTAGGATACTTCTGGCGTAACAGTGAAGCCAGGAACCAGCTGATAAGCAACATTTGCCGTCGCTGCCAGCGTATTGGTGCCATCAAAGGCAAGCTGCGCATTCAGCGTTGCCTTGTCAGTTGCCTTAAATTTCGCACCACCCCAAACAGCCCAATCGCCACCCCATGTGCCGTAGAAGCTGCTGATCATGCGAACACCGTCCTGATAGATGTCCTTGTTGGACTTGTAGCCACCCATAGCCCAAACCGAGAAGCGATCGGTAAGGTTCAAATCACCGCGCAGCTTGCCAGCCCATTCTTCGTTACGTGCGTCATAAGCAGCAACGGCGGCAATCGTGCCCCATCCCTGTTCATACTTTACACCACCAACAACATGCGGGGTGTAATCTTTGATCGTGCCATTAAAGCCATAGGCGCTGTCTGTATCTTCGTTGTTGCCTTGTTCCAGCGACAAGATAGCAGAAAAGCCGTTATCGGCAGTGAACGTATAGCTGACCAGTCCCGTACGATAACCGCCTGCGAGGATCACGTCATCATTGAGGACGTCGCCAAGATAACCCGGGAACGTCACGAATGCGGATTCATCAAGACCAAGGCGAAGACCACCGAGCTGAATATAACCAAAGCGAAGCGAACCGGAAGCACCTTCTACACCATTGCCCCAGTCATAGCGGGTTTCAGCATATGTCTTCAAAGTGCCAAGTTCAGTTTCCGACGCGGTGCTCAGGCGCAGTGAAAGACGCGCTTTGTTGTCCCAGCTGTTGCGGCGGGTGTCGACAAAACCTTCACGATCTCTGAAACCACGGCCATAAACATTATCGCCGCCGCCGACATCATAACGCACGTAACCGGAAACGCGCAGGCAGGTTTCGGTGCCTGGAATATAAAAATAGCCCGCGCCATAAGCATCGCATACACGCACATATTCAACATGTTCCGGCTCTGGAGACACGATCGTGTCAGCAGCGTAAGCACTGGTTGTCGCTACAGCCATAACGGCTGCGGAACCAAGAAGAAGACCTTTAATAGTCATTTTATTATACTCCAGTAGATATATAAATTCAGACTCCTTTCTGATAGAACACAATTATTATAAGCGGCAATCGCATTTTCATCACTATTTAAAACAGCAGTTAATATGTATCATATGCGCAACTATTTAGTATTTGCTTTACATTATCCCAATTTTAAAATTTATACATTCAATTAATAGTTATAAAATAATAGCTAGCAACTTTTTATTTTCAAAATTATATTACTAATATTCTATAATTTCACTCTTCAACCATTTTTCAGAATATCCTAAAAAACACCCTGCCAGCCGTTTGCTTCAAAAACAGGGATAAAAATTGAAATACATGCCACACACCCTTACGAAAGGTATTTCGAATATTATAATGTCAATAAAATCTCCAATATATTGCCTGTTGAACAGAGACTTATTTTATGCTCAATATTAATAATAGGGTTATGAGTTTTCCGTCGTCACTAACCAACATCAATTCAACAGAGAATACATTTATGAAAAACTATCGCTCCATTGGTCTCGCAGTTGCCTTCACAGCATTTTCGGGGCTTTCCGCTTTTGCAGCACCTCTCCCAGGCGGCGCAAGCACGCTTCAGGAAACCTATGAGGACTGGACAGTCTCTTGCCAGTCACAGAAGGAAACGACCGTCTGCGCGATCCGTCAGGACCAGAATAGTTCACAGACTGGCCAGCGCGTATTGACTGCCGAGCTTCGTAATATGGCAGGCGGCAAGATTGAAGGCGTACTGCTGATGCCATTCGGCCTTGATCTCGCGAAGGGCGCCACGCTCAAAATTGACGACGCCGCCGGTCCGAACCTGACTTTCTCGACCTGTTTGCCGCAAGGCTGCCTCGCTCCTGTGAGCTTTGACGCCAAGCAGGCCGCAGCGCTGAAAGCTGGCAGCAACCTTAACGTAACCACGACTGCTCTCAGCCCTAGCCAGCCTGTTGCCTTCAAGGTTTCGCTGAAAGGCTTCGGTGCCGCCCTTGACCGCATCGTCACGCTGACAAAGTAAGCGTTCTACTCTCTAATGCAGAGCCGCCCCGCCGAAAGTGGAGCGGCTTTTGTTTATGCATCGACTGAGATATTGCTGATGCGGGTGAGTGAACGTCGCCAGCGCATGGTCATCAGTACGGAAACGATGGCCAGGCCTGCGGCCAATCCAAGCCAGACCCCAGCGCCGCCGAGCTTAAACTGGAATGCCAGAAGCGCACCCAACGGCAAGCCGACGCCCCAGTAACCGACAAGCGCAAGATACATCGGAATGCGCGTATCACGCAGACCGCGCAGCATACCTGCGGCAACGGCCTGGGCACCGTCGACGATCTGAAACAGCGCCGCAAGCGCCAGAAATGTCACCGCAAGTTCGATAACGGCAAAATTCTCGGGGTCTTTTAGATTGAGAAACGCACCAATAAACACGCGTGGAATCAAAATCATCAGCAATCCCATGATCGCCATGAAGCCCACTCCCAACGCATAAGCGCTCCAACCCGCATAGGCTACAGCCTGCGGGTCACCGCGTCCGTAAGCACGCCCGACTCGAACCGTTGCGACCTGCCCGAAACCGAGCGGCACCATAAAGCTAAGCGACGCCACCTGAATTGCAACGGCATGGGCTGCCATCGCAGTCGGGCCGATATAGCCCATCATGATGACGGCAGCATAGAAAATCGAGGTTTCAAACACAAAGGTCAGCGCCATCGGAAAACCGATACGCCAGAGCTCGATGAGACGTGGCCAGTCAGCACGCCAGAAGCGACCAAACAGACGATAGCGACGGAAACGCCGATGGCGGGTCGCGATAAACGCCATACCAAGAAACATCATGCTGCTCGAAAGCGTGGTGGCGATACCGGCGCCATGCAACTCCATACGTGGGAAGCCAAAGTGACCGAAAATGAGTGTCCAGCCAGCCAGCGCATTGAAACCAATGGCCGCAGCCGCAACCAGCAATGTCCACATCGGCTTTTCCATGGCCGCAAAAAATGAGCGCAGCACAATATAGAACAGATAAGGCAACAGCGCCCATTGCAGCGTGTGCATGAAATCGGTGGAACGCGCGGCAATATCCGGCTGCTGGCCAAGGAAGATGAATATTTCCTCGCAATGCCACAACACGAACCATATCGGGATCGAGATCATAATGGCCGACCACATGCCCTGACGCACAGTCCGGCGCACGTCGCGCACCGAATGACGGTTCCTGCCGAGTGCAATGGCGATCATTGGCATAACAGCCGAGACAAGCCCCATCGAAAAGATCATCAGCGTATGATAAAAACTGGTCGTCAAAAGTGCCGAGGCAAGCGTGTCCTTACCCAGCCGCCCGATGAAAATAACATCAGTGGCAGTCAATGCAGCCTGCGAAAGATTGGTGAAAATCAACGGCCAGCCCAGCTTGAGGGCTGTTATTATTTCCCGGCTCCAGCGCTGAAAACGGCTCAAATGTGGCTCACGAAAGCCTTCAACAACTGTATTGATCACAAGTCACTCCCCGAACTGTCCGGGGCCGTCAATCCGCCAGACAATCCATAGCTGAAACACGTGCCATGACGTCAGAGACCATGTCAATCTGAGGAATTTAGCATCGTGATACGAATATCGATCGCCCCATGCCGGCTAAGAGCTTTCATCGCGATTGCGACTTTGCTCCCACTTTTCGGGTTCTTCAGTCTCTAATGGGAACGTTGTGTATGTTCCAGAGACTGATCCGGAGCCAGGCGGGCTGCACATCGATTGGCACAAAATTAATGCGCAATGGATACCAGACTTGCATAAAGAAGCAACATATCTTGAGAAGTAAATTCTCAACTGCTGACATATGTCGAAATAAAAACCCCGCACCAGGCGGGGCTTTCTTTATTCATTCAACCCACGCTTATGCAAAGTCGAGAGCGCGGTCGCCGTCTTCGTCCTTAATGCGCGATGGCAGGCCGATCTGGTTCAGAATGTGCAGGAATGGCTTCGGGTTCAGCTCTTCCACATTGACCATCTTCTTCACATCCCATTCGCCCGAAGCGATCAGGATTGCGGCTGCAACGGGTGGCACACCTGCGGTGTAGGAAATGCCCTGGCTGCCCACTTCGTTATAGGCGTCCTTGTGGTCGGCAACATTATAGATGAAGACTTCCTTCTCTTTGCCGTCCTTGGTGCCTTTGACGAAATCGCCGATGCAGGTCTTGCCAGTGTAATCTGGCGCCAGCGATGATGGATCAGGTAGCACAGCCTTGACCACCTTGAGCGGCACGACTTCCAGACCTTCAGCGGTTTTGACCGGCTGTTCGGACAGGAGACCGAGATTATTCAGCACGGTAAAGACGTTGATGTAGTGATCGCCAAAGCCCATCCAGAAACGCACATCGGCGTTCGGGTAGTTCTTGGATAGTGAGTGCACTTCATCATGCCCGGTCATATAGGCCTTGCTTGGACCAACAACAGGTAGATCAAAAGTCTGGCCAACTTCGAACATCTTGTTCGACTGCCACTGCCCACCCTGCCATGAATAGACTGTGCCGGTGAATTCGCGGAAGTTGATTTCCGGGTCGAAGTTGGTCGAAAACCAGCGGCCATGCGAACCGGCATTTATGTCAACGATGTCGATGGATTTAACCTCATCGAGATAGTCATCAGCAGCCAGGCGTGCATAGGCATTGACCACGCCCGGATCAAACCCGATGCCGAGAATGGCTGTAATGCCCTTCTCTTCGCATTCTTTCAGGTTCTTCCATTCGTAGTTGCCATACCACGGTGGGGTTTCGCAGATCTTCTTCGGATCTTCATGGATCGCAGTGTCCATGTAAGCCACGCCTGTATCAATACAGGCGCGAAGGACCGACATATTGAGGAAGGCCGAGCCGACATTGATCACGATCTGAACGCCAGTCTTCTGAATGAGAGCCTTGGTGGCTTCCACATCCATAGCATCCAGCGCATGCGCTTCCAGTTTCACCTCGGTCTTGAGGCTCTTCTTTTCATGCACGCTATCGATAATCTTGCGGCATTTCTCAACCGTGCGGGACGCAATATGGATATCGCCCAATATGTCAGAGTTTTGTGCACATTTATGTGCAACAACCTGAGCCACGCCCCCGGCGCCGATAATGAGAACGTTCTTCTTCATTTTCTGTCGATGCTTCCTCTTCCAGCGGTTCCCCGCCATCTGTTAAACGTCCCGATCACTTTCCCGTCGGAACACACGAGTTCATTGCAGTTTGAACGCTGCAACAGGATCTTTATGAAAGCGACCCTTCAAAATCCGCGTAATCAAATTCGCGGACAATTTTGACTGTGCCATCCAGCTCACGCACGGCAATGGCTGGCATTTTCACACCATTAAACCAGTTCTTTTTGACCATGGTATAACCGGCCGCATCTTCAAATGAGAGACGGTCGCCGATTTGCAAAGGCTTGTCGAAATTGAACTCGCCGAAAATATCACCGGCAAGGCAGGATTTTCCGCAGATCATGTAGCTGTGCTCGCCATTATTTGGCGCCATCTTCGCTTTTTCGCGATAAATGAGCAGATCCAGCATATGCGCTTCAATCGAGCTATCGACGACAGCAAGATTCTTGCCGTTATAAAGCGTATCAAGCACCGTCACCTCCAGCGTCGTAGTCTTGGTGATCGAAGCTTCGCCGGGTTCCAGATAGACCTGTACGCCGAATTTTTCCGAAAATGCCTTCAGGCGCGCGCAGAAATCATCGACGGGATAATCGTCGCCGGTGAAGTGGATGCCGCCGCCAAGGCTCACCCATTCAACGCGATGGAGAAGCGAGCCGAACTTTTCTTCAATATCGGTCAGCATCTTGTCGAACAGACCGAAATCGGCGTTTTCGCAATTGTTGTGAATCATAAAACCGGTGACACGATCCATGACCTTTTCGACCTTCGCGACATCCCATTCGCCAAGACGGCTGAACGGACGCGCCGGATCGGCAAGATCAAAGCTTGAAGACGAAATGCCGGGATTCAAACGCAGACCACGCTTGATATGGGCGGCCTTATCGGCAAAGCGTTCAAACTGGCTGATCGAATTAAAAATGATCTTGTCGGCATGGCTGATGACTTCGTCGATCTCGTAATCGGCATAGGCCACGCTATAGGCATGGGCTTCGCCAGAGAATTTCTCATGGCCAAGACGCACTTCATAGAGCGAAGACGAGGTGGTGCCGTCCATATATTCGCTCATCAGATCAAACACCGACCATGTGGCAAAGCATTTCAGCGCCAAAAGAGCCTTGGCGCCGGATTTCTCGCGCACATAAGCAACTTTTTCCATGTTGCGTTTCAGCTTTGTCTTATCAATCAGATAGTAAGGCGTCTGGATCATGGTCGTTCCGGGGCGTCAATTAGGGAAGATGGCCTGTCCAGCTGGCTGGCGGCATGTTATGCAGCAACAGAAAGCCGCACTTAAAGAGGCTTATAGGAAGCTTGTGACAGAAACACAAATCCGCCACAGAGGTTTGGAGAAAATTTTCTCACCTGCTGCGGCGGATTTTATATTCAAAGCTTTATATAGGGCTTTTCAGGGCAAATTGAACCCCTTCTGATTAAGATTGATATTGTTTTACTTCCTCCCCTATTCCGAAGTTTGAAAAAGCATTTTATAGAACCAGCACACGCGTGCGGACAGCGGGCATCAACCCGCCTCTGAAATGCGGGATAGGACCAGGGAAAGAAATGCAGACCGAAAATCCAGCCGCCACTGCTACCGCAGGGGCTACTGCAGGCTGGGGAGAATTGTTTGCGGGCAAAAATGCGATCCGTTCGCTGACGCTCGTCGGTGGAGTTGCGCTCCACGCTATCAATGTTTTTATTGCCACAACCATATTACCAACCGTCGTCGCCGATATTGGCGGCATGGACTATTATGCCTGGAACACAGCGCTGTTTGTAACGGCGTCCATTCTCGGCTCGGCGCTTGTGCCCAAACTTCTGTCACAGGCAGCCCCACGCTATGCCTATCTCGTGGCGGCGATCATCTTCGCCATTGGCACGCTTGCCTGTGGTCTTGCCCCCTCCATGCCTGCCATGCTTGGCGGTCGTGTGGTGCAGGGGCTTGGCGGCGGCATGATGCTGGCGCTCTCTTATGCCATGATCCGTATCGTCTTTGACGAAAGGCTCTGGCCTCGCGCTATTGCGCTCGTTTCCGGCATGTGGGGTGTGGCAACGCTCGTTGGCCCGGCAGTAGGCGGTATTTTTGCTGAACTTGGCGTCTGGCGTGCAGCGTTTTGGTCGCTTGTGCCGGTGATCGGCATTTTTGCTGTCATGGCAATGCTGGTCCTGCCAAAGCAGAAAGACAGCGCTGAGAACAAAGACCGGCTTGCATGGCCGCAGCTTATTCTGCTGACCACAGCCGTGCTCATCATCTCGGCCGCAAGTATTTCACAAAGTGCTATATGGAACATCGCTGGCGTTGCGGTTGCATTTGCCGTGCTGATGCTGCTTGTTTTCGTCGAGCATCGGTCCACGAAACGTATTCTGCCGAAGGGTACTTTCAGCCTGAGCCGTCTTGGTGCGCTCTATCTCACCATGGGCTTTCTCGGCGGATCGGTCACAAGTTCCGAAGTGTTCGTGCCGCTGTTCTTTCAGGTCCTGCATAATCAATCACCGCTGGTGGCTGGTTATCTTGCAGCGCTGATGGGCGGAAGCTGGACATTCGGCTCCATCGGCTCATCCGGCGTGACAGGCAAAAGCGTAAACCGGGTTATCCTTGCAGCGCCAATTATGGGCATTCTGGGCATGACAACACTTGCCATTCTGGTTCCCCCCGGCAGCGACGGTCATTGGACCACACTTGTTCCGATTTGTCTTGCAATGATCGTTGTGGGTTTTGGTGTTGGCATGACATGGCCGCATCTGCTGACGCGGATTTTCAAACGGGCCGATGCGAGCGACCAGAATCTCGCATCAGCTTCACTGACAACCGTCCAGCTTTTCACCACGGCCATGGGTGCTGCCCTTGCAGGCATGATTGCCAATCTTGCCGGTCTGAGCAATCCCGGTGGCTTTGCCGGCACGTCAAATGCAGCACTTTGGCTGTTCATCGGCTTTGCTACAATGTCGAGTGTTGCGCTTTTTGCAGCAATCGCGCTGGTGCGCAGTTCACGCTGAGACACGAAAACAGGCCTTCAGAGCATATCATGCTTCGGAGGCCATCCTGATTAGGACGTCTTTCCTTGAGACTGCCTTTGAATTCGATTTAATTGCGCGACGCATATCGCCTGATTAACTCTTGATGTCGGGACATAGAAGCATTATTCCAACTTCCGTAATCGTCGGCCGGACATGGTACAGCATGTTGGCAAATCACGACCTCCGCGGAAGCCACCCTCAAGGCAGCCAGACGCGATCCCCCATGATTGCGATGAAAGACGTTTGCTTCATCTGAAGCAAATACCGTGAAAAGCGAAACAGAGACAGTTCCGACATGAGCAGCAATTTTTATCAGGAAACCGTTCTTGACGTTCACCACTGGACCGACAGACTGTTTTCCTTCCGCACCACGCGCGATCAGGGCTTCCGCTTTCAGAGCGGCCAGTTCGTCATGATCGGCCTTGAAGTCAATGGCAAACCACTGCTGCGCGCTTATTCGATTGCTTCCAGCGTCTATGATGAACAACTCGAGTTTTTCTCGATTAAAGTGCAGGATGGTCCGCTGACCTCGCGCCTTCAGCACCTGAAAGAAGGCGACAAGGTAATCGTCGGCAAAAAGCCGGTTGGAACGCTGCTCTATGACAATCTCATTCCCGGCGACAATCTATGGCTGCTTTCAACCGGTACAGGCCTTGCGCCGTTCCTGTCGATCATTCGCGATCTGGAAGTCTACGAGCGCTACAAGAAGATCATCCTGGTGCATGGCGTGCGTGAAGTGAACGAACTGGCTTATGCCGATCTCATCACCAAAGAACTGCCGGAAGACGAATTCTTGGGCGAAATGGTGCGCGAGAAGCTGATTTACTACCCAACTGTGACGCGTGAAGAATTCCGCAATAAGGGTCGCATCACTGACCTCATCAGCTCCGGCAAGATTTTTGAAGATCTTGGCCTTCCGAAATTCTCCGAACAGGACGACCGCATGATGCTTTGCGGAAGCCCGGAAATGCTGGCCGATATGCGCCAGATTCTTGAAGGCCTCGGCCTTGAAGAGGGTAGCCAGAGCGAAGCCGGTCATTTCGTTATCGAAAAGGCTTTCGTGGAAAAGTAAGCGATAAAAATATTTTTAAATAAGGGGGGCGCACGCCTCCCTTTCTTTTTCTCGCTGCCGTCTTTATGCTCACCCGCATGATAAACTGTTCGAGTATCCCCTGCATCGCGCTCCTGTGATTTAAGCACAAGGAGCATGGACGCAAGCAAACCACGCGTTTCTTGCGCAGTCTTCGCTTGACTATATGCGAGCGGATAAATGCCGGTCTCATCGGAACTCATGCAGTGAGCATTATCATGAAAAATTACTTTGAAAGCCCATTCAAGGGCATAACCCTCGACAAGCAGGTCACAAATCCAAACATCCTCGTTGGGCGCTACAGCTATTATTCTGGCTATTATCATGGCCATAGCTTTGATGATTGCGCGCGCTTCCTCCTGCCCGATGAAGGTGCTGACAAGCTGATCATTGGCAGCTTCTGCTCCATCGGGTCGGGGGCTGCTTTCATCATGGCAGGCAATCAGGGCCATCGGCACGACTGGATCAGTACCTTCCCGTTCTTCTTCATGTCGGAAGTGGACATATTTGCAGGAAGCGCAAATGGCTACAGCCCATCAGGCGATACAGTGATCGGCAATGACGTATGGATTGGTTCTGAAGCCATTATCATGCCCGGTGTGAAAGTCGGTCATGGCGCGATTATCGGCACACGCGCGCTCGTGACGCGCGATGTTGCGCCCTACACGATTGTTGGCGGCAACCCCGCCCGCACCATCCGCTCCCGCTTTGATGAAGTCGCCGTCAGACAACTCTTGGAAATGCAGTGGTGGGACTGGTCGGACGACCAATTGAAAGGTGCGATGGCAATTTTGACCAACAGTGATGTGGACACACTTTATCGCTATTGGCAAAGCCAGATTTGCGGGAGTTGATCTGATACGCCAAAGGCCTGCTCTCTCATCAGGCTTTTGGCTTCACACCAAAAACATGGTCCGGCCCTGGGAATGAGCGGGCGCGCACTTCATCCGCATAGGCTTGCGCAGCATCGGAAATCAGCGGCGCAAGCGTGGCAAAGCGTTTCACGAAACGCGGTGTAAAATCCTCAAATAGTCCCAGCATATCGTCGGAAACCAGAATTTGGCCGTCACAGGCAGGCGATGCGCCGATTCCAATAGTGGGAATGGAGAGCGTTTGCGTGATCTCGCGGGCCAAAAGCTCAACAGTGCCTTCAATCACCAGCGCAAAAGCACCGGCATCCGCAATGGCCTGCGCATCCTTGCGGATACGATTGGCTTCCGCATCATCACGTCCAAGCGAGCGAAACCCACCGACCGTATTGACCTGCTGCGGCATCAGTCCGACATGACCGAACACGGGAATACCCCGCCGGACGAGAAAATCGACCGTCTCGGCCATTTCTTCGCCGCCTTCAAGCTTCACGCCATCGCAGCCGGTTTCCTGCATGATACGGACTGCGCTGCGAAAAGCCTGTTCTTTCGATTCCTGATAAGCGCCGAATGGAAGATCGACCGTCACGCAGGCATGTTCGACGCCGCGCATAACCGCCTGTCCATGTGCAATCATCATGTCGAGCGTGACGGCAAGCGTTGAATCCATGCCGTAAAGCACCATACCAACGGAATCACCAACTAGAAGCAGATCACAATGAGGATCAAGCAGACGGGCAATCGGTGTTGTATAGGCCGTAAGGCTGACGATCGGACGCTCGCCCTTCATTGCCTGAATTGCCTTAGGCGAAAGGCGTTTCTTCTTAACGGTGACGCTCATGTCAGGCGGCCTTTTCCTGCGCCACATGCGCGATCACACGATTGTCGAGAAGGCGCGTGGTGCCGAACCGCACAAAAAGCGCAACCAGAACCGACCTGCCCTGAACAGACTTAAGACGCTGCAAAGTGTCAGGATCACGCAATGCCACCACCTCCGGGACTGCCAGCGGTTCCGTTGCAATGAAAGTACGGATTGCTGCTTCAAGCGCTTCCGGGTCATCGACACCGGACCGATAAAGCCGTTCGGCTTCATCCAGCGCCTTTGGTACGATGATCGCTGCGGCACGCTGCGCTTCACTGAGATAAACATTGCGCGACGAACAGGCAATTCCGTCATCCTCCCGCACGGTCTCAACACCAACCACCCGCACCGGAATCGCCATATCGTCGACCATGCGGCGGATGATGACGAGCTGCTGGAAATCCTTCTCGCCAAAGTAAGCGGCGTCCGAGCCGACGATGTTGAAAAGCTTGCTGACTACGGTTGCAACGCCCGCAAAATGACCGGGACGTGCTTCGCCTTCCATCTGATTGCCGAGCGTTGGGACATCGACCACTGTCTGCATCGGACGCGGATACATATCCGACACCGCAGGCGCAAACAGAAAATCAACATCCGCACTGCGCAGCAGGGTTGCATCACGCTCCAGATCACGCGGATATTTGTCGAGATCTTCATTGGCGCCAAATTGCAAAGGATTCACGAAAATCGAAACAACTGTAATGTCATTTTCCTGACGTGAGCGGCGCACCAGTTCAAGATGCCCTTTGTGGAGATAACCCATGGTCGGCACGAGACCAATAGATTGGCCGCTCCTGCGGACCGCACCAAGCGCCTGACGCAAAGCTTCAATCGTATGGATGATCCGCATGGCGACCTCCCTGCCAAATGACCAGATTTGGCCGCCACTCCTACAAGTTCAATTGCTAAAATGCAAAGCAATTACTGTCCGCCAACGGCTTCAACAGTGCTGCCTACCGTTCTGCCAAAGCGGTCAATCTGTTCGTTATAGGTTCGCCGGGTATTCGGATCAAAAACCGCAATCGGTGCACTGACGACCAGTGACGCAGCCGTACCCACACCCTGCGCTGTACCAAGGGCTACGGCGCCAAGGCGCTCACCCAGACCAATATCCGAATCCGTGATCGTCTGGCCGGTGACGAGACGCTGACCGATCAACTGAACCACTTCGGGACTTGAGGCAAACTTACCGTGGTTGAGACTATCACCCGCCTTAAGACGCGTCAGGTCAATAACGGTGATACCAGCCTTCTCAAGTTGCGAGCGATAAGGCTCAACCGAGGGGTCGATCTGCCCCAGACGGTCAACATTGCCGGAAATGAAGCGCGATGCACGAAGGGCACGGTCATCGCGTGATGTGAACAATGTGAAACGCGGATGCTCCTTGCCCATCGCACGGAACTGCTTGTTGAAAACATCCACATCAAGATCAGGTGACGCAAGAATGACGTCAGTGATCTTGCGATCAACGCGCTTGTCGCGGATTGCCATCTGGCGCAGTGCTTCAACGGTCAGCCAGCTCCCCATCGAATGCGCCATGATCGTTATGTCTTTGACGCGTGGATCTTGCGCAATCTTTCGTAGCACTGTTTCCAGTGCATCTCGCGAATAATTGGTGCTTTCCTTGTCGTAATTATAATCGAACACGCTGCCGCGCGACGGCCATGTGAAAATAACTGGTGCGACTTCGGCGCCGGAGTCATGCACGATCTGGGCGAAACGATAAACCGAGTCTTCAAAGGTGTTGTTGAAACCGTGGACAAAAACCATCACGCGGCGATTTTTGGGCAGGCTGCTGTTCAACCACTGTTGAGCGCCATTGGTTGAATTGATTGCCTTCACCTCAACGGTGGTGAAATCTTTAAGCGGATTGGCCGGAAGCTTTTTGGGCCACTGAACTTCACCAATCTTGCGATTTTTATCCGGTGGAATTGAAACCACAATCTGTGTCAGACTGAGATCCTGATCGCGTTCCCCGGAAAACAATGTGCCGGGATCACCCGAAGGCGCGCGTGTCGTTGCAACCATAAGATTGACTTTGGATGCACCCGGAACACTCTGACCAACAGGGATCAGAATACCATCCGGCCGACTTGCACAGCCCGCGATGATAATCAGGACAACGAGAAATGCAGGGGTGATGCGACGAAAAATACTCTGCAAAACCCAACTCCCCGACAAGACTTGATCCCCAAACCGCCCGATCAACATTTTAGTGTGGGCGCGGGTAATATATTCTTTACCGGAAGAGATATGCCAAGCCCTAATTGTCGAGACCTGTGGAAAGATTATGCCGCTGCGGCATCTCAGTTACACAAGGCCCATAAAGGACAGCTATTTCCACAGCTGCCTTTCGTCTTTTTTCAAAGCTTTTGCGCGAGAACACTGTCACCGCGAACGTATTGTTGAACGCAATTGCCCATGGGTGGTGCGAGCAACGCACGGCCAACAGATCAGAGTGATTAAGGGAAGCTTTAAAAAAGAAAAAGGCCGCGCGGGAGGAGGATGCGCGGCCTGATCTTGAATACGGCTGGGAGGAGGAGTGCCGTATTCGTCATCGGGCTCTGGGAGGAGGAGTGAACCCGATGACCAATGTTTACCAAGCGCCTCTTTATTCAACAACGACCAATAACGCATATCAGTTATGCAAATACGCCGATGCTTAAGTTTAATGCAGAATCCTAAATATGAAAAACCTGCTCACAGAATGAGCAGGCTGAGAAAAATATGCTGCAAAATCAGTATTTCAGAGAAGATGCGCGATCAATGGCGCAGCCAGAACATTGACCAGACCAACCAGCACCATCACAAGACCGGCAATTGACCCTTCTTCGCTGCCAATCTGATGCGCCTTGGCAACGCCAGCGCCATGCGCCCCCATACCGAACAACGCGCCGCGCGCCAAAGCAGAGCGAAGCGGCAGCCAGTTGAGCATCACTTCACCCATTGCAGCACCAAATACACCGGTCAGCACGACGAAAATGGCCGTCAGATCAGGCATTCCGCCAATATCGCCCGAAACCGTCATCGCAAAAGGCGTACTCATAGAGCGCGGCATCAAGCTCAAGCTGATAGCGTCGCTAAGACCAAGAAGATGCGCCAGCCCCCAGGCGGAGAGCATCGCAGACGAACTGCCGACCACGACGCCAACCAGCAAGACCGGCCAATATCGGCGAATGGTTGCACGCTGCTGATAGATCGGAATCGCAAAAGCCACGGTTGCCGGGCCAAGAAGCGCCACAAGCCAATGGGTCGCGCTGAAATAACCTCTGTAGTTTTCATTGAACCCTATGAGCAGGGCCATCAGCAATAACGGCGTGACAGCAAGCGGCGTCAGCCACCACATCGGAAAGCGACGATAGACGCGTTTTGCTGCGAGGTAGAGAAGGATTGTAGCGGCAGACCAGAACAGCGTTGCCACATAGGGGTTACTTAGCGGCATAGCGTACACTCAGCCGATAACACATATCGACAGTCAGCGCGGTCACAGTCATAACAGTCAGCGTGCCGACCAGAATAACAGCCATGATTTTCACGCCCAGCATGCCGAGCAGTTCCTGATGTTCGAGAATAGCCAGAACCGCCGGCACGAAAAACAGCAGCATTTCTGCCAGAAACCATTCCGCACCGCGCTTCATGCTGAACAGGCTGATGCGTCCGCTTAAGAGCAGGGCCAGAACCAGTACCATGCCAACAATGCCACCCGGCAGCGGCAAGCCGACCAAGCGAACAAAAGCTTCCCCTGCCAGCCAGAAGCCGAACAATGTCGCTATCTGCATAAGACGGCTGTTGTGCAGCGCATAGCGAAAACGGATTGTCAGGTTGTGGGCGCTCATGATGATGTTCCAATGCAGGTATTTGTGAATTCACTATAGGCGCAGTATCGCCATTCCAGAAATGAATTGATTTCATTGCAGCCATTCCATAATAGAATAGCTCATGAACTTACGCGGCTTTCAAGCTTTCGTGGAAGTGGTGCGGCAGGGCGGCTTTTCGGCAGCGGCCCGCACCATCAACGCCACTCAATCAACCGTCAGCAAGACGGTGCGGCAGCTCGAAGATGAGCTTGGCCTCACCCTTCTTGACCGTGAGGTCAGCCCACCGCGCCTGACAAGCGCCGGGGAAATCGTCTATCGGCGCGCAGTTGCAATGCTGACTGAAAAAGACGACATGCTGAGCGAGCTTGAAGAATTGCGCGGCCTCAAGCGCGGACTCCTGCGCCTTGGCCTGCCACCCATCGGCTCCAGCGTGCTTTTTGCCCCCGTCTTTGCAGCCTTCACCAAGCTTTATCCCGATATCGACATTCAGCTTGTCGAACATGGCAGCAAACGACTGGAAGAAGTTCTTCTGGCAGGTGACGTCGAACTGGCCGCTTCCCTTTTGCCCGTCGAAGAAAGTTTCGAGTGGCAGGCCGTTCGTTGTGAGCCCGTTGTTGCCCTGCTTCCAGCCAGCCACAGCTTCGTCGATGATGGCGGTATTCCCTTGTCCGATATTGCCAGTCTGCCCTTCATTCTTTTTGAAAGCGGCTTTGCGCTCAATCAGATCATTCTTGAAGCATTCAATCAGCGCGGACTGTTTCCTCATGTCGCTGTCAGATCAAGCCAGATCGACTTCATCGTCGAGCTGGTCGCAGCAGGCATGGGGATAGGCTTTCTGCCGCAAATGATTGCCGAACAGCGCAAACATCCCGGCGTTCGCATTCATCACATCAAGGATGCGAAACTGAACTGGGACATGGCGCTCATCTGGCGAAAAGGTGCGTTCCTGTCCCATGCCGCGAGGGCATGGCTTGCGCTTTGCAGAGGCGAGAATACTGCGGAGCAGGCTTGACCTGCCCAGCCGCTCGCCTATCTTTCTGAATATACCGACATTGTGGGAGCACTCACGCCCTTCTCAACCATCAGTCTTTTAGACCTATTTTACTGCGCATCTTATCCGAAAGCCGCTCGACGCTTTTCGGGATTTGCTCAAAAGGAGGCTATCATGGAAGGTAAGGTTATATTCTACAAAGGCGACAGGATCATTTACCGGCATCACGTTGACGTACACGACGATGATTATTCAAAGGGCGTCAATGATGCCCTTATCGCCTTCCAACGCAATTATGCCGGTTTTGATCTTGCAGGCGATGACATTCACATCCGCTTCAAGAAGCCCGGCGAGGTTTAAAGCCTGCGCTTGCCATACCGCATCTCTTTCGCCTGACAAGATCAGGCGAAAGCTGCCTCATGGGCAACGCGACGAATATCGCTGCGCGACAAGCCAAGATCGGAAAGTTCGCGATCACTGCAACCGCTTAACTCGCGCAGATTTTCGCGGTACTGCATCCAACGGGAGAACTGGGTACGAAGGTGGTTCATGGTGGTATCCCCTTATCTTCAGCACCTTTGAGTGCTGGGCTTTTTACCTTCCTCCCACTCTGAAGTTTCCGTCTTTTTAATCGTTTTGAGAAGTGCATAAACTGCATGGCTGCAATGTTGGAACAGCGCGCGTAAACATGGCGAACAGTAACGCAGTTCGTTAGAGCGTACGAAAAAAGTGATTGCTAAATGTAGAGTAAAACCGTGAGGGGTGTTTTAGAGGGTTACAACAGCCGCATTTTGTTTAAATCTGTAAATTGTGACTCACGAGACAAGATCCCACACCATATGAAAAGAACCATATTCATTGTCGGCAACGGCCCTGTCGAGAACGATTTATCCGCGCAGATAGATGCCGCTGATCTTGTGCTTCGCTTCAACGAGCCGCGCGTTTCGCGTGGCATGACGGGCACAAAGACAGATATGCTGATGCTCGCCACATCGAGCAAACAAATGGAACAGTGGATCAAAGACCCGGCTTTTATCAATTCGGACATTGTCCGCAATGCGCCAGAACTTCTGTTTGCGTTCCATCCGAGCATCATCAAACGCTTTCACCACCAGCCCAATATCCTGTCCCGCCTCAAAGGTCGACGCGCCGACTGGACAAATGAGGCCATCGATTATTTTGGCCGTGCTGGCAAAAAAATCCGCATCATGCCCTCAAAGGATTATTTTTCTGTCTGCGAAGAGTTGGGCATTACCCCCGATCAGATGAAAAAGGTGTTCCCAAGCACCGGCTTCTTCGGCATCTGGCTGGTTTTACGCAAATACTCGCAGCCCGACTGGGAGATCAAAATATGCGGCTTTAGCTGGGAGGGCTGGAAACGGCATGACTGGGCTGCGGAGCGCAAATGGATCGAAGAAAAGATCGCTATCGGACATCTTCACAAGGTTGGATAGAAGGTGCGACTTGCGCAAATTGAGCACATAGCAGATATAGAATGCCAATTCGGCTGACTTTACGCGCTATACGCTCAGGTTTACCATGAACATCAAGGCCCTCATCATTCACTTGGCGCGCGCGACGGATCGCAGACCGCAAGTCGAAAAGCTCATCCAGCAACTGCATGTGAAAGCCGAGATCATTGATGCTGTTGATAGCCGTACCCTGTCAGATGCGGAGATAAAGCGCGTTTATCGGCGCAAACTTCACGCGCCCCGCTATCCTTTTGAATTGAGCAAAAATGAGATTGCCTGCTTTCTATCCCACCGCAAAGCATGGCAGGCTATTGTCGATCAGAAACTGGATGCTGGCTTTATCATTGAAGATGACATCGAACTGACAGACGTTTTCCATGCCGCGTTTCACGCTGTCACCAATCATTTCGAGCCGGGCAGCTTTGTACGCTTCACGTTCCGCGACCGGGAACAGGGCCGCGAAGTTTTCCGCAATGATCAATTACGCATCATCATCCCCAACCCGATTGGGCTTGGCATGGTGGCGCAACTTGTCAGCTTTGATGCCGCGAAAAAACTGCTTGCCGCAACTCAACAGTTTGACCGACCTGTCGATACCACCGTGCAGATGCGCTGGGTGACTGGATTACAGCCACTTGCCGTCATTCCGGGCGGGGTGAAAGAAATCTCTGCCGAGCTTGGCGGCACGACAATTCAGCACAAAAAATCCTTCAAGGACAAGCTTGCGCGTGAAATCCTGCGCCCCCTCTACCGGATGCGCGTGCGCCAATTCTCTGCGAGAACGAAGTGAGACATATGGCTGTTCCGATTCTTCTTTATCATCAGATCGCCGCTTTACCGCACAAGAAAATTCCGTTTCGCGGGCTTTGGGTGCATCCTGACAAATTCCGCAGCCAGATGGCGTGGTTAAAGAGGCTTGGCTATCAGGGTCTTTCGCTGCGCGATGCCATGCCCTACATCAAGGGCGAGAAGACCGGCAAAGTTGCGGTCATTACGTTTGATGATGGTTTTCTCAACAATTACGAAAATGCGCTGCCGGTGCTTTCTGAATTTGGTTTTACTGCCACCAATTATTTTGTCGCCAATCAGATCGGCGGCAGCAATGTCTGGGACAATGCTGTGGGGGTACCGCAATCGCCCTGTATGTCGGTAGGGCAAATGCGTGAATGGGCGGCACTCGGCCACGAGATCGGCGCGCATACGCTTGACCACGTCAATCTGGAGAAAACACCGGACGACGAAGCCCGCCGTCAGATCGCTCAGTGCAAAACCGTGCTTGAGGATATGCTTGGATCGGAAGTGACAAATTTTGCCTACCCTTATGGCGGCAATCTTCCCGTTCATCGTGAAATGTGCCGTGAAGCCGGGTATGAAACCGCCACCACAACAGTCCATGCCCGCGCAAGAGCAAGTGATGATCCGTTCGGGATGCCACGGGTCTATGTTCGCCGCAGAGATCTGGCGCCGAAATTCATCTACCGTTTAATAACACGCTAAAAAACTTGGCTATTTATTTGATTTTGATCAATGCAGCCTCACGAAAACGTGGCAAATTGCCCGTCAATCTGCCATGGACGCAGAGATGCAAAAGCGGTACTAGAGCATAACTAAGGAGCGTATAATGGACTATCGCCGGTTTTTTGAAGAAGCGATCGACCAGCTGCACGCCGAGAAACGTTACCGCGTTTTTGCCAATCTTGAACGCATTGTTGGACGTTTCCCCCGCGCTACCTGGCGTAACAATGGCTCAGCACGTGAGATCACTGTGTGGTGCTCGAACGACTATCTGGGCATGGGGCACCATCCCGATGTCATTCAGGCAATGTGCGATACGGCCAACAGCGCCGGTTCCGGCGCAGGTGGCACCCGCAATATTTCGGGCAATAACCACCCGCTTGTTGAGCTTGAAGCCGAACTTGCCGATCTGCATGGCAAGGAGGCAGGCCTTGTTTTCACATCCGGTTTCGTCTCCAACGAAGCGTCGATCTCGACCATCGGTCGCTTGCTGCCAAACTGCCTGATCCTTTCTGACGAATTAAACCACGCTTCGATGATCGAGGGTGTGCGTCGTTCGGGTGCAGAGAAAAAGATTTTCCGTCACAATGACGTTGAGCATCTGGAACAGCTTTTGAAGGCTGCGGACCGTTCCCGCGCCAAGCTGATCGTATTTGAGTCCGTCTATTCGATGGATGGCGACATTGCGCCAATTGAAAAGATTGCCGATCTGGCCGAGAAATATAACGCCATGACCTATATTGATGAGGTTCATGCGGTTGGCATGTATGGTGCGCGCGGCGGTGGTATTACCGAACGCGACGGTCTTGCTCATCGCATGGATATTATCGAAGGCACACTTGCCAAGGCATTCGGTGCGTTGGGTGGCTATATCACAGGCTCCCGCGCGATCATCGATGCTGTGCGCTCTTATGCGCCGGGCTTCATCTTTACGACGTCGCTGCCACCAGCGGTTGCTGCTTCAGCGACAGCTGCAATCCGCCACCTGAAAGTCTCGCAGGTCGAACGTGATGGCCAGCAGCGTCAGTCGCAACGCGCCAAGGATGTTTTGTCGGCAGTCGGCCTACCCGTCATGCCATCGGAAACACACATCGTTCCAATTCTGGTCGGTGATCCAGAGCTTTGCAAGAAAGCCAGCGACCGTCTTCTCGACGTACATGGCATCTATATTCAGCCCATCAACTATCCAACCGTTCCACGCGGCACCGAGCGCCTGCGCATCACACCATCACCGTTGCATGACGATGCGCTGATTGATGGCCTCAAGGATGCGCTGCTGGAAGTCTGGAACACGCTGGGCATTCCATTTGCTGAACCGGACGCGCCGAAAGCTGCAAATTCTGACCGCATCATTCCGCTGATGGTTTCTAAAGCCGGCGGCTGATCAATTCAGCATCAACGCATTGAAAAAAGGCCGGTTTTCACCGGCCTTTCTTTTTAAAGATTATTGATCCAGCGAACCAGTCTTGCCGCCGCTTCATCGACCTGCTGTGGATCTCGGCCGAAACAGAGACGGAAGAAACCCTCGCCGCCCACCCCGAATGCGCTGCCCGGTGCGAGACCGACATTGGCGTTATCGACCATATCAAATGCGGCGTTGACCGAATCCGTCACACCTTCGACGCCGAAAAACAGATAGAACGCGCCTTGCGGCGGTGTCAGACGAACTCTTCCCGTTTCCTGCAACATTGCGCAAAGACGGTCCCGTGTTGAACGCGTGCGTTCCACCTGCATGGCAATAAAGTCATCGCCCTGATCCAGGGCTGCAACAGCACCCCGCTGCATGAATTGCGCCACGCCGGAATTGGAATACTGGATCATGTTTTCAATCGCCGGACCGATGGAGGGATGCACATTCATCCAGCCCACCCGCCAACCGGTCATCGCCCAGTTCTTTGAAAAAGAATTGACGAAGATGATCCGGTCATCCGGCTCCATAATATCCATGAAGGAAGGGGCACGGCCGCCGCCATAATAGAAATGGGTGTAAATCTCGTCGGCAATAATCCAGATGCCTTTTTCACGCGCCAGATTGAGAATGAAACGCAACGTATCAAGATCGCCGGTCCAACCCGTGGGATTGGAGGGCGTATTGATAAACAGCGCGCGGGTGCGCGGTGTGATCGCACTTACAATCCTTTCAGGATCGAGAACCCAACCGTTGGCTCCAAACTCAAGTTCGACAGGCACGGGCACTGCCCCTGCAAGACCTGCCGCGCCGACGAAATTTGGCCAAGCCGGTGAAAGATAAATTGCCTCTTCGCCCGCGCCTGTTGTTGCCTTGAGCGCCATCTCAATGGCGTGCATACCAGAGCCGGTGACATAAAAATTTTCCGGTTTGAACGGTTGCGGAAAATGGCGCGCATGATAACGGGCTAGGGCTTCACGCAGATCAGGAATACCGGCCTGCCATGTGTAGAAAGTTTCACCATCGGCAATGCCCTTTTGGGCCGCCGCGCGGATGAACTCAGGGGTCGGCAGATCACCCTCTCCGACCCAAAGCGGGATAATGCCTTCCTTGCCACGACCGTGATTGGCTACGGTAATGATGCCGCTTTCCGGGGAAAGGGCTGCTTCGCGTCGAAGATTGGCAATAAGCGTCATGTTTTCTCACATAAACTTGGATTGTCTTTGCACTGCTTAGCAAGGCACACGCATGAAATCACGTGGCATTTTGTGATGATCCGATAAGCTCTATTGATGGATCAAACAAAAACGGAGCCATAAGGCCCCGTTTTTGTCAGCGTTTGTCAAGCACTCAGGCTTTGCTCTGCTTTGCGAGAAGATCACGGATTTCGGCGAGCAGAACCTCTTCGCGTGGAAGCTCTGCTGCGGCTTCCGGCTTTGCTTCTTCCTTCTTCTTGAGCCTGTTCATGCCTTTAACGACGAGGAACAGAACCCATGCAATGATCAGGAAGTTGATGAGCAGGGTGACGAAGTTACCATAGGCAATCGTCGCACCCGCTTCACGAGCCGACGCCAGCGTGGACTGAGGTGCACCGGCGAGCTGAATGAACATATTGGAGAAGTCGATACCACCTGTGATCAAACCAATGATCGGCATGATGATGTCATTGACGATGGAATTGACCAAACCACCGAACGCTCCACCGATGATCACACCGATGGCCAGATCGACCATGTTGCCCTTGAGAGCGAACTCTCTGAATTCCTTTAACATTGCTGTATCCCTCTCGAACACGAACTTATACCGGGCCGTCCTTGCTAACGGATAAGCTTCGCCACAAAATCCTTACGATAAACACTTGAAACCGAATATGGTCGCAATTGTTCTCTCGTTAGATTGTAGGCGAAAATATTCAAAGAAAAGATAAACTTTCAAAAGGCGCTATTTGAAAGGGGCTTTTTAACGATCTCTAAAAAAAGAGGCGCAGAAAATGCGCCTTTTTTAAAGTTAATCTGCAAAGCGTTTGGTCGCTTCGATCAGTTCATGCGTGATCCCCGGTTCTGTCACGGCATGACCGCTATCTTCAACGATTCTGAGATCGGCTTCCGGCCACATTTTCTTAAGCTGCCACGCATTGATAAACGGCGTGCAGATATCATAACGGCCATGCACAATGACGCCCGGAATCTGGCGGATACGCTCCACATTGCGCAAAAGCTGGTCATCGCTTTCCAAAAATCCCCGATTCTGGAAATAATGACATTCGATACGGGCAAAAGCGACAGCATAAAGATCGTCACCAAATGCTTCCACACGCGCCGGATCAGGCTGGATTGACAGCACCGAACCCTCCCAGCGCGCCCATAAACGGGCTGCGGCAAGCTGCACCTGCGGATCGCGATCAGTCAGACGCTTGTAATAAGCTGCGATCATGTCGCCGCGTTCGTCTTCGGGGATATGCTCCTGATAGGCCTCAAAGTGGTCCGGGAAAATGATGCTCGCGCCGTTGGAATACATCCAGTCCACTTCGAACCGACGAACCATGAAAATGCCGCGCAGAATGATTTCCGAGACCCGCTCAGGATGAGTTTCGGAATAAGCCAGACCCAATGTCGAGCCCCAGGAGCCGCCGAAAACCTGCCACTTATCGATACCAAGATGAGCGCGGATATGCTCCATGTCGGCCACAAGATCCCAGGTTGTATTCTCGCGCAATTCAGCATGTGGCGTGGAACGTCCGCAGCCGCGCTGATCGAAAAGAATGATACGATATTTCTCGGGATCATGCAGACGACGCATAGCAGGCGTTATACCGCCGCCGGGGCCACCATGGATCATGATAACCGGCTTGCCATCAGGATTACCGCATTGTTCAACATGGATGCGATGCAAGGGTGAAACCTGCAGCATCTCTTCTTTAAAGGGCTGAATTTCAGGATAAAGCGTATTGCGCGTCATAAGATGCCTTTTCATTCCCGCTACAGCATGGTGCTTTCGATCGAACTTAAAACTAGCAAATAATACGGCCACAACGCGGCAATGCGACATAAGAAACCAGCCAGATAACGCTATTTTTGGTTGCCCGGATTGAAAAACGGCATAAAACGAAACAGTTGCATGTAAAATGCATCGCTCGGGGAGGACTTTCAAAATGGCGTGCGAGGCTTATGCAGTTTATCATTGCTGACGACCATCCGCTTTTCAGAGGCGCGCTCAGACAAGTGCTGTCCAGCTTGCCGGAAGAGGCCGAAATCATTGAAGTCGGCGATTTCGATGCTGCGAAAAAACTGGTCGCAGACGGAGATGATATTGATCTTCTGCTGCTCGACCTGACCATGCCGGGCGGAACGGGGCTTTCCGGCCTTGTTGCCCTGAAAGCGCTTGAACCTGCACTGCCGATCATCATCGTGTCAGCAACTGACGATGTTGCAACGATTCGACATGCGCTTGACTTGGGCGCATCCGGTTTTATTTCCAAGTCTGCCAGCATGGAAACCATTGGCGAAGCCGTCCATGCCGTTTTGGCAGGCGATGTCTGGATGCCGGAGAATATTGATCTTGATCAGGCACATGACCCGGAAATCGAAGCCCTGATTGCCAAGATCAGGACGCTCACACCGCAACAGACCCGCGTTCTGACAATGCTTGGCGAAGGCCTGCTCAACAAGCAGATCGCCTACGAGCTCAACGTCTCGGAAGCGACTGTCAAGGCGCATGTTTCCGCTGTTTTACAAAAGCTTGGCGTTGACAGCCGCACGCAAGCCGTCATTGTTCTGTCGCGGATTGGCAGTGATACGCTCACCTCTGACACGCCCTGATCATTCATTCTGCGGCTGACTGACGCTGATGCAGTGCGCTTGAAAGCAGCGAGCGCAATGCCGCCGGACGCAGAGGCTTGTGCAGCACAATGACATTTTCATCATCGGCCCGCTTGCGCACTTCTTTGGAGCGATCCGCCGTCAGCAGGATCGCCGGGATGTCGCTGCCGAAGCGTTCCCGCGCAAAGCCGATCATATCCAGCCCGTTTTCATGATCAAGGTGATAATCCGCCACGATAATATCGGGCGCCACCTCACGTTCAACGCAGAAGACTTTCAAACCCGCACCGTTGCGAAGCGTCGTCACATTGCAGCCCCAGCCTTGGAGGAGAGTTTCCATACCCGCAAGAATATTGGCGTCATTGTCGACACAGACCACATCGAGCCCGGTCAGGCTGGATGCGCGCTTAACGCCCTTGCGGCTGGCAACTTCCTCAACCGGCACGATCTCATCGCTGACTGGAAGGCGCAGGGTGAACACACTGCCCCTGCCCGGTTCGGACGAAATGGTCAGTGGCAGTTCAAGCATTCGCGCAATACGATCAACGATCGACAGGCCAAGCCCCAGCCCCTCCGCCTCGCGCATTCCTTCATCAAGACGTGTAAATTCACGGAAAACGAGCTTCAGCTTCTGTTGCGGAATGCCAATGCCGGTGTCGAGTACCTGCAAATCAACAAACTTGCCACGGCGACGAACTCCAAAGAGGATGCTGCCTTTGCGACTATACTTAATCGCGTTGGAAACAAGATTCTGAATAAGCCGACGCAACATGTTGCGATCGGTTTTGACCACAATACTTGATGGCACCACACGCAACTTCAGCCCCTTTTTGCGTGCCATCGGCGTGAAGTCCGTTGCAATCTGGCTTAGAAGGCGGTCGAGCCGAAAAACTGTCGCCTCGGGTTTCAGCGCACCTGTATCAAGCCGGGATATGTCCAAAACCATTCCGAGAATGGCTTCGACCGATTCAAGTGAAGAATCGATATTGCGTGCAAGCTGGCTTGTCTCTGCGCGACCAAGCTTCTCGGCCAGTGCAGTGCTGTAAAGCCGGGCAGCATTGAGCGGTTGCAGAATATCGTGGCCGGCGGCGGCCAGAAAGCGGGTCTTGCCGAGGTTTGCTTCTTCGGCAGCGCTCTGCGCTTTGGCCAGTTTCTGGTTGACATGGGTGAGTTCTGCCGTGCGATCAGCCACGCGCTGCTCCAGAAGTTCCGCCGCCCTCTGCCGCATCAAATCCGCCTCCACTTCGGCGGTAATATCGGTGTAGGTCGCAACCAGTCCGCCATCCGGCATCGGGTTGGAATTGATCTCAAGCACCTTGCCCGTCGATTTCAACGTCAGTCGCCATGGTTTGCGCAATGTCGCCAGCGAACGAATGGCTGCATGCTGCGCATTGGGAGCAAGATCGCCACTGCGTGCAAGATGCTCCACAATCTCGGACACCGGAATGCCAACCTGCATCACCTCATCCGGCAGATCGAATAAGCTGCGGAACTGGCGATTCCAGCATGTGAGCCGCAAATCCTTGTCGAGAACGGTGATTCCCTGATCCATCTGGTCGAGTGCAATCTGCAAGAGATCGCGGTTTTGTTGGAGAGCAATGGAAGCATCATCCAGCAATTGCCGCGCATCCCGTGCCGATGCATCATTGCGCTTGAGAAGCAACGAAAGAACCAGACGGGCCGATGACGAGCCAACCGCCGTACCCAGCAATTGTTCTGCATAGCGGATCAATGGCGTATCGACCGTCATACCGGGATCGAGCCTGCGCTGCTCGCGCCCTTCAAAGCGGATAAATGCACGTTCAACGCGTTCTGCACCGAGATAGCGGGCCATGGTTGCCTTGAGTTCGGCAACTGTGACGGTGGTGCGGAATCGTTTGAGTGTTGGCACCGTAATGGAATAGCGCGGCAGAAAGATACTGGCCTGAATACGCTCAAGCGGTGTCGAGGCACGCGAAAGCGAACCCAGAATATAAAACAGCGTGTTGGCAGCGAGGCTCCACATAACGCCATGCGTCAATGGCAGCGCATCGGTGCCAAACAGTGCTTCGGGGCGCAAGGCCGTAAAACCCAGCAGGCCATTGGTCAGGATTGCTGCATCCTCCGGCGCAACCGTTGGCAGCAGCAGCGTATAGGCCCAGATCAGAAAGCCTGCCAAAAGGCCCAGCATCGCACCGCGCCCATTGGCGTTACGCCAGAATAACCCGCCGATAAAGGAGGGTACAAACTGTGCAATGGCAGCAAAGGATATAAGGCCAATGGATGCGAGGTGAATATTGTTCGACGCCATGCGATAATAGGCAAAGGCCAGCGCCAGAATGGCGATAATTGTCAGCCGCCGCGTATTGAGAATGATCTGTGTGAGATCGTGCTGGCCATTGGGATGACGAACAGCCAGTCTGCGGATGATCAGCGGCAGAACCAGGTGGTTTGAGATCATGATCGACAGCGCCACGCAGGCAACGATCACCATCGCCGTTGCAGCCGAAAGCCCACCGAGAAACGCGATCAAAGCCAGCCAGTGCGCACCAATTGAAAGCGGCAATGCCAGCACATAAAGATCGCCGCTGACTGTATTGCCCAGCGTCATCACACCGATCAGCGCAATCGGAAAAACGAAGATGTTGATCAGGATCAGGTAAAGCGGAAACAGCCAGAAGGCCGTGCGCAATTCTTTCTCGCTGCGGCTTTCGACAACCGTCACATGAAACTGGCGCGGCAGCATGATAATCGCTGCGGCACTCAACATTGTATGCACGATCCATGTGCCAATGGATGTCTCATAGTGAAAAGCGTCAAGTGCGGCTGGCGAGTGTGAAATTCTGTCGATCAATTCGCCGGGGGAGCCAAACAAGAAAAAAGTACAGGCCAAGCCGACCATAAGAAACGCGCAGAGTTTAATAACCGACTCAAGCGCCACTGCCAGAATAAGCCCGTCCTGATGTTCGGTTGCATCCGTGTGGCGCGTGCCAAACAGGATCGCAAAAACCGCCAACACCGCCGCTACCGGCAACGAAATATCGCCAAACACAAAAGATGACGGATCAAACGCAGCGCCATAATGCTCCATCACCAGTCCGACACTGCCCGAAACGGCTTTGAGTTGCAGCGCGATATAGGGGATGGATCCTACTGCTGCGATACAAGTGGCAAGCGACGCAACACCAAAGCTTTTGCCATAACGGGCAGCCAGAAAATCGGCGATTGAGGTGATATGTTCTGATTTTGCCAATCGCACGATATGGCGCAGGAGGCGATTGCCGAGCGTGAAAACCAGAATAGGCCCGATATAGATGCCCAGGAATTCCAGGCCGCGCTGAGCCGAGAGGCCGACCGAGCCAAAAAACGTCCACGACGTGCAATAGACCGCGAGGCTCAATGCATAAATATAAGGGCGCGGAGCGCTGCTCCAGCGTGCAGCCTGCCGGTCGCCGATGCTTGCCACGGCAAACAACATCAGCAAATACAGAAAAGCAACGCCTAAAACTCCCCAGCCCTGCATATTGCCGAACTTCCCTCCCCACCTGTTAAGCCCCTATTGAGCAAACAGATGTGGGAAGGCAAGCATTTTCAGCGATGGCGCGCAAGAGCTACGTTCGCAGCATACGCTTATTGCTGCGTGCCAGCTGCTGGCTTCTCAGGCTCACTGTCAAAGCTCTTGGCGACATCCATGAAGCGGCGCATGAAGCGTTCCATATAGCCAAGCGACTGTTCAAACTCTGCCTCGGAGGGAAGCTTGGAAGGCGTGGCGGATGCAGCGCCCGATTCAATCGCTGAAAGCTTGTCCTCAAGCTTTTTCACGCGGTCCTGCAAATCCGAAATGTCGTTCTCGTATGCTTCGCGATCTTCGGTTGCCATCTTGCAGATGAGCTGCCCCTGCTGCTCATTGCAGACCGAAAGCGCACCTGTGCGCGTATCCAGCCGCACATAGCCGGTTTCCGTGCCTTCAATACGATAGCGCCCATTATCCTGCGCATAAGCACTGCTGGCTATAAAGCCCGTGCCAAGAAATGAAACAGCGACGAGTGTGCGAAGCAAAGGCATGTTTTGGCCAGACATAGTCAAATCTCCTATCGGCTTATTCCGATCCTGCCCCCCATCATATGGGAGCTATGCAAGAAAAACGAACAAGTCATGCTTTGATTTTAAAATAAATTCGGGATAGAGAGCAGCCATGACCAAAACGACCATCTACAAGATCGCCCCGCGCGATCTCTGGGCGCAGGCAGAACAGGCTGGTACTTTTACCGGAGCACCGGTTGATGTTGCCGATGGCTATATCCATTTCTCCACCCATGAACAGGTGCGCGAAACAGCCGCCAAACATTTTGCCGGGCAAGCGGATCTGCTGCTGGTAAGCGTGGATGCGACCTCTTTAGGCGACGCGCTGAAATACGAAACCTCACGCGGCGGCGCCTTGTTTCCGCATCTTTATGCGGTGCTGCCACTCTCAGCGGTCGTGAAGGTTGAGCCATTGCTGCTTGATGAAAATGGTCTCCATATTTTCCCGGAGCTTGAGGACAAATGAGCGGGCTTTTTGAACTTTTTGGGCGACGTGCCTTGTTTACGCTCGACGCCGAGCAAGCGCATGGTCTGTCCATCGCAGGACTAAAAACGGGTATTGTTACCTGTAGCCGTCCGCAGGACCCGGCGCTGTCGGTCAAGATTGCAGGGTTGCAGTTTCCAAATCCTGTTGGCATGGCGGCAGGTTTTGACAAAAATGCCGAAGTGCCGGATGCGCTTTTGAAAATCGGCTTTGGTTTTACGGAAGTCGGCACCATCACGCCACGTCCGCAGAGCGGCAATCCGCGCCCGCGCATTTTCCGCCTGGTGGATGACCGCGCTGTCATCAATCGTCTTGGCTTCAACAATGAAGGCCATGATGCAGCATTCAAGCGCCTGTCGCAGCGCGCTGGCAAGAGCGGCATTGTCGGCGTCAATATCGGTGCCAACAAGGATGCTGAGGATCGTATCGGCGATTATGTTGCCGGTATTCGCAAATTCTATCAGCTGGCGCGCTATTTCACCGTCAATATCTCGTCGCCCAACACGCCGGGTCTGCGCAATCTGCAATCGCGCGATGCGCTGCGCGAGCTTCTCTCCCGTGTGCTTGCCGCACGCGACGAAGAAGGCAAGATGTGCACGCTGAAGCGCCCTGTGTTTCTGAAAATCGCACCGGACCTCACCGACGAAGAGCTTGATGATATTGCAGCGGTTGCCCTTGAGCAGAAGCTTGACGGGATTATCGTTTCCAACACCACGCTCTCGCGCAATGGTCTCAACAGCGCTGAAAACCGCGAAGAAAGCGGAGGTCTTTCCGGGGCGCCGCTGTTTGAACGTTCGACGATCATTCTGGCCCGTATGCGCGAGCGCGTCGGTGCAGATATGCCCCTGATCGGCGTTGGCGGCATTGATAGCCCTGAAACGGCGCTTGCAAAAATCAAAGCGGGTGCTGATCTCATCCAGCTTTACACTGGCATGATTTATCGCGGTCCGGGCCTCGCATCGGAAATCGTGCGCGGGCTTTCTGAGGCTGTAAAGGCCGCAGGTGTCACCAGCATTTCTGATCTTCGCGACCGCGACACAAAGGAATGGGCCGCGCGCCGCCTATCTGATTAGGGCTTAAAGAATTCTGCCTTATATCTGCGCGGCAGCAACGCCAGAAGCGTGATGCCGCGAATGGACAAAAACAGATTGATTGCCAGCCAAAGCCCGTGATTTCCCATCACGGGCTTTACTGCATAAAGAACGACCAAAAAGAATATCAGCGAGAAGAACATCATGTTGCGCATATCGCGCGACCATGTTGCGCCGATATAAACCCCATCCATATGGAATGCGAGGAGGCCCGTAAGCCCCGTCAGAGCCGCCCATGGCAAATATCGGATGGCCTCATCACGCACATCTTCTGCTTTCGATAGAAGATCAATGATGGAATCGCCAAACACCAGCAAAAAGAACGCAATCAAGCCGGACATGACCAGTCCCCAGACGAAGGTGAGCTTTGCACCGCGCACAAAAGCCGGGCTGTAGCGCGCGCCAACTGAGCGCCCCACAATTTGCTCAACGGCGGCTGCCATGCCATCCAGAAAGAAGCCGCAGATAAGGAAGAAATTCATCAGAACAGCGTTTGCCGCAAGTGTTACTGTGCCAAGTTCTGCACCTGCCCGCGTAAAATAAGCAAAGGCTGTGAGCAGCAAAATCGAGCGGATCATAATATCGCGGTTAAGCGCAACCATCCGCACCAGACCTTGCTTGTCGAAGATGCGCGTCCAGTCGGGTTTACGTCCCGTCGAGCGATTGAAGTGGCGTGCCACAAGCACAAGACCGACGATAGCAGCGACCGTTTCGCCCGTGACGGTCGCCCATGCAACACCGGACACACCCCAGCCGAGTTCCAGTCCCAGCACAACACAGAGCACGATATTGATGCCGTTAATCAGCACCTGAAGGCTAAGGCCCAGAATGCCCTGCCCGCGCCCCAGCAGAAGGCCAAGCACTGAATAATTAATGAGTGCGACCGGCGCTGAAAACATGCGGATCGACACATAGGTCGCCATCGCTTGCTGCGTGGCAGGCGTGGGATGAATGAAATCAGACGCAATGGTCAGCACGAGCGGCAGGCTCAGGATCATCAAGAGACCGGCGGCAACCGCTATAATGATCGCACGCCAGAAAATTGCCTGTTCTTCGGCCTTGTCTTCCGCACCAACCGCCTGCGCCACAAGTCCGGTGGTGCCTGAGCGCAAGAAGCTGAACATGGTCAGCAGAAAGTCGAACACCAGCGCGCCGATAGCGAGGCCACCAATCAGCTCAGCCTGCCCCATCTGACCGACCACCCCCATATCCACCAGCCCAAGCAAAGGTGTGGTGACAGCAGCCAATGTCATCGGCACGGCGATCATCATCACCATGCGATGCGTCACTTCAAAAGGTCTGGAAACAATGCTCTTATCGTGCAGCATCTGATCCCCGGCTTTCCCATAATTCCAATCTTTTTTCTAAAGCGCATCTTATCCGACAACCGCTTGCCACGTCTCAAGATGCGCTTATAGGGAAAGCTCTATTCTGGAATCATTCAAAGCGACAGCGAATTCCGCCACCGCATTGTCGCAGCCCTGACAACCTTATGTCAGCAGGATTAAAGCCCCAGCACCATGGCCCAGTAAATGCGACGGGGATTGTTTTCAGGCGTGGCCCATGCCAGCCCGTAATGTCCGAATGTCGGATCGAGCATGTTCTTGCGGTGCCCCGGCGATTTCATCCAGGCATCAAACACGGCTTGCGTATTGGGCTGACCAGCCGCAACATTTTCCGCCGCAGGACCGCGAATGCCGGCCTGCTTGAGCCGCGAGACAAAACCATTGCCCCAACCGACCGAATGGCCGATCTTGCCAAAGCTTGCCATGCGGCGCGCCTGATAAAGGGCCGCCTTCTCAAGCTTGCTGTCGGTCGTCATGGATGGCAGGCCATTGGCCTTGCGGATCTGATTGAACAAGGCCGTTGGATCAACGTCGCCCGCAGCAGCTTCAGCAAAGCCCTTCGGTAGGGCTGCATAAGCCAGCGCACCGCCGGCAAGAATCAGAAATCCACGGCGCGAAAGAGTGAAACTATTGTTCTGCTGCATTTTCATTTTCCCGGACTATCGCTTATTTGCGATAACTCAGGATTCGGAGCAAAATAAAGACGGGAATAACAACAGCTGCACCAAGGATGAGATAATCGGCAAAGCCTGCGATGGCAGAGAAGCCCATATTCCAAAGGCGCAGAACAAAATCGCGGATGCCATAAAGAATGTCATAAGGCGTCCAGTGGAATGCGCTCATCACCACACCCACCACCAGCGAGATCAGGACAAGCTTGATCAGCACGCGCGCGGGCGTATCGCCAAGAAATCGGTTCACACCATCAGACATGCAAATCTCCAGTATTCTGCCACCTGCCAAAGTGGCAGTTTCGCCGCGGAAAATAGGTGCTCGCAGCGGGATTCGCAAGTAAACTTAGAAAATCACCGCTGTTTGCGATAATCGCGGGGCGGCTTTTGCTTCTGACGAACAAAGGAGCGATTCATGCTGCGCGTATCGGTAAATCCGCTGGCGACGGCAACTTCCAGCAACGATAGCCCGGTTTCGGACAAAAGCTCGCGCGCCTTCTTGACCCGTAATTCTTCGCGCACCTCAAACGCCGTTCGCCCCACGGCCATGCGAAAACCGCGCTCCATCTGACGCACCGAAATGCCAAGCTTTCGCGCCACATCGATCATCGGCATCGGCTCTTCCAGCGTTTCCTCGAAAATGCGGATCGCCTTGCGGATCATCGGCGAGCGAACGCCGTTAAAGCTCAATGCCGGCTGTTCTGAACGCACCAGTTCGTAAGGGATCATCAGGATAGACGCGCTTTTACGGGCCAGTTCCTCAGAGATTTCATTCTGGATGATCGACAGCGAAAGCGATGCCGCGCCCAAGCCCCCCGCGCAGGTATAGTGACGGCCACTGCGATGAAAAAGACTTGTCGTATCGGCAGTATAGCCATCAAAAAGATCAAGAAAATCATCACGATGGAACCAGCTCACACAACAATTACGGTCGTCAAGCAACTCACTTTCGGCCAGCAGAAAGGCAGCCGTGCAAAGGCCGACCACAGTCTTGCCGCGCTTGTCTGCGCGTTTGATCAGATCAACCAATGCCTGCTGGCGCGGACGGTATTGTGCAAGCAGGCCACCAACAACTGCCACATAATCGCATTCATCGAGCGCCCCCAGCGGAGCGGTCGGCTCGATCACCATGCCGGAACTGGATGTCACCGGATCGCCCGATAAGGTGCAGATTTTCCAGGCGCAACGGATCTGGCGGCTTTTATCGCGATCATCGGCTGCGAGGCGAAACGGATCGAGAAACAGGCTGAGTGCCGTCAGCGTAAAGCCGGGCAGCGCAACGATACCGACAGATAGACGGCGCAATGGCGCATCTGCCGTTGTTTCCCGAACCTCATCCTTCCCTTTTTTCACCTGAGCTGTCCTCCACCACATCCCACTTTATATGAACGGGATCAGGAAGAACGCAATCACCTGAAATGCTTGGAGAGCTTGAGTTGCTGCGCCTGATAGTTCGATCCCAGATCGATACCATAGAGCGCCTTCGGGCGATTCAACATATGCTCATAAACAAGACGGCCGACAATCTGGCCATGTTCGAGAATGAACGGGACTTCATGACTGCGCACTTCCAGAACCGCACGGCTTCCCGTTCCACCAGCAGCGGTGTGACCAAAGCCCGGATCAAAGAAGCCTGCATAATGCACGCGAAATTCGCCGACCAGCGGGTCAAAAGGCGTCATTTCAGCCGCAAAAAGCGGCGGCACATGCACTGCTTCGCGCGAAACGAGGATATAGAACTCATCCGGGTCGAGCACCAATTCACGCGAACCGCGATCATAGATCGGCTCCCAAAAGTCGAGAACATCATGTGCCGCACGCTGATCGACATCCACAACCGCCGTGTGGTGCTTGCCACGATAGCCGATCAGCCTGTCTTTATCGCCCGAAAGATCGACCGAGAGTGCGATACCGCCGCCAGAAATATTTGGCTGTTCTGCCGCCACCAGCGTTTCATTCTGATGCAGTGTTGCAAGTTCTGCTTCAGTCAGCTGCGCACGTCCCTGACGGAAACGAATTTGCGACAGCCGCGAGCCGGTGCGCGCAACAATCGGGAAAGTACGTGGGCTGACTTCAAGATAAAGCGGGCCATTATACCCAGCAGGCACCTTGTCGAACTCCTGCGCGCCATCGGCGATAACGCGGGTGAAAATATCAAGGCGACCGGTCGAGCTTTTCGGATTGGCGGATGCAGACAATTCCGGCGACAGTGACAGGCTTTCAAGCAATGGCACGATATAGACGCAGCCAGTTTCAAGCACCGCTCCAGCGCTCAGATCGATCTCATGGAGTTTTAAGCGTTCCAGCTTGTCGATGACCGGCGTGCCCGGACCCGGCATGAAGGATGCGCGCACACGATAGGCTTTCGCACCCAGCCGCAAATCGAGGCTTGCAGGCTGAATCTGATCAGCATCCAATGGACGCGCAGATTTGAGCAAACCGCTTTCAAAGAGTGCTGCAATATCCGCATCTGCCAGAATGCCTGCTTCCCTCTGCGTCATGCCACTCAACTCCGTGAATTACTTAAAATCGGTCTATGACCATTGACCGCTCATAATAATCAAGACCAGCTTTTTAACGCTTTTTTAGCCAGTTTCCCCAGCTTTAAATTGCAACAACAGGATCGCTACGCGCCAATTTCTATTCTTCGCTCTTCTTCAAGCATTGACGGCCCCGCTCAAGAGGCATAAGGAAAAAGTGTTCCGTGGTGATTTGGCCGGCCGGCTTGCAGCCACGTTAAAGAATTCGCTAAAATAAGGCCGCGGTTCGTTACCGGCCTTTTGCGTGTTCGCGAGGCCGGTTTTTTATTGGCCGCCGAGGCATTTCCAGGCCCCGGCCGACCAGCTTTCGACAGGTTGGAAAAATGACGAATAAGACTACCCGTAAGTTTCGCCCGGCAACTCAGCTCGTTCATGCAGGATCGCTGCGTTCGGGCTTTGCAGAGTTGTCAGAAGCCCTTTATCTGACGCAAGGCTTTCTCTATCCGACAGCAGAAGCTGCCGAGGCCCGCTTCAAGGGCGAAGATCCGGGGTTCATCTATTCGCGTTATGCCAACCCGACCACAGATATGTTTGAAAAGCGCATGTGCGCGCTCGAAGGCGCGGAAGATGCGCGCGCTTTCACATCCGGCATGGCAGCCGTCGCCGCCTCTATTCTCTGTCAGGTACAGGCGGGCGAGCATGTTATCTGTGCGCGCGCCGTCTTCGGCTCGTCGCGTTACATCATTGAAACGCTTCTGCCTCGCTATGGCGTTGAGTTTTCGATCATCGACGGCTCAAAGATTGAAAACTGGAAAGCGGCTGTTCGTCCGAACACCAAAGTCATGCTGCTCGAAAGCCCGTCAAACCCGACGCTTGAGGTGATCGACATTGCAGCTGTCGCCGACATTGCCAATGAAATCGGCGCAAAGCTGATCGTTGATAACGTATTTGCAACGCCACTTTACCAGAAGCCTCTGGAACTCGGCGCGCATATTGTCGTCTATTCGACCACCAAGCATATTGACGGTCAGGGCCGCTGTCTGGGCGGGATCATTCTTTCCGATCAGGAATGGACCGAAGAAGTTCTCCAGCCTTACTTCCGTCATACCGGCCCCGGCATGAGCCCGTTCAATGCATGGATCATGCTGAAAGGTCTTGAAACGCTCGGCGTTCGCGTGCGTCAGCAGACGCAATCTGCCGCAGCCGTGGCCAATGCACTGGCTGGTCAGGCAGGTGTGAAGCAGGTCATTTATCCGGGCCGCGCCGATCACCCGCAGGCCGACATCATCGCCAAGCAGATGACTGGCGGCTCGACACTGATCGCGCTGGAACTCGAAGGCGGCAAGGAAGCTGCGTTCAAGTTCGAAAATGCTTTGCAGGTGTTCAGCATTTCCAACAATCTGGGCGATGCAAAGAGCATCATCACTCATCCGGCCACAACGACACATCAGAGCCTCACGGACGAAGCACGCGCGGAACTCGGCATTTCAGATGGTATGCTGCGCATCTCTGTCGGTCTGGAAGACCAGGATGATCTGGTTGAGGACGTGCTGGAAGCGCTTGCAGCCGCGCGCTAAAGATTGATGCCTAAACGACGCAATTGCCGGAACATTTCGGCAATTGCAATGCATTTGTCGGCATCAATTCGTTGACCTCCCGCGCAACTTTGGCGATAGCTTTATGTAGTATGTTTGATAAGACTTAAAGGCGGGTATGCATGTACAGAGCGGTAACGCGGGATATTGAGGTAACGGCTGAACCGTTTTATCTCGAAGACCAGTCCGAACCGGACGAAAATCGCTATGTCTGGGGCTACCGGATAACCATTGCCAACAATTCATCGCAGACCGTTCAGCTGCGCTCACGTTACTGGCAGATTACCGATGGCAATGGCCGCATCGAAGAGGTGAAGGGTGCTGGCGTCATCGGCGAGCAACCCACACTTAATCCGGGCGATTCTTATCAATACTCATCCGGTTGCCCTCTCAGCACCACATCCGGTGTTATGGTCGGGCGCTATCAAATGCAATTACCGGATGGGAGTGCCTTTGAAGTCGATATTCCCGCCTTTTCTCTGGATATTCCTGAAACAAGGCGAACACTGAATTAAAAAAGGCGCTTTTTTCAAAGCGCCTTTTTCATAATATTACTTCGCAAACTGTGCAGGATCGAACTCATAGGTCGTTGAGCAGAATTCACACGTCACGGAAATCTTGCCGTCCTGAATGCTGTCCTGAATTTCTTCCGCCGAGAAATTATTGAACACGCCTTCGATTTTGTCGCGCGAGCATGAGCAATTGTCCTCAACACGGATCGCTTCATAGATACGCACACCGCGCTCGTGGAACAGACGGTAAAGCAAACGTTCAGAGCCAACCTGTGGGTCGGTCAGTTCCGAGCTTTCGATTGTTCCGACCAGCGAACGCGCTTCATCCCATCCGTCATCTTCAAGATCAAGAACAACGGTGTTCTCATCGCCGTCACCACCCGGAAGATCGGGCACCCGTGCGCGCAGCTCCGATTCAGGCAGGAACTGGATCATCAGACCACCAGCGCGCCAGCGCTCGACAAGCTTACCATCACTGTCGCGCTCAACGAGCTTTGCAACGCTCAGCCGCATATCGGTCGCTATCTGTTCCGACTGACGGAAATAGGTGCGTGCGATCTCTTCCAGCGTTGATCCATCCAGCGCAACAATGCCCTGATAGCGCTGTGTATGCGCGCCCTGATCGACCGTGAAAGCAAGTGTTCCGCGACCAAGAAGTTCTTCAGGACGGGTTTTGCCAGCGCTCACCGCTTCCGCGACACGTTCGGCATCAAAGCGTGCATAGGCACGCACAGAATGCGGTGTGCGGAAATCCACGACCAGCATATCGACAGGCCCATCGGACTGCGTCTGGAAAATGAACTTCCCTTCGAATTTCAGCGATGTGCCAAGAAGCGTGGTCAGAACTGTTGCTTCTGCCAGAAGGCGTGCGACATGTTCGGGGTAGTTATGGCGTTTCAGAATGGCGTCGATTGTGCCGCCCAGTTGTACCGCGCGACCACGCACGTCGAGCCCTTCCACCTGGAAAGGCACAACGGCGTCATCGCCTGCGAAGTCGAAATTGTTCAGATCAATATGAACGACTTCAGCTTCATTTTGCTCTGCGCTGATCTTGTCAGACAAATTATGCTCCCAATCAGCTGCCTTGCAGGCACCACGCCAGAATAGCTTTCTGGGCGTGAAGCCTGTTTTCAGCTTCATCGAAGACGACCGATTGCGGGCCGTCGATCACCTCATTGGTCACTTCCTCTCCGCGATGTGCGGGCAGGCAGTGCATGAAAAGCGCCTGAGGGTCAGCTTTAGCCATCAGATCAGCATTCACCTGATAGGGCATAAAAACATTGTGGCCACGAGCATGATCTTCCTGCCCCATGGAAACCCAAGTGTCGGTCACGATGCAATCTGCATCGCGTGCCGCCAGATCAGGGTCCGCTGTGGACGTGATGTTCGCGCCGTTTGCCTTTGCCCAATCAATATATTGCTGCTTCGGCTCGCTGCCTTCCGGCGTTGCGATATTGACGTTGAAATCAAAACGCGCCGCAGCTTCCACAAGCGAATGCAAGACGTTGTTGCCGTCCCCCATCCAGGCAAAGGTCTTGCCTTTGATCGAGCCGCGATGTTCCTCATATGTAAGAACGTCAGCCATGATCTGACAAGGGTGTGTGTCGTCGGTCAGTGCATTAATAACCGGAACGGTTGCATATTCAGCCAGTTCCAGCATCCGATCATGCGATGTTGTGCGGATCATGATCGCGTCAACATAGCGCGAAAGCACCTTGGCCGTATCTGCAATGGTTTCACTGCGACCGAGCTGCATTTCCGAACCGGTCAACATGATCGTCTCGCCGCCAAGCTGACGCATACCAACATCAAACGACACACGGGTTCGCGTGGACGGCTTTTCGAAAATCATTGCCAGAACCTTGCCTGCGAAAGGCTTTTCGATCTCGCCAGCCTTCAGGCGCGCCTTGCGTGCCTTTGCGTCTTCCATGATCGCGCGCAATTCGTCAGCTGGAACCGTCGAGAGGTCAATGAAGTGCTTGATACCGTTGTTCGCCATGATCTTATGCCGTCTTGCTGGTCGGATTTGCGACAGAAAGCCGTTCAACGGCTGCTTCAATACGTGCCAATGCTTCACGCGCTTCTTCCGGTGTTGTCACCAGCGGAGGCAGAATACGCACGACATTATCGCCAGCGCCGACGCTGAGCAGATGCTCGTCGCGCAGAGCCTGAATAAGTGCCACGTTTGGAACAACACATTTGATACCCAGCAGCAGGCCGCGACCGCGCACTTCCGAAATGACATTCGGGAAACGATCGATGATCGATGCAAGGCCCTGCTTCATGGTGAGTGCTGTTTCTTGCACATTTTCCAGGAAACCATCGGCCAGCACGACATCGAGCACGGCATTGCCAACGGCCATAGCGAGCGGATTGCCGCCATAAGTGGTGCCATGCACACCAGCCGTCATGCCCTTGGCAGCTTCAGCCGTTGCAAGGCAAGCACCCATCGGGAAACCACCGCCGATACCCTTGGCGACTGCCATAATGTCTGGCGTGATGCCCGACCATTCATGCGCAAAGAGTTTGCCGGTCCGGCCAACGCCTGTCTGCACTTCGTCGAGGATCAGCAGCAGACCTTTTTCATCGCAGATCTTGCGCAGAAGGCGCATAAACTCTTCAGGGAAACCGCGCAGACCGCCCTCGCCCTGCACAGGCTCAAGCAGAATTGCTGCCGTTTCATCGGTGATGGCTGCACGCAATGCGGCTTCATCGCCGAATGGAACCTGATCGAAACCATCGACCTTCGGGCCAAAACCTTCAAGATACTTGGCCTGACCACCAGCGGCGATCGTTGCCAGCGTGCGGCCGTGGAATGCACCTTCAAAGGTAATGACACGGAAGCGTTCAGGATGGCCATTTACATAATGATAGCGACGCGCAGTCTTGATCGCACATTCAAGTGCTTCCGCACCGGAATTGGTAAAGAATACTTTGTCCGCAAAAGTCGCGTCGACCAGACGCTGACCCAGCTTTTCCTGACCCGGAACTTCATAAAGGTTCGACAGATGCCAAAGCTTATCAGCCTGCTCTTTGAGTGTACTCACCAGATGCGGATGAGAATGGCCCAGCGCATTAACCGCGATGCCAGCCGCAAAATCGAGATAACGCTCGCCGCTTTCGGTAATAAGCCAGATGCCTTCACCTCGCTCGAAGCGCAAAGCCGCACGATTATATGTGTCGTAAAGCGGTTGCACAGTCGTAACGTTGGTCATTGCAGCAGGCCTCCATTAGCCTTTTCATTGCAGCGCCTCCGGCAAGGGCCGGCCAGGCAGCGTTTCCCATACTAAAGTGGAAATAAAAAACCGCCCTCAAGGCGGCATTGTTTAATCCCGCGCGTATATTGGCGTTCACAAAAAAAATGTCAATCAAAGCCGACCCGGATAATCATGCATCTTTATGCATGAACTCATGCCGGAAACACACCTTATATAAGATAGGTGTCATGCAGCGCGGGGGTGGCATTCTGTGGATCAGGTGGATATATACCCCTGAGACGTTTTCCCTGACGGGTACCATCCATGAAAAATGCTTGCTAAATGGGCAAAGCTGACTCAGAAAAACCGTCATTATCACCCAAGTTGGGGAAAACCATAAAAATGGAATCCGCCTGACAAGGCTATCCCTTGTCATGGAGTCGTTCGATATTGTAGTTTCTTTTTTAAAGTTAAAACTACATTTCGTGCGACCGACCTAGTCACCCGGATAGATATAGTAATTGTGGCCGGAGCAATCCGGAAACGCGAGTGGATTCCGGATAACGAAAATTGATTGGAGCCCAGGGCGATGAACTGGACAGATGAGCGCGTCGAACTGCTGAAGAAATTATGGAACGAAGGCTTGAGTGCAAGCCAGATCGCAGCGCAGCTTGGCGGCGTCAGCCGCAACGCAGTGATCGGTAAAGTGCATCGCCTGAAGCTTTCGGGCCGCGGCAAAACGACCACGGCAGCGCCACGCAGTAAAAAAGTGAACACCGTTGCAGCGACCCCGCGTCCTGCAGCAACAAGCAATAGCACCGGTACCAGCCGCCCGCAGGCGACCACCACCATCCGCACCGCAACAGTTACGCAGACCGTTGGCGCAACTGCACTTCAGATGGAATATGTGGCTGATGCTGTAGCGGAGCGCGTTGTACGCCCCGCATCGGACGTTGTGGTTCCGATTTCGCGCAAGCTGACGCTTTTGCAGCTCAGCGAACGCACCTGCAAATGGCCAATCGGCGATCCGCTTAATGAAGATTTCCATTTCTGCGGCAGTGAATCCGGTGAATCAAGCCCCTATTGCAGCTATCATTCCAAGCTGGCTTTCCAGCCAACGGCAGAGCGTCGCCGCGCCCGCTGATGCAACGCGCAAACATTGCTCAATATCAAACCCCGGCAGCACCCTGCTCCGGGGTTTTTCTTTATCTGTAATCCTGATTGAAACCATTTTATTATGCGCGCTTTGGCAAACGCACAACAAACGTAGACCCTTCACCAAGTTGCGAACGCACGACAAGGCGTCCCCGATGGCGCGCCAGAATGTGTTTGACGATAGCAAGGCCAAGGCCCGTGCCTTTTTGTGCGCGGCTTGTCTCCACATCGATACGATAAAAGCGCTCCGTCAGGCGCGGCAGATGCTCAGTTGCAATACCGGGACCAAAATCCTGCACGGATGCAACCAGTTCCTGCCCCAGCTCTGTCTGTTCTTCATCAAGACGCAGGATTACCCGCTTGCCACCCTGTCCATATTTGCAGGCATTTTCTACCAGGTTCTGGAAGACCTGAATGAGTTCGTCACGCGTACCTGTGACATTGACCGGATGGTCCGGCAAATGGCGCTCAATCGTAACGTCAAGACCTGCCGCAAGCGGGCTTAGTGTATCAGCCACATGATTGAGCACTGCCGTCATATCCACACATTCGGTCACCGCCAGATGTGCCCGCATTTCAAGACGCGAGAGTGACAAAAGATCATCAATCAACCGCGACATGCGCTCGGCCTGCTTTTGCATAATACCCAGAAAGCGATCGCGCGCGGCTGCATCATTGCGTGCAGGCCCCTGCAAGGTTTCAATAAAGCCAAGCAGCGATGCAAGCGGCGTCCGCAATTCATGGCTCGCATTCGCGATGAAGTCCGAGCGCATGCGGTCGATGCGGCGGGTTTCACTCTGGTCGCGAAACAGCAACACGAAGAGTTCCGGCTTGCCGTCAGCATCACGCAAAGCCTTGACCATCGCCTTATACCACCGATCAATCGGCACACGCTCAAAATAATCGATGCTGCGTGGTTCGCCATCGGTAATGACGCTCTGAATAAGCCTGTGCATTTCCGGTGCACGAAAGCGCAGGTAAAGGGCCGTTCCAGGCTCAAGCGACTGAAATGCATCCATGGCCATGGCATTGACAAACAGCACCGTGCCGCGATGATCAAAGACAATCATCGGATCGGTCAGAAGATCGGCGAGACGCGCGCCCGACACGTCCGACATCTCGTTGATCTGTTTTTTTTGCTCCTGTTTGCGAGCTGGCTCATCGTCACCCGTTGCACTGGAAACCCAGACCGCTCCAATCAGCACCATGATGAGCAGGGCGGCACGAAACCAGATTGGCAAGTCCAGCGCCAGAATGCAGGGAATCAGCACGACGCTGGCAAAAATCACGCCTTTTACACGAAACAGCGGTGCAAAAAGAGATTCATCCTTTGCGGGCTCCGCAACATCCCCGCCGTTGCCTTCACTCATTCTGCACTCCTTTTACGCTCGCAGTATCGAAGCGATCTGTTTTTCGATAGCATCCCTGCAAAATCAGAAACAGCATCCTTTACGCGCCTTATAAACAGCCCATATCATAGATGAGCATTTGCGGGCACGTTTCGGTGCGTGCCCTATATAAACCAAGGGAGCCTATCGTGGGTGACAGTTCGAAGACAGCTAACAACAAGAAGACCGAAATAGACCCTACGAAACTCGCTGATAAGCCCATAAAGATAAAAATCGCTGGTGAAACGCATAAGTTCGACATCAACGACCCCAAGCTTCCGGACTGGATTGAAAACAACGCGCTGCAATCGGGCGGGTATCCCTACCCCGAGAAGATGAAGTTAAAAGACTACGAGGAAACGCTTGAGCGACTTCAGATAGAGCTCGTCAAGCTGCAATACTGGCTGCAAAAGACCGGAGAACGGGTCATCAGCGTCTTTGAAGGCAGGGACGCAGCCGGAAAGGGCGGCACGATTTTTACCGTCCGGCAGTATATGAACCCGCGTACTGCACGCAATGTTGCGCTTCCCAAGCCAACCGAAACCGAGCGTGGCCAGTGGTATTTTCAGCGCTATGTCCAACATTTCCCCACGTCCGGCGAGTTCGTGACCTTTGATCGCTCCTGGTACAATCGCGCGGGTGTTGAACGGGTCATGCAGTTTTGCACAGCCCAGCAGCTTGAAACATTTCTCACCGAAACACCTGATTTCGAGCGTATGATCGTGACCGAAGGTATTCACTTGTTCAAGTTCTGGCTGGATATTGGTCAGGAAATGCAGCTCAAGCGCTTTCACGAGCGTCGCCATAGTCCGCTCAAAAACTGGAAATTCTCTCCGATGGACATTGCAGGCATATCGCGCTGGGATGATTATTCAGCGGCATTGCAAACCATGCTTGCGCGCACTGACACAGGCTATGCACCCTGGACAATCATCCGCTCCAACGACAAGCGGCGGGCAAGACTGGCCGCGATGCGACGCATCTTGCTCACCTTGCCATATGAAGACCGTGATCTTGCGGCCATCGGGCCAGAAGATCAGTCCATCATCGGTCGTGGGGCTGCATTTCTTGCATCCAAAATTGCGCAGTCCTCTTCATCTGGCACATAGAAAAAGGATGGCTGGTGCGGAGTCTTTTCCCAAAGATGAGGCTTTCGCACCAGTTGCCAAACTGCGCGCCACGCAGAGACTGAAATTAAAATCCAATAAGCGGGTATGGCCAGAATATGGAAATATCCACCCAGTTCGGTTGGTTCCATAGTTTTGGAGCCGAGCACATAAAAACTCAGATAAGCAAGCATGATATTCACCATATCGATGCGAAGAAGCCAGATGTTATCGGCGTCAAGTGGCATAAATATCATGCTCACGAACAACAGAGCCACCGTCATCAGCATGAATGGATGCAAAAGCGCTGATGCAATGATCCCCAAAGTGTAAATCTGATTGATCGTAAAACGCCACCAGCCAAGCTCGCGGGATGCCGCATAGGGATTGCGTCCGTGCACAAGCCATGTTTGCATCCACCCCTTGATCCAGCGCGTGCGCTGCTTGTGCCACACGCTGTAACTGATCGGTGCATCTTCAATCGTTCCCCGAGTGATGACACTGATGCCATAACCAAAACGCGCCAGACGCAAACCGAGATCGGCGTCTTCCGTGACGTTATAAGCATCCCATCCACCAACTTGCTCCAAGCAAGAGCGGCGAAAATGGTTTGATGTCCCGCCCAGCGGAATAACGAGACGGCGGGATGCAAGCCAAGGCAGAAGACCGCGAAAAAGCGCCGCATATTCAAATGAAAACATACGCGTCAGCAGGTTTTCCCTAAAATTTGCGATAATGAGCGGCGCTTGAACGCAGGCAAGCACCGGACCTTCCCGCTGAAACGCCTGCCAGGCTTCGAGAAGCTGGTCAGGGTGCGGACGATCTTCTGCATCAAAGACGGCAATTATCTCGCCGCGCGTAAACTGGAGCGCGTAATTGAGTGCTTTCGGCTTTGTCTGCGGTCCGCCCGTTGGAACAAGAATGACTTCATAATTCCTCGGCAGCCTGCAACGCCGAATGGGTGCAAGCGTGTCGAAATCGTCCTTCTCGCAGATCAGTTTTATATCGAGTTTACTGCGCGGCCAATTTATTTGGTCAAGTGCCGCGATCAACTGCCCGACAACCGCCTGCTCGCGGTAAAGCGGAACAAGAACGGAATAGACAGGCAGATCGCGTCTGTGAAAGGGAGCGATCTGTGACAAACGAAGACGACGGCTTGAAACTGCCGCAAACAATCGAATGAGAACGCAACCTAAAAAGAACAGGGTTAGGCTGCTATGAAGCGCGAATATTGTTTGCATCGGCCAGATTACGATACCCGCTACAAAAGCATATAACCCCATGGCGATGAGAAAAGCCTGAGGCGTCTCCAGCACCCGCGACGCAGAAAAACTCTTCGGCGTCATGGAATGCGCTCTGACGATCAACTCTTTCTGGTGGCGTTGCCGCAAAATCTGCTTCAGCAGGGAATGAGTGCATATCCGTATGCGTCCACGCAGTTCTGGAGCGCGACGCAGGTGTTCAAGAAGCCGTGCCGTTCGACGCTCATTCGGCGCAAGATATAAGTAGGTTGAGCCGTCATGGCCCAAAACCATTGCCTGCCCCACCTCCACCTCTGATGCAGCCGCCTCCCCCGAAACAAAGATACGCGATGGCAAGATCTCTTCGGTGAATGGAAGGTTCAGATAATCTGCAATCGCCTCGAAAAGCATCGTCTCCGTAACAGCCTGTTCGTGCTGAATTTCCTCGCAAAAACTCGTTCCATTGACGCGCGCTGTTTCATAGGCCCGTTTCAGGCAACTGCGCGACACACCTCGCCGCTCCAATCTGGCGGATATGGCTGTGCATACCCCCAGATCGAACGCAATCGATCCACTACTCATAGTACCCCCGCACTAAACGCAGTATTAATTTAATTAAATGTAATATTTTCTCGATTATTCTCCACAATCAATATTATTTACTAAATTACTTTATGGAGAAATACCTACATATAAAATGTACTCCATTTTAATTTAAATAGAAATAAGATTCTTTAATCCTTCATTAATATTTTTATTTAAGACATGCTGCAACAGGGCCTCTCCTTCTGGTAAACCTCCGTTAACGCGAAATTATCAGATAATGCTTATACGAAGTAGCGATGAAACGACCCCTTTTGAGCATAGCGGTCGCAGCGTGTTGGCTTCTAGGCGGCCATCCTGCACATGCACAATCCGCACCCAAGGCACCTGACTTCTTTAACCAGAAGGAAAGGCTGACCCTGCCGTCCTTACAGGGGCTGAACAGGTTACGCTTTATAACGACGCTCGACTTTCCACCGTTTAATTCGCTCAACGAGGCGGGGCAGCTTTCCGGCTATAATGTCGATCTGGCAAAAGCGCTTTGTGCTCAAATGGGATTAGACGACATTTGCCAGATTGAAGCTGCCCCTTGGAACGAGCTTGAAGAGAAACTTGAAAGTGGTGCGGCCGAAGCCATAATTGCTGGTTTGAGCGCAAATTCACAAAACCGGGGGAAATTTATCTTCACCCGTGCATATATGCGTCTGCCTGCACGCTTTGTAACAACCAAAGCCAAGTTCTTTGCGCAGCCTGCTGCAATTGCGGTAGAGGGAAAAAATATCGGCGTCATAACAGGCACCGCACATGAGCAACTTTTAAAGGCTTATTTTCCGCAAGCCATTGCCAAACCCTATCCAAACCGCGCAGAACTTCTGGCGGCACTGCAAAAAGGCGAAACAGAGGCCGCCTTTGATGACGGAATGGCGTTGTCTTTCTGGCTTGAAGGCGAGGATGCCAATGATTGCTGCACCTTTACAGATGGACCTTATCTCGCGCCGCAATATTTAGGCCCCGGCCTGAGCATAGCTGTCACACAGAAAAATGCGCCGCTGGCAAGCGCCTTCAACAATGCACTTCAATCGCTGCAACAGCAGGGTAAGCTTACAGAACTCTATCTGCGCTATTTCCCCACCAGCTTTTATTAGGGTCCGTGGACAATAAATTCTGTTCTAAAGCCAAAAAGCACGAGCATGAGACGGCAGTTTTTTTAAACAACGTTCGAATGTGACTTCATCTACATACTTGCGCAGAACGCAGGCAACATCATTAATTGCAGTATCAGGGGAGAAATTGTGATTCTTGCGAAGCTGCTTCACCTCGTCTGTCATCAAGTCCCGATCCCATGATTTTTCTTGCAGCTCATTGGTGTTCCAATCGCTAACGAATAAAGCCCGGAGCATTGCAGGCAAGACTTGCACAAATGAAATCGCATCATGAATACTCAGCCTGCGCCTGAAACAAAAAAACACTCCTTGCGTCGTTGTATATGCTTGGTGTCTGGAACCTAAATTCGTTTTCATAGCGACATCTGCCAGAAAATTATCGAATTCTTTAGCCGCAAGCCTGTATTCCATTGGTATAGGCATTGAAAATTCCTAATTTTTGCCAATCGACGGTGCTGGTGTCTGTCGACACGAATGTTTTAATCGCGATCTCGTTTCTGATTCAAGCCTCCCAATTGGAGATTTGAATGGACGAAACATGGTTTGTGGTATCGGACGCGGCGTGCTCCCGCATTGAGCCCTTGCTTGTCGGCAAGCAAGGGGATCGAGGAGTAACTGGCAAAGATAACCGCGTGTTTCTTGAAGCCGTTCTGTGGAGAGTGCGTACGGGATTGCCACGGCGTGATCCCCCAACGGCGTTCGGAAACTGGAACAGCGTGTTCCGACGTTTTCGCCGTTGGGCCAAAGCCGGGGTGTTCGAGCGGCTTGTCAAAGGTATCCGGGGCGTCCCGGACTTCGAGTACGCGCTCATAGACGGCACGATAGTCCAGGCTCAACAGAAGGCCAGTGGCGCAAAAGGGGGACTCAACCTCAGGCTATCGGGCGTTCGCGCGGCGAATTGACCACCAAAATCGTCGCCCTGGTCGATGCGCTTGGAAACCTGTTCAACTTTCACCTGTTGCCCGGGCAAGCCCATGACATGAAAGGTGTTGCCCCGCTCATCGACAATGTGTCGTTCGGAGCGCTGCTCGCGGATAAGGCATTCGATGCGGACTGGTTGCTTTCAGAACTCGATCAGCGTGGTACAGCGGCGGTTATTCCACCAAAAGCAAACAGAAAGACGCAGCGCGACTTTGATCGCCATGCATACAGGTGGCGACACCTGATCGAAAATTTCTTTGCGAAGATCAAGGAATTTGGAGCAATCGCAACGCGGTACGAGAAAACTGCCTTTAGTTACGCTGCAAACTGGCACCTCGTCGCAACCATCATCGCGTTAAAGTAAATGTCCACAGACCCTAGTGCATAAGCCCCATCAGCACGGACCAAGAATTCCAGAATTTATGCTTTGAGCAAGAGGCTTCCAATCAAAACGCGCCCCAAAGTGCCGCGCGAAAGCAGATCTCTGCATTGAGACGTGCGGCAATTTTGCGCCATTTTGTCGCACACCGTCGCAATCAGCCAATCTAATTTTCAGTAATTTTTGAAAATTCCGACCATTCGATACTTACAGTAAAGAAGTAAAATTATTTAAAATCAAAATATTGATAGGGTTTTTCTCGAAAAACTAGCAGGATTTTTTTGATACCGTGCATTTTTCATGTCGCTTTTATCATATTTTCTCAATAAATCCAGACATTTATTTACGCTTGAAGATTTTCTCTTTTAATCGATAATCAAAATCGAGGAAAAGGAGGAGTTATACATGTACCAGGGCATCAGCACACATTGGCACAAGTCTCCTGCGCAGACACAGCGCTCGCCGAATGAAGCTACTTATGTATTCTTCGGTATATTTTTGGCATGCCTGACAGTACCCGCAGCAGTCATCCTTTGGGCGATTGCTCAAGGTGTGGCAGCACATTTCTAGCGTGGTGAATGTGAAGTTCCTATCATTGGTGCTGCATGCACGTTTAGGGACCTCAAATCCATAAACCACAGCAGAATGGAAATATGGCCAGAGCATTTCCAGAAGAAGTATGACGCGGTTTTCCGTGGGATAATGCGAAAAACAAAGCGATGGGATTGTGCTTTTTTCAATGGCTCTTACAGCGGCTCTTACTGCGCCGATCTCGTCATATCACATTGGTTCTCCAACGAAATAGCCCCGCATAAAGCGGGGCTATTTTGTTCTTGTCTGTCCTTATCTAATGGCAAGCCTGAAGCGATATGCCGAAAAAGGATCAGTGTGCAGGCCCGCTGCTCTCGCCCGAGACAGGCTCTGCCGGAGCGGTCGTTATAGCCGCATCGTCAGGACGCTTTTTAGGCGGCTTGCGCGCAATGAGGCTATAGAACATCGGGATGAAGAAGGTCGCGATAAAGGTTGCAGCCAACATACCGCCGATAACGCCTGTACCAATTGAGTGACGGCTTGCAGAACCAGCGCCTGAGCTGATTGCCAGCGGAACCACACCGAGAATGAACGCCAGCGACGTCATCACAATCGGGCGGAAACGCAGGCGTGCAGCTTCAGCGGCAGCCTCAATTGCGGTTTTGCCCTCTTCACGTTGCAGCACAGCAAATTCCACGATCAGAATCGCGTTCTTTGCCGCGAGGCCTATGAGCGTGACCAGACCAATCTGGAAATACACGTCATTGGTCAGTCCGCGCAGATCGGTCGCCAGAAGCGCACCGAAGATAGCGAATGGAACAGCCGTGATAACGGCCAGCGGCAGGCTCCAACGCTCATACTGTGCAGCCAAAATCAGGAACACCATGATCAGACCGAAGATCATCGCCTGCGTGCCACTGCCGCTTGTCGTGACTTCCTGATAAGCCGAGCCGGTCCAAGCAATCTGGAAGCCCTGTGGCAACACTTCAGCTGCCACTTCCTGCATCGCCTTGATCGCTTCACCCGACGTATAACCCGGAGCGGGGTTGCCCGTAACCTTTGCAGCGTTAAACGCATTGAAACGTTCAAGCTGATCGGGCCCGACAATACGCTTGACCGTCACGAGTGCGCTCAAAGGGATCATACTGCCCGAATCGGCACGCACGAACACATGCTTGAGATCGCTTGGATCGCGGCGGAACTCGGCTTCCGACTGGAGGTTCACCTGATAGTTACGGCCATAAAGCGTGAAGTCGTTGACATAAACGCTGCCGAAGGTTGCCTGCATGGCGGTAAACACCGAGTTGATCGGCACGCCCATAGCCTTGGCCTTCTGGCGATCAAGCTGAATGTCATATTGCGGCACATTCGGATCAAAAGTCGTGCGAACGCCTGTCAGCTCCGGACGCTTTTTCGCTGCTTCAACCAGAAGATTGGTCGCATTGGTCAGAGACTGAACACCCCCGCCCGTACGGTCCTGCACATAAAGCTCAAAGCCGCCGGTGGTGCTCAAGCCCATGATTGGCGGCGGATTGAACGCAAGAACCAGACCATCCTGAATACCCGCATTCATCCCCATGATTGTACCGGGCAGATTACGTGCATCCAAGTCAGGTGTGGTGCGCTCTTTCCAGTCTTTGAGCATGATGAACATCGTGCCAGCACTGGTCTTAAGCCCGCCTGAGAGCAGGTCGAAGCCAGCGACTTCAAACACGCTTTCAACAGCAGGGTGCTTACGAATGTTTTCACTCGCTTCATGCAGAACAGCAGATGTACGCTCCAGCGACGCAGCTGGCGGCAGGATTGCCACACTGAACAAGAAGCCCTGATCTTCGTCAGGAAGAAGCGAACTCGGCACCTTCTGGAAGAGATAATATGTGCCACCCAAAAGACCCGCGAAAATAAGCAGGCCCACAGCTGAACGTTTCAGGAAGAAACGCACACCCTTGGTATATCCGGCCGTCAACCGATCAAAGAAGCGGTTGAAAATGCGGAACGGCAGCATCGGCTCGTGATGGCCAGGCTTGAGGATCAGAGCGCAAAGTGCAGGCGTCAGCGTCAGAGCCACGAGGCCGGAAATCGTCACCGAAATCGCAATCGTAACAGCGAACTGCTTATACATTTCGCCGACCAGACCACCCATGAAAGCAACCGGAATAAACACGGCGCAGAGCACGAGAACAATCGCGATAACCGGACCTGTCACCTCGCTCATTGCCTTGATGGCAGCTTCGCGCGGCGGCAGTTTTTCGGTCGTCATGATACGTTCGACATTTTCCAGCACCACGATCGCATCGTCCACAACGATACCGATCGCCAGAACCAGACCGAACAATGTCAGCAGGTTGATGGAGAAGCCAAGCACATACATGCCCGCGAACGTGCCGATGATCGAGATCGGAACCGCGATGACCGGAATAAGCGTTGCACGCCAGTTCTGGAGGAAGATGAACACCACCAGAACAACGAGGATGATCGCCTCGATGAAGGTGTGAATCACCTCTTCGACCGACACCTTGATGAACTTGGTCGTGTCAAAGGGGACCGAATAGTTGATGCCTTCGGGGAAGCTCGTTTTCAGCTCCGCCATGCGGCTCTGCACAAGTTCCATGGTGTTGAGCGCGTTGGCACCCGGTTGCAGATAGATTGCAATCGGAACTGCGGCAGTACCGTTCAGGGCACTGTCAACGAGATAGCTTTCCGTTCCCAGTTCGACGCGTGCAACGTCCTTAAGCTTGAGCGTTGCCGCGTTTTTGTCAGATCGCAGAATGATGTCTTCGAATGCGGCTGCGTCCGGCAAACGTCCCTGCGTCGTCGCCGTATAGGTGAACGGACCGGCCTGTGGGTCCGGCTGATCACCAAAACGGCCGGCTGCAAACTGCGCATTCTGTTCCTGAATTGCGGTCTGAACATCTGAAGGCGTCAGATTATATTGCGCGAGCTTGTCAGGGCGCAGCCATATGCGCATTGAATATTCGATGTTGCCGAGCAACTGGACATCGCCCACCCCGCTGAGACGCTTGAGATCGTCCACAACATTGAGAAGCGCATAGTTACCGACATAGGTGCGATCATAGCGGTCCGAGGTCGAGAACATCGCCACCATGCCGAGAATGGTACTGGAACGCTTGTCGACGGTTACGCCAAGACGCTGCACTTCCTGCGGCAGCGATGACGTTGCACGCTGAACACGGTTGTTGACATTGATCGTCGCCTGATCCGGGTCAGTGCCCAGAGCAAAGGTAACGGTGAGCTGCATGGTGCCGCTGCCAAGACTTGAGGACTGCATGTAAAGCATGTTCTCAACGCCGTTGATCTGTTGCTCAAGAGGAGCGGCAACGGTTTGCGTCACGGTTTCAGCACTGGCACCGGGATAGGTCGCACTGACCACGACCTGTGGCGGCGTCAGCTCCGGATACTGCGCAATCGGCAGGATCCGCATCGATATGAGGCCCGCCATGACAATGATGATAGAGATAACCGCAGCAAAAACCGGGCGGTCAACGAAGAACTTATTCATTGTTTGCCCGCCGCCTGTTCTTTATCGCCCGCCGTTCCGGCTTCGCCTTCAGCTTTCGGCGCTACAGGCTGAACTTTCTTGCCGGGAGCAGCCTTGATCACACCTTCGGTAATGATGCGGTCACCCGGTTGGAGACCATCGCTCACCAGCCAGGAATCTGTAAGTTCACGACCGACCTTGATCGGGCGAACTTCCGCAACATCGTCCTTATTGACCACATAGACGAACTGCCCCTGTGGGCTCTGCATCAGGGCCGCCTTGGGAACCAGAATTGCGTCGTCAATGGTTACGCCCAGAATGGAAGCGCGGACAAACTGGCCCGGAATCAGGCGCTGGTCCGGGTTTTCAACAACGGCACGGGCACCGAGTGTTCCGGTTTCGGTATCGAGCGACGAAGACGTGAAGTCGATCGTGCCTTCGTGATCATAAGCCTGACCGTCGCCAAAAAGGATTTTGATCCGCAGACGATCAGCATCCTGACCGGTGGCGCCGCGTGCCTCACGCAGCTTGCGGATTTCCGCCGCTTCCGTGTCCGTAAACGAGAAATTGACATAGACCGGATTGATCTGCGTGATCGAAGTCAGAAGGCTTGAAGAAGCGTCTGTACCAATCAGGCTGCCTTCAGAAACCTGCTCAAGGCTCGTAATACCGCTGATCGGCGCTGTAACCTTGGTGTAGCTCAGGTTGAGTTCTGCTGTGCGCAGTTGGGCCTTTGCAGCAGCAACGGCTGCCTTGTTCAGATCGCGCGTTGCCAGCGCGTTGTCGCGAACGGCTGTGCTTTGCACCTTCTGCTGAACCAGCTGTTCAGCACGTTCTGCATCGCGGATTGACTGCTGATAGGTTGCTTCTGCCTGCGCGACCTGCGCCTGCGCGCGTGCCACTTCTGCTTCATAAGGTGCCGGATCAATCTCAAACAGCAGATCGCCAGCTTTGACTTCCGTACCTTCAACAAAGTTACGATGCAGAAGAATGCCGCCAACGCGGGCACGCACCTGCACATCACGATATGCGCTCACACGTGCCGCATATTCATAAGGCACGGTTACATTTTCAGCCTTGATTTCCGTGACTGTAACAGGAGGTGGCGGCGGCATTGCGCCTCCCGGCGCCTGCGCAAAGGCCGTCTGCCCTGCAAGAATAAAAAATGCGACACCTGCCGCAAAAATCCGAATGGAACGTTTGATGGTCATAATGGGAGCTGCCCTTGATGTCGCACGGTGCGGCCAAATAAACATACACCGGTGTTTGTAAACACGAATTACCGTGTTATAGTCAATCACTTAATATTACATATCACGAATGAGTTACCCTGGTCGTGAAGGGGGAAACGCATATTTTAGGCATCTGCTTTGTCGAGAGAAGATTGAATGCGCAGAACAAAAGCTGAAGCTGCTGAAACACGGGAGGCCATTTTGGCCGCCGCAGAACACGTCTTCCTCGAACGCGGACTCACTCAATCAACACTGTCACAAATTGCCAGCCAAGCGGGTGTTACGCGCGGCGCAATCTATTTTCATTTTCACGACAAACTGGACATTTTTCAAGCGATTATTAATCGCACCTGCTTTCCGCATGAAGAGATCATGATACAGGCTGCGGCCTGTGATCATCCCAATCCAATGCATGTCCTCGAACAATCGATCTTAACGGCGTTAGAACTTTTCGCGACCAATGAGCAGCAGCAGAATGTTTTCACCATCATTCATCAGCGCTGCGAATATGTCGGAGAAATTGCCCCTGTGGTCGATCGTCTGAAAGAAGCCCGCGCCACTATGTTATCGCTGTTTACAGGATTGCTCGACATTTCGGAACGCCGTGGAGAACTCTCAAAGGAATGGACTTCAATATCGGCAGCTCAAATCCTGCTTGCGGTATTGAGTGGTCTTCTCAACGAGTGGATGCGAAGCGAACGCAGCTTTGATCTGGTTCAGTCCGGCGGTAAAACCATCAAAACAATGATACGCTCCATGCGTATCGACGAACCCGGCTCTTTCTGACCGCTAAAACACGTATTTTTTCGGAGTCCGCTGCCACTCTAAAAAATTGGGAGAGACAGCTCATCCCCTTTTAATTTACGCTTACGTCAATGTAACTCTTGCGGTCAGGACGAAACTCGACCACATTCATGACTGAGGAGCACCTGACCTGCATTGGCGGGACGGGTCGTATTGGGAAAAGGGTGGCGGGCTTGCTGCTCAAACAGTGGACGGAGCAATCCGGGGAGAAGGCATGGCAAAAAAAGCAGCAGAAACAAAACCCACGTCGAAAAAGGCTACCGCAGCTGTTTCGGCAGCGGATAAGATTTGGCTGAAATCCTATCCAAAAAGCGTTCCACACGAGATCGACATGAGCAAGACCACATGCATTGGCGACATGATTGCCAATGCATGCCGCCAATTCGCAGGCAAGCCAGCCTTCACCTGCATGGGCAAGGACCTTTCCTATAAGGAACTGGACGAGAATTCGCGCGCGCTCGCAGCTTGGCTGCAATCACGCGGATTGGTCAAGGGGGACCGCGTTGCGGTGATGATGCCCAATATCCTGCAATATCCTGTGGCAATTGCCGCAATCTTGCGGGCTGGCTTCGTGGTCGTCAACGTAAACCCGCTCTACACACCGCGCGAGCTTCAGCACCAATTGAATGATTCAGGCGCGCAAGCCCTGATCGTGCTCGAAAACTTTGCCACCACCGTGCAGAAATCACTGGCTTCCATCCATGTTCCAAACATCGTTGTTGCCTCTATGGGTGACATGCACGGCCTGAAAGGCCACATCATCAATCTGGTGGTGCGCAAGGTGAAAAAACTGGTGCCGGAATGGAACATTCCCGATCATGTGCGCTTCAAAGATGCTTTGAAGCAAGGAAGGGCAAAGTCTTTCAATCCGGTCCCGGTCGACAAATCTGACATTGCCTTTCTGCAATATACCGGCGGCACCACGGGTGTTTCCAAAGGCGCGATGTTGAGCCACGCCAATATTCTGGCCAATGTGGAACAAATGCGGCTCTGGATGGAAGTGGCATTTTTGAAAAAGGGCAAACCGAAAGAACTCAACTTCGTCTGTGCTCTGCCACTCTATCATATTTTTGCACTGACTGTGAATGCGATGATCGGCATCAAGCTTGGCGCGCGCAATATTCTCATTCCGAATCCACGCGATATTCCAGCTTTCGTCAAGGAATTGCAAAAATATCCATTCCACATCTTTCCGGGCCTCAACACGTTATTCAACGCCTTGATGAACAACGAAGATTTCAAAGCGCTGAACTTCAAGCCACTGGTTTTGACACTCGGCGGGGGCATGGCAGTGCAGCGTCCAATTGCCGAACGCTGGCAGGAAATGACGGGCTGCCACATCACCGAAGGCTACGGGCTTTCGGAAACATCACCAGTTGCCTCAGCCAATGCACTGGATGCGACCGAATTCAGTGGCACAATCGGGCTCCCCATGCCTTCAACCGACATTGCTATTCGAGACGATGACGGCAAGGATCTGCCACTGGGTGAAGTGGGCGAGATTTGCGTGCGCGGCCCGCAGGTTATGCTTGGCTATTGGAACCGCCCGGATGAAACGGAGCGCGCCATCATGACTGACGGCTTTTTCCGCACCGGCGACATGGGCTTCATGGATGAAAACGGCTTCACCAAGATTGTTGATCGCAAGAAGGACATGATCCTTGTTTCGGGCTTCAACGTTTATCCGAATGAAATTGAGGAAGTGGCCGCAGAACATCCGGGCATCGTGGAATCAGCTGCCGTGGGCATTCCCAATGAGCACTCTGGTGAAGTGGTGAAACTCTATGTGGTGCGCCGTGACCCGACCCTCACGGAAGAGGATGTCAAATCGTTCTGCGCCCAGCGTCTGACCAATTACAAGCGCCCGCGCGAAGTGGAGTTTCGGGATGCCTTGCCGAAAACCAATGTCGGCAAGATTTTGCGCCGCGAATTGAGAGACTAAAATAAAAGCGGCCCTCAACTTTATGAGGGCCGCTTCGTTTTATCTGAACAAACCAGGCAAGCCAGCAATAGATTCGAGCACCACATCAGCATGAGGCTCAAGCGCTTCGCGTGGGCTGTTGCCAGACAGAACACCGACAGCAAGTCCGGCTTTTGCAGCGTGCGCTGTTTCAAGGTCATGCAGATTATCGCCAACCATGGCGACTGCACCCGGTTCAAGGCCGGTTTTCTCAGCAAAATACAGCAATGGGTCGGCATAAGGTTTTGGGCGTGCGGCCGTATCATAGCCGATCACCACATCAAACAAATGGTCGATGCCCAGCGCCTTCGCGGTCGCATGTGCTCCCGCTTCGGAATCATTGGTGGCAATGCCAAGGATAAAGCCCATCTCGCGAAGTGCTTCGAGTGTCTCTTGCAAACCCTCAATTCCCACCGCAGAACGCGCACCTTCAGCGACCGTATAAGAGTCAAACTCGTCGATCTTCGCTTTGAAACCCGCTTCGTCAATCTCCGGGTGCCAGAGCTGCACGATGTCTTCGACCGTTCCGGCAGCAATCACCGAATTGGCGCGAAAACGCGATGCTTCCCAATCATAGCCACCCGCATCAAGCAGCGAGCGCGCACGATGCTCGTCACCATTGGCGGTGCGCTGCGCAAGGTTCCACGACACGGTAAACCATGTGCGGTCGAAATCGATCAGCGTGCCATCCTTATCGAACAGGATGGCACGGATTGATTTCAACTTTTCGGAGGAAAGGGGTGCACTCATGCCTCTAACGCACCGGCGCGTTTCTTCACTGCCGATGGTTTGTCAGCCAGCAGCTTGAGAAGATCATCCCCACGACGAACATAACGCAGGGTGCGACGGGTGAGAATGCGGCCTGCCTGCGGCGCAGTGAGTGTGATGTCGCCTTCCGGTTCACCCGGCTTGGTCACAACGGTCACGAGCTTGACGCCCGCTTCCACCACATCGCCCGGAGCGACGTGATAAAGCACCATGCCACCTTCCGGTGCGCGCAGCATTTCAACGTTTTCAAGCGGCGTAATGAGGCCCTTATAATCGAGATCAAGCTTGACGCTTTCATCGACAATCACGCCGCGATGGACGAGAAATCTGTAAAGACCTTCCGCGTCACCTTTGCCCATATCGGCATAGACATCGCTCAAGCCACGGAATTCAACCGTGGTCACGGCGCGGCGCTTCATATTGCGCTGATCAGCAGGCAATTGCAGAACCGGATGTGCGCAGGCTTCCTCGAAAGCTGCGTCCGCGGTCGTGTCCCAAGCGAGGATCGCTGTCGAGCCGAGTGCCACGGCCAGATCCTTCATGTCTTCCACAAATTCCTTGGCGATATACACATAGCTTTCGCTTTCATCATCGCAATGAAGATCAAGCACGATGTCGTTTTCGAGAGCCAACTTCAAAAGCGTTGCTTTCAGGCGCTGCGCAAGCGCAACAGGTGCATCCGGGCCGGGAAGTTCACTGGTGTCGAAATCCGGCAGCAGCGGGAAAGCGCGGTTGAAATTGAGCGCAGAGAAAAACTCGAAACGGCCCAGATGCTGATGCGCCTGCCACTGGTTTGAGCCAATCGGATTGGCCTGTGGGATAACCGTGATATTGCCGAGAATACGGCCTTCTTCAGCAGCTTTTTTCAGCATCGGCACGAGAAAATGGAGAGCAGCTTGCCCCGGCAATTCGCCACCATGCAGCGACGATTGCAGATAGGCGGTCGGTGCATCGCTGTCTTTGCCTGCAAAACGCAGCACACGCAGTTCTATGGCGTTACCCGGTACGTCGCCGGCAAACTCGATAATCTCGGTCTTCATCTCTCATCCCATTAAAAGCACAAAAAGCCGGGCAGAGCGCCCGGCTTGCCTTATTGATTTGCCTTAATATCAGGCTTTGCGGCGCGCATGCAAATGCGCAACGAGACCGATGGTCGAAGCGTCTTTGCCCTCAGCCGTTTCAGCACCCGAAACAACAGGAAGAAGCTCGGTTGCGAGTTCTTTGCCAAGTTCCACGCCCCACTGGTCAAAGGCATTGATGCCGAAAATCTGCGCTTCAACAAACACACGATGTTCGTAAAGGGCGATCAGGCGACCCAATGCAAACGGGTCGAGCTTGTCGTGAACAAGCGTGAGCGACGGACGATTGCCCGAGAACACGCGATGCGGTGCAATGCGCTCGACTTCCGCGTCGGGCAGGTTCTTGGACTTCAGCTGTGCACGAGCTTCGTCCAGCGTGCGGCCCTTCATCAGTGCTTCAGACTGCGCAAGGCAGTTGGCGAGCAGCATTTCATGCTGATGATCAAGATGCTTTTCATGGCCCTTTGCCGCAACGATGAATTCGAGCGGAATGGTGTCTGTACCCTGATGCAGCAACTGGAAGAAAGCGTGCTGGCCATTGGTGCCAGGCTCGCCCCAAACAACAGGACCCGTTGGGCCGGAAACTGGCTTGCCGTCAACGGTCACGCTTTTGCCGTTCGATTCCATATCGAGCTGCTGGAGATAGGCCGGAACGCGTGCCAGACGCTGATCATAAGGAATGACGGCACGACTGGAGTAACCGCAAATTGCGCGGTGCCAGTAGCCGATAAGACCGAGCCAGATTGGCAGGTTCTTTTCCAGCGGCGCATCGCGGAAATGCACATCCATTGAATGCGCGCCCGCAAGGAACTTGCGGAAATTATCTGCGCCAATTGCGATCATCACCGGCAGGCCAATCGCCGACCAGACCGAATAGCGACCGCCAACCCAGTCCCAAAAACCAAAGACGCGTTCTTCGCCAATGCCGAATACTGCGACCTTATCAAGGGCAGTCGAGACGGCTGCAAAATGTGCGCCGACAGCGTCTTCGCCCAGCGCATCGGCAATCCATTTACGCGCGGTCTGCGCATTGGTCATGGTTTCAATGGTGGTGAAGGTTTTTGAGGCGACGATGATCAGTGTCGTTGCCGGATCAAGCACATTGAGCGTGTCGGCAATGTGTGCACCATCGATGTTCGAAACATAATGGGCGCGCGGGCCGTCATGGTAGGGTGAAAGCGCAATCGTCGCCATAACCGGCCCAAGATCGGAACCACCAATACCGATATTGACGATATCGGTGATTTTCTTGCCCGTCGCACCTGTGACAGAACCGGAACGGATGCCATCGGAGAAAACAGCCATACGGTCGAGCACTTCCTTCACGTCCGGCAGGACGTTGTGGCCATCGACCAACACTTCTTTCGAGGTTGTGTCGCGAAGGGCGACATGCAGAACGGCGCGATCTTCAGTGTTGTTGATGTGCTCGCCTGCAAACATGGCAGCGCGGCGGCCTTCAACATCGGCGGCTTTTGCCAGTTCAGTCAAAAGCGAAACCGTCTCGTCATTGACGCGGGCCTTCGACCAGTCAAACAGCAGATCATCAAGTGACAGCGAATAACGCTCAAAACGGCCCGGATCAGCTTTGAATGCGGCACGCATGTCTTTTGGTGCTGCTTCCGCCCAGTGCTTTTTCAGCTTTGCGACCGTTGCTTCAAGCTTCGCCGCGTCTCTTGCCATGATGATACTCCAGTCAATCAAATCGATTTAATTGCGGATAATTAAGCAGTTTATTCGAGAATTGCACCAATTAAATTACAGAAATTTTTCATTTTGATGCCGCTCCATATATGGATATTGATCAATATAGATTGATAGGAGCGAGTTTAAAGCATGGACCTCGTCGGAGAAGAGAGAATCAACGCACCCCGGCAGGCCGTCTGGGACGCGCTCAATGACATTGAAACGCTGAAAAACAGCATTCCCGGCTGCGAGGATCTGGAAAGAATTTCAGAAACAGAAATCCGTGCAGCGCTGAAAGTCAGCCTCGGTGTGATTAAGGTTCGCTTTCACGGCATGCTTGAACTCTCCAATATGAACCCGCCTGCCTCCTATACGATTTCCGGGCGTGGCGAAGGTTCGATTGCAGGCTTTGCGCATGGCGACACCGATGTGACTTTGACCCAAGACGGTAATGATACAATCCTGAGCTATGTGATCCGTGGCGATGCGGGTGGCAAAATCGCCCAGCTTGGCTCGAAACTGCTTGGTTCAGTGGCGCGCAAAATTGCGGATCGGTTCTTTGCCAATATTGGCGCTGCGGCAGCTCAAAAAGCGCTCGATAATGCCGCTGCAAAAACGGCATAATTTCATTCCAAGATGGTATGGGGATGGATGGGAAAGCGTTTTCGCTTTGCGTCCAACTCAGATAGTCGATAATCCAACAGCATCATTAAGGCCTATCGGCATGAAACCCAGAGATACCGCAACCTATATTTTTCTTGCCATCGCATGGGGGCTTTCGTTCCTCGTGGTGCTGCGCGTGGTTGAAGCCTTCGGCTGGGTGGGTGCGGTGGCTTTCCGCTCCTTCATTGCGGCGGGAACACTGTTTGCCATTGCCAAGCTATCAGGGCGCAGCCTTGATTTTCAAGCAGGCTGGAAGCCGTTTGCCATTGTTGGCGCTACAACTGTTGCGGGACAGTTGATCGGCCTTTCCTATGGTACGCCTCTGATCGGCACGGCAATGGCTGCAATCTGTGTGGCATCAATTCCGCTTTTCTCAATGGTCATCAGCCAGCTCTGGGGGCTTGAGCGCATCACCTCACGCGGCCTGATCGGCCTGTTGCTTGGTGTGACCGGCATTGTGTTGCTGGTTGGCTTTCCCGCTGTGGCCGTGACGCCGGAATTCATCATGGGTTGCATTGCCGTGATGTTCTCGTGCTTTTCGGCGGCATTTGGCAGCAATTATGCAAGCCGCCGCCTGTCCACCACCGGCTCGTGGGAAACCACCATCGGCGCATTCGTGTTTGGCGGCATTCTCACGCTGCCGCTGATCTTCGTCATTCCTGTGCCAGCCATGCCGGGGCTGATTGATGTTGTCTATCTGCTGATCTCAGCCTGCGTGATGAGCGCCCTCACCTATGTGCTGTATTTCAGGCTGGTCGGCAATGTCGGCCCGACAAAAGCCATCAGCGTGGAATTTGCGGTCACAGTCATTGCTGTGCTGGTTGGTGCCGTGTTCCTTAAAGAACAGCTTTCCATCATCCAGTTTGCCGGCGCTGCCGTAATCATCGCTGGCTGCGCACTGGTATTAAGCGCGCGTCCGTCGCTGCCAAAAGAAGCAGAAGCATTTCAGGAAACAGAGACGGAAAAAACCTCTGACAGCGACGTTCTTAAATCCGATACACTCTGACTTCCCATTCCAATTCCATTTCAAAGGCCCGTGCTTTCAAAGCCGGGCCTTTGCCTATTTCTAGTGCGTAAAAGTCATAAATTGACCAGATGATAAAAAATTTGACCTTCCGTGAAAATCTGTCATCCTGTCAATAACGGGCATCACGCGACGGCAAAGATCGCAGCCCGGAACAGAGTTTACGGTGCGCAAAGGGAACCCGCGCCTGAACAAGCAAAAATGGGAGATGCGATCTATGAGATCAGCAGAGAATTCGCCTATTGATGCAATTGATTATCCGGGACACGCGAACGGGCCTGATATTCACGGCTCGCGGTTGGATAAGGCCGACTATGCGCATGTTTTCGATGATCTGCATCCGCCGCTGAACAAGCATGAAGCCCTCGTTGAATCTGACCGCTGCTATTATTGCTATGATGCGCCTTGCATGAATGCGTGTCCGACCAGCATCGATATTCCGCGTTTCATTCGCCAGATTAACACTGGCAATGCCATCGGTGCGGCGAAGACCATTCTTTCAGAGAACATTCTTGGTGGCATGTGTGCCCGCGTCTGCCCGACCGAAACGCTCTGCGAAGAAGTCTGTGTTCGCGAGACTTCGGAAGGCAAACCGGTCAAGATCGGTGAGTTGCAGCGTTATGCGACCGATGTTCTGATGGAAACCGGCAATCATCCATTCAAGCGCGCACCCGACACCGGCAAGCACATCGCCATTGTTGGCGCAGGTCCGGCAGGTCTTTCTGCGGCGCACCGCCTTGCGATGCATGGCCATCAGGTGACGATTTTTGAAGCGCGGCCCAAGGGCGGCGGTCTGAATGAATATGGTATTGCCGCCTATAAGACAGTCAATAATTTCGCCCAGCGCGAGCTGGAATTCGTGCTGAAAATCGGCGCGATCCATATCGAATATAACCAGACGCTCGGTCAGGACATCACGATTGAAGCCTTGAAAGCAGGCTATGATGCGGTGTTCCTCGGCATGGGGATGCCGGGGGTTAATGATCTTGGCCTTGCCGGAGAAGATGCACCGAATGTGATTGATGCGGTGGATTACATTGCCAATCTGCGTCAGGCAAAAGACCTCTCGTCGCTGCCCGTTGGCCGCAATGTCGTGGTGATCGGTGGCGGCATGACGGCGGTGGACGTTGCTATTCAAACCAAGAAGCTTGGCGCTGAAAACGTGACCATCGTTTATCGTCGCGGGCAGGAAAGCATGAATGCCAGCGCCTATGAGCAGGAACTGGCACAGATTCATGGCGTGGTGATCCGTCACTGGTTGCAGCCACACGCGCTTGAACGAAGCGAAGACGGCACGGTCAATGCGGTTGTGTTTGAATATACCGCAGCACAAGACGGCAAGCTTTCCGGCACCGGCGAATATCTCATTCTTGAAGCCGATCAGGTGTTCAAGGCGATCGGTCAGAAGTTTGAGCCAGAGCCAATTGCCGGGTCCAATATCGGTCTTTCTAAAGGACGTATCCGCGTTGATGACGAGCGTCGCACATCCGTTGAGGGCATATGGGCGGGGGGCGACTGCGTTGCGGGTGGTCAGGATCTGACCGTTGCATCGGTGGAAGACGGCAAGGTTGCCGCTGAATCGATCCATGCAACGCTGACAAAGCGTCCGCAAGCGATTGAAGGCTTTGCCGATGCGGTGCTGTCGGGCGGTGCGCTTCATGCGCCAACCCCATCTGCTCACCGCGACCGCAGCGTGCCTTTGGGCCAGGAACAGGGCTGAGGAGAGTAAACATGGCTGATCTTTCAACGAACTTCCTCGGCATCAAATCGCCAAACCCGTTCTGGCTGGCATCAGCTCCGCCGACCGACAAGGCTTACAATGTCGAGCGGGCTTTTAAAGCTGGCTGGGGTGGTGTGGTCTGGAAAACGCTCGGCTCCGAAGGCCCGCCGGTGGTTAACGTCAATGGTCCACGCTATGGCGCAATTCATGGCGCTGACCGACGTTTGCTCGGCCTTAATAATATCGAACTGATCACTGACCGACCATTGGAAGTGAACCTTCGCGAAATGAAGGAAGTCAAAATGCGCTGGCCCGACCGCGCATTGATCGCGTCGATCATGGTGCCATGTGAAGAAGAGGCATGGAAAGCCATTCTGCCACTGGTGGAAGAAACCGGCGCTGACGGCATCGAACTAAACTTCGGTTGTCCGCACGGCATGAGCGAACGCGGCATGGGTGCGGCTGTTGGTCAGGTGCCGGAATATGTCGGCATGGTTGTCAAATGGTGCAAGCAATATAGCCGGATGCCAGTGATCACCAAGCTGACGCCAAACATCACCGATATTCGCAAGCCAGCACGAGGCGCAAAGGCCAACGGCACAGACGCTGTGTCGCTGATCAACACGATCAATTCGATTGTCTCGGTTGATTTGGACAGCATGTCGCCTGTTCCGTCCATCGACGGACGCGGCAGCCATGGCGGTTATTGCGGGCCAGCGGTCAAGCCGATTGCACTGAACATGGTGGCGGAAATTGCGCGCGATCCTGAAACCTATGGCCTGCCGATTTCAGGCATTGGCGGCATTACGACATGGCGCGATGCGGCTGAATTTATCGCGCTTGGCTGCGGCACCGTTCAGGTCTGTACTGCTGCCATGACCTATGGCTTCAAGGTCGTTGAAGAAATGATCGATGGTCTTTCCGACTGGATGGACAGCAAGGGTTATCAGACGCTTGATGATTTCCGCGGCATGGCCGTTGGACATGTCAGCGACTGGCAGTATCTCAACCTCAATTATGTCACCAAGGCGCGGATTGATCAGGATTCCTGCATCAAATGCGGTCGTTGCCATATTGCCTGCGAAGATACCTCGCATCAGGCAATTACCAATCTGGTGAATGGTGCGCGGCACTTTGAAGTGATCGATGAGGAATGCGTTGGCTGCAATCTTTGCGTCAATGTCTGCCCGGTCGAGGATTGCATCACCATGGAGCAGATCGGCGATTTCGATCCGCGCACCAAGGCACCGATCCCGGCAGAATATGCCAACTGGACGACGCATCCGAACAATCCGATGGCCGTCAAGGAAGCGGCCGAATAAAACAAAGACGCCGGGGGAAACCCCGGCGTTTTTTATGTTTAGCGGCTGATGCGTTTGCCTTTTTCGGGCTCAAACACATGGCTGGTTGCCGGATCAATCGCAATGGTCAGCACATCACCCGGACGCACTGTCAGGCGCTCGCGGAACAGGCAGGTGATCGGCTGATCGCCAAGCTTGCCCATGACCATGATTTCCGAACCTGTCGGCTCGACAATATCGACCGTAACGGGAACGCCCTGCTCGGCAATTTTCATATGCTCAGGGCGCATGCCATAAACGGCCGTGCCCGACAGGCTGCCATAATCGCCATCGGGAAGCGGGATGCGGAAGCCGCCATCAGCCACAAACGAACCTTCTTCGATCTTGCCATTCACAAAGTTCATCGATGGAGAACCGATGAAACCAGCGACAAACATATTGGCTGGGCGATCATAGAGATCGAGCGGAGCACCGATTTGTTCCACCAGACCATCACGCATGACGACGATCTTATCGGCCATGGTCATGGCTTCGATCTGATCGTGGGTGACGTAAATCGTGGTGGTCTTCAGACGCTGATGCAGACCCTTGATCTCACCGCGCATCTGCACACGCAGCTTGGCGTCGAGATTGGAGAGCGGTTCGTCAAACAAAAACACCTGCGGATCGCGAACAATCGCACGGCCCATAGCCACACGCTGACGCTGACCGCCGGACAGCTGGCGCGGAAAGCGGTCGAGCAGCTTGTTGAGGCCGAGGATTTCCGCCGCACGATTAACGCGGCTGTCGCGTTCTTGCTTCGGCGCATTTTTCAGCATGAGCGCGAAGCCCATATTGTCGGCCACCGTCATATGCGGATAGAGCGCATAATTCTGGAACACCATGGCGATGTCGCGCTCCTTGGCGCGCAGATCATTGACCACGCGCGGGCCGATAGCGATTTCGCCATCGCTGATTTCCTCAAGCCCTGCGATCATGCGCAGAAGCGTCGATTTTCCGCAACCCGATGGGCCGACCAGCACGACGAATTCGCCGTCCTCAATATCAACCGACACGCCATGCAGAACGCCGACATTGCCATATTTCTTGATTGCATTTCGGATGGATACAGATGCCATCTTGAACCTCAACTCTTATTTGACGGCGCCTGCGGTCAGACCTGCAACGATCTGGCGCTGTGCGAAAACGGTTAGCAACAGGACCGGCAATGTGACCACGAGAGCAGCGGCGGCAAGCGGACCCCAGCTGACCTGTTCAAAGGACAGCATGTTGTAAACTGCGACCGGCAGGGTGCGTGTCTCGCGGCTGGCGAGCACGATGCCGAAAACGAAATTGTTCCACGAGAAGATCACCGCAAGGATGAGCGACACCACAATGCCGGGCTTGGCAATCGGCAGTGCAACTTTCATGAATACCTGCCACGACGATGCACCATCAATGGTGGCTGCTTCTTCAAGCTCCATCGGTGTTGTCTCGAAATAGCCAATCATGATCCAGATCACGATAGGAACCGTCACAACCAAATGAATGATGATCTGCGGCCAAAGCGTCCCGAGCAGGCCAAGTGTCTGGAACAAAAGGAACAGCGGGATCAGGTATGACAGGCCCGGCGTCATACGCGCAATCATGATAACGATTGCCGATTTGTTGGCGCGCAAGCGTGCGATGCCATAACCCGCCGGAACACCGACAATCAATGCCAGCAAAGTGGATGTGCCGGTTACGAGAATACTGTTCCAGAAATAGAGCAGAAAGTCGTTGGTTTCGAAAATCCCGCTATAGTTCGACCAGGCGATGCGGTCGGGAATCAGGATGGGCGGATAGGCGCCATTGTCGATTTCATATTTCAGCGAAAGCGACAGCATCCAGACGAAGAAGAAGATTGCAGGCGACACGATGACAAAAACCATGAGTGCCGTGCCAAGCTTTGAAAGAATAGATTTGCGTGCCATGGTCGGTCCTCACGAGTTCCACTTGGTCCGCTGGCGCAGCGCCAGAAGGATCATGGACATGGCGATAATGACAATGAAGAACACCACGGCAATCGCCGAGCCATAGCCTATGTCATAGTAAGAGAACGCCACATTATAGAGATAGATATTGATGGTTTCCGATGCCGTACCCGGACCGCCCTGCGTCATTGCATAGATGATATCGAAGCTTTTGAGCGCATCAATCGAGCGGATGATGACGGCCACCATGATAAAGGGCAGGATCATCGGCAGAGTGATGTAACGGAACTTCTGCCAACCATTGGCGCCATCGATTTCCGCACTTTCAAACGGATCGCGCGGCATGGACGCAAGGCCACCCAGCACAATCAGCATGACCAGCGGCGTCCACTGCCATGTTTCAACCAGTACCAGCGACGGGATAACCGTGCTCTGATTGAAAATCCATTCCTGCGGCGGAATGCCGATCAGCGACAGAAGATAGTTCAGCACGCCAAGCTGCGGATGATACATCATCGTCCAGACAAGGGCGACCGCCACCGGCGTTGCCATCATCGGCATCACGAAAATGCCGCGCAACAGCCCGCGCATCGGCAGTTTACTGTCAAAGACCAGCGCTGCAATCGTGCCCAATATCATCGGAGCAACGACCGAGAGAACCGTATAGACAACCGTATGCCACATGGATTCCCAGAAACGCATGTCGGCAGCAAGGCGCAGATAATTGTCGAAGCCGACAAAACTCTGCTCACCGCCGAGTTGCCACTGATTGGCACTCATCCAGAGTGTAAACACCCATGGGAAAACGATCACCGCCCCGACGGTGAGCAAGGCTGGAAGAACGAACGGCCAATAGCTGGGTCTGAGACGACTTTTAAAAGGCCGGATGGCAGGAACAGCCGTTGCGGCTGCTCCTGTTTTTGCACCTATCGGGGCGGCAGATGTCATTTCCCTTCGCTCCGTGCGAGGACCGGACGGAATTCTTCCGTCGCGCGTTTCATTTCCGTTTCAGCGTCTGCACCATTCAACAGATTGGTGAGGCCCACGCCGATAATGTCGCGGAATTCCGTGACAGGCACGATGACCGGCAGGCAGAGCTGGCTGATCGGCGCTGATTTCGAGAGCGCTTCTACCCAGCCTTCCGGCATGGTCACGCCCTTGCGCACGGCTTCGTCGTCAATGATCGACTTGCGGAACGGGACACCCGAACCCGACTGCAACAGACGCGCACCCATTTCTTTGGAAATGGCCCATTGGCAGTAAAGATATGCGGCTTCCTTGTTCTTGGAAGCTTCTGTGACGCCGATACCGTCGCCGGTCGTCGGTGCGGCCTGTGCATTCGGGCCTGCTGGCATGACACCATAACCAACCTTGCCGACAACGCGCGACTTGTTCGGGTCTTCAAGCGGCGGTGCAAAGCCGATACCGTCGAGCCACATGCCAACGCGACCCTGAAGGAAGTTCGACTGGCATTCTGCCCAGTTGAAGCCCGCAACCCCGGGAGGTGCCGATTTGGTCATCAGGCGCTGATAGAGCCTGGCCGCTTCAATGCCTTCCGGTGAATCCGTCTCAACATTACCATCAGCGTCCACCGACTGCTTACCATAACCAAGCATAAGGCTGGTGAAGACCGGCGCATTGGCGTTTTTCATGCCGCGCGCAACGAAACCATAGGTTCGGGTTGACGGATCGGTCAGTGCTTCGGCGGTTGTGACCAGTTCTTCAAAGGTCTTGGGGAATTCAAGCCCCTTCTCCGCAAAGAGGTCTTTGTTCCAATAGATAATCCAGTAATCGACCGAGAATGGCAGTGCACCAAAGCGACCATTGGCATCTTTGGCAAAGGTCAGACCCGCGCTTGCAAAATCATCTTCGGTGAGCGACGCGTCGGTCAGCGTCGGGTCTTTCAAAAACGGGTTGAGATCGGCAAGCCAGCCGCCCTTTTCAAACTGACGCTTCTGAACGTGATAGCTGATGTGGATAACGTCGAAGCTCGGACGCCCCGAAGTCAGCTCAATCACCGCCTTCTGGCGCTGCTGTTGTTCCGGCGTCTGCTCGGAATTAACCTTAATGCCCGTCAGGTCTTCGAATTCCTTCTGATGCTTCTGAAGGAGTTCGCCACGCGGGCTTTTGATCAGATTTACTTCAAGCGTGGTGCCCGCATATTTTTTCCAGTCAACACCTGACTGGGCAAAAGACGGGCTAATGCCCGTTATGCCGGATGCAGCAATTGCTGCCGTTCCCGCCATAAACTGACGGCGTGTTGGACGTAACAGATTCATCGCTTATTCCTCCCCTGTAATGTTTGCGGCCCGGCGACTCCTCTCGCCAGACCTTGGTCTTTAAATGTGCAAAGCCAGTTTCCGTGCGTTGTTGATGTGAACGGCGATGGCATCCATGGCCGTTTGCGGGTCACGGGTCTCAATGGCGCTCAACACAGTCAGATGCTCTTGCATAACCGGGATCACACGCCCGTTAATACGGAAACGCTCCTGATTGATCAGACGCATCTTGATTGTGTTGGTCTGGTAAGCACGCCAAATGATTTCATTATTAAGCGAGCTAACAATCGTATCATGCAGGCTCCAGTCGATATTCTGTGCCTGTTTTTCAAGCTCCGGCGTTTCACCTTCGTTCATTGCCCGATTGAGCGTTTCTTCATGCTCAGCGCGCAACGAACGCAGTAAATCATCAGAGGCAGACCGACAGAAAATTGCTACCGATTCCTTTTCGATGAACAGGCGGAACTGAAACGCTTCGCGGATCAGATTAAGGTCGATATGGGCGATTTGCAGCCCACGCTGCGGAACAGTCTTGATAAGGCCTTCCGTTTCAAGACGCGGAATCAATTCGCGGATCGCGCCAAGCGGTAAGCCCGTCATGGCGACGAGCTGACGCTGGGAAACAAACTGGCCCGGATGAAAATCACGCGCCAGCAAATGCTCGGTAAAGCTCTGATAAGCCTTATCCCGCAATTTTACCGGTTCGTTGTGATCTTCCGCCAAAGCCATTCCTTTTTTTTATTGATGCTTATGCCGTGGTCAGGCCGCTTTTGCCATATGCAAACGGTCGAATACACTGCCAATTGCATCGAAATCCGCATCATTGAGCGAAATGAGCGGTGCGCGCACGCGACGCCATTCCTTGTCGCCCGTATGACGCGCGACCATCGCCTTGACCGCAGGTGTTACCGGATAGTTGAGCAGCTGCTGCACAGCACCGACCAGTTCATTGTCATCCTGACCGTCATTGACCATGCGCAGCAGGCGATCCGGGAACAGGTTTGCCATGCCGGAAATCGCACCCTGCCCGCCGAGACGGACACCGGCAGCGAGATCGCGCTCATCGCCGATCAGGATCGCAATGTCTTTATGAGCAGCAAGCAGCTTTTCCGTATAGGCCCAGTTGCCAGAGGAATCCTTCACGCCGGTTATGACGCCACCAAAAGCATCACGCAGACGGGTGATCAGATCGACCGACAATTCAACCGCCGTTACAGACGGGATATTGTAAAGAATGATGCTGCGCGCATCATCGCCCAAACCCTTGAGAACCGCCGAGAACCAGTTGAACAGGCCTTCGTCGGACAGGTTTTTGAAATAGGATGGCGGCGCCAGAAGAATGGCTTTGCAACCACGACGCAGCGCATCGGCGGATTGGGCTACTGCATCGGCCACCGAATTTTCCATGACGCCGACAACGATGTTCGAAGCCAAAAAACCATCCGCGATGAAAGCATCAAGAAGCGCTGCGCGTTCAGCATCGGCAATCGACGAACCTTCGCCGGTGGTGCCAAACAGAGTGACGCTTGAGCAGCCACTGTCGAGGCGGGCGCGGGCGTGCTCTAGCGCACGGCTTACATCGATTTTGCCGTCAGCATCGAATGGTGTGGTAAGTGCCGCAGAGAGGCCAAAGCGCTCCTGCCCTGAATATTGTTGTGCCAAAACTGGCTCCTCCCAAGTTTGAACTGTAAGTTGGCACATACTAACATGTTAATAAATAGTCAATTCGGGTTCAGTGCGTGTTTGTATGTTTTTGGGAGGAGATTGCCGGCTTACTGGGCCGGAACAACACCGCTTTCTATGAAAGAAAGGACTTGCTGATAGTCTGGTGAACCGGCGCGGCCGCCAAAGCGTGCGCATTTAATGGCGGCGGCTGCATTGGCAAATCGGATCATGTCGGTGATCCCTTTGCCATCAACCAGACCATGAGCGAAAGCGCCATGAAAGACATCGCCCGCTGCCAGCGTATCGACGGCTTTCACCTTAAAGCCCGGTACATGGAATACTTGCTTGCCAGCCCCTTGCGTCCAGTAACAGCCATCTGGGCCAGCGGTGACAGAGGTGAAAACATCATAGCGGCTGGCCAAAATGTTCACACATTCGCGCAAATCCGTCGTGTCGGTCACGCTGATCGCAGCGGGTTCTGATGCAACAATATGCGTTGCACGCGGCAGCAGCTTTTCCAGAAGCTCGACAGGTGCGGTATCGGCATCAAGGATCGCTGGAATCCCTGCATCGCGAGCAGCGCGAAGGGCTGTTTCAGCCGCCCATGGCCAGCGCACATCGGTCATTACAGCGGCGTAGGCGCCAGCTGCAATCGGCGGAATCTGATCCGACGGGCTTGCAAGTGCCGGGTCATAAAATGGCACAATGATGCGCTCGCCGTTTGCATCGACAAGAATTGAGGAAAATGCCGTGCGCGCGCCTTCCAGCCGACGGATATAAGAGCAATCGATGCCTTCGGCTGAAAGCTCTGAGATGGCGCGCTCACCCACCGGATCAACTCCGGCAGAAGCCCAAAGCGCCACATCCCCACCAAGCCGGGCAATGGCAGCGGCTGCACTCGAAGCCATGCCAGCGGCGATCTCGACCGCTTCACGCGGCAGATATTTACCTGCCGCGTTCGGGAGTTCATCAAGGCGAAGAATGGTGTCCATGGTAAGGGCACCAACGCAGAGAATTTTGGACGTCATGATTACGAGATCAGACCTTCCGAACGGAGCTTCGCCCAGAATTCATCCGGGATTGTCTGCTCGAACCAGACAACATTCTGCCTGATCTGTTCTGGCGAACGCACACCAATCAGAATGGAGCTGACGGCCTCATGCATCATCGGGAACTGCATGGCGGCGGCGGCAAGCGGTACATTGAAGTCGTCGCAAATATCATGCAGGCGGTTGGTGCGTGCAATGATTTCAGCAGGCGCATCGGCATAATCGAATTTTTGTTCGCCACCGCGTGGGGCTGCCAGAATACCGGAATTGAATACGCCAGCAATCACCAGTGCCATGCCACGCTTTTGTGCCAGCGGCAGAAATTCTTTTTCCGAAACCTGATCAAGCAGTGAATAGCGGCCAGCCAGAAGCGAGCAATCGAGATCCGCTTCCTCAAGCGCATCACGAATGACCTGCCATTCATTCACGCCAAGGCCAAAGCCTTTAATATTGCCTGCTTCGCGCAATTCACTCAGTGCACGGAAACCGCCGCCCTTGGTCAATGCGTTCCAGTGAAACTCATGACGGTCAGCATGGGTCACGCGGCCAATGTCATGGACATAGAGCAGATCGATTTCGGGAAAGCCAAGGCGCTGCTGGCTATCATCGAAGCTGCGCATAACACCGTCATAGCTGTAATCAAAAACCTCACGGAAATTGAGGCCATTGTGCCAGCCGGAATCGAGAGGATTTTTTGGTGGCGATGGCGGCAGCGTGCGACCAGCGCGCTCATTGGTCATCAGGCGGCCAACTTTGGTAGAAACCACGGCGCGTTCAGTCTTTTCGCGCAGCAAATCGCCCAAAAGATGCTCGCTTCGACCAAGACCATACATCGGTGCGCTGTCGAAATAGCGGATGCCGCTGTCCCAGCCAGCTTCGAGCAAAGCATCCGCATCGGCACGGGAAACAGGTGCATAAAGCCCGCCCAAAGGTGCGGTTCCCAGACCAAGCGCCGTTACGGACAGCCCCGTGCGGCCCAGTGTGCGCCTATCAGATACTTTAAGCTGCATAAATATCTCCTCCAGAACCTATGCCCGCGCTTTAACGGCGCGCATCTTGTCCGAAAACCGTTTCACACTTTTCGGGATGCGCTCTAAACGCGCACAGACTGATAAGAGGAAGATAATAAATTCGCAAACGAAAAACCTATTCATCTGCGAATAAGAATCTCAATCCGCTTGTGAAAAGCGTGCCTGGATGCTTTGTGAAAGCAGCGCAACAGGGCGCGACTGATCGCCAGCCTTAACCCAGATCAGCTCTTCGATTTCACTCGAAGCGGCAGGCACCTGCCCTTCCCTCAAAGTGAGGTGGAACAGTTCTGCTTCAACGATGGAATCAAGTTCGTTGGCGGCTGGTGCCGACATGCGCGCTGCATAGCGCAACTGGCTCTCGTCAATCAGAATGCCAAGCTCTTCCTCGATTTCGCGGATAAGCGCAATCTGCGGCTCTTCGCCAGTATCGATCTTGCCACCGGGCTGAAAAAAAATCTCGCTGCCGCGCTTGCGAACAAGGAGGAAACGGCCCGCTTCATCGCGGACAATGGCTGCTGCAATAAGAATCGTTTTCATGATGCTGCAACATCATCACGAACACGCACACCGTCAAGAATAATTGCTGCAATGGAGCGTGCTGTCTGCTCATAAAAATCCGGCTGCTCGGTGCGGTTGCCAAGAATGGCTGCAACCTGAACCGAGAAATCGGAATAATGCTGCGTCACGGCCCATATCGTAAAAATCAGGTGATAAGGATCAATGGGCGCGATGCGCTTTTCTTCAATCCAACAACGAATAACGCCTGCTTTTTCATCGACCAGCTCTTTCAGATGGCCTTTGAGAAAATCAGTAATCGCCGGTGCACCATGCAGAATTTCATTGGCAAACAGCCGCGATGCTTCCGGCCTTTTGGCCGAAAGCGCAAGCTTTTGCGCAATATAGTTCTGGAGTTCCTCAAGCGGATCGCCTTCAGGGTTGATGCTCTCGAACGGGCCAAGCCATTCGGTGAGTGTCTCCTCCAAAACCGTCACGTAGATATTTTGCTTGCGCGGAAAATAATACAGCAGGTTTGGCTTCGACATCCCTGCCTTTTCGGCAATCTGATCGACTGTAGAACCGCGAAACCCATAAGCGGAAAAGACATCAAGCGCTGCATCCAGAATGAGCCTGCGATTGATCGCCTGAATGCGCGTCGCACCCTCCGCCTTTTCATTCACACCTGCTTCGGCGGGAGCTGTCGCATCTGTGACCATTTAACACCTTTTGACGGAGCAAAATTTCTTAAAACCGCTTGACCGCTGTCGAACGCTCTTCTAGCCTGCATTTTGACCAACTAGTCAAGTTTTTGCAAATACTGCAAGAAGATTGAGGCCAAAGAGCTGGGTCGCGGGAACAACATAACATGCGAAGCGCTTGCGGCAATGCCGCAGTTATTCCATGCTTGAAATGTGGAGGCAGAGCAAATGGCGCTCTCCAGTAATCTCAAGGTCAATGGCGACAGGCTGTGGGACAGCCTGATGGAAATGGCACAGATTGGCCCCGGTTTGCGCGGTGGTAACAATCGCCAGACGCTGACCGATGAAGACGCCGAAGGTCGCCAGCTTTTTCAGAAATGGTGCGAACAGGCCGGACTGTCGATGACCGTCGATACGATGGGCAATATGTTCTTTCTGCGCGCAGGCGAAGATGCGGATGCTGATCCGGTCTATATGGGCAGCCATCTCGATACGCAGCCGACAGGCGGCAAATATGACGGCGTGCTCGGTGTGCTGGGCGGACTTGAAGTCATGCGCACATTGAACGACACAAACATCAAGACCAAGCGCCCGATCGTCGTGGTCAACTGGACTAATGAAGAAGGCACGCGTTTTGCACCTGCAATGCTCGCTTCCGGCGTTTTCGCCGGGGTGCTAGAACAGGACTGGGCCTATGAGCGCACCGACGCCAAAGGCAAGAAATTCATCGATGAGCTGGAGCGCATTGGCTGGAAGGGCGACGAGCCGGTTGGCAAGCGCAAGATCCATTCGATGTTTGAGTTGCACATCGAACAAGGGCCGATCCTTGAGGCTGAAAACAAGGATATTGGCGTTGTCACCCATGGTCAGGGCCTGTGGTGGTTGCAGGTAACACTGACCGGCAAGGAAGCACATACCGGCTCAACGCCGATGAAAATGCGCAAGAATGCAAGCCTTGGCTTGGGCAAACTGCTGCAACTGGTCAATGAGATTACGATGGACTATCAGCCCGATGCGGTCGGTGGCGTGGGCCATATTGAAGTCTCGCCAAACTCACGCAATGTGCTGCCCGGTCAGATCGTTTTCACCGTCGATTTCCGCTCACCGGATCAGAAAACGCTGGATTTAATGAAAGCGCGCTTTGAAACGGAAGCGCCGAAAATCGCAGCAGACGTTGGCATTGGTATCGAGATTGAAGTGGCAGGCCATTTCGATCCCGTCACTTTCGATGAAGGCTGCGTCACGGCAATTCGCAATGCAGCCGAACGGCTTGGCTACAGCCATCGCGACATTGTTTCCGGTGCCGGTCACGATGCCTGCTGGATCAATCGCGTGGCACCGACCGCCATGGTCATGTGTCCATGCGTCGATGGTCTCAGCCATAACGAAGACGAAGAAATCTCAAAGGAGTGGGCATCGGCTGGCGCTGATGTACTTCTTCATGCCGTATTGGAGAGCGCTGAAATCGTGAGTTAGCATTCAGCCTATCCAATACCTGTTCGAAACAAAACCAAAAAGGGGAACGCGAACATGGTTAGTTCTGGGGCAAGCAAGGTCATCAAAGGCGGCACCGTCATTACGGCAGACCGCACCTTTAAAGCCGACGTTCTCATCGAAGGCGAGAAGATTGTAGCCGTGGGCGATAATCTGACCGGCGATGAAACCATCGATGCTTCCGGCTGTTATATCATGCCAGGCGGCATTGACCCGCATACGCATTTGCAAATGCCCTTTATGGGCACCTATTCATCCGATGATTTTGACACTGGCACTGCGGCAGCGCTTGCAGGCGGCACGACGATGGTGGTCGACTTCGTTCTTCCCGGACCAGAAGGCAATCTGCTCGACGCATTGCAGGAATGGTTCCAGAAGGCAGGCAAGGCGCGTACCGACTATTCGTTCCACATGGCAATCACCGGCTGGAGCGAACGCGCGTTTAATGAAATGCCGGAAGTGGTGAAGCGCGGCATCAACACCTTCAAGCACTTCATGGCCTATAAGGGCGCGTTGATGGTCAATGATGACGAGATGTTCGCATCGTTCCAGCGTTGCGCCGAACTTGGCGCCATGCCGCTGGTTCACGCAGAAAACGGCGATATTGTTGCGCAATTACAGGCAAAACTGCTGGCTGCTGGCAATGACGGACCGGAGGCGCATGCCTATTCACGCCCGCCGGAAGTGGAAGGCGAAGCGACCAACCGCGCCATCATGATTGCCGATCAGGCCGGTGTGCCGCTTTATGTGGTGCATACATCCTGCGAGCAGGCGCATGAAGCAATCCGCCGTGCACGCCAGAAAGGGATGCGCGTTTATGGCGAGCCGCTGATCCAGCATTTGACACTTGATGAAAGCGAATATCACAATCGCGATTGGGACTATGCTGCGCGCCGCGTAATGTCGCCGCCATTCCGCGACAAGGTCAATCAGGACAGCCTCTGGGCCGGACTTGCCGCTGGAAGCCTGCAATGCGTTGCAACCGATCATTGCGCTTTCACATCCGAGCAGAAGCGCCATGGCATTGGTAATTTCACCAAGATTCCAAATGGCACCGGCGGGCTTGAAGAACGGCTTCCTGTACTCTGGACGCGTGGGGTTCGCACCGGTCGTCTGACGCCCAATGAGTTCGTGGCTGTCACTTCGACCAATATTGCGAAGATCCTCAACATCTATCCGCAAAAGGGTGCGATCCTGCCGGGCGCCGACGCCGATATTATCATCTGGGACCCGGAAGCGACCAAGAAGATCTCTGCCAAAACGCAGCATTCTTCCATTGATTACAATGTCTTTGAAGGCTTTGAGCTGAAAGGCTTACCCGTCAAAACATTCTCGCGCGGTCGTCTCGCCTTTGATCATGGCCATGTCACAGCACAGCCGGGTGATGGACGTTTTGTCGAACGTGAACCCAACGGTGCCGCCAACAAGGCCCTGTCGCAGTGGAAAGAAATCGTCGCGCCCCGCAAGGTGGAACGCAGCGCCGAACATATGCCAATAGGGGTCTGATCCATGGCTCCAGCTTCGCTTCGGGAAATGCATGTGATAAACATCGATAACATGGCCCCGGAGCGGGGCTTTGATGGTGCGCCGACCGTGATCGACATCAAAGACCTGTCTCTGGTTTTTGAAACCAATGACGGTCCGGTCCATGCGCTTTCTAACATCAATCTCACGATCAAACGCGGTGAGTTTGTTTCCTTCATCGGCCCTTCGGGTTGCGGCAAGACCACCTTGATGCGCGTGGTGGCCGACCTCGAACAGCCCACTTCCGGCTCTGTGACCGTCAACGGACTGACGCCTGAACAGGCACGGCTTGATCGCTCTTACGGCTACGTCTTTCAGGCGGCAGCGTTGTTTCCGTGGCGCACGATTGAAGACAATATCGGCCTGCCACTCGAAATCATGGGATATAGTGCTGCCGAGCGCAAAGCGCGGATTGAAAAGAATCTGGCGCTGGTGAACCTCACGGGTTTTGGCAAAAAATTTCCATGGCAGCTTTCCGGCGGCATGCAGCAGCGAGCATCGATTGCGCGTGCATTGTCGTTTGACCCTGACATGCTGCTGATGGATGAGCCTTTCGGCGCATTGGATGAGATCGTGCGCGATCACCTCAACGAACAGCTTCTCAAACTCTGGGCGGCAACACAGAAGACTGTGATCTTCGTGACACACTCCATTCCTGAGGCCGTGTTTCTGTCAACCAAGATCGTCGTGATGAGTCCGCGTCCGGGCCGTATTCATGAAATTATCGACTGCGATCTGGGGCCGGATCGCACACTGGATATTCGTGAATCGGATGCCTTCCTCAAAATCGCCCATCGCGTGCGCGAAGGCCTGCGGCTGGGGCATATTCATGAGTGAAACCCGGGCGGGACTGACAGCTTTTTTTCGCGACAAATTTATTCCGGTGGCGACGGTTCTGCTGGCGATCATCGGATTGTGGTATCTGCTTGCAGTTTTTCTCAACGCGCCGTTTGAGCGAGATCAGGCAGAGCGCGCAGGAACCGGGATTTCGTTCTCGACAATTGTTGCCAATACGATGCATCAGGATCGCCCGGTGCTGCCTGCGCCACATCAGGTGGGACAGGAAATCTGGAAAACAGTCTTTGATGTCAAGCCAAGTTCAAAGCGCAGCCTCGTTTATCATGGATGGGTGACACTATCCTCGACATTGCTCGGCTTCGTGCTCGGATCGGCGCTTGGCGTGTTGCTCGCGGTCGGCATTGTGCACTCGCGCACGCTTGACAAAAGCCTGATGCCTTGGATCATCACCTCGCAAACAATCCCCATCCTTGCCATCGCGCCGATGATTATTGTGGTGCTGAATGCGATTGGCATTTCGGGGCTGCTGCCAAAGGCGATCATATCGACTTATCTGTCCTTTTTCCCGGTTGCAGTGGGTATGGTCAAAGGCCTGCGCTCGCCCGATGTGATGCATCTTGATCTGATGCGGACATATAATGCATCGCGCAATCAGGTTTTCTGGAAGTTGCGCTGGCCTGCGGCCATGCCGTTCCTGTTCACATCGATGCAGATTGCGGTTGCCATCAGCCTTGTCGGCGCAATTGTTGGCGAGTTGCCAACGGGGGCCGTCGCAGGTCTTGGCGCGCGTTTGCTGGCCGGTTCCTATTACGGTCAGACGGTGCAAATATGGGCCGCCCTCATTGCAGCCGCCATTATGGCGGGATTGCTTGTGGCGCTTGTCGGGCTGGTTGCGCGTATCGTCAACCGACGCATGGGCGTAAAACCTGAAAGGGCGGGTGCATGATGATGAATGTGATAATCATTATCGCGCTGATTGCCGTTTCATGGGCGATTGTCGGCTGGGTGGCAAGCCTCAAGGCGCGCAACCCGCACACTCAGAAGCTGCTGGACATTGCAGTCCCTGCCCTTTTTGGCATCGCGATGCTTCTTCTTTGGGAAGTGAGTGTGCGCCTGTTTACCGTGCCGCAGGTGCTGTTGCCTGCGCCCTCCGTCATATGGGCGCGGATCACGAGTTCGGTTCCCATCCTGTGGGCTGATTTTCAGCAGACCTTCATGAAGGCGGTCATTATCGGCTATATCGCGGGCTGTGGCTTAGGCTTTATCACCGCAATTATTGCTGATCGCGTGCCATTTCTGCGCAAAGGCTTGCTGCCGCTTGGTAATCTTGCAGCCGCCCTTCCCATTGTCGGCGTTGCGCCCATCATGGTGATGTGGTTTGGCTTCGACTGGCAGTCAAAGGCAGCGGTCGTCATTATCATGACCTTCTTCCCGATGCTGGTGAACACGGTTGCGGGCTTAGCTGCGAGCGGTTCGATGGAACGCGATCTGATGCAGACCTATGGCTCGAACTACTGGCAGACACTCATCAAACTGCGCCTGCCCGCGGCCATGCCCTTCATTTTCAATGCGCTCAAGATCAACTCCACACTGGCTTTGATCGGCGCAATTGTCGCCGAATTTTTTGGTACGCCCATCGTCGGCATGGGTTTCCGCATATCCGCAGAAATCGGCCGCATGAATGTGGACATGGTCTGGGCCGAGATTTTTGTAGCCGCTCTTGCGGGGTCGCTTTCTTATGGGCTGATCGCGCTGATCGAGCGCAGAATGACATTCTGGCACCCTTCTTACAGGAGGGCATAAGCCTGAATATTTGGCATCTGCAAGTATAATGCAGACCAAAGCACATTCCGAAAAGTGGGAACCGGTTTTCGGGCAAAATGCGCGCAATAAAAACAACCAGAGGAGAACTAAAATGAAAAAGGCAATTTCTTTATGCCTTGGAACAGCCGGACTGGCGCTCGCACTTATGAGCAGCTCGGCAATAGCAGCTGACAAGCTGACCTTGCAGCTCAAATGGGTGACGCAGGGACAGTTTGCAGGCTATTATGTCGCCAAGGATAAGGGGTTTTACGAAGAAGAAGACCTTGACGTGGACATTAAGCCGGGCGGCCCCGACGTTGCCCCGCCACAGGTGATTGCCGGTGGTGGCGCTGACGTGGTGGTGGACTGGATGCCGTCAGCCCTTGCTACTCGGGAAAAGGGCGTTCCACTCGTCAACATCGCACAGCCATTCAAGAAATCCGGCATGATGTTGACCTGTCGCAAGGACACCAACATCACCAAGCCGGAAGATTTTAAGGGCCGCACGCTTGGCGTCTGGTTCGGTGGCAATGAATATCCGTTTCTTTCGTGGATGAGCCATTTAAATATCCCGACCGACGGCGGAAAAGACGGCGTAACTGTGATCAAACAGGGCTTTAATGTCGATCCGCTGATCCAGAAGCAGGCCGACTGCATTTCCACCATGACCTATAATGAATATTGGCAGGTGATCGATGCCGGTATTCCGGCAGATCAGCTGGTTGTGTTCCCTTATGAAGAACAGGGCGTGGCAACACTTGAAGACGGGCTCTACGTGCTTGATAAGAGCCTTGAAGACCCGGCAATGGTCGATAAGCTTGCCCGCTTTGTCCGCGCTTCGATGAAGGGCTGGCAATATGCGTCAGAACATCCTGACGAAGCTGCCGAAATCATTCTGGAAAACGACTCTTCTGGTGCACAGACACAGGAAGTTCAGGAGCGTATGGTCAAGGAAATCGCCAAGCTGATTGATGGTTCTGACGGCACACTCGATGTAGCTGCCGCCGACCGCACGGTTGAAACGTTGCTTGGTGGTGGTTCTGATCCGGTCATTACAAAAAAGCCGGAAGGTGCATGGACCGCGAAGGTCACAGACGCGATGAAGAAGTAACAACAAAAAGCCCGGTCTCACGACCGGGCTTTTTCATTTCAGCTTCTCTTCCAGAGTTGCTGCCCTGGCCATTTCGCGTTCAAGCCGCGCTTCTTCTTCAACCTTTGGCTTGGTGAAGCGTCCGAGCAGAAGATAGGCAACAGGCGTCACGAAAAGGGTTGCGATCGTTGCAAGTCCGAGGCCACCAACGATAACCCAACCCAGTGCCACACGCGCTTCCGCACCTGCTCCGCTGGCGAGCACCAGCGGCACGCCGCCCAGCACCGAACAGATCATCGTCATACAGACGGGACGCAGGCGGATATTGGCTGCTTCTTCAATTGCCTCACGCACATTCATGCCCTTGTCACGCAACTGATCGGCAAATTCGACAATCAGAATGCCGTTCTTAGCCATGATGCCGACCAGCAGCACAAGCCCGATCTGGCTATAGACGTTGAGGCTTGTGCCGGTGAGGATCATTGCAAAGACGGCACAGCCGAGGCCAAGCGGCACCGTTGCCATGACAATCAGCGCGCTGATGAAGCTCTCAAACTGCGCGGCCAGAACCAACAAAATGATGATGATCGCAAAGCCGAAGACCATCATAATGCCACCGGAGGTTTCGCTGAGTGTAGAAGCCTCCGCAAGCGGGATGATGTGGGCTCCCGGTGGCAACAGCGGTGCTGCGATCTCCAATGCAGCCGCATAAGCATCTCCCAGCGCGAAATCGCCCTGCAAACCTGTGGTAATCGCAACAGAACGCTGGCGCTCTTCACGGTTCAACTGCGGCGGCACCGCCTTTTCCACCACTGTCGCGATAGATGACATCGGTACATAACGACCGTCCCCCGTTTTGAGGAAGACGTTTTCAAGATCCGTCGGATCATTGATGGGATTGGTGGTCGATACAAGCTTCACGTCAAAGCTTCTGTCGCCGACATAAACCGAACCGATCTTGCGACCATCGAGCACCGCCTGCACGGCGTTGGCAAGGCCGGTAATATCGATGCCGAGATCGGACGCTCGCTCGCGATTGATTTCGACGGAAAGCTGCGGCTGTGTTGCGTCAACAGACAAGCGCGGCTGAACGAAACGCGGATCTTTTTCCAGTGCGGCAACGATTGCATCGCTTGCCGGTCGCAGCTTGGCGTAATCACTGCCAACAACGGCGAACTGCAAGCCATTACCGGCACCCCGAATGCCAAGGCTGTTTGGCTGCATTGTGAAAATACGAACCGCCGTAATCCCACGCACACGAGCATTGATGTCTGCCATAATTTGCTGTTGCGAACGGGTGCGTTCTGTCCACGGCGCAAGGGTGAGCACCATAAAGCCATTATTGGAAGCACCGCCGGAGCCGGCAATTGCATAGGTGGTCAGGATTTCACCATTGTCGCGTAATGGCTGAATCGCTTGCTCGATCTTATCGAGCTGCGATTGAAGAAATTCAACGCTGATCCCCTGGGGACCGTTAATGCGCAACAGCGCGACGGCCCGATCTTCCGTTGGCGTGAGCTCCTGTCGCAACATGCCGAAACCAACGTAAGAAGCGCCAGCAAAAAGTACGGCCACGAGCACGACGATCAGGGGAGCGGAGAGACAGGCGTGCAGGCTCTTGCGATAAAAACGCGACAGTCCGCCACCGATCCTTTGCAGAAACTTTGGCCCATGCCGCCCTTCCGATACCTCACTGCCTTCTTTGAGAAAGCGCGACGCCAGCATTGGGCACAATGTCAGAGCCACAATAGATGACAGCAGAATTGCAATTGCCAGCACAAAACCAAATTCGCGGAACAGACCACCCGCCTGCCCCGGCAGGAAGGAAATCGGCACGAAAACAGCGACAAGCGTCAATGTGGTCGCAATAACCGCAAAGAACACTTCCTGCGTGCCAAGAACGGCGGCAGCGCGTGGCCCCATGCCCTGATTGCGCCTTCGGACGATGTTTTCCAACACGACAATGGCATCGTCCACCACAAGCCCCGTAGCAAGCACCAGCGCCAGCAATGTGAGGATATTGATCGAGAAGCCCGTCAGATAAATCGCCGCAACCGTACCGATCAATGCCACCGGCATCGCCAAAGCCGGAATAAGCGTTGCGCGGATATCCCAAAGAAACATGAAAATGATCACGACCACGATGATCACAGAGGCAATCAGCGCGATCTCGACCTCATGGATCGCGCCCCTGATGAAGTTAGCATCGTCACTGGTGACGGTAATATTGACACCTTGCGGCAGGGTCTTCTGCAAGTTCGCAACAGCCGCACGAATGCCTTGAGAGATGTCGAGCGTATTCGATTGCGCCTGACGCACAATACCAAGGCCGATGGCCGTTTTGCCATTGGAGCGCACCGACGAGCTTTCAATATCCGGCCCGAGCGTAACACTGGCCACATCGCGGATCTGCGTGCGGCCTTTGATATAAACATTTTCAAAGTCTTCGGGCTTCTCGAGATTGGCGGTGGCTCGCACTACGATAGATTGATCCGAACTGCGCAGAGAACCTGCGGGCGCATCAAGCCCCATTGATGACAAAGCACTGGATATATCGGCAATGGTAAGCCCATAGCTGGCAAGACGGGCCTGATTGATATCAATGCGAAAAATCTTGTCGCGGTCGCCATTGATCTGCACATCAGCGACACCGGGAACCGCGGAGAGAACGTCTTCAATCTGGTCTTCAACCAAAACAGTCATGTCATCAACCGACATGGTGTCGGACGTAACCGCGAGACGCATCACCGGATCGGCATTGGAATCGGCCTTGATGATGCGGGACGGATCCGCTTCTTGCGGCACATTGTTGGCGACGCGCGAAATCGCATCGCGCATATCAGCGGCGGCAACATTGAGATCGACGCCATCATTGAACTCGACCGTGACACGGCTTCGTTCAAAGGAGGACGTCGACGAAATCGATTTCACACCAGAAACACGAGCGACAGCGTTTTCCAGAACCTGTGTCAGCTGACGGTCTATGGTTTCAGCCGATGCACCGCTGAAATCCGTGCTGATGGTGATAACAGGTCGATCCACATCTGGCAGTTCGCGGATATCCACACCTGTAAAGGCGGCAAGACCGGCAACGATAATCAGAACATTGATGACAAACGCAAAAACCGGGCGCCGAATAAACAGCGCGGTTGAACCACCGTTCTTGCCTGCGGGCGATTTTGGATTGCTCACGCTTGCCCCTCACCCTGCATTCTGGCTTTTGGCAGGGACTGCAAGAGCCGTGCCCTTTTCGTCGAGTACACGCACCGGCGCATCATTGCGGATGGTTTGCACGCCCTGCGTCACGATCAGATCGCCTTGTTTGACCGGCCCGTCGATAAGGATATTCGTTGAATTGCGCTGTACGATACGGGCAGCGACTTTTTTGGCAACGCCGTCTTCTACGCGCCACACATAAGAGCCGTCTGCGTCCCACTGAATGGCCAGTGGATCGACGGACGGATAGCGATCACCGGGGAAAAGAATGGTCACAGAAAAAGACATGCCCGCGCGCAACAGATCCTGCGTGTTATCAATTTCGGCACGAACATGCAGCGTGCGGCTGGCGACATCCAGCGTATTATCGACGGCATCGATCTTGCCACTATAGGTGTCACCGGGAAACGCAGTGGATTCTGCCGAGACCGGCAACCCCACCTTAATCTGTGGCGCGAAGCGTTCTGGCACCCAGATATCGATCAAAACCTTGGAGCGATCATCGATGCGCGCAATAGAGGTATCGGCCGTAATGTAATTGCCGGCATTAACCGGCAGGATTCCAACAATGCCCGAAATGGGCGCGGTGACGGTACGGCGGCTTAAAGCAAGCTGCGCGTCTTCCAGGGCAAGTTTGGTATTGGCAAGCGCCAGATCGGCTTCTATTTCCTGCACAACCGTTGCGGTGTTGGTGGCGCGAAGCCGGGCTATGCGCTCACGCGTTGTTTGTGCATCCTTCAGCGCAATCTGCGCTTTTTCAACAGCAATCGTTTCTGTCTCATTGTCCAGTTGCGCGATGGCGTCACCTGCCTTGACGGTATCTCCGGCTTTCACAAAAAGCTTGTTCATCGTGCCGCTGGAATAGGGCGTTACCGAAACGGTGCTGAGCGCGCGTGCAGAACCAATAGCCGTCAGGCGGTTGTTAATGGTTTCCTGCCCTGCCGCCTCAACAATCACCAGAGGGGCTGCTTTTCCTGAAGACTGTTCATGGGTCTGCTGGCCGGATGCTTCTTGTGTGGAAGACGCCTTGTTTTTGTAAAAATACCAGCCACCACCGGCAGCGATAATAACAAGCAGGCACAGAACAATCTGCTTCCAGGACTTCATTCAACTCTCCGGCAAGACTCTGCCGAACACGTCGACAAAATTCTAATCAAAATATGCACATTCACTTTGACCGCAGATTATGCCCGCAAAAAGTATCAAAATGATGGGGTGCTCAAGATGTCACATTGCTTAAGCCATCACGGATTTCCCCATCTGCGATTTTGCACGCAGCGATTGAGCAGGTCGAGTTAAATTTCGGTAATATGAGTGATCTTTTTGATTGTGACATTTGCTCGATGCCTGTGAATGAGGGAGATAAAACTTAGAATGAGGCCACGAGAGCATAATATCCGGAGAAGCGAAATACGCTATGAAACCGAGAAAAGAGGTTTTGGAGCAGGAAGCGCTGCTAACCAATTTCATGCAAAGTAGTTAAAGCCCGTTGGAATTCTCTTACGCCTCCATATATAAAAGGTAAAATTTTTGCGTATTTCATTGTGGCAAGCTTACTAAATTGGGCATGGGCGCATTATGCCCCGCAGCCTTTCAATCTGGATTTAATGTATGGTGGCGGTTGATCAATCCATGAGTACCGGAAACGTCGTGGCCGACGCAGCCGCGCATTCTGGCCCCCCGGACCAATCCACAGCTGCATCCACCGAAACCGGCGAACGGGCGTCACAGGACAATACGTCACCAAACCAGTTTACGCGTCTTCGCTGGCGCAACCGGCTTTCAAGCAAACTTCTCATTCTCACCGCCCTTGCGGTTCTTATAGCTGAAGTTCTGATCTTCGTTCCGTCCATCGCCAATATGCGTGTGCGTTGGATGAGTTCGCGCCTTGATACGGTCGATGCTGTCAGCGAGGTATTGATCGCCAGCGGCCACATGAATATTCCGCGCGAAGTGCAGGACAAGGTTCTGCTCGCGACAGGCACCAAGGCAATCGCTTTGCGTGAAGCTGGCGCATCGCATCTTCTGGCAATGAGTGAAATGCCGGGCAATATCGATCAGGTGGTCGATCTTAACAATATCAGCGAAGCCGCAGCGATCTGGGATGCCTTTGGAACGCTTTTTAACGGCGGCAATCGCACGTTGCGCATTTTTGGTTCAAACCCACCATCCGCCAATCCGGGGCGCATCATTGAAATTGTCACTTCCGATGCACCGCTTCGCCATGCCATGCTAAGTTACGCAACCAACGTGGCTATCATCTCTTTGCTCATATCGGTGATTGCTGCGAGCCTGATTTATCTCATCATCCATGAAATGCTGCTGCGCCCGGTGCGGCTCATGCATCGAAACATGATTGATTTTGCAGCCTCACCCGACAATCCAACGCGTATTCTCGTGCCTGAAAACCGCAAAGATGAATTCGGTATCGCCCAGCGGCAGATTGCTCATATCCAAAGCGATCTGCAACGCACGCTCAAAGAGCAGAAGCATCTTGCTGATCTTGGATTGGCGGTTTCCAAGATCAATCATGACATGCGCAATATTCTGGCGTCGGCACAGCTCATGTCGGACAGGCTTGCGGATACTGAAGACCCAATGGTGAAGCGCTTTGCTCCAAAGCTCATTCACACACTGAGCCGGGCTATCACCTATTCAGAAAGCGTGATGGCCTATGGTCGCTCCCAGGAGCCACCTCCTGCGCCCCGCCGTGTGCTGCTTCAGTCGATTGTTCTCGATGTGCAGGAAACGCTCAATCTGAACGCGGATGGCGGGATTGAGTTTGAGAATCTGGTTGCAGATGATTTTGAACTCATTGCAGACTCCGAACAGCTCTTCCGCGTTCTGTGCAATCTTTGCCGCAACTCTGTGCAGGCAATGGAGCGCGATCACACCAGCGATGTCTCCACCGTGAAACGCCTGACTATTTCAGCAGGCCGCATTGGCACCACGGCGATCATAGGCATAGAAGATACGGGGCCAGGCTTACCGCAAAAGGCCCGTGATCACCTCTTCACAGCCTTCAAGGGGTCAACTCGCAGCGACGGCACCGGCCTTGGCCTTGCCATTGCGCAAGAACTTATCCGTGCTCATGGCGGCTCGGTGGAGCTGCGCGAAGATCGCCCCATCGGCGCACATTTCGAGATTCGCCTGCCAGACCTGCCAAATTGGGACAATAAGCAAAATAATCAGCATCGTTAGAGTTTTCTACCGCGTGATTCCCGTCCAATGCATAGATTCCATGACCAATTTTGATCCGCTTTTCATTTATCCGGGGTTTTCCCCACTTGATGACAGGCTAAAAAAGCCCACAAAACCGGGTGTTGACAAGAAAACTTCACATAAGCGCATTTTTTTCCAAGAAGGTGCTTGCATTTAGCAATGGGTCCGATTATCAACCGCCCATCGCCGCAGACGATGCGGCACACAGGCAAGCACCCGTAGCTCAGCTGGATAGAGCACCAGACTACGAATCTGGGGGTCAGAGGTTCGAATCCTTTCGGGTGCGCCACTCTTCTTCTACTTTATTTAGGTCTACCGCATTGATTTTTCAGGCATTTATCCAGACGGATAATTCGCCTGTAATTTTTTATTCTTGACTTCGTGCCCCACAGCGTGCCCATTTTGTGCCCCAGCGAGGACATGAAATGCGGACAGCGAAGCTCTCAGACCCAGACAGATTCCTAATAATGCGCGGTGATTATTATCACTATAAGCGCAGGATTCCTGTGAACCTTGTTGACGTTTTGAAGTCCGGGACACACATCCGTAAGGCTCTGAAGACTGGCGATCTCGTCGTCGCTCGAAAGCGAAGGGATGCGATTGAAGCGGCGGACAATGAATACTGGTCGTCGCTGGTATTGGAAAACGAAGCAGACAAATCCCTCACCCGATACAAAGCAGCAATCCGTCGCGCTGAAGTTCTCGGCTTCGATTACAGAAGTTCGGAGCAGATCTCCCAGATGTCGATCGACGAAATCGTCGCGCGCGTTTCGTCCATCATGGGGCGCTCACCCTCGACAGATGAAGTCGCGGCCGTTCTTGGTGGCGAGACGAAGCCGAAGACAACCGTATCCGATGCCTTTGATTTGTACCTGAAGGAAATAGCCGTCGCTGAAGTTGCCGGCAAAAGTCAGAAGCAGAAAGAGCTTTGGGAAAATACGAAGCGCCGGGCGATCAATACATTCATTGAAGTCGTCGAAGATAAGGCCATCGAGGACATCACGCGCGATGACGCCAGAAAGCTATATGCGTATTGGCTGAAGAAGATCGTACCGTCCACCCCGGGAGAGAAGCGTTACTCAAACGATTCCGGAAACCGTTGCCTTGGCGATATGCGGCAACTCTATAAGCGGTACTTTGATCACCTCGGTGAGCCTGACAGAACAAATCCATTCGACGGCCTCGGCTTCCGAAATGGAACGAAGGGCAACAAATCGAAGAAGCGTGTCCGACCTCCGTTTTCAACTGGATGGATCAAGGGCAAGTTTCTGCAGCCGGGTAAGCTGGCCAATCTCAATGAGCAGGCCCGCGGCGTGTTTCTAACGCTAATCGAAACAGGGGCACGGCTGAGTGAGATATGCAATCTCACTGAAGAGTTTATTATCCTGAATGATGCAGTGCCGCATCTGCGCATTGAACCGCGTGAGGATCCTGACGATCCGCGGGAGATCAAAACTCAATCCTCTATCCGCACGATTCCTTTGGTCGGCGTTGCGCACGAGGTATTCAAGAAATTCCCGAAAGGGTTCCCCCGGTACGCAGATAAAGGGGCATCTTTGTCTGCCACGCTCGGCAAATTCTTGACCGAAAATGAATTACTCGAAACAGACGGACAGGTCGTTTATTCGCTGCGACATACGTTTGAGGATAGAATGAAAGAAGCCGGGCTCGGTGATGAGCTCCGGCGTATCTTAATGGGGCATACGTTAGATCGAGTAGAGTACGGTTCAGGTGGCGCTTTGAAATGGCGTCGTGATGAACTCATGAAGATCGTACTTCCATTCGACCCTTCGATTGTTTGAGGCGGCTACGGACTCTCGCCAAGGTGCTTTGCCTATCCCGGATGTCTTCAAGTTCTCGCTCAAGTCGTTCGAAGATGGGCAGATAGGCGTGGCCCCTCTCCTCATCATCTTCGATTGCCTGAGCTACCCGATCGAGGCAAGCTTCCAACAATTCGATTGTTATCTCCTTTGGCGGTGAAGTCCGCCCGCTCAATGACGAGGCGGGCGGCAATCTCAAATCAGTTCTCCAGTATTGCTGGCTGCGGTCCTGCTGCCTGATCCTGATACTTTCCTGAGTATGGTTTCTCAGTTGGCTCATCCAGCTTGTGGAATATGATCTGAGCGATCGGTGTACCCTCTGTTATCGTCAGTGATCCCTGCTCGCCTTCGTATGTGATTTCCAGCGTGAGGTGCCCGCGCCAGCCAGGTTCAATCACTGTGTTTTGCACGAGAACGAATTTCCTTGCCCATGTGCTTTTGTCTTTGACGTAAGCGAGGCAGTCATCCGGCATGTTGAAATGCTCCATCGTGCTGGCAAGGATGGAGAGATTGTTCCGCCACATGCCCGGTGCCTTCTCATGAAAGCCAAGAGTGACCGTCTCCGCTATACGAACATCATAGCCGGCCGGCCCTAGACCGAAGGTCATTCCACTGCTGACTGTGCGTTCGTGGAAGGGTGTGAAGATGCCGCGCGCGCGGATGGATTGTGCTGATAAAACTGTCATGATGCGTAACTCACAATCAGGTGATAATCACCGACGACAAAGGTAACGGTTCCGTGGAAGTCATCTCCCGAGAAACCACCGCCGCTTTGATCAACCCATTCGTGCTTTATCCCTTTGACTAATGGGCCTTCGTAATCCTGACATTTACCACTTGGTGGCTTTCCTTCATGGCGCTTCAAGAACACGTTGTATGCCCCGTCAACAGAGCGGGACAGCGTATCAATTGCTTGCAATGTCTTGGATGAAAACAATGTCATGACTTGTGCTCCAATGCTGCACCATGCTGGGCGTATCGGGCTGCGATGTTCAGGGCGAATTGCGCGATCCAGTTAAGCTTGATCTGATCGCCGCGCTTGATGATCAGATGCCATTTCTCTGTTGGTATGTTTCGGACCAACTCCAGCTGCCCGACTGTGGCAAAGCGGTGCGCTGTTTTGTCAGTAAAAACAGCCTTGCCCTCTAGGACATTACGGACGATCGCTCGATCGAGTCTGCTCATATTCCGATCGCTCTCTCTATGATGGCTTTCTTGCATCGATCCCATGCGGTGTTGCAGAGCCGGTCTAACCGGACAGCTTCAATCCGCTGCTTAGATCCTGCGGGATAAGCCCAGAACCCATTCTCTCCAAAGCGGCGCTTATATATACGGAAGAGCTTGTACTTGCGGCGCTTCAGATGGGTTGGGCAGGTGGGCCAGTGAACAGAACATATCCATTCACTGGTGTTGTCCCTGTTATGACGTGTGCGATTGCAGTAAGGGACGCAGCATTGAATGCGGTCAGTCATCCGTCACGCTTTGTCGGACGTGGATAAAACTGTTTCTGCTTCCCGCACTTGGTGCATTTGTAGCTGATGCCGGGAACAAGAGCTTGAAAGCGTGTCGGCTTCCAATCGTGGGTGCAGAATCTCTGCCGTATCCTTGTAAGTAGTCCCCTCATTTCAGAAGCTCCTCTGCGTCACCGCGGAAGTCCACGTCTGGAATGAGCGCCTGTGGTTTAAAGACGACGCGGTAGTGGTACGCGCTCGCCTGTGCACTCTCCAGCTGTTCGACAAAAGCACTGGTGTTATCTGACAGAACCAGAGTGTGGCGCTTGTATGCACTTGGCCCTGTTTTGCAGATTACATTGAACGCTGTTCCCTTCTCATTCAGGTCCATCGAACAGAGCCCCTCAATCGTCAGCATGTAGCCGTCAGTAATGCCGTTGTAGAAAACAATGCGGCGATTAATTTCGAATTGATCAGCGGCTTTCTTGATATTGCTCTCTGCAATCTGGGCATCCGTACATGCGGACAGAGCTAGGGCAGACACGAGAGTAGCAATTGCGTAAAGCTTCTTAGTCATGTTGATTGTCCTGTGAAATTGCAGATACTTCTGCGCGGTTTACTGAAACAAAAGTCAGATCAAACTGGAGGGGCGAGACGATATGATCGCTTCCGGCGGCGCTGGTGATACGATCCAGCCGGTAGCGTGCGACTTTGCCTTCAGCTGAAAATACGGGGATCACATCGCCAACATTGGCGTGATAAACATCGCGAAAGACCTTCGCATCGTTCGGCGCTTCCCCACCAAAGTTGAGATAGAGAGGCGGCCAGAACTCCTGAAGCGAGTACGGATAGCCCGCTCGCATTGCCTGACGCTTCTTGAAAAATGAAAACATGGATGCGCTCCTTGGATCGCTAAACGACAAGAGTGAGATGGTCGGAAGCTCGGGTGACGGCGGTATAGAGCCAGCGCGAAGCATCAGCCCTGAAGGCTCTGCTTTCATCGAAAACGCACACATTGCTCCATTGTGAACCCTGCGACTTGTGGCAGGTGATCGCGTAGCCGAAAGTAAACTGTTGTGTTGAACGGAGTTGGGAATACGGAAGCTTAGCGGCCTCTACGTCATCCCGGAAAAAGTCAGGCAACACGTCAACCATTGTGGTCTCGCGTTCGCCTTCAGGATCGCTCATCCAGAGTTTGATTTTGTTTTTGAGCGATCGTCTTTTGGCGACGGTTAAAATGTCACCGTTATAAATCTTCTTGAAAGTGTCGTTCCGCAAGCAAATCAGCGGCTCGCCAACATCGGGGAGCTCGCCATTCTTGCCAAGCAATTCCCGCAAGCGCTTGTTGTATCTCTGCCGCGTATTGTTCCGGCCGACAAGAACTGCATCGGCGCTCGTGACGAGCGACGGGTTAAGGTCATCGCGCGCAGTGATGATAAGTCCCGGCTGGCAGAAGCTCTTCGGGAACTGCCTGCCTTCACGTATTGCCGTGGCGAGCCTGACGATAGGGCTTTCAGCAGCTTGTCGGTGAACTTCCGTCAGCATGTAATCAGGATCACGGCTTGTGAAGTAGCCGCCGCCAGACACCGGTGGCAGCTGTGCCGGATCTCCGAGGACAAGAATAGGCTTTCCAAACGAAAGCAGATCCTGACCGATCTCCTCATTCACCATCGAGCACTCGTCGATTATTATCAGCGAGTAATCCTCAAGCGCGGATGGCGGGAGAAGCTGTGTCTTTACATCACCATTGATCGGATCAACTTCAGTAGAGTAAATGAGCGAATGGATTGTTCGCGCACCAAGGCACCCCTTTGACCGCATTACGCGAGCAGCTTTGCCAGTGAAGGCCGCGAATGCGACCTTACCTTTGGCATGCTGTGCTAAGTGAATGGCAAGCGTTGTCTTGCCCGTGCCGGCATATCCAGCAAGATAGAATGTCGGAGCATATCGCATGCGCAACCAAGCGCCTGCCTTCGCGAGTGCTTCATTCTGCTGGGGGGACCACGTCGTCATTCGGCGGCCTCCTTGAACCCTGCGATTTCAGCCGGTGCCACATCGCCCATGATGGCGTGGACGCAAGCCTTCATCTTTCGCACCGACACAGCATTGCCAATCTGCTTAATCTGTTGGGTTTTATTCCCGGCAAATTGGTACCCATCAAACCCCATGGCGCCAGCGAGCTCGTGTGGTTCAAGCATCCTGAAAAGGATGTCGTATTCAAGCTCATCAGCACATGGAGTATTCTCGGCGTCGTACGGCACAGGCTGGACGACAGCAAACTCCCCTCCTTTGGCAGTGGTGATCGTCGGTAACGGTTCAGCTACATCGCGAGCGATCGCCCCGCCATTCGATTGCGTAACAGGCACCACCATGCCGAAGCGCGCCTTAGCAGTGAGGGTTGGTAATGGCTTAGTTGCCGATGAACATGACTCTCCGGAACCTGAGCCGTAATAAGGGGCTATCAAAGCATGGGAACCGCCTCTGCCCCCGGTGGTCGATGACGGTAGTGGATCACTCACGGCTCTGGGCGCTCCGCAAGACGCCTGAGATAAAACGAATGGCTCAATCAGCATTGGGCGAGCGCAGCCCGGCCTGCGATCCGTGCCTGCTCCACCTGTAGTGATTGTTGGCAAGGGATCTTCAGTTGAGCGCGCCACACCAAAACTGTTCTGCGATAGAACGATGGGTTCAGCAGTGTACAAATGCGGTGCATGGGCAGTTTGGGTTGGAAGAGGCAGGTCTACACCGGACGCTTTTGATTTGCCCTTCATGTTAACAACGACGGGTTGGGCAACCGCAAACTGGCTCCCGCCAGCCGTGATGGTTGGAAGAGGCTGCTCTGTGCCGCGAGGGCGAGGACCAGCACCCTCTTTGCCGTGGCGTGGTGAAATGACAACGGGCTCAGCGAGAGCAATGTGCTGGCCTTTGGCAGCGATCGTGGGAATTGGCGTATCTATGCCTTGTGAAGACATATGGTTGCGCAGAACCACGATGAACGGTTCGGGCCACTCGTGTTTAACCGCACCCGAATAAATGCGCAGGAGCGTTTTTGGTGCTAGAGGCTTGGGGCGTTGGAATATCGATCGGCCCTTTATCGACCAGTCAATAATCTCACGTGCGGGTCGCCAAGGCTTCTCAGCAGCAAACAAATCTGCATCAGTAAGTGATTTCTTTTTGTGACTTGGCATCGGCCAATGGACCTTTCGTCCATCTGACCGCGCCATAAGAATAAAACGCTGCCGGGTCGTTGCATCTCCATAGTCTGCCGCGTTTAATTTCCGCCATTCGGGATCGAACCCGAGCCGCTTCAGCGTCTCGATCCATGCATGGAAATACTCGCCCTTGCGAGACTGCACTGGCCGACCGGTTCTATGGTCAACTGGCCCCCAGCCGACGAACTCCCACACGTTTTCAATAATGATCCGCTTGACTCGGAGCTCTGTAAGCCAAGTGATAATGTGCCAAGGGTCGCTGCGTTGTTGATCGCTCGTCGGCTTGCCGCCTCGCGCATTTGAATGATGTGTGCAAGTTGGCGAAGCCATCAATAAATCCAGATAGCCTTCAGGCACGAGTTCGCTCGGCCTAACTGTGGCTATATCCTGAACAAAATGACGCGCGTGAGGATGGTTTCGCTGATGTGTATCTATGGCTACTGGCCAATGGTTCACACAAACCAATTCCATTTCAAGGCCCATCGCTTCAAATGCTTGAGACGCACCCGTAGATGAACCACCAGCACCGCAAAGGAGATCAGCAACAAGGAACTTTTTCTTCTTCACTTCGCTTCACCTCCCGAAATGGGAGCGTCCAGCTTCAAAACCGGCACGTACCAATTGATCTTGATGTTCGGGCCTTTGCCGCCATCTTCTGGATCGTACTGACCAAGAATCCAAAAGGGTTCTTTGCACGATGGATCATACGCTCCGTCGTGACGCTTCCACATTTTGCCGGGTGTGGTTCCTGTTGGAAGCGTTGCGCTGTATTCGGGCAGCGCTTCAAACTCGGCCTTTGTTAAATGGTATGGCGGGAGGCTTGCGTAATACTCATGGGCGGCGTTCGCCCGAGCCTCACCAGCGTCCGCAACACATGTGGACCGGCTGACCACATGCACATTGGCCAGAAGCTCGACGAACTTACTGATCAGGCCGTTGCCGAAATCTTCAAGAAGCGCCCTCTCCTTTTCGTTCGTTGTGTAATCACCGTCGCCGCGCCATTCATACGCCTCGACTTCCGCGTGGACATTGATCTCAGGTATAGGCGAAAGGGTTGGTACTTTTGCTGGCGAGCTGCGTAGGGAAAGGAGAATAGCATCCGCGATCTCTTCGGCCCGGTCTTCGACAGGAACGAAGTCTGACGCGGTCATAGTTCCAACATTCCATGCGCTCCAAGCGCGCGTGCAATCATATGCGCCTGACACTGCTTCATGGATTGCGTCAGTCAGTTGTTTTCGATCGACCGTCAGACCGAAGTCTTTGAGTGCGAAGTCGCGCACCGCACCTTTGTCCAGGTCGTAAGCGGACAATATCCACTGCGGTACAGGATGATGCTCTGTCGCGCCGAAGTAAGGCCGATGGGGAATAATCCGACGGGTAGAAACTTCCCCACGATAATTTGTGTAAGTCAGGACCGCTGGCGCAAACTCGTTATTCTCAGTCATGGCGACAGGATTCATTTCGTATCTCCGCGAACGAGCTTGATCTTTTTGATGATCGTTTTCGGGCGACGTTCCAGAAACAACTTGCGAGCTTCCGTCGGCGTCTCCGCCTGCACGTCCTCATTAAAATCACCGTAATAAATACGAAACGTATTAACGACAGACATGGCTAAACCTCCCGATTGGGCTTGTGAGATCTCATTTTGCGTGAGGGCCATTTGCTTCTGGGCTTTGGTGTTTCCGAGCCCGGCTCCTTGGCAAGCATCCTGCGCCGCATCTCCTCTTGTCCTTTCTTCAACCGTATCGACTTTCGATAGTTGCCGATGTCGCTGCCAGCAGTCGTAATTCTCTTCTCGCCACCTTTGCCAAAGGTCTTCTCTTTGTGTTCGGTGATGAGCAACATATCGATATGTTCCGGATCGTTGGCCGGCGGGATCGTATCCCCCGTTTCGGGATTAACCGGCCGAAAACATAGAGCGGGATTATGATCGAACTGAACTTGCTCGATCTTCAGCCCCATCCGCCTTAGTGCTGCGATCAATTTGACCCTATCAGGGATACTTTTCCGCCGACCTTGCATGTTAGGCCGCAATCTTCTGGTTTAAACATTCGACGAGAGTGTCGGCCAGGTCAGCGATGCAGAGACAAACCACGCCCGTATCGTCTCCTTTCAAAATCTGCTCCTCAGTAACACCGTCCTCAACAACGTAGATTTGGTCCTCTTGGAATTCATTCTGACCAAAGCGAACGGTGATCTTCTTGTAAGCCATTGGCTTCACTCCCAAATTCTAATACAATATTTTTACTGTTGCCTGATGTCCGCTTAGAACACGAAGTTCTTGGCCGCCCGGGATCTTTCATTGAGCCAATGGCGCGCGGTGTTTTTCACGTCTTCGTCGAAGTCCTTCTCCAAAACCCATCTCAAAAAACCTTCATCCATGTCTGCCCAAAGTTTGCCTCTGTGAGCAGTGCCGAAGTTGACTGTCTGGAGAATAACGCGAGAGCTGGTAGTGTGGATAAGTTCTTGTAACGTTCTCTTTTCGAGAAGTTTTCTGACAAGATGTGCAGTCACATATGTATCTGGTCCCGCACGGTGCGGAGGCATTGCAGCCTCCGGCCATTCAAACTCGTTGTCGAGATCGAGGTAATAGCGCAAGACTTGATTTGAATGGCTTGGAGCATCCGGAAGGATATCCCTCGCGCATTTCAGTGAACAGATCCATGCGAACTTGCCGCCACCGAAGAAAGCTTTCTCAAAGCTATGGTTGTGCGCTGCAAAAACATCCCCTTCCTGCATGCCATCCATAAGCATACGACAGGCATCCATTGTGTTGATCGCATCGGCAACCATCGAATCGCTTATATGGTGGATCGCCCGTGTGATCGGAGGGATTGGCATTCCCGGGTTCACGAGGGCGGAGACCGGGCGACCGATACCCGTTTCCAAATCTAAATCCGTAAAGCCCACTTCACAGATGGCGGCTGGCTTACCAGCCTGTTTGTCTTTATCGCTGCCGGTCGTTTCAAAATCGATGACTCTTATCTTCATGAGGCCGGCCCTTCTGTAGCGATAGGATGGATCGATGCTGTCTTCACGAACTCCTCCTTTGCCCTGCGATATTCAGTTTGGGCACCTTTAAGGACTTGAGACAGGATGATCTTGTTGGGCGTGTATGTAGCGGCTAGGTTTTCGACGGCCTCTCTGACCTGCGGGTCTGGATGGTCGACAGTCACACGAAGCCGAAATTCGCCGCCCGTACTGCTGAAGTTCAAGATTTCAGCAAGCTGCCGTTCTTTTGCCTCGCATTGACGAAGCAGATTTTCGAAGTGTGTTACAAATGTGGACACGGTTCTTCCTTTCCGGCGGCCTTCATTGACCGCCAAAATCAAAATGCATCGTCAAAAATTTACGGATACTTTCCGACGTTCAGTTTCTCGACACTGAGAAGCGTCTTAACTTTGTGAACAAATGCAGCGTGGTCCGCTGTCCACGGTTCACCTTTGGCATCTTTCCGGATCGACCAATCAGATGCGTCGATGCAAGCCTTCAACAAACCATGAGCATATTCAGGGAAAGTGCCCTTCCAGTTGCCCGATGCCTGCTTCAGAGTTACACGTCGATCGGCCGCATCAATCGTTTGATCGAGCGAGATGGCAAGAATCTTGGTGCATCCCTCAACGATCATATCTTTGTGTTCGGCCTGTATCAGCACGTCAGGAACCGTAGGCATGACGTCAGGAAGATCAGCCTTTGCTTTGGCCTTAGCTTGTGTCTGGGCTTGATCAGACGATTGCTTCGTCTGTTGAGCAGGCTTGTTTTCCTGCTTTCCCTGCTGATACTCGACCTTTTCTTTCTCGTTATCAGTATGGCTGCCAGTGTCCATAGGCATTGCAGCCTGAGAATGGTTAGAGATCGCCTTGGTCTGATCGTGTTCAATCACGCCGCCAAAAGGATTTACACGTTCAGCGACTTTTGGCTGGGAGAAGTCAAACATATCGTCCTGGCGTTCGATCAACGCGCGAATTTTATCGTTGTTAATCGTAATGTATTTGGCACCGCGACGGAGCACCGCTTTCCGATACATTTCATTCGGCCAGTTGCGCCATGCCGGACTGTCCGGTGCCTTTGAGGCTTTCCGTACCTTTTCAAAATCTTCCATAGACATCGTTTCGAAATGCATCAGCCGCTTTTGACCATCGCGAAAGATGACGTATCCACCAACGATGGCCCCACGATCCTTTGAGAACCGGTCTGATTTGTGAGACATCGAATCCGGATCTGCTTCGTCGAGAACGAATTCATCATTCGCGTGGACGAGATTGCAGACGATCGTGAATACGTCGCCTAGCTCCTTCATCCTTTTAATGATGCCATGAACCATCGGCTGATAGTTAGCGAGCATCACCTTTTCTTTGTTATCGTAGTACGGAAGAAGCACGGCCTCCTTAGCGTCAGGAACGAGACCATCCGCTGCGCATTTCATAAGCTCACGGCGTAAGCTTTCCAGCGTACACTGAAGGATCTTCGGTTCCTGCTGAACAGCGATATGAAAGACTGCTTTAAGGCGATCAAAGCTTTTCCCACTGTCGATAATCAGAGGCTCTACGTCGACGCGGATTTGTTCAAGAAAGCCGCCAGCGTCCTCAACGGTCATTAGGTTGCTCATAACGAACTCCTCGATTGTAGGTAGGCATTACGGACCAGTTCAAACGTCGCGGTAAGCGTTGCGCTGGTCGCCAGAGTTTATCGACCCCAAACATCTCGACATGCGTGCGGTAGACGTCGATCGTGTCGGCAACAATGTCGCGGGCTTTCTTGAAGAATTGATCTTCGGTGTCGATCGATAGGGTAACAGGCAGCATCCCGGAGTCCCGACGAAGCATTACCCAGACCCAATCAACGCCCGGAGCATTCAGGAACTCATTGAGGTATCCCTGACGCGGTGCGGTGCCGAACATCTTTCCTTGAGCAACCAGCTCACGGGCAGCGTCGTAGGCATCCATGTAATGGGCCGCTTGAAGGTCATAGCATTCGAGATAGACCTTATCCGCGGCCGCCTCCTCGTCCGTCCCTGACCGGAACGTCGTAAAGGATTTAAGATCCACAACTAGCGCTTTGGGGCGACCTGCGGTGGGTGCGAGCGAATAGTCAAAGCGCGCCTTCTTACGAACACCGCCGACAGTCCAGAAGATCGACAGCTCTGCAGAACCTTCGATAAGAGATCCGGCACGCATCACATTTCGAAGAGTTTCATCCGCTTCCATGTTGGTGACAGCGTCTTCAATCTCTTGCACCTGGCGTTCTGTGAGCTCCACATAATCTGGGTGCTCCTCACGCCACTTCGCCAGCACTTCATCATAGATGGGTGGGCACTCGTCGAGATCTTTAGCGCGTGCGATCATGTCGCCTTTCGTACCGGTCAGCTTCTGACCATGCATACGCAAGAACTCTTTGACATGCTCCGTTGTTACGAGGCATCCCGGAACATCGTCAGGCTTCGGTGGCTTGGCATATCGCAGGTCAAAGGCTTCCTTGCCTTCCAGCACACGGCAATGCCATGCACTTCCCCAAGTCATCGCTTCCGTTTCCATCTTCTGGCGCGGACGGATTCGATCGTACTGCCAACGATAGGGATTCCGTGCGAGATCCTTGATTGAAGTGGAGCCTAAGGCATTGTCCTTGTGATAGATCTTTTCCGGAAGGTTGAAATACACGCCATCTTCAAAGCAGTATTCACCTTTTTCATTGGGGATAAAATCGAGGGCGTCCATCATGATTGCACCTCATCTGCTTTTTTAGAAACAATTGGCTCCGGAAGAGTGATTACTTCCGGCATGCCTGTTTCGAGCATATCTGCAAGCCCGCGTAGTAAGCCCGCAGAGCTTCGACATTTCTCCGCGTTGTCCTTTACGCGGACGTGATAGTCGTATGCAGCCCTGACATCGAATACTGCGCCAACGAGCGGTTTGCGGCTATTACCGTTGGCCTTCTCCCATGCATCCGCATAGGTTGATCCGTATCCCGCTGCCTTTGCGATCTCGTCGTCCGTCATCTCGACGAGGAAGCCGTCGTTGGTGGAGGCGACAACTTTCATTCCGCTGCCTCCGCTACATTCGCGACCCGGCCATCTTCAATGACAACGCCAATTTCGCCGCTGGAATCCACCCGCTCAATCCAGATCTGAAGATCCTTCTCGTTGGCGTAATCTTCCAGAACCTTCATGGCCTCATCATCAAGAAGCGAACCATCACGAACGCGGATTACGCGCAGTTGAGGGTTCATCGCACCTGCGATAGCGATTGAGACGCGAAGCTGTTCAGCATCACTTGCCTGATCAAATGGTATTCCATTGAACAGGACAGAGTCTTCGGAGAGCTGAAGGCCATCGATAGGCAGATTGGCCTGCTTGACCGCCTGTGCCGACGCTTCCTTACGCTGATCGATTGCGGTGGTCAGCGCTTGGCTTTCCTGTTCCGCTTGCTGTTTCTCGCTCGCAAGCTTTTCCTTTTCAGCACGCACGGCCACAAGCTTGTTCGTCTCTTCAGCCGCGGCAATCTTCTGGCTGATTGGCTCGATCTCAATAAGAGCAGAAATATCGCCCATGTTGGCAAGCTCTTTGTCCATCTCAGCGATGGAGCTTTCCGCGTGTTCGATTTCAGTTTGCTCTTCGCTGATACGGCGCTGAAGATCTTCAATCGTGCGACGACGTGACTGCACATTTTCCCGCATATGAAAAATGCGTTGGTTTAATTTGTCGCGATTATTGATGTCAGTCTGAACAGCGGTGTTATGGTCCATCGCCTTGTTCAGCTCTTCCATCAAATCGGCAGAGCTGACAGCTTCAGTAGGAGCATCATCTGGAACGATGATTGCATCGAGACGAAGACCAAGTTCTCGCACCTTACGATTGACATCTGTGCGCTTATCGAAGTCCCGCTTGTTCTCTGCATCAGCAACGTTAAAATCATAGTCAGGAACAAGCGCGCGCAGAGCTTTTACTTGGTCCTGTGCTTTCATGCGTGAAAATGCGAGCGGATCAAACGTCAGATCCCCGATAAACTTGCTGAGAAGTTCGGTTGGGTTGCCATACTTGGCACCGTCACGGTTCTGCACCGTCAGAGACTTGGTGACTTCACCACCCTCTTTTGCTTTGAACGTCTTGGTAACGATATACTCGCCAAGATCGAGACGCACGAAGCCCTTCTCTTCACCTTCACGCAAGGGCCGTGACTGGACGACTTTGTTTGTGTCAAGCGCCCACCAGATAGCGTCAAGGATTGATGTCTTGCCCTGACCATTCCGGCCGGTGATCTGAACTAGGTTGCTACCTGGAACAATCTCAACCGCTACAAGGCGCTTAATGTTTTCAGCATTAAACTGAATGATTTTCATTGGGTTTCCCCTTCGAATGGCTACGACAGCCGATCACCTATGATCGGAAGCGGACAAAGGAGCTTTCATGTCGGACATCAGCACGCGCCTGAATGTCTGAAACTGCGCTTCTTCGATCAAAGCCTGTTCCCGGGCAGATAACGATTCGCCGCGATGCCAAGTCTGAATTGCCGAGGAAAGTTCGGCTTCGTGGGTAATGCTAGAATGGTCGCGGGGCATCGAATTTGAAATCCTGTGAGAGTTCGTCTGCCTGAAAACACGTCTTCAACACCATCAATAATACATTTCGTATTAAGTTGGTCAATGCCTTTCGTATCTTTTTTTACAATTCGTATTGACGCGAACACATACGTTGTGAAAAAACAAAACCCCGGCTCGCAAAAGCCGGGGTCTAAAAAACGAGATCGGTCGGTTGAAGACGGTGGCGATCTCGCCTCTCTCACGAGGAAAAGTACTACCACCGGGCGCGAGCAAAGTACAGTCCCACTCCGAAAGACCGAAGGGATGCTCGCCGTTACAGGCCCAGCTGTGACGATAAAGTGCGGTCGAGGGTTGGCACTGGTATTGACCAACTCGGAAGGGTGATAGGCGGCTCCGTCGTGAAATCACCTGACATAGGGGCTAACTCCGGATGCTCTCTGAGCACGGGGCTTAGTCCTCCTATGTTCGGGTTCCAGGCTCACCATCGTGAAACACTAAGTTCTAACCTTTAAACTTAGTAATTAATCACAAGATCAGATCTTTGAGAATCTACCTTTGATACGTCCAAAGATTTCAATCGTTGAAAGATCAATCGTGTAATTCGCACGAGCAGAAAACGGACTGCCCACATCGACGATTCCGTCAGCGTCCTTTCCAACATATCGCAGTTCACGAAACAGAAGATTATCACCCTCTCTGACGATGAAAAGGGCAAGCGGCTCCGGGATTTTGTCCGACACGTCCACGATAAGACGATCGCCATTTTCCAAGCTGGAGAAATTAAAATCTCCCAACGGCCCAGCGACGTCAGAGCTACCGCCGACACACTGCACGATCCGAGCTGACTCCACATCCACGCCGAGGTGTTCTGACAGAAACCGATCCGGAACACGCCAATCTCCTGTCGGAATAGATTCTAGAGCTAACGCCTTCGGTTCATTCTTCACAGCGATGCTTTTTGGTGATCGCCGCGGTCTTGTCTCGATGGTGTCTCGGCCCGGTGAAGCGTAGTCGCTGCCGAAGATTAGCCAAACTGGATTAACCTTGAATGTTTCCCCGTAAAAAACCGCCTCATCGGCGGTGTATGATCGGGTGTTATTTTCGTGTGAAGTGTACGTCGGAACTTTCACTCCGAGACGACGCGCGGCATCGGATGCGGACGCAAAGCCATATGAGTAGCGAGCTTTCCGCAGCCTTTCACCGGGAGTATCCCCAGATTTCATTCGTTTCGTATCTTCCATGGTCGTTTCGCCATTTACTGTGTTCATACGCAATACTCCTTAACACAGGTTTCCTCGAATTCTAGAAGATTTAATAACAAGCGTATTGACTGTTTTTAATTCGTTTCGTATTAGTTGATCACAAGGAGATCACAATGGTTGCTATAGACGTTCCAGTTATCGGCTCAGCCGTAACCCTCACAGGGGATCAGATCTACACAATCCGTCGTGTTCTAAACGAGTCACAGGCGGAGTTCGCACGTCGTTTTGCGGTAAGCCAGCCACAAATTTATCGTTTAGAATCAAAGAGAAATGAACTTCAGAGCGGCCCTCTGATTATCTTGATCGACATGCTGGCTAAGCAGTACCGGGTGAATGTTAAGAAGACTATTGACGTGCGACGCACTCGCGGACGTCAACCATCTTCCTCGCCTTCGGTTAATACGTAACGTATGAGGTTATTCGAATGGGTGGAGAGACCAAGCGGTATAATTGGATACGGTGGACCGATGAAAAAGATCGGAAGCTGCTTTCAATGCAGCAGCGCAACCTATCCATGCGCCAAATGGGACACCTTCTGGGTGTGTCCGGGGCCGCAGTATGCCGCCGGCTCAAGCTTCTAGCTTCGGAACAAGCTCTGATTGAGGCTTTGGAGCAGGCGGATAAGGAGCCTGCACCTCCACCCTCCAACATCTTCGAGCAGCAGACAACGCACATGCGAAAGCTGCGGGCTCAACGGCGCGGGTTTGATGTCCCGCCGGAACTGGAGGGCCGTTACTTCGACCTCCTCAAGTCTGGAAAGTCAATCGACCAAGCCCGTCGGAGCCTTGGCCTCAAACCCCGCGCACAGGAGGCGTGAATGAAAATGAAGGACCACAATCAAAAGACTGAGCAAGAGCTATACGAAGAACAGCAGTTTCTGAAGGGCTTCACTGAGCTCAAGGATCACGGCTCCAAGATGGCTGGAACCAAGGGCGATATGAACGCGGTCTACAAACGCCTGAAAGATATTGGCTGGACCAAGAAGGATGTGGAGTTCGCCAAGACCCTTGAAGACAAAGATGTCGGACAAGTGATTGCAGATTTCGAGCGTAAAATCCGTATCGCCAAGATGTTCGGCCATCAGCTTGGTCGCCAGCTCGACATGCTCGATGCAGACCGCACCCCTCAAGAAGACCGCGCCTATGAAGAAGGCTTTGCCGTCGGCAGACAGCGCAAGAGCACGGGTAATCCATACCAGCCCGGCTCTGGCGAAGGTCAGCGCTGGCAGCAGGGCGTTAATGACGGGACCGAACTCGCGAACAAGGATCTCTCTGGCGCAATGCAAGAAGCCGGAAATTAATCCGTTCACTGCCATGGGGAGCCATGCTCCCCAACCCTTCCTCTCTCACACATATAGGAAATTGCCATGGCAGGCTGGCGAGCTACAAGATTTCAACAGCGCAAGTTAGATGCTGCGTTTGCACGAGCAGATCGTGAAGCAGCACTCCGCAAGCAAGGTGGCAAATGCGCTTACTGCCTTTCTCGGTTGACGTTGAAGACAGCTACCCGAGACCACATCATCCCCCGCTCTGCGGGTGGCTTAGATCATAGAAACAACATCGTTGCCGCATGTGAGCCTTGCAACAAGCTGAAGGGGTCAACCCCACTGGCATTGTTCCTGCGCATGATCAGCAGACCTCGTCCAGGTGAACCGATGAAATATCGTCTCGTTTGGTTCAGCAGACAGATCGAGAAGCGTCTCGATGTAATGGAAAAGCGCGTCATGCGCTCCGTAGGGAGACGTTGATGGAACCTACAGCGAAGAAAAGAGAAGCTCATATTTGGCAGCGCGGGGATCTCGACTGGTATGTCGAGCCTGAACGGTGCACTGCACAGCTGCTAAAGGTTGAGCGGTTCATCGGGAAGATCCACGATCCATGCTGCGGTCAAGGCAATATTGTTAAAACGCTTATCGACCATGGTTACAATGCATCCGGTTCGGATCTCGTCGATCGAACTGGATCTGCTGGCTGGTTCAGGGGAGAAAGTGATTTCCTTGGCGACCGTGCGATGTGGGCGGACAATATCATAATGAATCCACCCTTTTTCAAAGGAGTTGGTACGGAAGCCTTCATCCGAAAGGCATTGAGTGTAGCCAAAGGAAAGGTCGCCGCCTTTACTGAGGTGCGATTCCTGACCAGCATCGGCCGGGCCGACGGCCTCTATAGAGAGCTGCCACCTGCACGCATCTGGATGGTTACGCCGCGCCCGTCCTGTCCTCCCGGTGAGTTTTTGAAGGCTGGTGGAAAAGCCAGTGGCGGTACGCCCGATTTTTGTTGGATGGTTTGGGATAACACAAACCCTGTTACCGCTACACAGTTCGGATGGTTCACTTCCAACGGAGGTGCAGTATGACCGACGCTCCTTCCAGCTATTTTGTTTTTGATCCCGGTCGCAGCATGGGCTTTGCTTATTGCTTGGCAGGTGGTGAAAAATTGAGGCACGGAACGTGGCGGTTCACTCAGCCAGCGCCCGGGGAAGCTTTCGCAACCTTCGCTTCTTATCTTCGTCGCCTCCTCCAAGACTTACCAGATCCTCTCGTCGCCATGGAGTTGGCGACCATCGTTTCCCACGGTGACGACAACCGTATTGATGCGAAGCAGGTTATTTTTTCGGCGGGCTGGCCAAGCATAGCGCAAACGGTTTGTCACACGATGAATCTGCGCGAGCCGGAGATGGTTGCCATTCAAACATGGCGCTCGAAAACCCATGGAAAAACGCGCGTTCCTGACGCGATGAAACACGCCAAGCAGAACGACAAAAGCAAGTGGTTCAAAGAGCAAGCGCGCCAGTACTGCAATCAGCAAGGGTGGTCATACAACACAGCCGATGAAGCTGAAGCTCTGTGCATTCTCGATGCTGTCCGCATCATCCATGAGCCGGAATATGCCTTCGACAAAGGGCGCTCGTATAAGCAGGAGGGCTTGCTATGACAGACCCGCGTAAAACCGTCGTTCGGCCTTCGGCCCAGGGGCAAGTGCAGATTCTTAAAGATGTTGAGGATCTGCTCTTAGAGGCAACAGCGGCAGCAGCGCAGCGCCTCGGAATGTCGGGCGCTTCCTTCGTGATGATTGGCATGGGTGTCTGGGCTGCGGAATTGGCAGAGGTTAATGGCCCATCTTCTGCCAAGTTTATACGTGCTCTTGGCACGATCTTCGACCCAGATGCCAGCCCTATGCAGAAAGAGGCGGCTGAAGTTGAAAGGTCGAAAGCTCTTCATGAGATATATGCCACCGTCGATATGTTGACGAGCACGCCAGCAGGACGCGCATAGGATGCGTTATACTGACAGTTTCATAGCCGACCTTCGTGATCGACTTCCTATATCGGAGGTAATTCGGACCCGCGTTTCGTGGGACGCTAAGAAAACCAACGTGCAGCGCGGAGATTTCTGGGGTTGCTGCCCATTTCACGGTGAAAGCCGACCGTCATTTCATTGTGAAGATCGGAAGGGCAGATACCATTGCTTTGGTTGTGGTGTTAGCGGCGATCACTTCCGCTTCCTTATGGAATTGGACGGCGTCTCCTTCCCTCGTGCGATTGAAATGGTTGCGGGCCTCGCTGGCGTTAATATTCCTGATGCGCGGGAAGAGACCGAGGTAGAGCGCGCCACGCGTCAGAAGCGAGAGCAAGCGCGAAAGCGTCAAGATGAACAGCGTGCCAAGCAAGATCAGCGCAATCTGGAGCGAAAGACAGATACCGTCCGCGCAATCTGGCGAGAAGCAATCCCTATAGATGGCACTCCAGCAGAGAAATATCTTATCTCACGGCACCTGAACCTTGATGCCAGCAACCCCTCCCTTGAAGCTTGGCCTCCGAGTATAAGATTTCACCCTCGTTTGAAATTGGAAGGCGTTGAACACCCGGCGCTTATCGGCGGGGTGCAGTCTGTAGATCGTAAACTGATAGCGGTCTGGCGTATATTCCTTGATGCCGATGGCCGGGCGATGATCGGTGAGGATGGCAAAAAGATCAAATTAGGTTTCGGTCCGGCAAAAGGTGGCGCCGTGCGGCTTGGTCCCGTCACTCGCACCTTGCGCCTTGCTGAAGGAATGGAAACCTCTCTGGCAGTGCAGCGTCTTACCGGCAATGGCGCGTCTGTTTGGGCCACACTTTCGACTTCCGGGATGATCGGCTTCGACATTCCAGACGGTGTCGAGCGGCTTGAGATCTACGCAGACGGTGATCGATACAGGTCACACAGGCGCACAGGAGATCTCGTCAAGCCTCCCGGAATAGCGGCAGCTGAAGCCCTCCAAGCAAAAGCAATTATGCAAAATATTGAAGCAGTAATTTACCCATCGCCAGAGCCTGATGATTGGCTGGACGTGTGGGTCTCGAGGTTCAAAGATGACCACCAACAGCGCAACATCGAATATAGAGCTTGAGAAACTGGTGCTTGGTTCAATCCTCCAGGACGAAACCAATTATTGGACGGTCGCGGGAACGTTAAGCATCGATTCATTTTCGAATGATGCCCATCAAAAGATCTTCGCAATCATGCAGCAGCTTGCAATGGACAGCCGGGCAATACGTGTGCCTCTTTTGGCTGGGCGTATTGGTGGTGAAGTCAACGGCATGGGTATCGAAGCATATCTCTCCATGCTTCTGCACACTGCCTCGAGGGAGAACGGCATACCTCTTGAAGATTATGCCGATGAGCTCCGCGTATTCACAGCTCGCCGTCGTATTATCGAGTTGAGTGACAGTCTGAAAAAGGCCGCACTCGATATTTCAATCTCGCCTGACCGCCTTGTAGAACGTGCGACTGAACGTCTTTCCGACATCATCAGCGAATCCGCGAGCGATCATGAATCCACTGTCTCCGACGTTCTGAAAAACATTATCGAAACGGCTGGCGAGGACAAAGCAAACAACATTGCCTTGCGCCCATGCCTGTACGGTTTGGAAGAGATGTTTGGCTTCTATCCTCCGGGGTCACTGGTTCTGTGGGGTGGCGGCCCCGGCTCTGGCAAGACTGCGATGGCAATGCAGCAGATGCTGTTCACCGGCCGGGAGTTTCCAAGCTATCTATTTGAGTTGGAGATGGACGGTGTTTCCTTGGTTGCGCGTTCTCTTTCAGGGCATACGGGTGTGCCCGTTCGGGACGTTATGCGCGGCCTTACTGAGAACCAGCTCGAGAAGTTTATGGAGACTGAGAAGGGCTATTCACTTCACAAACTCAAGATGCTGTTCAAATCCCCCGTGAACATTGACACCATCAAGTTCGTTGCTCGTTCGCAGAAGCGTAAACACGGCTTGCGGCTTCTCGTTGTGGATCATCTCAAACTTATAGAGCGTCACTCGAAATACAGAATGGATCCAGTCGAGCGTGCTTATCTCAATGCGCGTGATTTAAAGCAGCTCGCACAAGAACTTGGATGCGTAGTCATAGCACTCTGTCAGTTCACAAAGATGGCTCGCCAGAAGGAAATTCCAGAACCTGAAATGGAAGACTTCTACGGCGGCTCCCTTGAAGAGCACGCAGACATCATGCTTGCAAACTTCAACCGTTACGACTGGCTGCAGAAGAACCCTCCTCGCACCAATACTGGCAAAGCGAGAGAAGATTGGGACAGCAAGTGCATCGTATCGAGGGGGAAGATTGAAGTCTTCAAGCTGAAAGATCGCTTCGGTTCACCACGCGACCGCAAGATTTTCATCTGGGACGGGGCGAAGACGCTCTACCACGACATCGATTCCATCCAGAACACACTAGACCTTGAGGGGGCGATGCTATGAACGAGTTTGGTTTTCGAGTTGAGCGCCTCACGGCTGGTTACAAAGCATTTCTTCGTAGAGCATGTGATGCTGAAGCTAAACCTATCCTTGATCAGGGAGGAAAGCATCGCCTGTTCCCGTCAGAAGCTGACGCGCTGCGTGCCATTGCTCATAACCTTTGTCGATACGTGAACGGACATCTTGTTCGTGAAGGGGAAATCGGCGGGTCAGTCACACGAAATGCGAACGCTTTATTCCCAACTCTGATCAAACAGAGGGGCAAAGAAAAGCGTATCCAAGTGGTGCGTAAGGGGAGCAAATGAAATGGCTAAGACCCTGAGGACAAATGGTCGAACCGCAACAGTGCGACATGACGAGTCCACCCTGTTTAAGGTATGGGTTATGTGGGTGATTGGCTTTTCAGAGCCAAAGATTGGGGCCGTCTTAGGGAAAAGTCGCAAGCAAGTTTCTGGAATAATTGCTCGCTCTCCTTATCCAAACAGGTCCGCAATGTCACTTGTAGACAGGCAAAAGGCGCTGGATGAGTTGATCACTATGAGACGTGCATCGGACGGCACGCTGCTGGATGGGGGAATACTTGACCGCATTCCTCACAAGGTCATTGACCTCAGTCCTAAGCAAGTAAAACAGGGGCGATAGATGTCTGCAGGACAGAAGTTGAAAACCAAGCTGAATGCTGTGCGTCATGGACAACCGGACACCATCCAGATCCACGTCGAGCCGACGCGATCAGTGGTGCCTCATGACCTCGGCCGGCCGATATTCATCAACGAGCTGTCTGGCCCTATTGAATACCTGACATCCCGCGGCGAGCTCGAGAGCGGAAAGGATATTGCCGGCATGGGCGGTGTCCGTTTCCACACCGCAATAAGGTTCCGTGAACTGGTTGAAGGTGCGCAGGTTAAAAACCTCCGTTCACCGAACCTTGGTGGCACAGGCGGAGGTTCCAGCAAAGCCGGCGACATACCCGGATACAAACTTGACTGCATGATCAAAGTCGATGGCGTGAAAAGTGCAATGCCAAAGCCATGGGTTTTCGAAATGCTATTACAGGTAGTCTGGAATGACGACTGGTTAGATTTGAGACTGCCAGAGATAAAGCTACCCGAAAGTGCAGATTCTTCTATTCGCGAACGTGCTCGCAAGCTCAAGGAGCAAAAACGAAAACAGCGCCTCGGAACTATTGAGACGCTGTGCTGGGCTCTAGACATTGCTGCCCTTCAGATGGGCTACATAGATCAGCAGTTTTATCGGCGCCGCTGGTTGAGGAGAAAACCAAAGCCATCCGCTCAAGCTGTGAATCGTATTCAGGAGACCATGGCTTAAGACCAAGACGGAGCGCCGACATTGCGAGGCGCTCAACCTGTTTTAGATCGCGCTTACCTGTAACTGTATGGCTGGCCGATGTTTGACCCATTATGCCAATCAGTTTTGCACCATGGTAAGTCTGCTTCTGGTTCAAACCCATGCGGGTCATCCAGTTTAGAAAATCATTCTTCGTTGCTATTACCGTCATCCCGGTTTTCCTCGGTCACTTGATGGGCGATCTCAAAATTCTGGTCGCTGTGGGCAAGTAGTTTCGTGAGCACATGGATTGAGTGTGGAATATCCTGCTCGCCATCCAGCCATTTCATCACACGGTGCTGCGGCACGCCGGCAATCTCGGCAAAGTAAGTTGGTGTGATGTCTACCTTGTCGAGCATCACAGCAAGTTCGGCACCGGCAAGGCGGCGGTAGCCACCTGCCTTACGTGTGTCGATTGTCCGGCTGTTGTAAAGGCCGATGACAGCCTCCATCGCAGCAACCTCAGCCTCCCGGACGCTTTCAAACCTACGGACGCCATTGCGATCCCTGACCAGATCGGGGACAAGGCCAGGTAGCGCGAATTGAGCGTTGAAGTGTGAGCCGCGCGGCAATGCTTTTGCGATTAATCTGGAGGCGGGCTTGTTCGACATCGGGAATCCTTCGTTAGGTTTTTACTGTTTATTCCTTAACCCAACTTGGGCCAAGTCGGTCGATCATAACGACCAGCTTTCTTGTTGCCGTTTTTCCATACAGAGATGATGCCCGTATTCACATAAGTGCCGACCTCTGAGAAAGAATTATTTGGCAAATCATTCCAATCAGCGCCAAGGTCTTCCATCAGCTTCCGAAAGGCTACGGCCTTGCGAGTTTGACGAAACTCTGTACCAGCCGACATGATTGCCACTAGTTGGCCGTCTGGCTTGAGGAACTGCATGGCGTGTACGACGTGGTCGATGTCCCTTTCCCTGTCAAATGGCGGGTTCATGACGATACGGTCGTAACGAAGGTTTGGGCTGGGTATGAGTTGCAGAAAGTCTGCACAAATGACTCTGCCATAAGCGCCCTGCGCCTCGAGCTGATGGGCCAGATGGGGCTGCACCTCAACGCAATCAACCACATTGTCGAGACGGTACTCCGACATGTAACGGTCTCGTCCACCTGACCAGTTGTCGAACATGGCCGGATTGCTGAGGCAGCGGCGCGCAAGGTTGCCGGTTCCGGCCGATGGCTCAAGGATTCGCAGCTGCGGCTCATCCTTTCTTTGCAGAAGGCGGACATAACTGATCACGGTTTCAGCAGCCTTGTCGGGCGTCGGGTAAAAGCCGAAGTAGCGCGCTGGTGTAGACTTGACGTTCCTGAGGGGGTCATCCTCTTGAGTCATGCCATCACCGATCACCTCACCATAATGGTCTGCGAGTATCTCATTGATCTTCTTCACCAGATCCTTGCGTGTGAACCAGAGATGGGCGTTGCCATTCTTGAAGATCCTTACCTTGAAGTATTCGCCTTCGACCTCGAACTGCTGAGGGCGGAGATAACTGCCAGGGTTAACGCGATTGATTTGGGCGACGATGCCCGCGTAATTCGCCCTCGCCGACTGACCGTCCAGCACGAGGAATGTGCGCTCAACGTCGGTCAGCATGTCAGCCCGGTCGCCATAGAGATGAGACTGGTTCCGCATGAAATAGTCAATGATCAGGCGAGAGCCGACCTTAAACCCGTCATGCGATCGGAAGCGGCGGTCAAGCTTAGTGAAAACGTTCACGATACCGCGCCGGAATATCATCTCCGCATCACCCTGGAACCTCTCGAGAGTGGCGTAGATGTTGTCCGGGGATACCGCAGGAAGCATGCGGTCGATCTCGTCCTGATTGATGATCTCGCCGTTGCGGCCCGTGCGCTCCGGCACATATCGCATCTGCTCACGAAGCTCGTTCTTGGCCTGCATATCCATGAGCTGCTCAATGCCGGCGATGTCGATGACGTGGGACCAGACCGACACATCAATCAGACGGCGTGCTGTGCGCAGGTAGCGATCGCGATCAGGAAGACGGACGGCGCGGAAGAACTCCTTCACTTCCTCGGCGTCATCGGAATAGCGGCTGGATTTACCGGGCGACGCTGACTCCCACATGCGGCCCGCCTTCGTGACGGCCGCTGAAGCTTCGGAGATTTTCTCAAAGGCATCTTCGTATAATCGAATTGCTTCGTCGCGATAAGCGCACAGTTGTTCAATGGTTGCGGATGGCACGAGTGTGCTCATGATTATCTCCATGGTGGCCATGATTGGCAGGGTATTAAATTTGTTCTGGCATGATCACGAATGTCGCATCAGTGTCCAAAGTGTCCTTGAAAAGTGCGGGAGACGCCGCGTCGTGGACAATGATCGTGGTCTTCCCATCGATACGCGCGAGCACATCCAGCACGTATCCGCCGTTAAATGCCATCTCAATATCGGCATCGTGGAAGGCAACAATATCCGTGGAAGCCGTCCCGAAATCGGCATCTTTGCTTGAGATTATCAGAGATCCATCACCAGTTTTAAGGGTGATTTTTGTTCCCCTTTGAGAAGATATAGCGCTTGCCTGTTTGATGCCGTTTATGAAATCGGCGGTGAATACATTGATCGTATGTTCGTTGCAGGTTGGAATTACCCTGGCATAGTCAGGGAAAGTCCCGTCGACAAGTTTGGATTCGAGTATTTCCTCCTCATGGCCAATGGTGAACGCTATGCCTATTTTTGATACTGAGATGGACAGGTCAGGCGGGCAGTCTTTGCGAGCAACAAGCCTCGATAGTTCTGCAATTGTCTTCCTCGGCACGATGGCTCCATCTTCCTGCATGGCTTCTGAACCTTCGGGCATTGCGATCTCATATCGTGCCAAACGATGTCCATCTGTCGCAACGAACGCCATCTTCTTCTGGTTTTCATCGAAGTGAATATAAACACCGTTCAGGTAGTAACGGGTTTCCTCTGTCGAGATGGCAAACTCAATCTTACTGAGGATGGTTGCGAGCTGTGCAGACGGCAATAAGAAATTTACATTCGTCGTCTTGAGGTCGCTTCTAAAGCCCGCATCTTCTGGATACTGATCAAGGTCAATGTCCTGCGTAAGAGAAAGCTTGAGCTTGCCAATCGTCGCCACAAGGCGCTCATGGGTTTGGCTGAATGTAATCACTCGAGCATCTTTGACCTTGTCCATCATGGCTTTGAGCTTGTGCGCATCAACGATACAGGCGAACCCGTCAGAGACTTCGCCAGATACAAAGGTGGTTGTGTAAATATCAAGGTCGGTTCCCGACACGACTGCGCCGTTGCGGGCAGTTCGGATCAGTAGCGTAGACAAAACAGGAATAGTGTTGCGCTTGTCCACTATCCTGCAGGCGTTCAGAACTGCCTTTTTAAATGCCGAATAATCGAGTGTTGCAGTTAACGCGTGTTCAAGTGCGTTCGCTTGTGCAAGCATAGTTGTCTCCAATTTCGCATAATTGCGGGTTATAAAAAGGCCGGGACATGCCCGGCCTTCATGTTTCTACACCTACGATCAGTCGATAATCTTCATGTTCTTGAGAACGGAGGACTGATCGTCTCTAGAGGCCTGAACGTCAGCACAGTATCTGTTTTTATTAGCTAAATACTTTTCGACGCTGCGCTCTTTTTCGCTCACAATTTCCGCTTCAATTTTGTCTTTCTCCCATCCTTCAGCCATTCCTAAGCGATAAAGATGGCCGTCGATTGAGGCCTGATTGTATCTCTGGCCCACGCACTTCTCATTTGCCACTGACAAAATGGAAAGGAACTCGAATTGCTCCATAGCTTGGCTAGCGTTTGCTGCACCAGATGCAACCGACGCTAAAATTGTGAAAGACAAAAACATTGATCGGCACATTAAAACCTCCGTAAACTTGGGAGGTTCCGAAGTTTAATCCGTGGCCAAATTAGCCGCGGGATAAGCCAAAGCCTCCACCTTGGAAGCATTGAACAATTGCGGCTCATGTTTTGCAAGAGGTTCAGTAAGGCGTGCAGTCACTTGGCTTACTGCTTGGCCTGGATTATCGGCGAGAATGAAGATGCGTATTCTTAGCTCGACTGCAAATGTCTGCATATCGGTCACATTAGCGAAGTGGCGATACGGCAAGTCAGGCATGAGCGAAAAGAAAGTGCAGCCGCAATCTGAAGAGCTCGCCTCGCGTCGTCAATATCTGTAATTGCTTCAGCCAACCCCTCCTTGTCGCGACCGTAAACAGTGAAGAACTGGGCCTGTTCAGCAGATTGATTACCGTTGATGCAGGTTTCATCATCGTCGTCATCATTCTCGTTCACACAGCCAGCCAATTCGAGGTGGGTGAACTGTGACCAATCTGGTTCCTTTGCTTCAGTGCAGCAATTAAATAATGCATCGGCACTGTCGATCGGCGGGTATGTCGTCGATAGCGTACCGATCTCAGCGAAGGCTTTCAGATAGGGTAAGAGATCGCGCACCTGTTCCTGTGTCAAATGCATGCGGGTGGTGAAGGACGTTCCGTCCGGAAAAGGCACTGGCTGCCACCCACTACCCGGAACCAGCCGCTGAGGCGAGGCATCGTCCGGACCCAGCCAGATGGCAGCTTCAGATCCAAGAGATGATTCTTGCAAGCTGCAAGCAATGTCGTTGTAGTCTTGAAAATTGATAAGACCAAAACCGCGAGGGGTCGTTTTGATTTCGTGCGTCAAAGGTATCTCCTATTGTGCATAATTGCGTGGTTCATTCGGTATCGTAAATCTCAGCCTCTTCCTCAATCTCAAGGACATCACCGGGCTGGGAGCTCATGAACCCATGTGCTTGTCCGCCTTCCCGAATGTGGTTCTCGAGGTGAGAGAGTAAATTCTCCCCTACTTTTTGCACATCGGCGTCAGCATCGACATACCCCTTCAAGCGTAAGGTGATCCAGATCTCCTGTTTCATAGTTAGCTCTCCATACCGCCGCTGATCTTGGTGCAGGCGCGGTGCGCACGAGATACGAAATCATCGATTGTCTGCCTGTCCCAAGGTTGACCGAAGAGAGCCGCCAGATCCTTTGTCAGATGAACAGCGGTCCATGAAAGTGGCTCACCCTCACTCCATAATTCAACCTCTATGGGGTCTGCTGATTTATCGTCAGGATCTTCGATATGCGCGGATTCATCTCCGTCTTGCATCTCAAAGACAAAGTCATAATCGGCGAAATCAATTTCTTTCACTTTCGCGACTGCGTCTTCCATGGATGTCGCTTTGACTGTCGTTTCGCAAACCATGCGTGCAGTCATCCATAAGCGAACAGGAAAGTTGCGAGGGATTTCTTCAAAATCGGCATCAAGGTTCGTGATTGCATCATTCGGATCGGTTTTGGTCATCATCTGCTGAATTTCGCAGGCCATATTCCAAGCCGTCTTTGAACGCGGGTCGTCGGCCTCGTAAAACAAATGGCCTTCGGCAACCTCATAACCGGTGCCTATATGACGGAGGCAAAGCCTTGCGAGTTCGTTGGTCTCGTCGACGATCTGTTGATCTGTTCTCAATTCAGTCTCCTTTGTTGCCATAGCTGGCGGGTTTATTTTGGGTGCGCGGTTCAATCACGGCGTGGTAGCCTTTGTCATGATTGTAATCGACATACACTGGCCGCAGGTAAATCTGTGTTTGCTCCATAAGTTTGATCCGGTATTCCTCGATCCTTTCCTCAACATTGATAAACCGCTCTCCAGTATCCAACCGGGGAGCGTGGTCGTTCGATTCACTGATGAGGCAGTCGGCATAATCGAGGAGGTCCGCATGCAATTCGCGATCAATCCTATCGAGAAGCGCTTCACCTATTGGCTTGGGTTTGGCCATTGGCGATCACTAATGAAGGCTTGAAGATAAACTGGCGGCGCCTGATTATCTTCCTCAAGGTCAACCGTGACCGCTTCGCCGTTACGATCGTGCTCGATTACCTTGTAGACATTGGCCGTAGTGTCATGACGGCGTACGATTTCATGAGCCTGCCTCGCTGCCTCGTGCGCTGTGTCGGCGTCGATGTCGATCTCCCATGAGACAAGATAGCGAGGCATGTCACTCTCCGTTTTTCATCGTATTGAAGATGTTCATATTCCGAAGAAGATCGTCATCTGTTCGATCATTGAGGAATGTGTGAAGAGCGGCGCGAAGCATGGGACCGGTAATATCCGCACCATCGGCCTTGCTGGAGATGACTTCAAAGTTAAAGTCAAAGGCGTGATTGTATTGATCAGGCGTCAGGAAGTCTTTTAGATCTTGAATGAGATCTTCGTGCTCTTCCTGCACGGTAACCTCTTCATTTTCCCATGCATCAAGGTTTCGACGCAGGAGATTTAGAGCATCATTGACCGTGCGGATATTCTCAAGGATACCTTCCTGCATTTCGTCGTCCTTAAACCCCTCAAGAAACGCGATAATCTTTTCCATGTCATTCTCCATACTGCCATGCTTGGCGGTTAAAAATGGAAGGCTTCACTATCGATAAGGTCAGACCGTTTCAGGTTATCGGTGCCAGCTATAGGTGCATCGATTGATAAGTTCTTGAAGTGATCAAATTGCCGATTGTACGTGGCCACGCATTGCTTCACGCTCGCTTTAATATCTCGGCCATCCACCTTATTAGACAGCGCCAGCTCCATCACTGCGTTGATGACATCAGCACGTGCAGCTGGTTGGAGGTATCCCGGCACCATCGGACTAACTACCTTGCGTAGTTTTTCTGGCCGATTACGGGCCATGTCCTGTATTTTTAGACGCCAGTACCGCAGCAATGACGCCTTGCGGTTCCCCTCGTCAGAGCGCTTTGCCCATATATTACCAGTACGCGCCCGATATTCGCGGTTAACCTGGGCAGCTTTGGCCTTTCGTTCTGGGTCGTTGCGTACGCTTTCCCGGTACTTGGCTTTAGCGGCTAAGTGTTTCTTCCGGTTCTTCCTCTTCCATTTCACTTGGCTGGCATATGCCGACTCTTTATTCGCCGCACGCCATGCTCTACGCTTTTCTTTGTGTCTCTCATGAAGACGATTTAATTCAGCTTCGGCCTCTTCTTGGTCCATCGTTTGCAAGCGAGCAAAAGCGGCCTTTGGAAGCCACCGTGGGAGCTTCATTGGGTTTCCTTTTTTTGCCATAGTTGGCGGGTTAGTTCGGTTACACGCTGATGTTAATGCACTCTCCAAATGGAGGTGTCAGGCTATCGAAATCCCGCTTCGTTCGGCCATATACGCCCCACAACACAGGCATTTGCGGTTCTTCACCAAAGTCTGAGACGTACATGTCAGTGAGGTAAATTACTGCCTTGGCTTCAGGATAATCACGGTTGATTCTGCGGAAGGTGTCAGAGAAAGCTGTGCCACCGCCGCCACCCGGATGAAGGATTAGTTCGTCGCCAGTTTCAAACTCTTCAATGCTATGCACACGGGCATCGGCATAGATAACTGTGAGCCTGTCGACTGCGCCTTCGTTGAAAGCGCCGTTAATCTCGCCGCCAAAGTCCTTGAGGATCTCGTCATCAATAGAGCCTGACGTATCCACGGCAATGACGATGTGAGGAATGCCATCGCTCACAGTGCCGGGTGTAATGAAGCCGAATGGAATCATCCGGCGATTAGGTTTCGCCCATGAGAAATCACGGGTGATGGATTCATCAATGAAACGTCGAAGAACTGCACGCCAATCGACCTTAGGTGCGAGCAGTTCATCAATGATGCGCTGGATGGATGCAGGTACAACGCCGGCACTTGCCGATCGCGCGACCATTGCCGCCTGACGGATCATGGTTTGCATTTCAGCACGGAGATCAGCTTTGGCCGATTCATCATGCGGTGCGCAGCCATCGAGTGTCGTGCCGCAACCGCCGATGTCGCCCTTGCCTTCGTCACTATTGCCGCCGCCATCCTCATCATCGAGAATGCGGTAGATTTCTTCGGCCGAAAGACCCGTAAAGCGATCTTCCAGCAACCCAATCTCAGGCATCTTACCCACCTTGCATTCAACAAGATCGCCGTTGATGGCGTAGTCGCACGCTTTGTTGAAGCGGCCGGGCTTGCGATGTTGCCTGCGGATATGGTGCTCGAGAGCGTTGTGCATCACCTCGTGCGCCAGGACGAAAACAACTTCGTCTTTCTTCATGCTGTCAACAAATGGTGGGTGGTAGTAAAGATTGCGGCCGTCAGTTGCCATGGTGTCGACCTGCTTCGGGTCATCGACAGCAATCTTGTTCATTTGAAGCATGAGCACGCCAAAGAATGGGTGATCCCAAAGCAGCGCTGTTTGGGCTGCGAGAATTTTATCCTCGGTTTTCATGGAGGTCTCCGTGGTGCCATGGTTGGCGGGATTTTATTCTGATGATGCCAGTGAGAGTCTTGTGAGCAAGGCAACTTGTTCAGGAAGGAGGGCGTCACGGAAGAGAGCGACCGTTCTTTCGTTGCTCACAACTCGTTTCATCTCCTTGCTGGTTCCGCTACGTAGCTTGATAAACTTCTCAAGCATGAAGGAACGCCTATCGACCATGTATGTCAGCCTATAACGGGCACGGGGATATGGCTTAATCTTGCCAGACCAATAGAAGCGGACTTCGTTTGGCCTCGTGACTTCTACGGGTGGTTTATAGTCAGTCGCTAACCTTTGTGCGTCCATATTCATCTCTTCCTAATCACCATGGCTGTTGCCAAGGCAATATCTTTTGGTGAAAGTTTCGACTTCAAGATGCTGGTGATCGTCCCTTCCATAACAGGGCTTTCATCAAGAAAAGCATCTGGATGAGCGGTTTCATTTTTCACAACCGGGTCGACTCCTTGAGTAATCAATGCCTTCAGGCTGCGACCAGTAAGGTTGCTGTTAATGGGGTTGTTGCTCGCTCGGTAAGACCGCTTTCGTGGGTCGAATACAAGTGTCCAATGCGCTGTCGTTCTATCTCCACGGATACCGAAAAAGTGCCAGTGCAACTCCTCCGTAACTCGGCCCTCATCTTTTATTTCTCTTTGGAATGGGCCGAATACTCTGCGAATTATTGCCATGTCATCCTCCTGCAATCGACCGCGCCATCGCCGCTGCCAGTTGCTCTTTTGGGATGTGTTGCCGAAGGATTTCGGTGACGGTTCCTTTAAAGTGAGCGGCGCCAGTGGGATGCAGAGGCAGCATCCCGGAAGACATTGCCTCCGCATATTTCTTTTCAGTGGAAGTGTTGAGCGCTTGAACCTTAAACTTTCGCGTAGAAACATAATAGGTTAGCTCCCATGCAGCAGCGGAACCATCAGCTCTGACCCCTGAAAACTTCCATCGTGCTTGGGTTCGGCTCATAACATGGGTGTAAGGCCCAAAGATTTGAGTAATCTTAGCCAATAGTCACGTCCTGATTGCGTACAGCCCAGTCAGTAAAAGTTTGTGTGTGTGACAAGGCAGTATCGCGGCGGACTGCATCCACGGTGAACATTATTTCAAACTCACGAGCAGGGATGCGGCGGATATAGGCCATGGCATTTTCGAATGTCTTCTCGGTGATTTTTCGGGCCAAGGCAGATGCTATAGCGAACCGCGAAGCAGGGCTTTCTGGCACTGGGGAGCTGTTAGGATTGGCCAAGACCAGATCCAGCGACGGAAGATCTTGATAAATACGGATGAAACCTTCCAGTTCTGCGGCTATGCCGTCACCGACAACGCCCGTGATAAGGCTAAGGCGACGTTCTTTTGGCTTATCGATATACTTGGCTGCTTGCTCCCATGAACGAGGAGTGGGGAATGCGCGAGTGTCAGTCGGCAATTTGATACTGCCCGAAGTTTCGCCCGGCATAAGGTGAATAAACTGTGGCCTGAAGCGTAAGAAAGCCATCAGGATTGGGTTAATGCCAATGCTGTTGAAGTGCTCAAGATGCACGTTGTTATGGTCAGCGCTGAGATCAGGCTCCACGTCGATGTGGGCAAAGCGGTTGGCCAAGGCGCTTGGCATACGTTGTGCAGCCGCACGGTCTGACTGGCGATTACCTGCCGCAATGATGCGCCAGCCATCCGGTAAGCGGTAATCACCAACCTTGCGGTCGAGAACTAAACCGAACATCGCTGCCATCATCGATGGCGGTGCAGCGTTAAGCTCATCGAGAAAAAGGATACCTTCCTTGCCGTCGCGCTCTACCTGCGGAAATTCGTCAGGCACTTTCCATTTCGTCGTATCGCCGGAGAAATCAGGCAGGCCCATGAGAGCGACCGAGTCACGGGTGGAAGCGCGAAAATCGACCAAGCCCCATTTACGTTCAGTTTTAATCTGATGAGTGATTGCTGACTTCCCGATGCCTGGTGCGCCCCACATAAAGGCTGGCGTGTCTTCGTCGAGATAGTCCATCAGATTAAGGGCGGCTGTTTTAATATGCATGATTGTTTCTCCGTGTTGCCATGTGTGGCGGGTTCAAGACACTGGATCTTGTCGTGATATTTCTTAGGTACGTTGTCTTTCGCGAGTATCGGGAGGATTCCGAAGCGAGAGAACTTAATGACATCAGCCAAGTACTGATCCGTCAGAAGTGATACGAGCACGGCCTTGATCGTGTCTCCTTTGTGCCGTGGAAAGTGCTCGCCGGGATATGACTGGATGTCATCGGGTGGGAGGTATTCGTTGAAGTTCGCCTTATATTGAGGAACCTTACCCTCGAATATCTCTCGGTGCCGGGTGATAGGGTCAGGATCATTGCGGTGGTACGCCAGCTGGTAACGGGTCATCTTTCCGTCGTCAGGGATGAAAGCAAACCAAAGCTTGAAATGATAATCTGTTAACTGGCTGGCATACGGTCCATGCATCACACCGAACCGGCTCACTTCCACACCTGATAGTCGGGGAAAAGTACGGCAGGACCTGAGAGGGCTGGCAATGAATCCGGGTCGGTCCCCGGAACATTCACGATCATATTGTTGCGGTAGATCTCGGTGGCGCGGATATTGCGGATATGACGGCCATTAATCGAAGACGTAGCGCCGATGAACATATCGCGATACTCGCCCAGATAGAGGACGTTTACGCGTTCGATGTCCTCATCGAACATCTCTTTCGTAGCTGCCCGTATCTTCGCCAGTGGGACGACGGTCGCGGCAGATATTGTAAAGCGATGTTCCTTAATGCTGCCGATCTCAGGGATGAAAAGAAAGCGCACTGTTGGCGGCGGTGGAGGTGGACGAATACCGATGCTCATGACGGCTCCATAAATATCTTGAGCCAAGATTCCACAGTTGCTGAAACGGTGAAGAGCGGTAGATTAACGCCAGAACCAAGCTGTGCATCAGCGATGAGTTTGTCAAACGCCTCCCTCATGGTCGGGGAGTTGCGAGCGGCGATGACGTCCTCAATCGGAATCATGGTTCCTCCCTCGCGGTGGGAGTTAACCTCATGCTCATCACCGTCGGGCATAATGGTCTTTATCCCAGCATCAAAGCCACCGCCTGATTGATAATCCGTGGAGCATCCAAGGCCGTGGATGTCGGCAACCATGTCTTCAAGAGCCTCAAACGTCCCGTAATTGACTTCCTCAGCATGTAGTTGAGGGCTTTCTTTGGCCTGAACGCAACCACGTATATATCGGCCTACATCGTCCTTCCTTGGCAGGAATGTCCCATCAGGATTGTTCAATCGTTCGGCAACTAAGGCATCAACGAATTGTTCCATCTCAGCTACGGTTTCGATGTGACCGCCAAAGGTAATGGCGGCGTAAACACGGTCGCCCATGTGTGTCTCCTATAAATTCGCATGTTTGCGGAGGTTGTTTTCTTTTTCGGCTTTAATGCTGTGAGGGGCGCAACTCCTCAACAAGAACGACAAGGTGTGCATTGTGAACAGTGTTAGCTTCCGGCGGATAGCAATCATTAAACATGCGCAAAGCTTCTTCTCGTGAAGAGAAATAACCGTAGTAGCTTTCATCATCATCGTTGCCGTCCGCCACATAATCGTAGATCACTGCGTACGTTTTTCGCGGTTGATCCTTGAAAGCAGCGACAACTCTTTTGAGCCGTTCGATTATCTTTCTCATGCGAAATACTCTGAGACCGTCTGCAATATTGCGGCGGCTTCCTTGGCAACTTCACGGCGGATTACCGGATTATCACGCAACACATGCGCATCGTGTGCGGCCAGAGGCTTCAACTTGTCGGCCATGGCTGTTAGTTCAGGATAACCGGTGATGTTGAGCGCGGGAAGAATGTTGATTAGATCGCGGACATTCTCAACAAGGCTGTCCCTGAAAATGCCTTCTGCCCGATCACCGGGTCGCGCTGCTGGCCGATAAGCATTTAGCCGTTCAACCATGCGGCCGGTAACTTCAGCAACACGGGCATAAACATCCTTAACCGCCGCGTTGGTTGCCTCTGTAACGTGCGATTCAATTTCCTCACGAATACGCTCTACCTGGGCATCGCTCATATCCACCCGAAAATCCTGACTGCTTGGAACAGGCAGGACGCGGCAATCGACTGCGAATTTACTCCGCAGGATGTCGGCGCCCGGATAATCATCGTCCTTGAACATACCATTGAGCCGGTTTCGCGCATCGTTGAGATAGCCCGGATATGCAACGATGAACTCCTCAACAGCTCTTTCAAACTTGGATGTTTGTGCACGGATCCAGCTCATGTGAGCGAGATAACCGTCAGACGACATAATGCGCGACCCGTTATCCATCCAAGGAAGTGTACGCTTTAGGAAGTCTGTGCGCGTCTCGTTCACAATCGACGAGATAGGCGCAAGTGCCTCTTTAGGTAGCAGCAGCTTGTTATAGCGGCCGGCGTCAGAGGCGGCGTTGTGCTGTTGATTAACTTCGTCAGTAATTTGCCGATCAAGGCGGCGGCCTGACCATTGTGAGATTGAAAGAGAGACGATCATTGCGCGGGTGGCAAGTGCAGAGGATGCAGATTTATTCGTTGTCATTTTCGTCTCCAGAATTTGCCATACGTGGCGGGGGTGGTGCTGACGTGTCTTCTTCGTCTAGATCATCTTCTCCGTGTTCGGGGCAATCTGGCGAAGTGATGAAGTCTCGACCTTGGAAAAAACAGCCGCATTTTACGTTGACTATAAAAGGAGTGGCTTTCATTAACGCCACCATTTTACGGGTAGTGGGACTCGTTTCGCACGCTGTAGAAGACAAAAGGCTACAAGCGACCCAGCGATATAAACGAGTCCAATTGTTGTGAATGCGGCTTCAAACGTCATGATTTCCTCGGTGCATAATTGCGATGGGGGTGCGTGCCGGTTGCGAGGGCGGGCGGTCACGCGGTTTTCCCGCCGATGATATTTAGCCGGATTTAAAAGCCCGGCGCATGGGACACCTCCGCGTTAGTGAGATCGGAAATCAGCCGCACAATTTGGGGGTGGGGAAAGGCGGCCAAACTCGTGAATTAAGACAGTCGAAGCTCAACGTTACCCGCCAGACTGGCAAGGGTACGAGCCGCGGCTAAAGCCGTGACCATATTCCGGTAAGTGGTGAGCGGCTCTATGAGGCCGTCATCGAGTAATACCGAAAGCGCCCATCTTCCATTTGTTGTGGTGCGCCGTTCACGGGCAACAAGGTATGTGTAGGCGACCGGGTGACGATTAAACCGGCACATAGCGATAGCCATTCCAGATTTGCAGTGTGTCGCGGCTCGCTGTTTGGCTGCTGCGCAAGGCTTCGCTCATGGCCTCATCGGGATTATTTGCCCCGATCATGATCCAGCCGCCATAAGGTGAGCGGCAACGAAAGCTGATAAGGCCAGGCGCTGCGAGAGGTCGATCGCACATTGATGCGTTAGTCATGCACCGCCTCCTCGACTGGGATGCCGTAACAGGCTTCTAAGTTTGCGTCAGTGGGTGCATAGGCAGCGACACGGCAAACGGGCGAGAGAGCAAGCACGTCCAGCTCACCCGCAGGGATACACGCAGAGTCAAAACCGGCTTCCCATGCGGCGTGCATATCAGCAACGCAAAGGGCAGCTTGATCGGCCGAATAATCGCGAATTGGAGTTTCAACAGGCGCGCCATGCAAAATGGCGATCATCACGAGAACAGTTTTCATTGTAGAGCCTCCAAGATCCGGCACTTTTGGAGACGCTCACGCATGGCGTCGAAGTGCCGGACGGCTTCCGCTACTTCGCGAACGAAGGCCAGTTTCTGGCGGTCGCGAAAAGTCTCAAAATGCGGATGCTTGAAGGGCGACACATCGATATGCCGCCGGACGGATTCCGGGCGTGAAAGCATGATGATCTCCATTGTGCGCATAGTTGCGGGGGGTAAAAAAAAGCCGTGGGGGTGTTAATCCCACGGCCTGTCGATTTTTGAGTGGTGCTGAAGCTTAGAAAAACTTCTGCATTGTAACCATGAAGCCGACGGCAGCGATGATGATGCCGCCAAGGCGTACCGTTAATTGAAGCGTTTGACGCTCAATCCGGCCTTCCAGCCGAACAATGTCTGCTTTTGTTGCGACTTCGCTCATCAGATAATCGCGCACCGCTTCCGCATGCGCCTCCGCCTGTAGTTCTGGAACGCCAGCGCTCCGAAGGTGTTTTGCAAAGCCGAGTGTATCAATTGTGGCTGCCAACAGTCTATTCCTTTTGTGCATCATTGCGGGGTCGGCATGAAGCCGCGAAAAAGCGCATAAGCGCGCCATTGCGTAGCCACATGAGAAAGGGGCAGGCTAACGCCTACCCCCGTGAATTACCTTGAATGGCTGGCTGTTTCAGGCCGCTGCGGCTACTGGCAATGCAAGCTGCTTTTCGGCTTTAGGCAGACTTGCCGCCTTTTCAGCCTTGATCACTGTCAATGCAGTGCCCTTTGCAACACGCACAACGCCTTCCATTGCCTTGATGGTCTGGATGGTCGCGCCCTTGTCTTGCAAGCGCTTGAGTGCCTTTTCCAGATACTCGATCTCATCAAATGGCTGTTCTGCTTTGCCGCCCTTAGCTTCCTTGGCGTAATTCGCCGGGGCAATTTCCATTGCCTTTTCGAGGTCGGATTTCTTGCCCTTGGCATAAGCAAACTCGTTGTTATCTGCTTCAAATGACGCCTTGCCGAAAGCCAATACCCACGCACGCAAGCCACCGCGATAGTTCGCAGGTGTGACGGCATAAAGAGCGTTCAGGTACTTGGCGTCATTGTGCTCATCCAGATGAGCGAGTGCCGAATAAGCGAGCTGATGTTCCCGTGCGGTAAACGTGGCAATTGCTTTGCCCTGACCAGTGATAGCCTTACCGAGAGCCGCACCCTTGAGAACGTTGAACTGTGTCATGATAAAAACCTTTTCCATATGTCGCATAATTGCGGGGGGTGAAGTCTGGATGACTTCATAAAAGGCAAGGTCGCGCCCTGCCCTTTATACTGTCATTCAATAGCCGAGATACGCCAGCACATCGCCGCCTTGATACATGCCGCCAGTTTGACGCCATGCAATCGTTTCACCATTGCGGCAATCAAAAAGCTCATCGCCTTCAAAGTCGGCTGTTATGCCATGTCGCTCCAATTCGTTGAGCGCTTCATCAAGTGAGACGTTGCTTTCAATCGCTGTTTCAAAATCCATTGGATCACCTTTTTCGCATAATTGCGGATTGTTCGATTGCATCGATAAAGCGCTCATGTGAACGCCTTAGAGTTACAATCGGAAAGGCGGCAAGCATGAAGCCGCCGCCTGTATTCGATAATTCGATTATTCGGTTTTTGTTTCTTTATGTATCCTGCAATCGCAGGGGACTAGTCTTGATAGAGCGGCGCATGTTCAGTGCATCAAACCGGGCTATTCCAGCCGGACCGCATATTGCCTATCGTTCTTTGCTTTATCGCCAGTCAGGTTAAACCCCGGCGCATATTTGCAAGCGTCCTATTCTTAAGTCAGGCCGGACTAGCATTAGCGCTAGATTTTCGCAGGCCCCGATTGACTGGACGGTTTGTCACTCCCGCCACGGATCAATCACCTATTGCGCTTATGTCTCGCTAGAATCAGTTTCCGTTCAATCGTCAGATGATACGCGGTAAACCGCCATTCTTCCGATACACCTACAAGGAAAGTGAAACCTTGATAACCAAGCTCCAATGTCAAAGAACCGGCGAGAACCCCGCCCGTCAGACCGCTAAACCGTTCTGATACATTACGTATAATTTAATTCATTTCGTATTGACAAGCGAAAAATGCAAAACCCATAAATTATTTTTTTCAAACTAATAAAATCAATAACTTAGTTCATCGATTGTTTTCCACATAACCGCATATAATCCATTCATATCGTATTAGACCGCTCTTTCGCTGATACCCGCCCCTAGCGCAATAATGCCCGTGTACCGCTCATAAGGTGTTGCCAATCAACACGGGGGGAGGAGGAGAGAGAGGGGAAAGAGAAAGTGAAACAAAATATTGCGTGTTGCCACATGTCCGAGTCATACCCGCTTACATAGGGACGGATTGCGCCCGGACACAATCGCACACACAACCAGCGCCACCACATGCACGGCTTGCCCTTGCCCTGCCCTGTGTTGCCCTGCCTGCATCACCTGACACACATCGCCCTGCCCTGATACCGTCAAGCGCTCTTGCGTGCGTCTCACTGGTATGGCTTGCCCTGCCCTGCAATGCCTTCATAAGCGGCTGTTATAGCGCTCAATCAGCGCTCACCGCCAATAATCAATACATATCAATGGGTTAGACCCCGTGGGGCTTTAGGTTCTTCCGAGGGGTGGCAGGGGCACCGCGGGTCGGGCGCAGCGCAGTCTTTGAGTGCTTTTTGCGTTTTTCATTTCACCCTTCCGATTCCGACATTTGGGTGTGTCCCAAACCTGGCTGATCACCGGGAAAACGTGGAGCCTTTCATGGCGGTTAAGCCCCAAACCACACGAAAGAAAATGGGGTGGTATGCCGGAGATGCCTCAGTAGAAGCCGGTGTTTTTAGAAAATCTAATCGGCTGACAGCGAGCCGATAGAAATGGTTTTCCGCAAATACAAAGCGATTAATACGTTTCGTAGAAAAAACTTGTCGTTTGGAGGTCAAACATGTTCGGAATGCTAACCAACCTGACCAAAGCAGCGGTAGCGGCAACGGTCCAGACACCGGTTGCCATGCTTGCAGATGCAGTAACGATGGGCGGCGCACTGACTGGAAAGGATGTTCCTTACACGGTCGATGCTCTGGGAGCCGTCGTTAAAAATATCGAACAGGCGACCGATCCCAAAAAGGATTAATCACCATGCAGATCCGCCTTGGCACAAGAGACATCAGTGCACTCCGCAGTTTCGGGAAAATGACCGAGCGGCTATCGAGCCCTCAGTTTCGTAATGCGGTTCACAACGGGATTGTCGATGCGGGTCGCCGGACAAAGACCAGCGTGCAGCGTGCCGTCTACAAACAGATGAACCTGAAGGCTGGTAATTATCAGGGCTACGTTGTCGCCGGGACGAGAGGCGTTCCGAGGAAAGCGATCCTCGCCTACGACATCTTCGGTGTTAAGGGCGGCGCGGCGATTGAACAGTATCGGGGACTTCGTTCGGTAAGCCGAGGTAATCGAATGAATGTTGGCCGCTCGGCATCTGAACGCGGCGCAGTCCGATCGGGTGTTTGGAATAACCCTCGTATCTTCAAACGATCGTTTGCCACGAAGGGTGGTTTCTACGCGATGTTGCCACCGGGCGAAGGGACGTCAACACGCGCACCTCGGGCGCTTTGGACCTATGGCCTGAAGTCGAACCAGCCTCGCGGGGCTGGCGGCAAGTTTGCATCTTCTGGTGTGAAATACGGCAAGGTCCGCCGCTTGTTCGGCCCCTCACTCATGAAAGAAATCCCCGAGGATCAGTCGCTCGCTACGTTCTTGCGAGAAGGTCCGCAGCAACTTGAGCTGCATGTGGGTAAGCGCGTCGAGAAATTGATGAGGTTCTAATGGTTGCGAAGAAGCCGGCGGCTAAGAAGCCCGTGCAAAAAAAGCCGCCGCTCAAAAAGCCGGCTGCAAAGAAAACGTCAACCAGAAAGCCTCGTACGTCAATCAAACCGGAAGTGAAGATCAAACTGGCGGACATGATTGTCAACCAGACTGATCTTGCTGAAGCGATCGGGATATCGACGCGCCGGCTGCGCCAATTGGAGAAAGAGGAGGAAATCATCTTCTCCGAATCTCTGGGCAAGTATCGGGTGGGTACGGTCTTCCAATCCTACGCCGCATATCTGCGTGAAGGCGCTGTCAAGAAAACCGGAAACGAAGGGCTTGATCAGCTGCGTGCTGAGAAAGTTCTCGACGCTCGAATGACGCGCATGAGGAAAGATCGAGAACTCATCACACTCGATGAAGCATTGGGAACAGCCGATGAACTGGCAGGTCTTTTCGTAGCTTACTTGAATGGCTTGCCAGCCGAGATCACGAAGGAGCCGCGAGAGCGGCAGAGGCTCCATGACATCATTGATAAAGGAAGGCTCCGCCTCGCAGATCGTCTCGGAAAAAAGATCGATGCTCTACGCACGGGTCAGGAAGATGCTGACGCCGAGGACGAGGACTAACCCTATCCAATGGGCGATGGACAACCGAGAATACCCAGATACTGCAGGGCGACCGGGGCAAAGAAACCCACACATAACACCTTACATGACCAAGTTTGCGATGGCTGTTCACGGCCGTACGCACAAGCGTGTCGTGTTCGTGGTGTCCGCGCAGTCCGGCAAGACTGAAACATTCCTCGATATTATCGGGGAGCGCTTGGATACGCAGCCGGTTCCGATCCTGTATGTCGGCCCGTCGAAAGACTTCATAACCAATCAGTTTGAGCCGCGCATCGATGAGTTGATGAGAAGCACTTCTTTGAAAGCGCTGTCTGCGGTGAAGTCGAAGCAGAAGAAGACCAAGAAAATCATCAGCGGTGTGCCACTGCGACTGGCACATGGTGGATCTTCAACAGCCCTGAAATCAGACCCCTACGGATTGGCCGTAACGGACGAAGTGGATGAGCTGGCAAGCAACCTGAAAGGTCAAGGCGATCCCGTCGGCATGATTGATGCGCGCGGTGACACGTACCCGGATTTCGTCCACGCCATCACGTCAACACCAAGTGAAGGGGCTGTCGAAGTGGAAATCGATCCAGATAGCGGCCTTGAGTTCTGGGCTGAAACAGACCCGGAAGAGATCAAGTCTACCGTCTGGCGATTATGGATGACCGGGACGCGACATCATTGGGCGTGGCCATGTCCGCACTGCAAGGAATATTTCATTCCTCGTTTCGCTTGCCTGTCGTGGGATAAGCCGAAGTCGGAAGATGGCAGAGAGCTTCCATCCAAGCCAGCACGGGCCATGAAGACAGCACACCTCGAGTGCCCTCGCAACGGCTGCCTAATTTATGAGTTGGATCCATCACCGGATGGCGACCCAGTTAAGACGACAAAGGAATGGATGAACGAGCGCGGCGATTACGTTGCGCCTGGTCAGTCCATCGATACCGAAGGTGTGGTGCACGGTGAAGAGCCTGAAAGCTGGACACTGAGCTACTGGACTTCAGGTCTTTGCTCACCGTTTAAATCGTGGGGGGATCGAGCGGCCGCCTATGTGGAAGCAGTAAGATCTGGAAACCCTCGATCGATCCAGTCAGTAAAGAACCAAGGCTTTGGTGAATTGTATTCACTGGGCGGCGGCAATGTTCCTGACTGGAGCGAGGTGGCAGAGCGTGGATCTGATTACGTCATGGGCCGCGTGCCAGACGAAGTGATGGTCCTCACGCTGACGGCGGACGTGCAGCTCGATCGAATAATCTACACGATCCGTGGATGGGGACCGGGCGGCACATCATGGTTGGTGGAAGCCAACGAGCTCTATGGACCTACCGAAGATCAAGAGGTCTGGGACACATTCGCAACCGTCATCACCGATACCTATGACGGCTTGCCGATCAAACTTGTTCTTGTGGATTCCGGTTATCGGCCGGGCAAGAAATTCTTGGTTCCTGAGCATCGTGTATATGCGTTTGCCCGCCGTTTCCCGAACCTTGTTCGTGCGACGAAGGGTTCGTCTAATCCGATGCGCAAGCCGCTCACGTCAAACAAAATTGACATCCAAATCGGTGGCAAGGAGATCAAGAACGGCTTGGATCTCCTCCGTCTCGATACCGACTATTTCAAGTCGTGGGTGCAGCAGAAGATCCGGTGGGAAGATGGCACGCCGGGCGCATGGTATCTGCCTGAAGACATCTCGCAGGATTACTGCAAGCAGATTGTTTCCGAGAGCCGAATGCGAGCTCCCGGTGGCAAGGTCAAATGGGTGCAGCGCGGTAAGGAAAACCATTACCTCGACTGTGAGTCCATGCAGGGGGCGTGCTGCGTAATCCTGAACCTGACGAAGCTTCGATCAGGGGTCACGGTGTCAAGACGTGCATCCACTAAAAATAAACCCGAAACACCGCCCGAAGAAACACCGGTGCCAAAGCGTGCAGATCCTAATGCACGCAGACGGCCGGGCAGTCACTGGGGTGGAGGAGGCAGCATCTGGTGACGATCGAAGATAACGAAGATGCAAACGACATCCTCCAGCCCGAGGCAGAGCCATTGGCTCCAGCGGAGCTGGTGGAACCTGACCCGTTACCGCTGGAGATGGAGCTGTTCACCCCCGAGGAAAAGTTCTCTTTTCTGCGGGATCTCAAGACAGCTTATTACCTTGGCGCAACGCGGGTGAAATTCCGTGAGCGTGATGTTTCCTATCGCAACCGCGAGGATATGAAAGCCATCATCGACCAGCTTGAGGCCGAAGTTTTCCCAAAGAAGCGACGGTCTCGATCGGTCTTCACAACGTTCAGAAAGGGTTACTAAATGGCTAACTTTCTGGACAAAGCTATTGGCTTTATAAATCCACGGGCTGGGGCGAACCGCTTGGCGCAGCGGAAGAGAATGGAAATTCTTTCGGGGATTCGCGGCTATGAAGGCGCATCGAATGGACGGCTTGCGTCGGGCATCCGTGCTCCGTCGTCAACAGCTGATACGGAAATTGGTAAAGCAGGTCCAATCCTCCGGGATCGGTCGAGAAACCTTGTCCGCAATCACGCGCTCGCGGCAAAGATCGTAACGGCTCACGCCAACAACTTTGTCGGCTTTGGCATCACGCCTCGGTTCAAAGACCCTCGGGTTTCCAAGATTTTCAAGAAATGGTCGAAGGTTTGCTTCACGGGAACTGATCTGGATTTCAACGGCGGCATTCACCTGCTGGCCAGAATGATGGTGACGGACGGTGAAGTATATGTTCGTCGCCGGTATCGAGAGCGTGCAGACAAACTGCCGGTTCCATTGCAACTCCAGATCCTGGACGCTGAATTCTGTGACTGGGGCAAGTATGGCACGCCGATCACAAACCCCGGCAACCGGATTGTTCAAGGTGTCGAGTTTGACGCGATCGGAAACCGTCGCGGCTACTGGATGCACGGAAGCAACCCGAAATCATCCACCGGATGGCTAACGGTTCCAACGGATCTCCAGAGTAAGTTCGTGCCGGCCGAAGAGATCGCGCATCTTTATGAGCCTCAGGCCAATCAGGTTCATGGCGTTCCTTGGCTTTCGCCTGTCATGATGGACATGCATAACCTCGCTGACTACGAGCTCTCGGAGCAGATCCGTAAGAAAGTCGAGGCGTGTGTTGTCGGCATGGTCGTGCCTGGTGACGATGAAGTGGACCCGAACGATCCTAACCTTGGCATCGCGGAAACGGATGATCCTGCAAATATCGACGAAGGTATCTCGGTAACAGACATTTACGGAACCCCATTTGAAAGAATGGAGCCGGGAATGTTTGGTGTGTTGCGTGGCGGCAAGGACATCAAGTTCAACAGTCCTGCTATTTCAGCAGGCCTTGAGCCTTACATACGCACACGTCATCGCAGCATCGCGGCAGGTGCACGCATCCCATACGAGGTCGTGACAGGTGATTTCAGTCAGGCAAACTTCGCTTCAGGCAAGCTCGGCCTGCTTGAGTATCAACGCTTTGTTGAAATCATCCAATGGCAGCTCATCATCCCCATGGTCCTTGAACGGGTTGTGGGTTGGTTCCTCGAAGCCGCCAAGCTCGATGGAAAAATTCCAAAGAACTGGGATGAAGATCCAGAGTGGAATCCGCCTGAAAAGATGAGCATCACTCGTCTCGATGACGCTCGTGCAGACCTCGCTGAGGTTCGCATGGGCAAGCGATCGATGAAGGAGGTCATTTCCTCCACGGGCCGCGACCCAGAAGAAGTTCTCAAAGAAACCGATGAGTGGAATCTGATGGTCGACAAAACCACCAGCAAGGTCGTGCTCGACAGTGATCCGCGCAAGGTGACTTCGCAGGGGCAGGCTCAATGGGCCGGTGATGGTGAGGCTAAAGATAACGGAGGCAGCAATGCCAAAACCCCTTAAGAGATCTCTGGAAACGGAGATCCGCATCCCTAAGCCATTCATGGCCTGTGAGGTGCGGTCGGATACCTTCAACGAGGAAAAGCGCACGGTCGAGGTTTGCTGGACAACCGGCGCTGCGGTCAAGCGCTATTCCTACGACGAAGGCTACTACATGGAAGAGCTTGCCGTTGATGCTAAGGCGATCCGAATGGGCCGCTTTAACGCAATGTCTCTGCTCGATACGCACGATCAGTATTCCATGCAGAACCGCCTTGGCACTGTTGTTCCAGGCAGCGTGCGATTTGAGAACGGCCGCGGCTACGCAACGATCATGTTCTCACGAAATGCAATGGCCGAAAGCATCCTGCAGGATCTTCGTGACGGTCATCCCCTCCCAATCTCCGTTGGCTATCGCATCCATAGCTACGAGAAAACCGAAGGCTCTGACGGCAGGCTGCCAACCCTTCGCGCAATCGACTGGGAACCGCTGGAGCTTTCAGCGGTCCCCGTGCCTGCCGACTACGAGGCAATCTCTCGCTCTGAGCGCTCTGAGCCAGCTGGCGAAGATTTTGAAAAAGTTCTGGTTCGCCAGATGATCCAAACTGCGGAAGACCCCGCAATTTCCACGGAGAATAAAGCAATGAACAAGCGCGAAGCAGCCAAGTCTTTCAATGGCGACAAGCTTGACGCACTGGCAATGGGTGCGGGTCTTTCCCGTAACGAAGGCGAAACAGATGACGCTCTTCGTGCTCGCCTCATCGCAGCATACGACGAAGAAGATAAGCAGCGTGCGGAATCCGAAGGCGCTGTTCGCCGTGCGGTTGAAGAAGAGCTGAAGGCTCGCGGCGTTGCGGAAATCAAGCCTGCCCCTGCAACAACAGTCGTGCCGGCACCGCTCACCATTGAGCAGGTAAATGCGGCGTCGGCAGAAGCGACGGCCTCTGAACGTAAGCGTGTTAAGGACATCAACGATCTTGCCCGTTCGGTAAGCATCGATGTCGAAAGCGATGAAGTTCGCAAGGCAATCGACGAAGGCGGTAGCGTCGACGATTTCCGCAATCATGTGTTTGCCACGCTGGTTGCGCGTCAGGCGTCCAACCCAACTTTCCCTCATATCGAGACACGCGGAATGCAGGACGCACAAGATACCGTTCGTAAGATGGTCGCAAATGCGATCCTTCATCGTCAGGGCGTGGTCAAAGATCTGGAAGATGGCGCACGCGAATGGCGCTCAATGTCCACGATGGACATTGCGAAAGAACTTCTCCGCGCACGCGGTGAAAACGTTCGCGGATCGATGCACGATGTTGCAGAACGCGCCTTGCACACGACCAGTGACTTCCCGATTATCCTTGGGGACATCACACGCCAGACCCTGCTCAATGCATACGGTCTTTACGAAAACACTTTCCAGCTCTTCGCGACAAAGACGATCCTCTCGGACTTCCGGGAAACTAAAGTGCTCGACATCGGCTCGGCTCCTGATCTTCTGCCGAAGGGTGAAAGTGGCGAGTTTAAGTCCGGTACTGTTCGCGAAAGCGCAGAGGGCATGAAGCTCCAGACATACGGTCGCAAGATCGGGTTTACCCGTGAAATGCTGATCAACGACCAGCTCAACGCCTTCATGCAGATGATCTCCAACTGGGGTCTCAAGGCTGCAAAGTTGGAGGGCGACGTTGTCTGGGGGGCTATCCTGAGCAATATCAAGCTTAAGGATGGCAAGGGTATCTTCCATGCTGATCATAATAACATCGGCGCAGCCGCTGGGATTACCAAGGATTCGCTCGAAGCCGCTCGCCTCTTGTTCCGCAAGCAGAAGACGATCGACGGCGAATCCATCAACGTCACTCCCAAGTACCTCTTCACAGGCGCTGATCTGGAAACCGCTGCGGACATCCTTATCCGGGGTGTTACCGTTCCAACCACTACTGACGCCATCGTGCCGCAGGGTATCCGCTCACTGACTCCGGTCTATGAGCATCGCCTTGATGCAGTCGCAGAAAAGATCTGGTTCCTGTTTGCCGATGCGGCTTCGACCATGGGCCGTGGCATTCATTACCTTCACCTGCTCGGTTCGGAAGTGCCTCGCACGAATGAGCGCATTGGCTTCGACGTTGAAGGCGTTGAATACACGCTGGCTCATGACTTCGGTGTCGGTGTGACTGACTTCCGCTTTGCGCAGAAGAACCCGGGCGAAGCAAAGGCTTAATCGTCACCTCGATCAATCGATAGGCGCTGGTAGGTAACCGGCGCCTTTTTCATTTTTGCGAAACAAGGGAGTATCCCAATGCGCAACTTCATTCAGCCGGGCAATTACCTCACTGTAGTTGCAGCGGCAGCCGTAGTATCCGGCGCGTTCGTCAAGGTCGGCACCATGTTTGGTGTGGCCGCAACCTCGGCTAAAGCCGGCGAGCAGTTTGAGCTGAAAATCGGTGAAGTCTATGAGTTTCCAAAGGTAGCTGCGGAAGCATGGACGCAGGGCCAGGCCATTTACATGACCGCAGCCGGCATTGCCACCACAGTTGAAGGCACCAACACAAAGGCTGGGGTCGCATCTGAAGCAGTGTCCGCGTCGACCGGCGCCGGCCGCGTACGCCTGAACTCAAACTTCTAATTCAGGAAGGCGGTGGTCACATCGGCCGCCGCCGCCCCAGTCAAAAGGTGAGTTATGAAAAACTATATCGTTGAGCATGACACGATCATCGAAGGCCGTCCCGTATCTGCGGGCGAAACTGTATCGCTCTCGGTCGATACCGCAAAGGCATACAAGTCGGCCGGTCTGATCAATAATGTGGACGGCGATAGTGATGACGACCTCGCGAACGGCGAAGAAGTTGTCCACGCTAAAGGCGCCAAGAGCGACAAGAAGTCGGACGCCAATGTCGATGAGAAGGCTCTTCCTGACTCATCGCGGGAAAACAATCCTGCCACGCCTTTTGAAGGCAAAAAATAATAGGTGAGCTATGTCTCTGTTCGACCGTATGGATAAAGCTGTCAGCCGGACGGTCGATCGGGTGAACGCGATTGAGTTCGTGTTCACCCCCATGAAGTCGACACCAAACGGTCGCCCCGGCCCCGACGCGGGACGCAAGGTTATAAAAGGCAGAGGCATATTTGATTATATTGCGGCTGAATATGGCGTTCAGCTTGGCGTGCGTAGATCCTACCGTGAAGCGAACGACTTGCGTTCTCTTCAGTCTGGCAGAGATCCGCAGCTATCAATTGACAGAGTTTACTTCCCGGTGAGATTGGATGAGCCAAAACAGTCCGATCTGATCAGTTTCCCCGGCCGACCAGAACTTCCAGAATTTCAAGTCGTCTCCGCACAGAGAGACGGACTTTCTCGAATGGTCTTATTGCTCGTTCAAAGAGAGGGGCAGGTATGAGTGTTTATCGCAGCTTGACGCGAATGGCCGCTGTTTGCGCGCTGAACAACTACCTCAATAAAGATGAGCCGTGGCCGACATTGGCTGGGCCAAACATATTTGATTCCAAGATTGAGCCGGTTGAGGATATTGCAACCGATCGAGTTTTCCCGTGTGTGGTTGTCTACACAGACTACGACAAAGATCCTTGGGTTAAGGCCGGCGGAATCCACGCGGACCGCTTCATGTCACTGACCTTTGAAATCCTAGTCGTTCAAACTGTGAAAGATAAGAATGGCCAGCCACACGCGGAATATTCCCTCGAGTGCCCATCTACCGATAGTGAGATCGAGACAACGCTCGATGCGCTCGAGCAGCAGATCTTTCGAGCATTGACCAAGGGCGGCGTGGCAAGCGATCTATTCAATTACATCTGCCCAAAATACCACACGGTTATCAGTCGTCGCGGTGCATCCGTCGAAGGCGGTCTTCGGTTGGCGGCGCGCCAGCTCACTGTTGAAATGAAAGCATCGCGTGAAAACATCGCGGGAGTTATCCCTGTAGAGGTGAAAGACTTCCTTGATCGTATTTCAACATTCGATGATTACAAAGACCGAGTTGACGACTTGGTGCACATGCTCACGCTCAATGCAGCGCTTACGCCAAGCGAACAAAGCGCGCAATCTCTTGGCTATGGCAAGCGTCTCTCAGAGATGCTTTCCACGTCTGTTGGTTCACAGCCTGTACTGAAGACGCCGATCAAGTGGGAACATATAGGTATCTCCACATGAGTATGGCCACTATTTTCGATAAATTGGTCGAGCGTCTGGAGACCATCGAAAGTGTCGTTCGCCGCAATGCTGTTCGCCAGAATAACATCTTCCGAGAAGGCGTTGTCAAAGAAGTCGACTTTGAAAAAGGTACGGCGATCGTCGAAGCCCATGGCGTCGAGTCCCCGCCAACATCATGGTCAGAACAGGCTGGCGATATTAACGAGTGGACCCCGCTGTCTGTAGGCCAGCGCGTTATGCTCGTGTCGCCGGATGGTGAGCTTTCAAAATCCTTCGTGATCCGCGGAGGGTTCACGGACAGTACACCACAGCCTCACAACAAAGGTGCAGAAAAACGCACCTCTATTGGTGACGCTGTCATCACTCAATCAGCTCAAGGGTTCGTCCTTGAGGTGGGTCCGTCGAAGCTTAGCTTTACAGCTGAAGGACTCCTCGTTGAGGTCGGCGGGGTTTCCTACTTGATCTCCGCTGCTGGTTCCACCCAGACCGGGGGCAAGCAAGAGCACGACGGGAAGAATGTCGGAAACGATCATATCCATGGCGGCGTAGAGCCGGGCAGAGCAAACACGGACGTGCCGTCTAATTAGGAGCAGGAACTATGACCAAGAAAAGCTATACCGTTAACGCAGATGGGTTCATTCACGGTGCCGGACGCAAGAAAGATGAATCCCTCTTGCTGTCTGATCGCGAGGCAAAGTACCTCGTGATGTCTGGTCTGATTTCAGTATCAGGTAGTAAAAATGAACCAGCCGTGGTTGGAGAACCATCGCCAACCACTCTCGATAAGAAGACACGCTAATGGCTCGAGTAGGCATCGACGCGACAACCGGTCGGTGCCTCTTCGGGTGGGATCATTGCCTCCAGAGTATAATCACGATCTTGACGACTGAATTGCGTGAGCGCGTTCAGCTTCGCGGGTTCGGGTCAAACATCCCCAACATCATTGACCGGCCACAAACCGTGGAAACAATCATCGATCTGTATGTCGCAACGGCGCAGGCTCTTGAGCCGCGCATCGTTGAAGGGCGGCAACTCGGTGAACCGGGCTTTGTTTTCTTACGTGGGAATGTCGACGCTGCCACCCCCGGTACTGTCAAGTTTCAAATAGGTGGCGTGTTCTTTGAGAACGGTCATCTGGGGGATTATTCCAACCCTGTAGAGCGCACGGCCATCATCGCCCTCAACGAGATCGAAGGGGGAGTTTACACAATCACCTGACCTGAGAGGAAACGCCGTGGCCATCGATCTAACACTTGTCCCGCTTCCCGATGTGATCGAGACACTTAGCTACGAACAAATCCTTGAAGACATGGTCGTAGAATACAAGCAGAAGTGGGCCAAGGTTCGTGAAAAGAAGCCAGAGCTTCCGCCGTACAATGTCGAGATGTTGGAAACAGACGCGGCTAAGATCATCATTGAGGTTTTCGCCTCAAGAGAACTGCTCTGGCGAGCTCGCGGTAATAACGTCGCTCGTGCGGTCATGCTCGCATCAGCGCGAGGGACAGATCTCGACAACTTCGCAGCTGACTTCGGTATGACCCGGCGCATTATCAGGACAGATTCCGCGGGAAACCCTGTTTTTGAAAGCGATGAAGAGTTTCGACAGCGGCGTAATCTTGCCCCGGATGGCTATGCCGCCGCGGGGCCGGAAGACGCTTACAGGTATTTCGCATGGTCGGCCGACCCGATGATCAAGCAGGTTGAAGCCATCAAGGGTTTGAACAATCGCTGCGATATTATCGTGCTTGGCCGTGACGGTGACGGCACTGTGCCACAGGAAGTCGTCGCCAAAGTTTATGCCGCACTGTCGCCAAAGACACGCCGGCCGCTGACTGACAGCGTTTATGTCCGGTCAGCCACGGTCGTATCTCAAATCATACGTGTGAAGATCACGGCTCAAACCGGGCCTGATGTCAGCACGGTTAGGGCTCGCACCAAAGCATCGATCGAAGCTTATGCGCAGTCAAGATCCTCGATCGGAAAGTCATTGCGTGTCGACGGCATCATTGGTGCGGCGCATCTAAACAACGCTCTGGAAACGGTCCAGGTCATCGAGCCGTCGGCCGATGTTGTTCCCGGAGAGTACGGCACGGTCTTTGTGCCAGAGGTAATAGTTGAGGTGTCGTGATGGATAGAGGTGCAACCCTCCTCCCTATGAACGCGACCGACTTTGAAAAGGAACTTGAACAGCTCGCAGTTTTTGCGGTCAATCGTGTAGACGTTGACCTTGTGAAAAAGATGCGAGACCCGTTCCTTTGTTCGGTATCGCACCTCCCGTTCCTCGCATGGGGCCGAGGGGTTGATCTCTGGAGAGAGAATTGGCCAGAGTGGAAAAAGCGCAGGATCACTGCTGAGATCTACGAAATGAAGGGGCTCAAAGGCACCCTTCCCGGTATCAATAAATACCTGTCGTTTGTCGACGCTGAGATCTATGACGCGATCATCCCTCCTGTCGGTGTTTATCTCACAGACTATTCGCCAGACACGCTGGCCGAATGGCGCAAGCAATTCGATGAGCTACGGCTGTATCCATATAGCATCCCCGGTGAACGGCCGGCCTTTGCGATCGGTGACGGCACGAGGGAAGTGCCGGGATATGTGGGTGGATTCTTCGTAATGGAGAATGAAGCCGCCAGATATTACGGCCGGCGTGCAACCATCATCTCTGACGGTGTGGAATTTGAAATCAGATCCTTTGACCAGATGGGAACATGGGGCAGTGACGTGGCGCTCGATGTCACAACATTCGCCATCCCGGCTGAAGCATCGCCAAACGATGTCATTGTCGATCACAGCTATATCGGACACTCGTTCATATCAAACAAGAATCGTGGCCGGCTCATTACGGTTGGCAGGGACGGCACGCTGGGGACCGGGCAGATCCCGGCGGGCATTGAGAGCGTCACGCCTCTTAACATCTCTCCAGAGCGCGTCTATGAGCGCCACGCTGGCAGATACCTCGAGCCGTTTCTTACTGAAGGATCTCGGACGGGTGTCGATCACTCCTTCGTTTATTCGGATGTGGCGGCGCAATACATTTACGATCGATGGCGGCTGCTTGATGAATCGAAGATCAACGTCGGACAGGCCGGCGGCTTGTTCGCACCGTTCATCAACTACAGTTACATCGCGCTCGATCCATTCACAGCCCTCCTCCGCGTCAAAGCGACTTACGAGAAGGAAGGGCGATGGGCATATGTTGGCGATACGTTCATCGGTCACAGCTACATCGGCCTCAATACAGAGCGAGTGAATGATGTCGGTGAGGCGATCTACAAATCGCGATCGCTGCGAGATCAGGTCTGGTTCACGACCGCCACCTACCGCCCAATGAAAATTAACGATCTCAGTTTTGCTGCCGCCCAGCCGTGGCACGGCATGATACCCATCGAGAGGACTTCACTATGAAGATTGCCCGCTTTTCATCTAACCAGAATGCGGTCCTTAGTGACTTCAGAAACATTGCAGAGTTGCCACGCGATGCTCTGGATACGCTTATTCAAGCAGCGATCAGCGGCCGCCTTGATACTTGCTATGCTGGCGCGACAGTCGCACGAACGGCAACCACTCAGGTTACGGTTGAAAATCCAGTTATCCTTTTCAAGGATGGCAGGCTTTACACGGGCGGTGACGCTCCAACCGTTCTGAACTTGCTGGCTCAAGTGCCGACCTCGGGCAATCGACGTATTGTCGCCATCCTTCTTCAGGCGCAGACTGTTGCTGATGGCACAGAGCCTCGTGACTTTGTTGTCAATGGATCTGTTTACCCTCCGCAGGTAGATCCGCAGCCGACGGCAACAATCGAATGGCGCAAGGCAAACGTAGCAATCCAGCTTGGTGATCCTGCACCATCGCCAACCCGGCCGGTTGTCGACAGCGCCAATGCGGTGATCGCATGGGTTACACTCTCCAGTACTGAAATCGTTTCGGTCGAGCAAAGCACGCGCAATCGCATCACCACACTACGGCAGCTTGATAGCCGCGTGCAGCTGGTGGAAGATTGGATGGATGAAACACAGCCGGTTGTCGAAGGTCTCAAGACTGACGTTTCAAAGCTGGTTGCATCCAACTCCAATAAGCTTTCGCGTGACATGCAGGTTTATCTGCTTGAACAGATGGCCCGTGTATTTGAACAGACGGGCATGCCGGAAGGAAAGTCTTACTCAAAGACGGATCACTTCCTCGACACGAACGGGACGGACCTCACGCACATCCAATCCGTAACGAAAGTGGAAGAAGGTATTCGCTTTGCCGACGACAACTCGGCTGACTTCACCATGGGCTTGCTGACCCCTTCGGACACGGGCATTCAGGCTTCACAGGGTGGGCTTGTTCTTCCACGCTATACGGAAAACAATCTGATCTCGATCGTAGAGCGATCCACAGAGCACGCTCTTGCCAACGGTGGTTCGCAGACCATTTCGTACAAGCTCAACACGACATCGAAAACCCGTATCCGTTACGGAGATCCTTTCGTGGTATGCACGAACGCGACTTGGTGGCAAACCGGCCGTTACGACAGTGTGAAGGGTGTGTTCTATAAGGACGGCGTGGAATACAACGCTGAGTTTTCGGAGCAACATCCAAGCGGCGATCCGAACCATTCGTTCAAGCGTCTGCGTCAGATCTTCATCGATACTTATGAAGAACCATATTGGGCTGCGACGGTAGTTCAAGCTTCGTACACAGGTCAGGTCGCCGGCAACACATTCATGATGCCGCGATCGGGTTGGGTAACAGCTGTCAACCTCATGTTCAGTCGTGTTGATGCCGGCGGCGGTGACGTTCGCCTTGCATTGTGTGAGATCTTCCAGAACGGCGCACCGAACTATGAAGCCTGCTATGCGTCGACAACTGTTTCGGCATCTGATCTTAAGATCCATCCGATCAAGACACGGTTCGCGATCGAGCCTGTGTTCCTTGAAGGTGGTAAGCGATATGCTTGGTTTGTCATAACCTCCGGCAACCATTGGTTGGCGATGGCTGAAAACAATAAGTATGCGCAGGGTTCGTTCTTCGTCTCGACTGACGGTCTATGGTCACAGGGCAGTATCTCGCTTGATGCGTGCTTTGAACTGTTGGTCGCAGAGTTCATTGCTCCACGTGTCACGGTCAATCTGCAGCCTTGGAACCTTTCCGGCGGTATCTGCAGTATCGATCTCGTGACCCGGCAGACTGTGCCCGATGGTTGCGCCATTGCATACGAAGTTCAGATTGGCTCCGTGTGGCACACGATTGACCAAGTAGTTAGCGGCGCTTCACCTCTTGCGAACCTTCCGGCCAACATCAATGCTCGCATTGTCATGCTTGGTACGACCGAGTTGATGCCTGGCATTAATCTGCTTCAGTCAAAGGCAACGGTATCTCGACCACGCAGAGACGGTGTCCATATCACGACACCTTTTGTGACGCCGGGTCCGGTCAAGGAAATCATGGAGATCGTAATCCTCGAGCATTACGACGAAGTGAACCACGACCTGAGCTGTCGCCTGCTGACCGGAGCCGGCTTTGGTACGGAAACAGCACCTTCAGCTGTCACAGACGAAGTGCAGCCAGACGGTTCTATCCGCCGGACGTTCACATGGACATTCGGCACCGCGATATCGACATGGAAACGAAAGACCACATACAGCACCACATCGGCGTTGGCTGTGTTCCTTGTCTCCAGCACGACAAGCGTTGCATATCCATAATATTTGAAACCAGGCCCACCCTTAAAACGGTGGGCTTTCTCTTGGGATGAAGCAAATGCCAGACAAGAAAATTGATCCTGAAAAGCTCTACAAGGTGGATCTCACCAAAAGCGTGAAAGTCGGTCGGTTGGTTATCAACCCATCCAATAGCACGCGCATCAAAGGTGACGCTTTGCAAAGCCTGATTGACCAGGACAAAGACGCGGTAAAGACCTACGAGGTGGCATAACATGTCGGACCTGTCTAGTTTCCTTTCGACCAAGCGGACAGCTTGGAGTGCCGCCGTTTGGGATGGCTTCATCGAGGCGGTGGCGGCTAGACTGGCTCCACTCGAAGAACAGCTCAACATTCAAAAGGAAGTCACCGACGCGATTATCGCTCGCGGCCTGACTGTGATCGAACAAGAGCTTGCGCCTATCGTGCAGCAGGCCGATCAGATCCTTGATGAAAGTACTGAGTCCATCACGCTTAAGCTCGCAAGGTTTGAGCAGAAGGTAACGGGCGGCACGGTAATTTGCGTGTCGAATACCTCAGCAACTTTGGCGAACGCTGCAACGCTCAACCTAAACGTTGTGGCGGCTGACAGAGAGTTCTTTGCTCCCACGCCATACCTTGCGCTCTCGCGCGCATCCACCGTGGCGAATTGGGCAATAGCAAAAGTGAAATCGTTCAATCGTTCGACAGGCGCTCTCTCGATAACGCTTGAGCAGATTACGGGCCCAGGTGGTCCTTATACAGACTGGATCATTACCAGCCTTCCCGGCGCAACTTTGCTGCAAATAGCGTACTACGAGCAAACGCTGGCTCTAAGCGAACAGGTATCGAGCGACAAAAAAGTAACAGGCGAAGATCGGGCGGCGGTCGCAGTTAACCGTGCCGCTTCGGAAACCGCGGCCGAGATTTCTGTCGGTGCCCGGCAGGGGGCAGAAACCGCTTATGCGAACTTGCGTGATGCGATTGCCGAGCCTCTTGTCCCGCCAACAAATCCAGTCGTCGGGCAATTATGGTGGGACGGGTCCATCACACGCGTTTACGATGGGATCGGTTATGTCCCAACTGTGACGACTTCTATTGGCGGTCGACGCTTCGAGCAAGGTATCTTCGGCCCTCAGCCCGATGGCGTTATCACCGTCGGAGGTGGTTTTACGTCAGCCCTGGTATTCATCAATGGAGCTTTGATCAGCGAGAATGATGATTACACTCAAAACAGTCCAATAATTACAATCAACAATCCGCAGCAAGGCGACAAGTATTTTGTCGAGGCCTATTTGTCTACAGACGCAACGGATTATGACACAAAAGAGCAAGTCGATCATAAGGTATCCACCGCGTTTAATGCTGTGCCAAAACCCACCACCGCTACAGTAGGCGCAGCTGTTGCCGGTGCAAATGGAAAACAAACCCCTGCTGATGGAGATTTCTTTGCCGGTGTAGAAGCTGGTAGTTCGACCATGTTTAAATCAACATGGGCGAACATCAAAGCTACGCTGAAAGCATACTTTGATCCGATTTATCAAAAGGCGCTCGACTTTACGCCCGTGCGGCAGTTCAACGGCGGCGTCGTTAGCATCGGCTGGGGCAGCGGGCTGGAGCTAAATGTAGATGCGACGTGGTTTGGCAATAACTGGCCAGTCAGTATTTCCGGCAGAGCGAACGGCGGAGCGAATTGGGCCGATGGAGCAAATTACGCAAACACGTTGGGTGCTGGTGGATGGAACCTCGCCACTATACAAGACCAGCTGAATTGGCGTGTTAGTGACACGAGGTTTGATGGCTATTTGCAGCAAGAAATGCGTACGACAGGCAGTGCAACTTCGCCGATCACGGGAGCATCTGGCTACGTGGTGACGGCAGTATCAAAGCGCAATGTGGAAGTGCTCGATATTTATTCGAGGCAACCACAGAGATACATACCCAATCAAGGCTGGCGCGCATTAGGAGGCTGGTAATGAGAGATTTCGGAAAATTCATTTCCAGTACGGAAATTATCGAGCTTCCTCCGCTACCAGTCGGACTTGATGAAGAAGGCGAACTAATCTTCGGGGAGCCGCGTAAACAACCAGTTCTAATTTTCCGAGATATCAACGGAAATGATTGGTTCGACTTAGCGAAGGAGTTCCCGCATCCGTTTTACATTGCTGTGCATGATGATGGTCGGATTTACTCGATGGAACCGGACTTCCAGTCCTCGCAAATCGCTGGCCATTTGATCGGGATCGATAGCGACTTCGGATATACGCGCGGTCACGGCGGAACCGTCTACGGCAAAATCTGGAATGGCGCAGCAATTGTTGAGCCAGAACCAGAACCAGTGCCGATCCCTGACGAAATCAGCCGACGCCAATTCTTCCAACAGCTTGCCGTCATGGGGATTATCACTCGAACCGACGCCCTTGCTGCGATGCAGGGCGGGATTATCCCGACCCCACTACAAGCGATAATCGACCAACTGCCAACCGAGGATGATCGTTTCGACGCACAAATGTTCGTCGTTGGGGCGCAAAACTTTCATCGCCTGCATCCATTGAGTGAGACAGTTCGTCTTTCCCTCGAATGGGTGCCGGAACAGAAAGACGCCTTTTGGAGAGACGCTGCCAAACTTTAAACAGCGGCTCTTGCAGGGCGAGATCGACGCTTGTTCAGAAGCGAAGTAAGTACCGCCGAAATGGGGCGCTCTATAATCGAGTAGTAGAGCGCTCCCACGACGACAGAGACAGCGATAGAAACAAGCATCAGCGCAAATCCTTCGCCTAATATCGATGCCAGTGCTGCTTTTACTACGCTCAACATAATCACATGCGTCAGGTACGTCGCGTACGATATGTCTCCCAAGTAGACGAGCGGCATAGGTACAAACTTTTCAATCACACTTCTAGACAGGATAGCTGCCGCGAAAAGTGGAACAACCGCGAGGCCCATTCCAGTAAGCCCGTGTCGGCTCATTGCTGGTGAAAGGTAACACGCCATGAAGAAGGCGAAGGCCAAAACAGCCACAGCAGACAAGACATAGCCATTGCTTACCGTAACTTGCTTCCGTTCCACAAAATGAAACGCAGCGCCAACGAGAAATAGCCAGCATAACGGATTAGTGAATACCCATGCGTTGGCTTGCAAACGTTCCGCATTCAAAAGCTGAATGAAGGACAAATCGGGTTGCTGCCAAAGCGGTACGGCTAGAAGCAAGATCGCAAATGCCGACAGTATAAAGGCCCAACGGTGGCGAACAAGCAAGCCAGCCGCCATTAGGACGTAGAAAAACATTTCATAATTTAGCGTCCAGCCGACAACAAGCGCAGCAAAGCCGTATTGCGACGGGGTGTTATCGAACTGAATAAAAAGAAGACTTTGAGTGATTTCCCAAACAGTGGGTCCGTCACCATTTTTCAGAAAGAACGCGAGACAGAATAGAGCGGTCGCAATCGCATAAGGAGGCCAAATGCGGATTAGACGTTTAACGATGAAATCTCCAGACGCGCGCAACCCGCTACCGAACCGCGTTACCGATGATGCGATAATATATCCGCTAATAAGGAAAAACAGGTCTACACCCGCGAAGGCGAGCGGAACGTAGTAAGTCCGTCTAGCCTCATCGGATAAACCAGCGAGCAACGCGCTGGCGTGAAAAATAACAACAGCCAGTGCCGCTATCCCTCGTAGTGCCTGAACTACTTTGTTCTTTTGCAAAACCGCCCCCGTCTTTACTGCCTCATAGTATATTTCTAACTCCCACCACAACGTAAATTTGCGGAGTAGGAAACACACACGTTTTAACCAACACTGACCCGTCTTATCGCGGCGTGTACCCAAACCCGATAGTCCGGCTTTACCGCCGGGCTTTTTTGTTGCGGCTGCGGCCGAAACTTCACGGAGAATCCAATGACTGACATTTATCTTCACGGCATTGAAACGGTCGAGCGGAATAACGGCCCCCGCCCTGTCGAAACCATCGACACCGGTATAATTGGTCTGGTCGGCACCGCGCCTGATGCCGATGAAACATTGTGGCCACTGAATAAGGTCATCCCAATCTACGGATCGAATGGCCCGGTCGTTGGTCTCGGCGCTGCCGGAACGCTTCGTGATGCTATCGAAGGGATATTCGATCAGTCCGGTCGTGTGTCGCAGACCGTTCTTGTGGTGCGCGTGCAGCAAGGCCAAACAGCAAACGCGACGATGTCAAACATCATCGGCAGCTCGACAGGCTACACCGGTATGCACGCATTGCGCACAGCGCAGGGGGAGCATGGCCTCAAGCCTAAGCTGCTCACAGCCCCCGGCTTCATGTCCATTCGCCCGGTTGACGGTGTTGCATCACTTGAACTAACGGCTGGTGGTGCTGGCTATACTGAAGCCCCGACAGTTGCGATCACTGGTGGCGGTGGCTCTGGTGCCGAAGCAGTGGCAACAATCAATTCAACCACTGGCGTTGTTGATGAAATTGTTCTCACCAAGCCGGGCTTCGGTTACACGACTAAGCCTACAGTCACCCTGACTGGTGGCGGGGCAACTACCCCTGCAACGGCTACATCAGAGCTTGGCACTGTGGCCAACCCAGTAACGGTTGAGTTCCTGACTTTAGCCAACCGCTTCCGCGCTGGTGTGATCAAGGATTCGACGGCAACCACTACGTCTGCTGCGATCCAAGACCGCCTAGACTATGACACAGATCGCCTGCTCATCGTCGAACCGCTGGTTAAAGTGTTCAAGGATGGGGAAGTGGTGAACGAGCCGGCATCGGCCCGTGTGGCTGGCCTTCAGGCTCGCGTGGATTATGAGGAAGGCTTCTGGGTTTCCCCGTCGAACCACGTTGTTGAAGGCATCGTCGGGATCTCGCGTCCTATCGAGCATTCGATCACCGATCCTGCAGCGGAATCACAGCTGCTCAACCGTAACGCGATCGCCGCGATCGTGCGCTCGCCACGCGGTGGGTTTAAGCTTTGGGGTAGTAGGGTTCCTTCGTCGGACTCGCTGAAAAACTTCTGGTCTGTGCGCCGCGCTCACGACACGATCATCGATTCCGTCGAGATTGCATCTGAACCATTCATCGACAAGCCGTTCAGCCTCCAGAACCTTACTGACATCGCGGAAACAGTTAACTCTGGTCTCCGTCGCTGGATGGCTTTGGGCGCAACACTCGGCGGTCGCGTATGGCTTGATCCCGGCTTGAACACCAAGGAATCGTGGGCGGCAGGTCATCTCTACATCAGCTATGACGCAGAGGCGCCAGCTCCGATCGAGCACATCACGTTCATGTTCTCCCGCAACACCGGTTACTACACGGTGCTTGCAGACAACGCCGCTCGTGAAATCGCCCGTATGGCTGGGGCCGCTCTCCAGACAGCATAATCAAAACCGCACGATAAGGAGATCATCCAATGCGGCATATTTTGCAAGGCTTCACCATGTTCTTGGATAGCCTCGATTTCGGTATCGATACGGAAGAAGTGGATCTGCCTCTTCCGCGTCCGATGACACAGGAATATCGCGGCGGCGGTATGGACCTTGGCGTCAATCAGGCGATGTCGGCCATTGAAGCTCTCGAGGTTACTGTGAAGATGGCGGGCCACAACCCAGACATCATGAAGCGCATGGCGCTACGTCCCGGTCGGACAACTCGCGTCACATTTCGTGGCGGCATGTTGAGTGAACTCGACGGCGGCATCATCCCTCACGTCTGCATCGTTGAAGGTGCCATAAATGGCAACTCTCGTGATCGCTGGCAGCGTGGAGAAAAGAGCGGCGTTGAGTTCATCATGAACTCAATCAAATACATGCGCTACGAAGCAGGCTCGGATGTCGTGCACGAGGTTCAGGCTTGGCCACCTAAACGCATCATCGACGGCATTGACCAGTTGGCAGAACTGAACACAGCCCTGGGCCGATAAGGCCGGGGCGCAGTGATGGAGAGTAGGAATGAACCAGGTCACGACGTCTCTCAGCAGAGAGGAAATCGCGAGGGTGGAAGCTCGCAACGCGGACAAGACAAAGAAGCAGAAAGAGGCAGCTGCGAAGTCCCCTCCTCTCATCATTGACGAGGACGGGAAGCGCCGCATGGTGCTGCCTCTGAATTTTCCCATCAAATACGACGGGGTAAGAATTGACCAGATCACCATCAGACGGCCATCGCTACGTGAGTGGCGCAGTTATATCACCGCGTGCGCCGAAGCTGTGAAAGAACATGGTCCCGGCGCGGATGATGATGTCGACATGCCATGGATGAGCGTTCCGACGATTGTCATCGGTGCTCTCGACTTCATTGACGGCGAACGTGTCGAGGCAGCGCAAGAGGGTTTTTTCGCACAGTCTACGTTACTCCCCGCGGTGGCCCCGAATGGGATCCAGACTACGGATCTGGATACGGACGAGACGGAGACGGCGCAAGAAGACCCCTCCCTGCAAACATCGGCATCTGGTTAACCTTGGCTTTCAAGGTGATGAAGGAAAGCCATGGCGGGGTTTCATTTGAATCCATCTTGGACATGACTTTCCCCGAACTCGTTGAGCTTTGGGGTGAAGCCATCCAAGTTAAATAGGTGGGCATTATGGCATCCCGTATCGCAACTCTTCGTCTCCAGCTGATCGATTCCGTAACAGGACCGTCGAAGAAAACATCTGAAGCCCTCAAAGGTCTTGAAACTGCGATCGGAAGACTTGGCAAGAACGGTGTTGCCGGGGCAAAGAACCTCGGCAACCAGCTCGACTATCTACGTCGTAAAGCAGCGGCGGTGGGCGAGTTTAGTCAACTTCGTCGCGGACTAGCCCAGACATACGGCAGCTTCCGTGAAGCTCGCGCTCATGCCAAGCGTCTCGAGGACGCATTGGCGGCCGTCACCAAACCGACGGCAAAGATGAATGCCGAAATGCGCACGGCGCGCAGTGCGCTAAAGTCTGCAACCACAGCATTCAACGAACAAAGATCAGCCGTCCGCTCCGCGGAGCAGGCTCTCAGGTCTTACAGCATAACCAGCCGATCGAGGATCAGCTCTTCTCAGCGCCGAGTCCGCGAGGAGATGTCACAAACCATCCGCAAAATGCGTGAGATGGAGCGTGAGAACCGCAAGCCGCAACCGCGCCCAGGTGGTGGTGGTGGCGGTGGTAGCCGCAGTCCCTCTGTAGCAGGAGTGGCGGCCGGCGCCGCAGGCGGATATGCGATGCACCGAGCTGGTGGTATTGCACGCAACGCCTTCATGGACACTGTATCTTACGATCAGGCTAAGTCGTATCGAGATGCGCTTGGTTACGATGTGTTTGACGCGGCCGGTAAAGCGGCAATGAATGCGCAGGCGGAGAAGATCGGTTACGAAACCCGTTTCACCAATGCTGACGTCGTAAAAGGTCAGGTTGGTTTGCTCCAGGGCGGCATCCGTGACTCCGGCGCGATTATGAACGCCATGCAGCCGATCACTGACTATGCGCTGGCTATGGGCGTGACTCTCGAAGAGGCAACGGAAACCATTCGAAGTGCGTCCCAGATACGGCAGATCCCGCTGACTGATGTGAAGAAGATCAACAGCTTCGTGGATTCATTGGTCTGGATGGCTAAGAACGCAGGAATGGATGACAGCGACGTACGCCAGTATGTCCGCTATGGCGGCGCAGCAATGCAAAGCGCTGGCCTTAAAGATCAGACTGCCAATGCCATGGGCGTCGTGTTGCGTCGGGCTGGCTATAAGGGTGACGAGGCTGGTGTGTTCGCACGTACCGCCTCAGCAAAACTTGCATCTCCAACCAACCCCGGTCGTATCGCCCTCCAGAGCATGGGGCTCAATTACGACGATTACGTAACGCAGCCGGACGCCTTCAAGGTGCGCGGCATAGCGAAGATGATCCAGGAAAACTTCGGTGTCCGTCTGACACAGGATGTCCAGGATCAAATCACCAAGTACATTGATGAGGAAACATTCTTCAACGAAGAGCTGGGTGAGGATCTGCCAGTCGGCAGCGACAGAGGCATGTTTACTTCCGGTATCATGGATCTGATCGAACCAATGTTCGGCAAGATGTCAGCCAAGGATAAGAAGGATGTGGCCAAGAAACTTGGTGACTTCCACAAGTTCAGCGCTGAGAGCGTGGATACCGAACGCTTGCTGATGGACATCCTGCAGACAGATCCAACGATCGCACAGCTCAATGCGTTCTTCACGCAGAGACAGGGCGCTCGTGCCAGTATTTTATCCAAGCGTCTGCCTGAATTTCTTCAGGCTATGGAGCTGATGAACAATACCCCGGAAGGCATCACTAATACGATTGGTGTGAAAGCGAATGAAGGCCTTTACGGTGACTTCACCCGCGCGACAGGTGCGATTGAAACCGCACTCATCAAGATGGTTGAAGACTGGGGAACTCCGATCAGCGGCATCTTAAAGTCTGTCGATCACCTTGCGTCTGAGTTCACTCAGTTAAGCCAGACAACGCGCCGGGTAATCGAAGTCATGGGTGCCCTTGCTCTGGCCGCCGGTGGTTACGCAGCGATGCGTGCCACTCGAGGCATCATCGGCCGCGTTCTAGGTTTCGGTGGTGGTGGTGCCGGGAAAGCAGGTGGCGGTAAAGGACCCGCCGTCATTCCCGGAGGCGGGAAAACTCCCCGAACTGGCGTCAAAGGCCTGGCGTCCGGTGCTCTAGGAGCCGTTGGCGTTATTGAAACGGCTCGCTATCTCGATGAAGTGAAAAAGGAACAACTCGGCCAAGAGTCAGCTCTATATGCGCCAAGCCTTTTTGACATCATCAAGCTCTATGGCATGACCGCTCAGGCCGGGGTCAACAAAGCTGAACGTGGCGGCACACCTTCATGGAAGAAATTTCTTCTTGGTGATGCGGCGGACCCAAACTTCACCCTCAAAGGCCATATGGGCGTGAAGACAAAGGCCGGGGCTGACGGCTCTGCAAATGATCTCGGCGCCATGACAGCATCGTGGCCGGCCGCGGCACAGCAGGGAATCCAAGCCTATATCCAAGCATTGTCGACGGGTGGCGCCGAAGCGGAAGCTAAGGCATCGGCTATCGGAGAGCAGATCAAGACCGAACTATCTGTTACAGGAACACCGCTCGTTGATACGGCAAGTCTGGAAAGAGCATTGTCGTTGGCTAGACAGGTTTCGGGTGCGGTCAGAGGTATAGGCGGGGCAAGCGTGTCATCGTCAGGTGGATCTCTGGATCCAAAGCTTGACGGCCGACGTGCTCTCGGTGGCCCAGTAAAAGCCGGTGGCATCTACGAGGTCAACGAACGTGGGCAGGAACTATTTTCTCCCGGCTCTGACGGCACAATCATCCCGCACAACAAGATCGGACAACTCGGTGGCGGTGGCACGACGGTAAGCGTCAGCGCACCAATAAACATCAAGGTCGAAGTTAAAAATGGCGATCCTGCTTCTGTCGAAGCCGCCATCAAAAGAGGTGTCTCGCAGGCAGCAGCGGAACTGGAAGCCAAGCTTTCAAGATCTCTGCAAACTGTTTTCGGAAACGTATCTTACGGAGATGCATAATGCTTATGGCGTGGGGACCGTACAGGTTCACAGTACCGAATTACTCGGTCGAAACAATCAGTCGGTCAGTTACGCCGCGTATGAGCGAACAGGCTGTCATCGGAGCAGCGCCGCTCTTGCATCGCCTTGGTCCGGCATCGGAAGAGATTACCCTTTCGTCAACATTTCACCCCCGGCATTTCAACGGCCGGGGGTTGGCACAGCTTGCAGGCGTGAGAGAGGCAGCGAACGCACAGACGCCTCTCCAGCTCGTGCATATGAACCCTGCAGGACAGAACATATTCGGCCAGTGGCTCGCAACGTCGGTAAGCAATGAAGAGACATTGTTCGACACCGCAGGCGTGCCGCAGACGATAACCGTGACGCTTGCATTAAAACGGTACGATAAGTCTCCAGCGCGAATGGCTGCGATCGCCCTGTCAGCTGGGGGGATCTCGCTTTCCGGTAACATCGGAGCGGATAACACGCTCAATGTTTCATTGAGGATTGGTTTCTAATGCCAGTACCTAAATTCACCATCAGCGCGAATGGCGTAGACATCACATCCCGCCTTGCTGGATCTGGCGTCTCGATGACCATCACCGACAACATTGGCTCTAAGTCTGACACACTCAATCTTGTCATCGATGATGTTGACGGATCTATCGAAGCTCCGAAAACAGGTGCCATCCTTACGCCAGTCGGTGGCTATGAAGGGCAGATGAGAAACTTCGGTGACTTCTCCGTTGACTCTGTCGTGTTCTCAGGGTTCCCGCAGCAGATAACTATTCAGGCCAAGTCAGTTGCTGCGAAGTCTCTGGCCAAGCAGCGAGAGCCTAAAGCTTTCCCGAAGAAAGATTACGCCACCTACGGCGACATCTTCTCGTTCATCGCAAAGCAGGTTGGGCTGGAGCTGGTCATATCCGAAAGCATCAAGGTGGTGGTTAACACCTACGAGGCGCAAACGGAGGAAAACTCCCTCGAGTTCATGACGCGCCTTGGCGATAAGCTCAATGCATCAATCACCATCAAGACCGGAAGAGCTGTCGTTGTCGATCGCGGTAGCGGAATGACTGCAAGCGGCGAGCTTCTCCCTGACATTATCGCTGCCCGGGGCAAGAATCTTCTCAGTTATTCTGTTTCTGAAAAAGATGAGCCGAAGCACTCGAATGTCGAGGCCTCGTATTACGACCGAGGCAAGAATGAAAAGAAGACCGTGTCCGAGGATACGGGGATGGATGGCCCTAAGTTCGTCATCCGTACGCCTCATCAGGATGCAGAGGAAGCAAAGCGCTCCGCCAAGTCGCAGGCAAAGAAGCTTGTGCGCGATAGCAAAGAGGCGACGTTTGAAATAAACGGCGAGCCTTTCGCACAGGCGGGGGCGCAAACGGTCGCCAGCGGGTGTAGATCGAACGTCGACGGGATCTGGTCCACAAAGACGGTCGTTCACAATTTCTCTGCCAGCGGAGCTTATTCGACATCTCTGTCGTGCACAGAGGCGAATGAGAAGAACTCTGCTGATGGTCAGGGCGGTAGCGGATCTGGCGGTACTCGATCTTCGACAGCCAAAAAGTCTAATCCTTCTGGTGCTACGTCACGCAGTCCGGTTGTTGAAGCCGGCGTTCCAAGCCTGACGGGCGATCCGGGTTCTAACATAGGATAGGTGAGATCATGCTGAACCGTGTCTTCACGAATATCAAAGGCGAAAAGGTATATATCACCGTTGATGGTGATAAGCTCGATGACATCGCCTACGTCTATTACGGGAAGCATAGCAAGAATACCGAGGCGCTCTTGGAGGCCAACCCGGATTCTTTAGCATTTGGTCCTGTCCTCCCGGCCGGCGTGAGGATCATCCTGCCAGCCATCCCGCAGGAAGAGCAGGCAAAAGCTTTCAAGACACTTTGGGATTGAACCCACTGTTTTAGGTCTGGCTGAATCCATAGGCCAAGACGTGTCCGCTCACTCACCTTCCACCCTGAGTGGGCGGGCTTTCCTTTAAAAATCAGGAGAATTAAATGTCGCTTGTATTAGCGCAATGGATGCCGGCCGTCCCGATGAAACGCATCATCTGTCATTGGACAGCTGGAACGCATACAGCGAATGCGACGGATAAAAAGGCCTATCACATCCTGATCCAGGGTGACGGATCTGTCATCCGAGGAGATGCATCGATCGCCAGCAATTCCGGGTCCATCAAGGATGGCTACGCAGCGCACACGCTTAACTGCAATACGGATTCGATAGGCGTTTCAATGTGCGCGATGGCTGGATCTGTTGAATCGCCGTTTAACCCGGGCAAATATCCGATCACTGCTACGCAATGGGAAAGCTTCATCAAGGTAACCGCTGAGCTGGCAGCCTTCTACAAGATCCCAGTCACACCGAAGACAGTTCTCTTCCACGCTGAAGTGCAAGCCAACCTCGGGATTACACAACGGAATAAGTGGGATGTCACTCGCCTTGTGTTTGACAAGAAAACTGGCGCCGCTGCGATCGGAGCGCTGATGCGATCGGATTTAACGCTTGCGATGTCTGAAAAGGTAGAGCCCGCGCTAGAGCCGTTCCCGAAAGGCGCGATTGTCGCGGCGAATAAGGAAGTGCCAACCAGTTCGACCAAAGCCGGAGCGCCTACTGGAAAGCTGCCGAAGGGAACCAATGTTGAAGTTTTGTTGGCCGACGGCGCGCGCGTCCAGATCGAAACACCTGCAGGCTACAGTGTGTGGGCAAACCGCGCCGATCTAGACCTGATCGACGGACCAAAAACCGAAGTCGACGCTGTGCCAAACCCCATGCGCGATATGGCCAAGAAGCTTCGAGATCTTGCTGACGAGATGGAAGCAACAATCAAGTGAACACAGCGGCCGCTTTAGCGGTCTTTTTTTATGGAGAAAATCATGATCAGCAAAGCCCTCGCCTTCCTCGTCTTGTCTGTAATCGCAATTCTCATTGCGCCACTTATCGCTGTAGCCCAAGAGGTGGCGGATAAAACGACGGTCGTGCATTTCGATTCCTTGATTGCCGAGTTCACTCCTTATTTGCTGGCATTCTTCGGTGCAGTAATCACCGCCGCCATCACCTGGGCAACAAAGAAGCTGAGCGATTGGACAGGCATCACCATCGAAGCCAATCACCGCGAAGCGCTGCAATCAGCTCTCATGAACGGTGCGCGCTACGCTGTCGCAAAAGCCACTCCGAACGGGGTGAAGGTTGATTTGCGAAATGCAGCACTCGCAAGTGGCGTCAAGTTCGTTATCGATTCTGTGCCAGACGCCGTAAAGTATTTCGGTCTCACTCCTGAAGATCTTGAGCGTCATCTGGCTCCAAAGGTCTCTGCGGTCATAAGCGACAAATGAGTTCGCTCTCGATCCTGACCCTGCTCCTGAAGCTCGCTGCGTATTTCGCGCGGCGAGCCGAAAGGTCCGACATAGAGAAAGCCGTCCTCAATGAAATCGAGAACATCCATTCCAAGCGTGTTGATCGCGCTGTCGCTGCTCGCGACGACGTTCTTGCTGGTCGGGTGCACCCCGAACTTGACGACGAGTTCCGTCGGGACTGAGGCAGGAATCGCAAAAGATGTTTGCCGAGCCTGGCAGCCCGTCACTTATTCTAGTGTCGATGCACCACAGACGCAGTTGGAAGTTCGCGCGAATAATGCTGCGAGAAAAGCCTATTGCCTTCCGGGAGAGCTACCATGAACGATGCATCTCTCATCTCGGCCGGCAAGAGCCTTATGGATTATGACCCTCTCTTAGGCTCGCTGCTCGTGATTATGATGGCGGCCATTGTCGCCATGTTCTTTTGGGCAAAATCCATCCTCAAGGAAAAATCCGAAGCGCAACAAGCGCATTTGGAGGACGTCCGTAAATTCGCATCCGAAAGCGAAGCGACACGCTCGATCGTAAGCGCAAATACCGAGCAGATCCGCGCTACTGGCGAAGCAGTTGTGAAACTGGCGGACCAAGCTCGCAACAATGCTGAGGGCATCGCAAGATTGTCCGAGCTCGTTCGGGAAAGGATTCGCGTATGAGCTTCTCAACGTTTCTCGAAAAACTAGCGATAGGTCCGAAGGCGGTTAAGCAGCGCCGAAATCTGGAAAGCGAGCTTTCGAATGAGCGTGAGCGCCTTCAGTCTACACAACAAGAATTACAGGCCGAGGTACGCCAGCATGAGCAGATAGTAACGTCTGCGAGCCGCGTCCTTCGCAACATGACCCACGCAATGATCCTAGTGGAGGCTGACAGTGGCAAACGTAAAAAATAATCGCCTCCTGTGGCTCGCCTTTTCGATCGCGTTGGCGTTCTGGATGTTGGCGCCCTTGGTTCCTAATCCCTACCTCTCAAGCGCGCTATCGTTTGCTTTGCTTTGCGCATCGGTAATGACTTTCTACCAGTATACGCCTCCTGCCTACCGAGTCTTGTTCAAGCAAGAAAGACATTACGGACCAGACGGAGGACGAGGTAGCCACTTAGCTGTAGTAGCCGTTTTCCTTTTCGCCATAGGTTCAGCTTCTTCAGGGATGTATGGACTTTGGTGGAACTTCAACGGTCAGCCGCCGGACTGGATTGGCTCTGCACAATCGCAATTCGGCCGCGCCTGCCACATAGCAGCGTTCAGTCTGATGCAAATCAGCCCTCAGATAACGACGGACGGCCTGAAGATCAAAGCGCAATGGTGGGTCGTAGCGATCATTTCCACCGTGTTGCTACTAATAGGCTTTTACTTCGGAATGCATTTTCAAGCTGTCGAGACCTCTGGAACGTCCCTACTCACGCAACCAGTTTAATAATTTATCATCCCAAGGATATTGCCCCGGCGCTTCGGCGTCGGGGCTTTTTTGCGTTTTACTCATCGGGATCAGTACCAGCCTCGCCGCGGAGAATCCCGTCAACGACAATAGATAGCGCTGTCTGTGCCTCTTGTTCTGACCAACCTGCATTGACGGCGTCTGTTACCACGTCGTTCCATTCGACCTGTTGGGTGGCTCTTAAGCCTTCCCTGATGGCAGTCGGCCGACCGTTGCCACTCAATAGCTCCCTGTCGAAACGATCGGTGAACCCCTCGGCCATGTCCTGTTGGCAATCGATATCCCGATCTGAATAGTCACCTGCTTGCTTCGGTCCTCTCATTCCGGCACCTCCTCCATTGTATCTTCACCTTGATAGCGACTGGAATTGACGTTCGTGGATACTCTCCATGCCTGAAGTACGTCATCATTTGCGGGCTTAAGCAAATCCGTACGCGGTTGGGCGAGCCAATCACGCCAATCTTTTTGATCAAGTATAACGGGCATGCGATTGTGTATGCGTTCCATGAAGGCATTCGCGCCGCACGTAATGATCGTGCAACTTTGGACCTCTTCGCCAGTGCTGCGATCTTTCCAAGTGTCGAACAGTCCTGCAAATGTCAGCGGCTTGCCGTCAGTAGCCGAAATGAACCATGGCTTGCGGTCGGACTTATCACCTGTCCATTCGAAGAAGCCGGAAGCAGGGATCAAACAACGGGTTCGTTTAATTGCGTTTCGGAACATCGGCTTTTGTTCAATGTCTTCCGCCCGAGCGTTGAACGTTGCTGGCACGCTTTTCAAATCCTTTGACCACCATGACGGAACCAGCCACCAACGCATTTCAGAGTATGCGAGACTCTGTCCGTCCTGTGTAATGACGCCAATCTGGGTCGTAGGGGCGATATTGTACCGAGGCTGAAGATTGCGCGGCGTGGAAGGAATAAGATTATACATGGCATGTATCTCAGCCCAAGTGTATGTCTGGGTGAAGCGTCCGCACATGCTTATCCCTCCCCGTGAGACTTCAACTGTTCTTCGATAACGTTACGAGCCAATTCATATATAGGGCCGCAGTCAGGTTCGTCAGCCTGACTAGTTTCCAGCAACAATAGCGCATGCTCGTACATTTCACGCTCGTCCTCATCGGATAGTATCGCCTTACGCTTGAGCAGAGAGACTAATGCTGCAAAGGTCGCGGTCGAGGAAAGTAATGTTGCCGCGATACCGTCGAAATTCTCCATGAGCCATGATCCTTAACGTGTGTCATTCACAAGATCACACCAATTCTCGACGTAGTCCACTGGCGCTGTATGAATGATCAGCCTATATAGCTGCCGGCGGTGATGCTCGCGATACAATGGAAAGGTATCCGAGATGGGGACTTACGGTCTTCCAGTTTATCACGATATGGAATTTCACATTGAGCAGTGGGACGATCATAATCTCCACGTGCAACAGCTTCTTCTTTGTTCGGGCAATGCGCTTTTCGCACTTGCAGCCTGGGATAAGGTTGTGGAGCTTCGGGGTACGCGACGGCTATTGTTGCGGCACAGAGCCCGGGTTTTAAAGCGACATACACCCGATCATTTGAAAGCCAGCGATCAAGCCACTAGAGGCTGATTGCATCCGCCTCACCGTATCTGCCCAGCTTGCAACTTGATTTGGCTAGATGCATGTTGCCGGTGGGCAAAAGGTGGCGCCGATGAAATCGGTCAGCGCCGACGTGAGGGGGAGTTCATGCTTAAAGTTGCAGTAGCATTATTGTGTTTGATCGCCTGGCCGGCAGTGTCGGCCGATTTCAAAGGCAAAGCTACCGTCGTCGACGGCGATACAATCATTATCGAAGGTATGAAACAACGAGTGCGCTTGTACGGGATCGACGCGCCTGAAGGCAAGCAGCCTTGTCTGAATGAACTTGGAGACCGCTATCTGTGTGGATCGAAGGCTGCCGACGCCCTGGCAGAAATTATTGGAAGGAATGGCCGGGCTGCGTGCGAGCAACTGGACACTGATCGATATGGCCGCGCGATAGCTGTTTGCTTCGTTGATGGCGTCGATATCAATCAAGAGATGGTCAGACGTGGTTGGGCGGTAGAGTACACGAAATATTCTGACGGCCGTTATAGCGTAAACGAACAGGAGGCACGATCTTCCAAGAGAGGGCTTTGGAGCGGTGAATTTCAAATGCCATGGGATTGGCGTAAGCAGCAGCGAAACCCTGAACTGCAACCCGCCGCATTGACGGCACCGCAGACAACATCGCCGATCGTGAAAGCAGCTCGAGCGAGCTGTAAGGCAGCTCGTTCATGTAAGGAAGCCGTGATAATGTGGTGCAACGGATACAGCCAGGCGGACAGAGATGGCGATGGTATCCCTTGCGAGAACGTGTGCCGCACATTGGACGAAGTCGAGCAGATCAAAGAGGAAGTAGACTGCGGCAACTGAAATCAATGTGGCAGAGCGCCCCTTATCCACAGGGGCAATCTGCAAATATTGAGACTATCTATTGAGTGTGTTAGGTTAAATTAATTGCTGATTTTTGTGCCACATTTTGCAATACATTACGCGCCCCACCGCACAAAATTCGTCGCCAGTTTTCCAATCATTTCAATTAGTTAGAAATTGGTTTGGAGCATTTCGGGTGCGCCATTTCTTTTTCAGTAAATAATTGAAAATATTAGAGATTTCCCTTAGTGGGGATGTTTCTTTCTCCAATATTTCCCCCAATACATTTTGGTAGCCTTGAAACCTATCTGGAATTTGCCGGAATATGATCTGTTATGCGGCGGCATTTTAGCGCTCTCTGCCTTGTCGAAAAAACATCAAATACGCCAGAAGCGGAACCTTCAAAACCCTCAAAACCCCATCCCCGCTCGCACTGCTCAAAATGGACACCCAGTAAATCGTAGTATTTTAGTGAAAGCCATGAAAACGGGTGTCTCCAAATTTGGAGAGACCCTCTCCAGCTTAGGCTCGCGTGATGACCGGAATTAAATCGGTGTTTCTCTGGCGATATGATGTCAGATAAATCGGTGAAGCCTCGCGCGTGCGCGCGTATTGGTCCGCAAATTCAGCGCTGTGTGACGCTGTTAGGTAATGCGCATGCGGAGATGATGATAAAGGCAGAGAGCGAGAAGTTTGGCGGTTATCAATCGCTCCAAAAATAAAACCCCGCAGTAAGCGGGGTTGAAACACAAAGAATCGAAACTTTAACTAACCGGTCTCACTCGCCAAGATTTGCGAGATGCACGATACATCAAGGCAGTCAGCGGTAATTGTAAGGCTATCCAAAACACGACTGGCACGTAACCTGACCAATTCGCTAGGAAACCAACGGAAATAATCAAACTCAACAAAACGGTTGAGAACAGAAGAAACCGCTTACGACGATATTCAGCGCCGCAGCTTAAACATTTCAAACCCTCTTTGCAGGCTTCATCGCCACATCGTCCGCAATTCATCGCAACTCTCCCAGAGACTGACAGTGATATCGTTAGCAAAAATAAAATGGTGTGTCACGATCCGCCACTACACCGTTTTGATTAGCGCGCACAATAATCCGATATAATCGTGGTTGTATGGCGTCGAGATTATACCGGCAGGAATATAGGGGTATGCGCAACTTTGCGCAGACCCATCCTTAAAATTCAGGAGACCCAGTAGAACTCCATGACGCTCGTGACGTTCGTCCATTTGTTAGCCGTTGATAATCAGGTGCTATAGTGCAAACTGAAATCGTTGATGAATTAACATGAGGATACGCCAACATGAGTGATACGCCAAAGAACACCCCATTCGACGGACCTCAGTTGCAGGGCGAGCATTATCACCGCGCAGATATGTCCAGCACCAATTTCGACGGAGTAAATCTGTCAGAAGCACGATTCTACGCGGTTTTGAGCAAAGCGAAATTCAATGATGTAAACATGACCGGCATAAGCATCACAAACGCTAACATGACTGGTATTACCATCAGCGGCGTCACACTTGTGGATGCCGACATAAAGGATGCGGATCTGACAGGAATGCGCATAAATGGCGTTCTCGTTTCCGCGCTATTTGAAGCGTACGAAAAATTGAATGCACCTGACTAATGAGGAAGTAAGAATGACTGACACAGCTAGGTCGCGTTGACAAAGTGGATTCCAAAATCAACTAAAGCATGATTCAAGACTGTCTTTTAGGAGGCAGTGATGGTGCGTGGTGATCTTACCGATGGGACGCGCTCTTGGCTTTATCCTGACAGGCGGAGAAGCTTCGGATTACAATGCTGTCGCAGAATTGATGTCTATACCTGTGAAGAAGCCCAGACTATTGCTGGCTGATAAAGGGTATGATGGCGATAGTTTCGGAACGCTCTTGCGTGCAGTGGCATAAAGCCCGTTATTCTGCCCAAAGCGAACCGGAAAGACCCGCCCGCCTGTGACTTCCGAGCTTACAAAGATCGCAACCGCATTGAGCGTATGTTCAACATACTAAAACAATTCGGTCGCATTGCCACACGATAAGATAAAACCAGAAAATCTTTTGAGGCGTTCCTCGCTATCGCAGCCGTCAAAATACGGCTACCTCACTTTGTCAACATAACCTAGGCCAAGGCACTTTTCGTGCCTCAGCCTTTGATTTTTTCTCTCTGTTTGCAGATCAGATAATCAATGATGCATCATCTCATGCGCAATAGCTTTGCCGCTGAGTGAAGAAGCATAATATGTTGGCCAGTTCGTAACTTCTTTAAGCAAAGCCGCACGATCATTGCCCCAATAGAGGTGATAGTGATCAGCCTTTTCTGGTGCGATGCGGTGATCACTAAACTGCATATAGTCAGGCGCTGTGCTATCGCCTTCGACCTTTTTAAAGATAAAGCGAACGCCGCGATTGCCCTTGGCATAGGTTAGAATCTCATAGCCATCGCTTACATATTTGCCAGATGAGGCCTTGCCCCCTGTATAAAAGGACACTTCATCACCCTTGATAACGATACGGTCAACATCCGTCCGATAACCGATTTCATAATAATCGCTGTATTCTTTGGCACTCTTATCGCCATGCTCTGCCTTATGCGCAAATACCGCATCAAGCGTGCCATCCTTCAGATGGGGATAGACTGACTGCCAATCGCCCTCCCAATCGGACAACTTGCGGTCTTTGACCTGATTATCCTCGAAATAGCCGTTGTAAACATTCTTATCCTGCTTAGGGGCGTGATCATGAGAATGATTGTGACTGGACACCGCTTTTTCCTTTGTCTCTGCCAGGGCCGGAGCTGAAACAGCCATAGCCGCGCAAAAGCCAAGCGAAGCAAGTAATTTTACCATATTTGTTCTCTCTCTTGCATCAATTTGTTATGTAATATCGTTACATAATTGGCATAAGCGCTCCTATCGCGGCTGACAAGCCTAACGTTCACTCGGGCGGCAATTTATTGGGTTTTTCTGCACAAAAGAAAATGCGAACCTGTGCAATATCAACGATAACGCAAGCGTGCGTTCTGTGATCAAGCAAGAGCAATTTCGATTGCAACTTAGATAAACAAAAACCCGCAACTTGCGGGCTTTATCTTATTCCGGCTTTGGCTTGCTGTCCGAATGTCCGAGATCACGATCAGGCCAGACTAGATCGCGCACGCGCTGCTTCAACACCTTGGCTTCGGGAAAACCACCATCACGCTTGCGCTCCCAGATCAATTCGTCCTGACCGTTCTGCATATAAAGATGGATTTCAAACACGCCACCGGTGCCGGGCCGCAGCGCCACCTCACTCAAGTCCTGTCCGAACGTTTGCAACAACTCCTGCGCCAGCCACGCTGCCCGCAGCATCCAATTGCATTGCGTGCAGTAGGTGATGGAGATTGCGGGAAACATTTTCAGTACCTCCGTCTTACTTCGTTCCGGTCACCGTAACAAAGACTCGATAAACCTTGTCAAACTTCTCAATATCGTATGGCAAATCAGGCAAATCAGCAGGAAACTGTCCCACGCATTTTCGCCATAGTTTCACATAAGAATTGCACTTGGCCCAGCCTCTCTTGGATTCTTTACCACGAAGCTTCAGAAAATTGACTTTGATGGCATTTCGGTCGTCTGATGGGAAAGTACTCAGCTTTTCAACAAAGGGATAAGTTGCTCCCGCATAATCCAGCAAAACTTGCGCAGATGACTTCTTCAAGATGAAGGAATATGCATCTTGCGCGGCGTTTTCTAGAGCAGGCAAGTGATAATCCAACCACTGCCAAGCTTGCTGCTCTTTCGTTCGGCGGCTTTCGTCTTGCTTCTCTGATCGGTTCACAAAAAGATTTAGGGCTGAGTTTAAGAACTCGATTGCAGCTCTCAGCAGTCCAAACATAAATATCTCCTTTAAAGATAATAAAGTAATATTATAAAAAAGAAGAGGCGCCGAAGCGCCTCTTTAAAACAAACCCAGGATCAATCATCACCCATCTTGAGGGCCTGAATGAAGGCCTCTTGCGGGATTTCCACCTTGCCGAACTGGCGCATGCGCTTTTTGCCTTCCTTCTGCTTGTCCAGAAGTTTGCGCTTACGCGAAATATCGCCACCGTAGCACTTGGCCGTCACGTCTTTGCGCAGGGCCGAAATGGTTTCGCGCGCAACGATACGGCCACCAATGGCTGCCTGAATCGGTATCTTGAACATATGCTGCGGGATCAGCTCTTTGAGCTTTTCACACAACGCGCGGCCACGCTTTTCAGCAGCCGAACGGTGAACCAGCATCGAAAGCGCGTCAACCGGCTCTTCATTCACCAAGATCGACATCTTAACCAGATCGCCTTCACGGTAATCCGAGAGGTTATAGTCGAACGAAGCATAGCCCTTCGAGATCGATTTCAGGCGATCATAGAAATCGAACACGACTTCGTTGAGCGGCAGATCATAGGTGATCATCGCACGCGGGCCAACATAGGTCAGATCGATCTGGAGGCCACGACGTTCCTGACAGAGCTTCATGATCGCACCGAGATAATCATCTGGCGTCATGATGGTTGCGCGAATCCACGGTTCTTCAATCGCTTCGATCTTGACCACATCCGGCATATCAGCCGGATTGTGCAGCTCTTTCTGCGAACCGTCCTGCATATTCAGGCGATAGACAACCGAAGGCGCCGTCGTGATCAGGTCGAGATCAAACTCACGCTCAAGACGTTCCTGAATAATTTCAAGATGCAGAAGCCCCAAGAACCCGCAGCGGAAGCCAAAACCCAGTGCCGCAGAGGTTTCCATTTCAAACGAGAACGACGCATCATTGAGACGCAGCTTGCCCATCGCAGCGCGCAGGTCTTCAAAGTCGGCAGCATCAACCGGGAACAATCCACAGAACACAACCGGCTGCGCAGGCTTGAAACCGGACAGAGCCTTTTCGGTCGGGCGGCGGTCTTCGGTGATTGTATCACCGACGCGGGTATCCGCCACTTCCTTGATGGAAGCGGTGATGAAGCCCAGTTCACCCGGTCCGAGTTCATCCATCTGAACCATTTTCGGCGTGAAGACGCCCGTGCGTTCAACCGGATATTTCGCGCCTGTACCCATCATGCGGATGGTCTGGCCCTTTTTCAGCACACCGTCGATAACGCGAACCAGCACGATAACGCCCAAGTAACTGTCATACCAGCTATCCACCAGCATGGCTTTCAGCGGTGCGTTACGATCGCCCTCTTTCGGCGGCGGCAGCTGCTCGACGATCGCTTCCAGCACATCAGGAATACCGAGGCCAGTTTTGGCCGAGATCATCACGGCCTTGCTTGCATCAATGCCGATCACTTCTTCGATCTGGCTCTGAACCCGCTCAGGCTCGGCTGCGGGAAGATCGACCTTGTTCAGAACCACCACGATCTCGTGGTTGTTGTCGATGGCCTGATAGACATTGGCCAGCGTCTGCGCTTCCACGCCCTGTGAGGCATCCACCACCAGAAGCGAACCTTCGCACGCAGCCAGCGAACGCGAAACTTCATAGGCGAAGTCGACGTGTCCGGGGGTGTCGATAAGGTTCAGCACATAGTCCTCGCCGTTCTTCGCCTTATAGGTAAGACGAACGGTCTGGGCTTTGATGGTGATGCCGCGCTCGCGCTCGATATCCATCGAGTCGAGGACCTGGTCCTTCATCTCACGCGTGTCCAGCCCACCGGTCAATTGAATGAGGCGGTCGGCCAGCGTCGATTTGCCGTGGTCGATATGGGCGACGATCGAAAAATTGCGAATATGGTCAAGTGGTGTGCTCATGCGCGCGATTTACCAGTAAGCCGCGAAATCTCAAAGCGGTATTGCGCGTTTAATACGGGAAAAGCAGCCTTTGTCGCAATCGTGACAACAAGTCCCCTTTGCGTTGTTGCCAAAAGGCGATAAATCACCGTCAGAAAACATGCCGTAATCATCATGTCCGGCACTATAATAAGGCTTTCATGCAGGAGTTCAGGATGAAGACCGAACCGAACGAAGTTCACAACAGACCAAAACTGGTCACCGTTTTCGGCGGCTCTGGCTTTGTTGGGCGCGCGGTCGTAGCCAGCCTCACCAAGCGTGGCTATCGTGTGCGCGTTGCCGTGCGCAAGCCGGAGATTGCTTATTATATGGCGCCACTCGGCAATGTCGGCCAGATTCAGATGGTTCAGGCCAATGTACGCCATCGCGGCTCGGTTGAGCGCGCCATCATGGGTGCAGATCACGTCATCAATCTCGTTGGCATTCTTGCTGAAGGCGGCAAGCAGCGCTTCAACAGCGTTCAGGTGCTGGGTGCAAAGAACATCGCCGAAGCCACAAAGGCAGCGGGCCTCAAGCTGACGCATCTTTCGTCACTGGCGGCCGATGCCAATTCGAAGTCTGACTACGCCCGCACCAAGGCAGAGGGCGAAAAGGCGGTTCTTTCGGTCCTGCCGGATACAGTTATCCTGCGTCCGTCGATCATTTTCGGCCATGAAGACCGCTTTTTCAACCGCTTCGCCAATATGGCGCGCTTCTCGCCGTTCCTGCCGGTTATCGGCGGCGGCGAAACAAAACTTCAGCCAGTCTATGTCGGCGATGTTGCGGAAGCTGTTGCACACGCCGTTGATGGCAAGCTGACACCGGGTGCGGTTTATGAACTGGGCGGTCCAGACGTACAGCCATTCAAGAACTGGATGAAAGATATGCTCGGCGTCATCGCCCGCAAGCGCATCATCGTCTCTATGCCCTGGTGGGTGGCTCGCCTTCAGGCATCGGTTCTTAGCTTGCTGCCAAATCCTTTGCTCACCAATGATCAGGTGACATTGCTGAAATCAGACAATGTGGTTTCGGAAAAAGCCACCAAGGAAGGGCGCACGCTTCAGGGCATGGGCATTCAGCCAGAAGCGGTGGATGCAATCCTTCCCGCCTATCTCTGGCGCTATCGCGTTGCCGGTCAGTATACCAAGACCGGGTTTGCGTGAGTATCGATGCAGATAAGACAAAGGGGCCGAAAGGCCCCTTTTCTTTTATGCGCTCTTTTCGGCTTACCCCCAAATCAATAGGGCAGCCATTCCAAGTGCGCCGACGATCAGACGCCACCATGCAAACAGTTTGAAACCGTGGCGCGAGACATAATCAAGTAGGTGCTTCACGACGAATACGCCTGAAATAAAGGCCATAATGAAGCCAACGACAATCTGTGCTGTGTCGTTGAACGAGAGCATGCTGTGGCTTTTATAAAGGTCATAGGCAAAAGCGCCGGCCATGGTTGGCATGGCGAGGAAGAATGAAAACTCCGCCGCTGATCGTTTGTCAGCACCGAGCAGAAGCGCACCAACAATGGTCGAACCTGAGCGCGATACGCCGGGGATCATGGCAAGGCACTGCACAAAGCCAATCGCCAGACAAATCGGCAGCGGATAATCCATCACATCGCGATAACGCGGATTGAGATTCAACTGATCAACCCACAAAAGAATGAAACCGCCAATGATCAGCATGATGCAGATCAGCATCGGTGTTTCAAACAGCACGCTCTTGATAAAGCCGTGTGCCATTGCGCCAATGACAGCGGCTGGCAGAAACGCCACCAGAATACCCAGTACAAAGCGGCGTGTGCGCGCATCACGTGGGAAATCGGTCAGGATTTTGAGAAGCTTTGCCGAATAGACACTCAGGATTGCAAGGATCGCACCGAGCTGAATGAGCACTTCAAAGGTCTTGCCAGTTGATTCAAAGCCCAGAAAATGGCCGATCAGCAGCAGATGGCCTGTTGAGGAAACGGGGATGAATTCCGTCAAACCTTCGATAAGACCGAGAAAAGCGGCTTCCAGAAGATTATAAATTTCCATGAAGTCAGTACCTTAGAAGGTGGCAGGATAAAAATGGCGCATCTTGACGAGCTGTTAAGCATGAAAGTGCTACACTAAGCGCTCCCAGCGATTGCTTGTCTCAGTCAAGCATAGCACCTATAAACTAAACATTCCGTTGAGGTGGCTCGAATCGCCTGACAGCAGAAATAAACTGCTGCCAGTGCAAATGCTAGCCACAGGCCTTCATCGGAGATCACTTAAAGCTTGTCAGTCGAGAGTACCGCGTCGATTATGCTTACGCTTTTTCATCATCCTATGTCTTCAGGCTCACGCTATGTGCGGCTTATTCTCGGTGAATATGATGTTGAAGCCGAACTGATTGAGGAGCGTCCCTGGTCGCGCCGCAAGGAATTTCTGGCGCTCAACCCTGCAGCCACGCTTCCTGTCTTATTGGCTGAACGCGATCTGCCGGTTGTTGGTGCAACCGTCATTGCAGAATATCTTGATGAAACACGCGGCGCCTTGAAACGCAGTCGTCGTCTTTTGCCCGAAAGCCCTATGGAACGCGCAGAAGTGCGCCGTCTTGTCGACTGGTTTCTGCTCAAACTCGAAAACGAAGTCACCCGCCACATCGCGCGTGAACGCGTATTCAAGCTTCAGATGGCCGATGAAATGGGCGGCAGTGCACCCGATTCGACAGCGATCCGTGCCGCGCGCACCAATATCCGCCAGCATATGAAGTATATCGATTGGCTCGCCGCAACACGCGACTGGCTGGCAGGCGGTCATCCCAGTTATGCTGATATGGCAGCAGCAGCATCCATCTCCGTGCTCGACTATCTTGGCGAAATCGAATGGGGGGAGACAAAAGCCGCGCGCGACTGGTACGCTCGCATGAAATCGCGCCCAGCTTTCCGCCCGTTGCTGGCCGATCGTGTACGCGGACTAGCTCCAGTGGCTCATTATGGCGACCTCGACTTCTGACTCTAAAGAGCTAAAGCTTAAGCGCTTTCTGATTGAAGAAGCGAAGGCGGTGGGCTTTGATGCGGTGGCTTTCACGTCACCGGATGCAATTCCGCAAGCACCCCAACGTCTTCGGCAATATATTGCCGATGGCCATCACGCCGATATGCTGTGGATGGAAGAAACCGAAGATCGTCGGGCAAACCCCAGCGTTCTCTGGCCAGAGGTTCGCTCGATCATGATGCTGGCCATGAATTACGGTCCCGACAGCAATCCGCTCAGTATTCTTGATCATAAAGACCGCGCAGCAATCTCGGTCTATGCGCAAAACCGCGACTATCACGACATCATCAAGGGCAAACTCAAGCATATCGCAAGCCGCTTTGCCGCACGTGCCGGGCAGGACGTAAAAGTATTTGTCGATACGGCACCTGTGATGGAAAAGCCGCTGGCGCAGGCCGCTGGCCTTGGCTGGCAGGGCAAACACACCAATCTGGTCAGCCGTGAGCTCGGTTCCTGGCTGTTTCTTGGGTCGATCTTCACAACGGCTGACATTCCGCCCGATGAGCCGGATCGCGATCATTGCGGTTCCTGCCGTGCCTGTCTCGATGCCTGCCCGACCAAGGCTTTCCCCTCGCCTTACCGGATTGATGCGGGACGCTGCATTTCCTATCTCACCATCGAGAACAAGGGCCCGATCCCGCACGAGTTTCGCAAAGCCATGGGCAACCGCATCTATGGTTGCGACGATTGCCTTTCGGTCTGTCCGTGGAACAAGTTTGCGCAGGCAACCAGCGAAATGAAGCTGAAAGCGCGTGACGATCTCAAGGCTCCAAGGCTTGCTGATTTTCTTGCACTCGATGATCCAGCCTTCCGCACACTGTTTTCCGGTTCTCCCGTCAAACGGATCGGTCGCGACCGTTTTCTGCGCAATGTACTGATCGCAACCGGCAATTCGCAAGACCCGGCCTTGCTCAACCAGGTCGAATTGCTGCTCAATGACCCGGCCCCCATCGTGCGGGGCGCAGCCGTCTGGGCGCTCAAACAGCTCGCCGCAAAAGATCGCTTTACAAATTTACGGAAACGTCTGGCATCGCACGAAGAGGATGATACGGTACGCACAGAATGGATATGGGAGGAGAGCTGACATGCGTATTTTTCTGTTTGGGGCCGGTTATTCTGCGAGAGCTTTTTCACGCCTGATGACCGGAGAGGCAGAGCGCATTGATGGCACCACCCGCCATGAACAGAATTTCGCGATGCTTGAAAAAGCGGGTATTGCGCCCATCGTTTTTGATGGCGAAACCGCCTCGCCCGATCTGATCGACCGGCTCGCCAAATCAACCCATGTCGTGATCTCGATCTCGCCACGCGAAAACGGTGATCCATCCCTTGCCATTGTCGAAGAAGCACTTCGGCGGCCTGGCAACACCATCCGCTGGATCGGCTATTTGTCGACTGTGGGTGTTTACGGCAATCACGATGGCAACTGGATTGACGAAACCGCTGAATGCGCGCCTGCATCCCGCCGCTCACTGGAACGGATCGAAGCAGAGAACGCATGGGAAGCGTTGAGCGAGCGCCATGGAACGCCTGTCGCACTTTTACGCCTGTCGGGCATTTATGGTCCGGGCCGCAACGCCTTCATCAATCTTGAAAACGGCACCGCCCGCCGGATCATTAAGGACGGTCAGGTCTTCAATCGTATTCATGTCGAAGATATTGCCGGAAGTCTGCGCTTTCTGGCAGGCACCAATAGCGGCGGCACTTTCAACATCACTGATAATGAACCTGCGCCGCCGCAGGATGTCGTGGTCTATGCTGCGGAACTGATGGGCGTTGTTCCACCGCCAGAAGTTTCCTTTGCAGACGCCGATATAACGCCGATGGCGCGGTCCTTTTATGGCGAGAACAAGCGCGTTTCAAACCGTCGGATAAAAGATCTTGGCTACACATTCCTCTATCCTGATTATAAAATAGCGTTTTCCGCCATGTGGAACGAGAAAACATGGCGCTGATTGCCGTTTGAATAAAGGCAAAGCATAATTCTGCACATTGGTTCGAATGATTCGAACAAAAGTTTTTGGGAACGGCCCGATGGATAAGAAATCCACGTCAAAATTCTGGTCACGCTTCATCCTTGCAACCTGTCTTTCGGCGATGATTGCCCCGAACCTCGCGCAGAAGGTACAGGCGCAGGACATGCCCGCCAAACAAGCCTTCGGCGGCAAGAAACTTCCCGTTCTCGCACAAGAGCCGCAATCGATTGGCTTTTATGCCAAGGGCTGCTTGGCAGGTGCCGTCGCGCTTCCCGTCGATGGTCCGAACTGGCAGGTGATGCGGCTTTCGCGCAATCGCAACTGGGGACACCCACGCACGATTGCCCTTCTGGAGAAGCTCTCGCGTGATGCAGCGAAAGATGGCTGGCCGGGTCTTCTGGTCGGCGATATTTCGCAGCCACGTGGTGGTCCAATGCTGACAGGCCATGCCTCGCATCAGGTTGGACTTGATGCCGATATCTGGCTCACACCCATGCCGAAGAAGCGCTTTACGGATGCAGAACGCGAAAGCGTATCGGCTGTATCGATGCTTAAAAACGATTCCCTTTATGTTGATCCCCAAAAATGGACACCCGCCCGGACGGCATTGATCCGGCATGCGGCAAGCTATCCTGAAGTCGAACGCATTTTTGTGCATCCCGGCATCAAGAAGCAGCTTTGCGACACCGTAACAGGAGACCGCAGCTGGCTTGGCAAGGTGCGCCCCTACTGGGGCCATTTTTATCATTTCCACGTCAGACTGTATTGCCAGCCGGGATCGCCCGATTGCAAACCACAGCCAAAGGTGGCTGCGGGTGACGGTTGCGACAAATCGCTGGCATGGTGGTTTACGGATGAACCGTGGAAGCCAGCCAAACCTTCGAAAGAACTACCCAAGAAGCCAAAGCCGGTCATGGTATCCGACTTGCCAAAGACCTGTGCGGCGGTGCTCGCTGGCCCTTCGCCCGATTCAATCGCTGATGTGATCTATGGGGCAAACTAGTATCTGTTGAGAATTAGGGTCTGGAGCGTGTATTAGAAAACATGCTTTTCACTGCCCCTTAGCTTCGCTATAGGCTTTAACCGATTTAAAATGCAAATGACAAGGTTATCAACCTCATGACGAAACGCCTGCGCATTGCACTGATTGCTCACGATCTGAAAAAAGACGAGATGGTTGCTTTCGCGCGTAACCATGAAAAGGCTTTGTCGCATTATGATATCGTGGCCACCGGAACCACAGGTGGACTCATTCAGGAAGCATGTCCAACGCTTAATATTCATCGCGTCAAAAGCGGCCCGCTTGGCGGCGACCAGCAGATTGGTGCAATGATTGCGGAAGGCACGGTGCAGGCCCTGATCTTCTTCATCGATCCGCTCTCGCCACTCCCGCATGATGTCGATGTAAAAGCCCTCACACGATTGGGCAGCGTCTATGACATCCCAATGGCCCTTAATCCTGCCACCGCTGAGAAGCTCGTGCGCGTCCTGGATTAAACCCATTTCGCAGCCACGAGCCGCGCATAATAAGAAAAAATGAAATAACAAGGCACACCATGATCAACGCTGACCAGAGTTTCAAGTTTCCCGTCCTCGTCGGCGATATTGGTGGAACCAATGCCCGCTTTGCGCTGCTTATTGATTCTCATGCAGAGCCAAAAGAATTTCCTGTGGTGCAGACTGCAGATTATGCAACAATTGACGATGCGATTGAGCAGACCGTGCTCAACCATACTTCCGTTCGCCCCCGCTCTGCCATTTTGGCAGTTGCCGGGCCCGTCGATGGTGACGAAATTGATCTAACCAATTGCGATTGGGTTGTGCGTCCAAAACAAATGATCGCCAATCTTGGTTTTGAAGACGTGACCGTGCTCAATGATTTTGAAGCACAGGCACTTGCCGTTGTTTCAATTGAAAAAGAATATCTGCATCAGATTGGCGGGCATGATGAAGAAATCATTGCAACCCGCGTTGTGCTTGGACCGGGCACAGGGCTTGGCGTTGCGGGTCTGGTGCGCACGACGAAAGCCTGGGTTCCGGTTCCCGGCGAAGGGGGGCACATTGATATTGGTCCGCGCAGCGAACGCGATTATCAGGTCTTCCCGCATATCGAAACCATCGAAGGGCGTGTTGCGGCAGAGCAGATTCTGTGTGGGCGTGGTCTGCGCAATCTCTATCTTGCAGTCTGCGCGGCAGATAAAATAACACCCGTTTTGGACACACCGCCGGACATAACCGCGGCCGGTCTGGACGGCAGCAACCCACAAGCAGTGGAAACGCTTGAACTTTTTGTGACCTATCTGGGCCGTATCGCAGGCGATTTAGCCCTCATCTTCAAGGCACATGGCGGTGTCTATCTTTCGGGCGGCATTCCGCAGCGCATTCTTTCCGCGCTACAGGCAGGATCGTTCCGCGCAGCCTTTGAAGACAAGGCTCCGCATACGCATTTCATGCGCGATATTCCGGTTCGTGTGGTCGTGCATCCGCTTGCAGCGCTCAGTGGACTATCGGCCTTTGCCCGTACCCCAACGCGATTTGAGGTTTCAACCCATGGCCGCCGCTGGAGCAGAGCCTGAGCCAATGCTCTTTCTCAGGCCCAGATTTTTCTGAGGCATAGTCAAGCGGCGAAGATAAGGATATAGAAGCGCTGCAATGAATTGTTCCATTGCAGCCTTTGTCGTTTCCTGTCCAAAGAGACACGCGAAAATGCATGATCAACGACAGCCAGCGGCTGACAGATAAAAAGCACTTTGCCCGTGAGTCTACTCAAGAAGAAAAAAAAGAAAATCGATCCGAGCGAAGCCACACGCGTCATTCGTCGCATGATGTCGGAAAACGCGAGCCAGTATAAGGCAAGCTACGCGATCGCGATTGCTGCTTCTCTGCTGGTTGGCGCTTCCAATGGCGCGCTGGCCTATATGATGAAACCGATGATCGACAAGATTTTCTATGAGCAGAAGATCAGTCTCATCTGGGTTATCTGCGGCGCGATTCTCGGGATTTTCGTGCTTCGTGGACTTTCGAGTTATATTCAGGCTGTCGAGTTGGCCAAGATCGGCAACAACCTCGTTGCGCGCTATCAGAAGCGCATCTTCGACCATCTGCTTAAACTCGGCCTCGACTTTTATAATGATACGCGTTCGGGCCATCTTGCAGCCCAGATCAATCAGAACGTGAACGGCATCCGCGATTTGCTCAACATGACAATCACGTCGATTGCGCGCGACTTCGTTGCGCTGATCGGTCTTATCGGCATGATGTTTTATACCGACCCTTATATGTCGGCAGCGGTCTTCCTCATCGGACCACCTTTGGTTCTGGCAGTTGCCTATATCTCGCGCCGCATCCGTACCGTAACGCGTGATCTTGTGCATCTCAACTCGCACCTTCTCGGTGCCATGCAGGAATCCGTTCAGGGCATTGCCATTGTCAAAGCATTCACAATGGAAGATCAGCTACGCGGTAAGATCGATACGCTGATCGACCAGACGGAAAACCGCAGCAACAAGATCGCCCGCGTTTCTGAACGCACAACCCCTATTTCGGAAATTCTGGCGGGTTTTGCGATTGCCGGTGTACTGGCTTACAGTGGGTATAATGCGATCCTCAACCAGCAGCCTCCCGGTTCTATGTTTGCGTTCATCACCGCACTGCTTCTGGCTTACGATCCAGCGCGCCGTCTGGCACGTTTGCAGGTTGGTCTTGAGCGCGCGCTCGTCAACGCCCGCATGATCTACGAAGTACTGGACATCGAACCCAATCAGGGTGATGCAAAAGACGCCGTACCGCTTAAAGCGGGAGCAGGTGAGATCGACTTCAGGGATGTGCATTTTTCCTATAACGAATTGACCCCGGTGCTGCATGGCATCAGCTTCAAAGCAAAGGCCGGAGAAACAACTGCCATCGTTGGCGCGTCTGGTGCTGGCAAATCCACACTGATCAACCTTGTGCAGCGGTTCTACGATGTCTCCGGCGGACAGATTCTGTTCGATGGACAGGACATTGCCAAAGTCACGAAAGAGTCGCTTCGTCATTCCGTCGCCTATGTTTCGCAGCAGCCTTATCTGTTTGAAGGTTCGATTGCCGATAATATCCGCTACGGACGCCCCGATGCGACACAGGAAGAAATTATCGAAGCGGCAAAACTTGCCAATGCGCATGAGTTCATTCTACAGCAGCCGCAGGGCTACGATACGCCGGTCGGTGAAAACGGTGTGACGCTCTCCGGTGGCCAGCGCCAGCGCGTGTCGATTGCGCGTGCTATTGTGCGGGATGCGCCTGTGCTTCTGCTCGACGAAGCGACATCCGCACTCGATAATGAGTCGGAAAAGCGTGTGCAGCAGGCACTTGATCACATCATGCATGAGCGCACCACGATCGTGATCGCGCATCGTCTTTCCACTGTTGTTAACGCGGATCGCATCATTGTCATGGAAGCAGGTCATGTGGTTGAAGACGGTCGTCATGATGACCTGATCAAGATACAAAACGGCGTCTATGCCCGCTTCTATCAGCTTCAGAGCGGCAAGGATGACATGCTCATCGGGAACAATGGCACAGAGGAAAAGTCCAATGGCTGATAGTGCAGAAACCGGGCTCGTTGTTGTGGGCGCCAATGGGCGTATGGGACAGGCTCTCATTCGCGCCATCCAGGCAATTGACGGTGCGCGTCTCACTGGCGCTATTGCGCGTCCCGGCTCACCATATCTTGGCAAAGACGCTGGCGACGTTGCAGGCGTCGGCACGCTCGGTGTCGCGATCACCGATGATCCGCTGCCGGTTTTTGCAAAGGCGCAGGGCGTACTCGATTTCACCTCACCAGCAACAACGCTCAATTATGCAGGCCTCGCTGCGCAAGCACGTATCGTACATATTATCGGCACCACGGGCCTTTCCAACGAAGACGAAGAAAAGATCAGTGCCGCAGCGCGCCATGCGACAATCGTCAAATCCGGCAATATGAGCCTCGGCGTCAACTTGCTGTCGGGCCTCGTGAAAAAGGCGGCTCAGGCACTCGGCCCTGAAGATTTCGACATCGAAATCCTTGAAATGCACCACAAGCACAAGGTTGACGCGCCGTCCGGCACCGCCCTTCTGCTTGGTGAAGCCGCAGCGCAAGGTCGCTCGATCAATCTTCTCGATAAAAGCGTGCGCGTGCGCGACGGTCATACCGGGGCACGTGAACAGGGCACAATCGGCTTTGCGACGCTGCGCGGCGGCTCGGTTATCGGCGATCATGAGGTGATATTTGCTGGAGAGGGTGAGCGCATCACCTTGGCTCACCATGCTCAGGACCGCACGATCTTTGCGCGCGGCGCTGTGAAAGCAGCACTTTGGGCACACGGCAAGAAACCCGGCCTTTATTCCATGCTCGATGTTCTCGGGCTAAACGACTAACTGATCTTTCATCCCAACGGAGTGCTGCGATGTCTCGTACCCTCGTCCTGGTCCGCCACGGCCAAAGCGAATGGAATCTCAAAAACCTTTTTACCGGCTGGCGCGATCCGGGCCTCACCGAACAGGGCCATGCCGAAGCGAAAGCTGCAGGTCAGCGTTTGAAGGCCGCCGGCCTCAAGTTTGACCTCGCATACACTTCGGCTCTGTCGCGTGCGCAGGTCACCTGCCAGCACATTCTCGACGAACTCGGCCATTCCGGCCTCGAAACAATCCGCAATCAGGCTTTGAACGAACGCGATTATGGCGATCTCTCGGGCCTCAACAAGGACGATGCCCGCGCAAAGTGGGGCGAAGAGCAGGTTCACATCTGGCGCCGCTCTTACGACGTCCCTCCTCCAGGTGGCGAAAGCCTGAAGGACACCGGCGCACGCGTCTGGCCTTATTACCTGCACACCATCCAGCCGCATGTGCTGCGTGGCGAAACCATTCTGGTTGCCGCCCACGGCAATTCGTTACGCGCGCTCATCATGGCGCTTGATGGCCTGACACCGGAAGAGATCCTCAAGCAGGAACTCAATACGGGCGTTCCAATCATCTACAAGCTGAACGCCGATTCGACAGTCGCTTCCAAGGAAGTGCTTTCAGCATAATGATTTTTCGGGCGTGGCCGACTTTATGCACCGCGCCTGATCTCTGTTTTCATCTCGGTTCTCTGGTCTTTTTCAGCCTTCGCGACAGGAATGTGAAAAAAAGCTGATTGAAGTGCGAAATCGCGATTGACACAGACAGGCGGACCCCTTAGATCGGTCCTCGTCGCCCAGATGGCGGAATTGGTAGACGCACCAGCTTCAGGTGCTGGCGCTCGCAAGGGCGTGGAGGTTCGAGTCCTCTTCTGGGCACCATACCTAAGTCTTCAGACCGCTACCAAGGTCCAGAAGCACCCCAAAAAGCCCGCGCAAGCGGGCTTTTTTGTATCTTACAGTCTGATGTCGTCCGATTGCATCCGAGAAATTTGTTGGTATCGAGCCAAATACCAACAAATTCTGGAAAAGTGATACCAACAATGGCGCTGACCGACACGGCAATTAAGGCTTTAAAACAAGGTGTTAGCGCCAGAAAATACAGCGACGCCAATGGCCTGTTTTTGTTGGTACAGTCTAGCTTCACAGCATTGGCCGATGAACTGCTGGACAAAAACGCTGGCTAGTAAGCCTAGCGATAAGCGACTTGGGAGACAAACAACTAACGGAAATATCGGCAACGGATATTCTGTTCGCTTAATAAATGCAGTTCAACTGCCTGTGCTACGACAGTGACTAAGGCTTAGCTACAAGCCCATGTTGATGCAAAACCAGCGCCACCGCGCCCAACACGGTATCATCATTGCGCAGAAACTTGCCAATGATGAAGTTTGGTTTGCGAACGTGCGGCGCATGCGCCGGTGGGCGCACAGCATGCTTTTCAAAATTCTGCTCCACTGCACGCAGAAAGCCAGGACCAATTGCAGCAATCTTGCCAGCAATTATGATATCTGGAGGGCTCAGTATAGTGGACGTGATGCCAATCGCCCAGCCCGCCATTTCAGCGGCATCCTGAATGAGCCGATCATAAGGCGGCACACCTGTTTGTGCATTTTTTATAAATTCGTCGAATGAAAGCCTCTCACCTGTAGCCTGCTCAGCCATCAGCATCAGATTAAAGCCACCAGCATAGGTTTCCAAGCACCCCCTATTTCCGCATTTGCATAGGGGACCGTGAGGATTGAGAGAAATATGGCCAAACTCTGCCGCATTGCCATAAGCGCCTCGCTGAACAGCACCACCAATGACAATCGCGCCGCCAATGCCAAGGTCAAATTTATATAGCACAAAATTACTTAGGCCGATTGCAGCGCCCCAGGTCATTTCAGCAAGTGCACCGCAATGACTTTCATTTTCCGCAAAAAGTGGACATTCAATATGCGGGGCAAAAATCTGCGCAATATCAATTCCACACCAGGTCGGCAAAATTGATCCATTCAGCACGGTTCCTTCGTAAGAAACCGGAGCAGAAATAGCTAAACCGACGCCCAGCAAATCACGAATTGTAATGCCGAGCTTTGCACATTCTACGACAAGCTGCTCTTGAACGCGGATTGCAGCCTCTTGCGGCGTATAATCTTCATGCATCTCGAACCAGACATCGGCGATGACATTATGACCAAGATCGCAAACCGCAATGCGTATTTCTGAAAGGCCCAGCAAAACTCCCGCACAATAAGCCTGCGTCGGATTAAGAGAAATGATTTTGGTGGGGCGACCGAAACCGCCATTTCGTGTTTCAGTTTCAAAAATAATCGCGTTGATTTTCAGTTCAGTCAAAATGGTCGACACTGTCGAGCGGGCAAGGCCTGTCTTTTTTACAAGGTCCGTTGCACTCACTGAACCGACGCTGGCAATTGTCCGAAGAATTTTTCCAACTGGGGATTCGTAGTCGTCAAATATTTCTTTAAAACCAATCATCGCTCCTCCAGCCGTATCAATGGCGTGAATTCTCCATGCGCGCAACTTATTTCATTACAGAAAAAACAAGATGACTATGCTCGCTTTATAGCGATTTAAGGCTCGATTCCAAGTCTACTTATTTCGTTTATGAAAAAAGTATTGACATATTTGAATGATTTCGCGAGATTAATCAGGAGGTCAGGCTGATGGAGGAGCACCAGGATCCCTGATTTCAACATCATATATTTTGGTGATGTTCAGTTATGGGATGGGTGAGAACCACCTGTTGCGAGGAGAAAGCGAATGCAAAAACTAACAGCAGTTCTAAAGTCTTTAAGCGTAACCAGCATACTTGCTATCGGCGTCGCAACGGCCCCTGCAAATGCCGAAAAACTGACAATCTGGACACTTAATTTCGATAATAATGCGTCCAACGTTGCCCTCAAAAAAGTAGCGACTGATTTTGAAGCAGCAAATCCCGGCATACGGGTTGATATTGTTCAGCGTGCAATTGATGAGCACAAGACCGCGCTACGTGTTGCTGCAGGTTCTAATCGCGGACCAGATATTTATTTCAGCTGGGCTGGCTTGGGCCTTGGCGGTGAATATGTCAAAGCAGGCTTATCGTTGCCGCTTGATAAATATTATACCGAGTACAAGTGGCAAGATGAATTGCTGCCAGCTTCAGCTGCGTTTGCAGACCTGTATGAAGGCGGCAAACACGGCGTTCCTTTCACTTTCAAAGGTGAGGCAGTTTACTACAATAAGAAGCTTTTTGAACAGGCAGGCATCACTGAAGAGCCAAAAAGCTACGCAGAGCTTCTTGCTGCTGCACAAAAACTCAAAGATGCCGGTATCCCCGCCTTTACCTTTGGTGGATCCGTTAACTGGCATGTCATGCGTCTGATGGACGTCATCCTCGAAACAAAATGCGGTGCAGAAAAGCATGATGCGCTAAAAGCGATGCAGGCAGACTGGGCAGTCGAGCCGTGCACGAAAGAGGCTTTTGACGAATTCGCAAAATGGACAAAGGATTACACACTCCAGCCATTCATGGGAATCGATAACAAACAGTCTTATAGTCTCTTTACTGCCGGGCGCGCGGCCATGATGCTGGAAGGAGACTGGCTGGTAAGCCAGTTAAAAGGCACAGGTGCGAACCTTGATGATTATGGCATCTTTCCATTCCCTACAGACACAAACCGCCTGTATGGATTTGGTGAGTATAATTACATCAGTTCAAAAAGCCCAAACCCTGATACGGCGGCTAAATTCCTTGATTATCTTTCGTCTACCCCGGTTCAACAGGACCTTGTCGGACAATTCAGCACCGTTTCAGTGAACAAGAATGTAAAATACGAAAACCAGCAGCCCCTTGAAGCTGAGTGGCTGGACATTTTTAATGATTACGGCTCCGTTTACATGAACGGCGACCAAGCATTTCCGCTGGATGTTACCACTGAATATTTCCGGGTCATCAACAGTGTGGCTGCTGGTGATATGACCTCCGATGAAGCGTCGACACAGATGCAGGCTTTCATCAAGGCTCGAAACTAATCCTCCCCGGATGCGAGCTGCCTGAGCTTGATCGCTCAGACAGCTCGCAGGGCCACAATCATCAAGGCAGTCTCATCATTGCCTGGAGGAAAGCATGTCGCTGAAAGCAATCACTCAGACACCGCGTATCCAAGCGTCCATTCTGCTCATCCCGGCTTTGGCGATATATGGCATATTCGCACTATATCCGATGCTGGATGTCATTGTTATGAGTTTCCAGAAATGGAACGGGCTTGATCCGGAGCGCCGGTTCGTGGGCCTCTCCAACTATTCTGCCATATTCACCAATGACCCCGTCTTCTGGGTTGCCTTCAAAAATACCATCATCTGGACATTGTTGAGCCTCGTAATACCTCCCTTCATAGGCTTGCTTCTGGCTTTGAGCCTCAATCAGAAAATATTTGGCCGCAACAGCCTGCGTGCAATATTCTACCTCCCAGTTATCATCGCCCCCATCGCTGTCGCAACGATGTGGAAGTGGATGTACGATCCGTTCTTCGGACTCTTTAATCAGTTGCTGACCAATTGGGGATTGCAGTCTTGGATTCAGGACTGGCTCGGCAACAAAAGCATTGCACTTTATTCCGTATTTGTTGCCTACATTTGGCAAACCGTTGGCTTCTCGATGGTTTTGTTTCTGGCAGGGCTTCAGAACGTATCGCAGACACTGGTGGAAGCCGCACGGATAGATGGCGCCGGACGCTGGGCAATTTTCAAGCATGTAACATTGCCTGCGCTTCGGCCGACGATGACTGTTGTTCTGGTGCTATCCATCATCTCCTCGCTCAAAGCATTTGACATTGTTTATGGCCTGACAGGTGGTGGCCCAGCGCAAGGCACACAAATGCTGGCACTTTGGGCGTTTACACAAGCTATGCAGATTTTCGACTTCGGGCGTGGCGCTGCAATTTCCGTCGTCTTGTTGTTAATCACGATGGCGATTGTTGTTCCATATCTGCGCTGGATGCAGAAGAACGAGGAGTTGGAATCGTGACCACCACTTCACTCTCTCAAGTTCCATCTAAGATGCGACGAGATCCAGTCCTGATCGGTTTGTGGATCAGCCTGTTACTGATCGCGGTCATCTGGATTGCTCCCTTTGTATTCATCGTCTTCACATCGTTGAAAACACCTGCCGCTGTCACAAGCACCGGCGCCTTCATGCCGCCTGTAGAATGGGCGTGGGGTAACTATTCGGGAGCATGGAACCGGGGCAGCTTTGCCAGTTCATTTTTCAACAGCGTTATCATCACCGCGATCAAGGTCCCAATTGGGCTGCTTATATCTGCCATGGCCGCTTATGCTTTGGCCAAGATAAAGCTCAAGCTCGGTAAGCTGTTACTTCTTATCGTGGTCTTTGGAACTATGATCCCATTTCAGGTCATGCTTGCTCCACTGTTCACACTCGTGAATTCATTTGGACTGATTGACACCTATATCGGCGTTATTCTTCCCTACATTGCATTCGGTGTACCTTATCAGGTCTTCATTCTACATGGGTTCTTCAGGGGGATTCCGAAAGAATTGTCTGAGGCTGCTCTGATTGATGGGGCAAGTCACTTCACCATTTTCCGGCGGATTTTTCTTCCTGTCTGCCTGCCTGTCCTCGCAGCGCTGTTCATTCTTGACTTCGTGTCGACGTGGAACGAGTTCGCGATGGCCCTTGTGCTTTTACAAGATCAGGGCATGTGGACGCTTCCACTGGGGCTGATGTCTTTTCAAGGCCAATTCTCCAGTGATTACGGGCAGTTAAACGCAGCAATTGTGATGACGGTCCTTCCCGCTACGATCGTTTATCTGATCTTTCAACGCTATTTCGTTTCTGGCCTGACCTCTGGCGCGGTCAAAGGCTGACGAGCATTCAGTAAATTCCGAGGAGAAATGCATGTCTGGTGCAACCGTCGAAAAATGGGGTGTTTTTGAAGCATCCTTTGCCGGACCTTCCACTGGCAACCCCTTTCTCGACGTGGCTTTTGATGCGATTTTCAAACATAAAAGCCGCGAAGTTCGTGTTCCGGGTTTCTATGACGGCGATGGAACCTATCGTCTCCGTTTTATGCCCGATATTGAAGGTGAATGGACATTCACGACACGCTCAGCAACGAAAGAACTAAGCGGCCATAAAGGCTGCGTTCTGGTAGAACGGCCTTCAGCGAACAATCACGGACCCGTTCGTGTTCGTAACAAGTTCCACTTCTCCTATGCGGATGGAACCCCGTTCTTTCCGTTCGGAACGACTTGCTATGCCTGGACGCATCAGCCGCTCGATATGCAGGACGAAACTCTGGAGACGCTTTCAAAAACGCGCTTCAACAAGATCCGTATGGGCGTTTTCCCGAAAGACTATCCTTACAACACCAACGAGCCACTGCATGCCTGCTTTGAAAAAGACGCAGATGGTAAAGAAGATTTCGACAGACCGAATCCTGCCCATTTCAGGCATTTTGAAAAGCAGATTGCGGCGCTATGTGAACTGGGTATTGAAGCTGACATTATCATGTTCCATCCTTATGATCGATGGGGCTATGCGGATATGAGCGCAGATCAGGATTACCGATATGTCGAATATCTGGCTGCCCGCCTGTCTGCCTATCGCAATGTATGGTGGTCGCTTGCCAACGAGTATGATTTCCTGCTCAACACAAAGCCAATCGAACAATGGGACCGATACTTCCAAATTTTAGAAGAGAACGATCCCTATCAGCATCTGCGCTCAATCCATAATGGCGACGTGAATTCCAACTACGATCACCGCAAACCATGGGTCACACATATCTGCATTCAAAACCCGGATGTGAAGAAAACGCAGGAATGGCGCGACACGTACGGCAAGCCGGTGGTGAATGACGAGCCGGAATATGAAGGGGACATTCTTGAATCCTGGGGCAATCTGAGTCCGCAGGAACTGGTGCACCGTTATTGGATATCGATGGCACGCGGTGGATATGTCGGACATGGTGAAACATATTCCGATGACAATGATCTCATCTGGTGGGCAAAAGGCGGCAAACTGCACGGCGAAGCGTGGAAGCGCATCGGCTTTCTCCGTGACCTGCTGGAAGCGGATGTTCAGTACGGTCTTGAACCTCTTGGGCCTGTCAAACAATGGCCCTGGTCACGCGTATCAGGTGCACGCGACGGCGATGGCGATTTCAGACTGATCTATTTTGGTGAACACCAGCCCGTCGTCTGGTCATCCGGGCTCCCGATGGATAGCGATGACTATGAAGTCGACCTGATCGACACATGGGCAATGACCATTAAACCGGCCAAAAAGATAGCCGCCCCTGTCACCCACCCAGTAAGACACGGCGCAATCGTGCGCGGGGGAAAGCCCGACGCTGCATTCGGCGTGTCAATCCCGCGCAAACCGTATCAAGCACTGCGTGTGCGCCGTAAGAAATAAATCAGGAAGGTTTGCATATGTCTGGATTAAGCATTGCGGATGTTAAAAAATCTTATGGAACGGTCGACATTATTCATGGTGTCGATGTCGAAATTAACGATGGTGAGTTTGTCATTCTCGTTGGCCCCTCAGGCTGCGGAAAATCAACACTGCTGCGCATGATTGCGGGTCTTGAAGACATCACTTCAGGTCAGATCAGCATCGGTGGACGCGTCGTTAACAACCTGCAACCCAAAGACCGTGATATTGCAATGGTTTTCCAGAACTATGCGCTTTATCCGCAAATGACTGTTGCTCAGAATATGGGCTTTGCACTGGAGCTTGCTGGCTCCAGCAAACAGGAGATTGCCAGAAAGGTAAATGAAGCGGCCGATATTCTTGGACTTCAGCCGCTTCTTGATCGAAAGCCGGCACAGCTATCGGGTGGCCAGCGGCAGCGTGTAGCAATGGGACGCGCAATCGTACGCAATCCCAAGGTCTTCTTGTTTGACGAACCGCTATCGAACCTTGATGCAAAACTTCGCGTTAAAATGCGCGCAGAAATTAAGGCTCTTCATCAACGATTGAAGACAACAATCGTCTATGTGACACATGATCAGATCGAAGCCATGACCATGGCCGATAAAATCGTTGTCCTGAACGGCGGCAAAGTTGAGCAAATCGGATCGCCGCTTGAGCTTTATGATCATCCGAAAAACATTTTCGTTGCTGGCTTCCTTGGATCTCCCGCAATGAATTTTCTAAGCGGAACCCTTAAAAATACCAAGCAATTGAATTTGGAAAATGGCTCGAGTGTAAAAATCGCCGGCGCACCCTCCGCTGCGGTTGGCAAAAACGTGGTTTTCGGCATCAGACCGGAAGACATTTCTAGCGGAGGTTCTGACGACATTGAGGCTGTTGTGAAGGTGGTAGAACCCACCGGCTCTGAAACGCACATTGTCCTGGATGTTCAGGGTCAAGAATTAACCTGGGTGGTGCGCGAGAGAACAACGCTTGAAGTTAGTCAAAAAGTGAATGTCTCTTTCGAAACTTCGAACCCGCACTTTTTTGATAGCGCCACCAAACAGCGCTTTGAAAATTAAAGCCTAGAAAATAAGCAAGCTATTGAGTCAACAGCTTCTGTCACACTTTCCAAAGCGTCTATGTGACGGCAAAGATTTTGATTAAATCATAAAGTAGCTTGCGCCCTAGCTTTGAGAAGAGGATCGAAAACCACAGCGCTTGAGGGGATAATCCCCCGATCATAAACTATCGTATCCGAGCGCACTGCCCGGGGCTGGAAGCGATTCCGATCATCTGGAGCGATCTGGCCCACAATATATGGGGGCACATCCGATGCCAAGTCTTGTTGCCCAGATTTTTCAGGCAAGGCGCGAGCCATTGCTCAAGATCCGCCTGCCAATCCTCGTCCATCGACAGCCTCCGTCAAAGTGGACTCTTCTTAAATCCCAAAACTAAACTCCTGCCACAGGAGTGCTCGGCTCATTCCAGCCCATTAAATTGTAAAAAGCATAACGCCAGATACCAATTTCTTCATGTAAGACCATATCGAATGCAAGAAATGACATCGCTGAAGAAGACATATTTGTATGCGTCGTTTTCAGATATACCGCAGCGACAGGCTCAGGATGAACGCCAAAATGCGCCAAATAGAGCAAGTCGCGTTTTATGATCGGCGCTGCTTGAAGCAGAACAGTCTGAGATGGCTTGATATTTTTCAGAATAGCAGCCGTATTTTTCGCATTCTGCCATGTGTTGCGGCTATTCTCATCAAGAAGGATATCTCTAGGGTTAATACCGGCCTTTTCGAGTTCTCTCGCTATGATTGCGGCTTCCGATACGCCCGTTCGTGCAACATCAGCGCCACTGGCAATGAATGTGCACTTCAAGCCAGCTTGAACACACTCATGGTTCGCGCGAACTGCCGCCAATATTGGCCCATAGGAAAACAGAAGGGGTTCCACGGTCTTTTGACCGATCTCATCAACGGATTGCGTTCCCGTACCGAAAATAAGAAATGCTGTATTGTCTTTGATCGAGGATTGCATTTTTGATGAATAAGGAGATTGCAAACGATGCAGCAGGTAACCGGGCAAAAAATTTGACGCAATCGAAATATAAAGAATGGTGCCAGCCGCAATAAACAAAAAGCTTATTTTTCGAAATTTAAAATTCCAAAAAAGAAACCCGGCAATAATTAATGCTATATTTAAGTTGAGTGCCATAAAAGCCCCCTTAATAAATCAAAGTTTATATCGTTCTATTCCAGGCACTGCCTCAGTGACAAACCCAATAAACTATAAAAAGCTGGGCCCCAGACAGAAGTTTCCCGACCGATCTGAAGTGGCAGGATTCCCAAAGTAATTCTGTTCCCATTCAATGATGCTGGCTAGAGAGCAAGCCAACATTATATGACCGCTCCCATTCGTGAGCGTCATGTTGCCGCCCCCCAGAATGGCGAAAGCGTTCGTTCTGGATAAGCTTTTGTTAAAACTGAAACAGTCTGGATACCCCATAGTTTTGGCATTATTTTGCAAGGTCTCCACACGAAAAAGGGCCCCGTTTCCGGGACCCTTTTAAGTTATCTATTCTTGATTATAACGCGTTACCACTTCACTTTGAAGCCAGCTGTAGCCTTATATGCGTAGCTATCCGCAAAATGATTAAGTGAGGTGTTGATAGTGCCTTCGCCATAGATGGCATATTTACTATCCGCCCAGGCATATGTCCCACCAAAGCCGACGCCAGCCCATGTCCGGTCATTGTCAGTATCAAACTTCACGCCTGCCACCTTGACCGATGAACCGCTGAGCATCTCCTGATAGAGATTGGCAATACCATAGACAGTGGTATTGACCATCAGACCATCTTCACCCTTCCAGTCATTTCGATAGTTTGCGGCAAGCCCCAGACGACCGGTCAGACTGTCAGTATCATTGGTGCTAACACGCGCACCCCAGACATCGTTGAATGAATCGGCATTAATCGAAGACCACATCAACTGAGCCTGTGGAGTCAGCGACCAGCTTGGGGCCATATCAATACGCTGTCCGACTTCAACGCTCATCGCGTAACCTGTCGCCTTGCGACCATTGGCAAGACCGGTATTGGCTGTCCAAGAATCGAGGTCACTGTTGAACCGGGTCACCTGACCCTGTGTATCGACATAGAAACCATTATTACCATACCAGGTTGCGGTTGCTCCAAGGCTCCAGGCATCGGTGGTGATGGTTCCATCGCCGGAGTCGGACGAAACATCAGCCTTGCCATGGCCGTACTGGCCGTTGATTCCAGCAATCAGTCGTCCGCTTTCGCTTTCATAGAACTGCCCATCAACACCGGACTGCATGACAAAGGTATTAACGTCCTGCTTCATGCGAGCTGCCGAAGAGTTCGGCTCCAGACGGTTATGCGCACCTTCAACGCGAGCCCAAACGCCATGCTCGTCGACAACCGCACCAGAGCTCTGACCATCGCCACTGCTACCGTTCAGGTAACGCTCACCAACACGCTGCTGCAACGTTGAAAGCTTGTTGAGCGTCTGCATGCTCGATACATAGCCTTCATAGACCGGAACACCGGCACTATAGCGGGTAGCTGGCGGGTTGACCGGGTGGTTTGGATCAACAGGATGGTTTGGATCGACAGGGTTGTTTGGATCGACCGGATTGGTTTCCATATTGCTGGTGAGATACCAGTTGCCGTCTTGCGATGAAGCGGGGCTGTTTTTGCGCAGCGTATAGGCATAGGCACCACCTACAACAGCCTGCTTGCCGTCTTTGGTGACGTAATCGCCTGCCAGCTGGAAGTCACCATCCGATTTGCCACCAACATTGATAATCTGAATGCCGTTAACCGTCTTGGCACCAACACCATTCTGATTGTGGATCCGCAACGTTGTCTCACCCGATGTGTTACCGCCAACCTTGAGCATATCCGTTGCGGAATTATCGTCGCCGAGAACTGTATTGAGAACGAGCGTTCCGTTCTGCCCGGTGTAGTCGCCCTTGACATTCAACCGTGCACCAGCGCTTCCCGAACTGGTGATCATGCCAGCATTGGTCAAAGATGCGACGGTGCCGCTGAAGCCACCAATGTCGAGGCTGCCCTTGTCTGCAATGCTATAGGCGGATGCGTCACTCAAAGCCTGATTTGAGCCAATATGCAACTCGCCGCTAGCGATATTGGTCGCGCCGCTATAGTCGGAAGTGCCATCCAGAAGCTGCGAAGCACCATCCAGTGTCAGACCGCCAGAGCCGGTCAATGTGCCAGAGAAATGATCGCCCATCGTCAGGGTCAGATCACCGCCGGTCAACTTGACAGTGCCCTCGCCGCTCAGACCTGCAACCTTGGTGTTGAAGCCGTTCAGATCGGCAGTTCCGTCTTTTGCGACATTCAATGTGCCCGTACCGAAGGCGACATCGGCGATGCCTGCCTTTGCAATGCCCTTCTGAACATCAAGGCCGCCCGTAAAGCTGTTGGCACCGGAGAAATTGACCTCACCGCCACCCATCTGCACAACCCGGCCATCACCGCTGATCACGCCACCAAAGCCGACATTGCCGCTATGGTTGAATGCAAATGTGCCGTTATTGCTCACATCGCCGGTAATGCTGCCGCCATCATCAAGCTGCAATGTGCCGCCCCCAATGTTGGTGCCGCCGGTATAGGTATTGGCCTTTGTCAGAATTATCGTGCCAGAACCGAACTGGTTGAGACTACCGGCACCGCTGACCGTATGATCGAAGGTAAGAGTGTCGGTGCGGTTAAAGGCAAGCTTTGCATTCGCATCAACGGTCACATCACCAGCAACACTACCGGTTGTGCCTCCGTTGCCGATTTGCACAGTACCCGCTGCGATCCGCACATTGCCAGTATTGTCACCGGTCAGTGCCAGTGTGCCATTGCCCATCTTGTAGAGCGCTGCCGTTGGATCGCCAGCGGTATGATCAAACTTACCGGCAAAGACGCCGTCATCATCCGAAGCGACTGTCAGGGTTTTTGCTTTGGTGTGAATGGTGCCATCACCCGCAAGTCCACCGACAGTTATATTGTGCGTTGTCAGATCGACAACACCAGGTGCGTTGACGGTAAGAACCCCCGTGCCGAAAGCAAGGTCATCGGAACCTGCGTTAACTATACCTTCAGCCACTGTGAGACCACCGGTGAAGCTGTTATCGCCGCTCAGTGTGAGTGTGCCGGAACCCGTGTGTACGACCGAGCCTTCGCCGGTGATTTGGGCTGTAAAGTTCTGCGTATCATTGTGATTGAACGCCAAGGTGCTTTTGGTGTTCACGTCGACCTTGGTGGATGCCAGCGTGCCCATTGCGCCGCCTGCACCAAGCTGCAATGTGCCGAGGCTGATTTTGGTGTCACCGGTATAGGTATTGGCACCGGTCAGAATGAGCGTGCCTTTGCCGGTCTTGTTGAGACCATTTGTACCCGCGATCACAGCACTGATCGTCGCTTTGGTTGCATCGCTGCCTGCTGAGCCGTCGCCCACGCGAATAATCGGGGCCGTGTTGCCATTTGCGAGGGTCAGCGTGCCGCCGCCCATCGTATAACCGTCAACGGCAAACTGCATACCCGCAGCGCCGACCCCTGCTGGAGCAATGGTCACTGTACCGGCAGTTCCGCCAAAGATTGCGAACTGGGCGTCGACCCAAGGGCCGTTCGCTGTGCCGTTTTCATTTGTCCAGTTGTTGCCGGTTCCCCACGTGCCAGTGCCGCCATGAACAGTGCCGTCACCTGTCGTGTTGGCACCATCCCAATAGCCCAGAGTCAGACCACCTGTGTTGGTGAGGGTAACGTCATGTTGCCCGACAGTAAGCGATATATTGGCAGCTTCAATCGCAGGATCCACAGTGCCGATTGTCAGATTAGTATTGGTCACAACACCGTCAGCGTGGAAGACGTTGTTAACGCCGATGCCAAAGCCACCATCATCGCTGATGTTGAGGGTGCCTCCGACGGTCAGATCGCCAGTGACATTGAACATTGCATCGGTGTCTGCACCCATGGCAACATTTGTCTTGCTGTTCGTATCCAATTTGAGGTCGCCGTTGAATTGAAGCGTCTGGCCTGAGACGCCAGAAAGTGTGCCGCCCACAATATGGGTATTGCCCGTGATGGTGCCATCGCCATCAAGTGTCCCATTTTCAGAGACCTGCACAGCACCGCCCAGCTTGCCATGCAAGGTGAATGTTCCCCCAAGGACATTGGTTGCGCCTGTATGCGCAGAACCATCACCATTATAGACCAGCTCGCCATCGCCGTTCTTAATGAGGTTGCCTGCACCCGTGATGGCACCATTGAGCGTTAAGGTTTTATCCGTCTTCACGAAGCCGCCATTGGTACCAAAGTCAAATGTGCGGCCAGAGGTGAAGGCTGCGGTGTTGTTCAATGCGCCGCCATTGAAAGATAGCGCGCCACTTGCTGCACCCAAGGCTGCATCGGAGGCAACGGCAATGGTACCGGCATTGAGTTTGGTGCCGCCGCTATAGGTGTTGACACCGCTCAATGTCAGCGTGCCAGAGCCAAGCTGGACAACATCGCCCGTGCCGGAAATGACGGTGTCGAACTTATAGGCATTGGAGCGGTTGAAGGCGAGTGTGCTGTTGTTGGTTATGTCGGCGTAGAGAGACCCCGTCGTGCCACCATCACCCAATTGCAGCGTGCCGCCGCTGATGTTTACAGCACCGTTAAACTTACCCTCAGTGCTATCGCCCGTCAGCTTCGTGACGCCGGCAAGCTGATTGATTGTCGAGAAGTAAGAAGCCTTAGTGGAAATGGCCGCGTTAAAAACCGTGTCGCCCGTATGGTTAAAGTTGATGATTGGTCCAGGAAGCCCTGCTATGGGGACACCGCAACCAGAGCACAGATTAGAAGCGTCGAGTGTTCCGGCAGCGGTTGGCGCCTGACCAGCGGCCGCACCAATATTGATGACACTCGCATTGAGCATTTGGAATGCGCCTGTATTCACTTTCACGACCGCGCCATCGGCGATGGTCAGCACGCCTTGTTCCTGCCCCCAGGCAGTAGTAGCCATCGGCGCCTGGGTTCCTATTATCAACGCGTTAGACGTTAGCTCTGTGCCAGCGCCCGTTACAATAACCTCGCCATGGCGAGCACCTTCGGGGTTACGATCAGAGCCAGAACCGATGAGAAAGTTTCCATTCCTACCTGACTTTACAGCATCAACCTTTGCACCATCCTCAATGCGCAGAGAAGCGGACACATTGCTACTTCCACCGACTTCGATACTACCAGTCTTAACAGTTGTGCCCTGTCCGGTGACAAGCATGCTTGCCGTTCCCGGATTGGTAAAAGTGCCTCTGTTTTTGGCAAGGGTAACGCCGCCCTCCCCCATGTCCAACGAAGCCCCGTTGCGTATAATAAGCTGGTCATTGCTGCCATTGCCTATCCCCATAAAAATGTAACCAAGCTCAACCTTTGTGCCAGCACCGTCGATGGTGAAGGTGGAATTGTGCCCCGTGGCACCCTTCTCGCCAAAATTGAAATTTTGCTTGGGGGCCGTTATGGTTGCACCGCCCGAGACAGTCAGGGTTGAATTCTCATTGACGCCCATGGTGATGGGGCCATCAGGGGTCCAGTTGGTGGTGCCTGTGACGGGCGCAGGCGAGAGATCGCCACTATAGGTAATCGCCGGATCAGCAAAAGCTGCCGTGGCACAGAGGCCACTGACTGCGAGTGTCAGCGTGGAAACCCCACATAAAAGCAACTTGCGCCCCGCCATACGCGACTTTGCACCGGCAGCATTGCGCAGTCTCATGTTTTGCTTATCCGTCATGTCGATTATCCATCTCCGTTGCTCGGGCTTTGTCTGGCCAAAACGACCGGCCCCGCATGCTTTTCTGCAATCTTATGCTCCCGCAACCGCTTGTTTTCGAAAAACAAAAGGCAACGGGTCCAATATATCAATAACGAGTCTTGTACATTCAGCCGCTCTTTAAGCAGACGAAGAGAATAAAAAGCAAGCTGAATCACAATTCAAAAACCGAAATGACAATAAGATCATAAATATTTATTTGTCAATTCGTGTAGAAAATTGCTAGCTATATCTAATATTCTTTATATATACACCAATAAATAATAGTTACTATGTTTTTACATGCTAAAATAAGAATTGCTATTATGAATTGAATTTATTTGAGAATCCGATCAGCGGTTTGCAAAAAGCCCGAAACATTGAAGCATCACCACCCGCAGCTCAAGCGCAGAAAGGGGGCTATGACCCGCCCATGCGCTGTGACATTGAAGCATCACCCCCACATCATTTTGAAGGCGCTCCCTTGAGGGCCATTTCCCGCTTTGATTGCGTCGTTGGAAATATTCTCGCATTTGTTTACACGCTTTCTCCTCAAGCGCACCGCAAAGCTTTGGAGCTTGCCACATGCATCAACTCCGCGCATCCTTTGCCTGCACGACATGATTTGTGGAGAGACCCAATGGACCAGCCAGCCTATGATCTCGAATTCGGCGAAATGATCCGTTGGCTGAAACAACATAAGCTCATTCTGCAATCCGATTTGGAAGGCAATGCAGAGCTATCGACGCACGCCGAACGCATCGGTCGAAAACGTCGGCGGGAGGCCGGGAATTCAACCGAACCAAGACATAAAGAACACAGATCAAATTAACCTGACACGGCAAAAGGAGGAGGGAAAAGATGCGCCGCAAAGGGCTCATATCTTTTGGACGACAGGGCGTATTTTACCGGCTGTTTTTCGTATGCGCCGCATGTGCCGTTCTCAGCAGCGTGGTGAGCCAGCATGGTGACAGCAGCTTCTGGCGCTCTGTGCATTATCTCACCAAGCCGACGGCAACACTGCTTCTGCTGTGTGCGATCCTCAATGCCCCGCGCCTGATTTCAAAGGCTTATGGCTTTGCCATTGCGACGGGCCTCGCCTTTGCCGCAGCCGGTGATTTTTTCCTTATGCTTCCCGGCGATTATTTTCTGGCCGGTCTGATCTGCTTTTTCATAACCCATTGCATCTATATTTATGCTCTGTGCCGCAAAGCGCATTTTACACAGCATAAACGCGTTCTCATTGTCTTCGCCGCGCTTTCAATCGCTATCATTGCCGGTTTGTGGACGGGCATACCAGGCGCGTTAAAAATACCTGTTGTGATTTATGCAGGCGCAATTGGCCTTATGGGCGCGCAGGCTTTCAGCCGCGCACTCTCAACCGCGTCTGAAACCATCGCGCATTACAGTGCGTGGCTTGCAGCGGCTGGCGGGTTATTCTTCATGTTAAGTGATACATTGCTTGCCTTTAACCGCTTCCACACACCCATTCCGCTTTCTGGACTCTGGGTTCTTGGCACCTATTATGTGGCGCAATTCCTTTTTGCCCGCTCAACTGAGAATTTTGCCTATGAACGCTGATCAAGCCCTATCGCAGCCGCAGCAATTGCAGACCACCTTTGAGCGCTTGCGACAAAACTGGATCAGCCATCGCCCCGCCTATGAGCAGCGCGTGGATGATTTGCGCCTTCTGCGCAAAACTCTCCATGAACGCCTTGATGATATGGCAAAGGCTGTCAGTGCGGATTTCGGACACAGATCTGTGCACGAAACCTTGCTGGGCGAAGCAAGTGTTGTTTTCGCCGAAATTGACGAGACCATCCATCATCTCAAACGCTGGATGAAGCCGCAGCGCCGCAAGGCCGGCTGGAAATTATGGCCTGCGAAAGCGGAGGTGCGTTTTGTGCCGCTTGGCGTGGTCGGTATTATTTCGCCGTGGAACTATCCGGTCAATCTGGCACTGGCGCCGCTTGTGGCAGCGATTGCTGCCGGAAATCACGTCTTTCTCAAACCCTCCGAGCACACGCCTCAGACCGCCGCATTTTTACGCCGGCTGATTGGCGACGTCTTTGCTCCAGAAAGAGCAGCGGTTGCGCTGGGGGATGCCAAATTGTCAGCGGCTTTCTCCGCCCTGCCCTTTGATCATTTACTTTTTACCGGCTCGACGGCTGTAGGCCGAAAAATCATGAAAGCCGCCGCTGAAAACCTCACGCCGGTCACGCTTGAGCTTGGTGGAAAATCGCCAGCAATTGTCAGTGACAGCGCCAATCTCAAACGGGCTGCGGCATCCATTGCCACCGGCAAATATTTCAATGCAGGCCAAACCTGCATAGCGCCAGATTATGTGCTGATCCATCACAGCAAGCGCGATGCGTTTGTGGCCTTAATGCGTGAAGAAACGCAAAAGCGCTATACGGGATATTCAGCATCCGCCGATCGCACGACAATCATCAATGACATGCAATATGCACGCCTTTCCGGTCTGCTCGAAGATGCGAAGGACAAAAGCGAAGCCATTATTCCGCTTCTTGAAACATCTCCCACACAAAGCCATGCGCGAGCGATGACGCCTGCGCTCATTCTTGAACCCCACGCCGACAGCGCGATCATGAATGAGGAAATTTTCGGCCCGCTGCTGCCCGTCCTGAGCTATCGCTCCATTGATGAGGCCATTGCCATTGTGCTCGCACAGGAGCGTCCACTGGCGCTTTATTGTTTCAGCGACAACACAGCTGAAATCGAAGCCGTGCTTTCACACGTGGTTGCAGGCGGTGTCTGCATTAACGACACGCTCTACCATTTTGCTTGCGGTGATCTGCCTTTTGGCGGGGTTGGCCACAGTGGCATGGGCCATTATCATGGCAGGGATGGCTTTTTGACATTCTCAAAGGCCATGCCGGTGCTGACAAAATATGCGCCAGCGCCCACTGATTTGATCAAGCCGCCCTACTCAGGCCTCACGGACCGTATCATTCGCTTCATCACAAGATAGAAAACAGATACTGTTCAAACTGTAAAATGCCCTATTTATATGAGAATTGTTCAAATTCCGGCAAACAATGAGGCAGTCACGGGTGCAGAAGAAAAAAGACCCAGGTCGCATTTCAAAGAAGATATTGACCGCAATCCGCAACAGGCCCGGATTCCGACCGCCTCATGCCAATGTCGCTGAGGGCGACATTGTGATTGCGTCCTATAATGTGCACAAATGCATTGGTGTCGATAAGATCTTTGATCCACAGCGTACGGCCGATGTTATCAGTGAAATTGATGCCGATGTGATTGCATTGCAGGAGGCCGACAAGCGCTTTGGTGAGCGCTCGGGCCTGCTTGATCTCGGCCTGCTTGAAAAGCGGCACGGCCTTGTGCCGGTCCCCATCACCTCAACCATGCCCAAAGGCCATGGCTGGCATGGCAATGTGTTGCTGTTTCGCGAAGGTGTGGTGCGCAATGTCCGGCAATTATCGCTGCCCGGCGTAGAACCGCGCGGTGCACTGGTTGCCGATCTGCAATTTGCCACAGGTCCGTTGCGGGTCATCGCGGCCCATTTGGGACTTTTGAAACGGTCGCGCGAACAGCAGGCCGAAAGCATCCTCTCCGCCTTGCAGGAAGCCGATACGCTGCCGACGCTGTTGATTGGCGATCTCAATGAATGGCGTATCGGCAAACGTTCATCGCTGGCCTCATTGATGCCGACCTTCAACCATGTCGCGACCGCCGTGCCAAGCTTCCCCTCGCGTTTTCCGGTCTTTGCACTGGATCGCGTTCTGGGAACGCCACATAATCTGGTGACATCTGTAGAAGTGCACAACACGCCGCTTGCACGCATCGCATCAGATCATCTGCCAATCAAAGCCCATCTTGACCTCAAGACAGCCACACAACTTCTGGAAGAATTCAACCCGTCACTGCTGACCAGCAATTCTACTCTTGAGACCTAAAGCGTTTCCTGTTTCGATTGAAGCATTGAAAATGCTTTGCCTGTTGTTTTCACGCATTATTCCGCGCAAAACCGCTGCGCACTTTTGCTGGAAATGCTCTTTTGCTCACGCATTATCCTGCGCAAAACCGCTGCGCACTTTTGCTGGAAATGCTCTAAAGATAAGGCGACCCGAGCCAAATAATACGATCAATCAACCGCTCATAAAACGGACGATTTTTGAGGCGCGCAAGGTTCACTTCACGGCTGGTTTCGATCGCCTTTCCGATTCTTTCTTCTACCTGAAGGGCTATGTCCCGATCCAGAATTTCCATATCGATCTCAAAATTCAGCCGAAGCGAACGCGCATCCAGATTGGATGAACCGACATAAGACCAGGCGCTATCAATGGTCATGAGCTTGGAGTGATTGAAAGCGCCGCCCGCGCGCCAGATGCGGCAGCCGCCCTGAAGCAGCTGATCGAACTGTGCACGCATGGCACGATCCACCAGCTTGAGATTATTGACACCCGGCACAACCACATCGACCGATACGCCACGTCGTGCCGCTGTGACCAGCGCACTGATCAATTCACGATCCGGCAGAAGATAGGGTGACATAATCAGGATATGCTCCTGCGCAACCGAAAACGCACCCATCATCATGCGATGGTTGGTTTCAATATTCTTGTCCGGCCCCGACCCGACAATGCGGATAAGCTTGCCCGTTCCAGGCGGATCCTTGGGCGCGGCAATGCTCCATGCGTCACCCGTCAGCAACTCGCTCGTTGCAAAGCGCCAATCCTCGGAAGCCACATGAAACAAATCAGCAATCGCCGGGCCTTCGACGCGAAAATGCGTGTCAAAGGCCACCGCGTCGCCAGCAATGGCCTGCACGAAAGCACCGCGAATATTCATGCCGCCGGTAAAGGCAAGCTTGCCGTCAATGATCAGTATCTTACGGTGTGTGCGCAAATTCGCATAAGGCAGACGCAGCCCCATGATGATGTTGCCATTGAACACATCAACGGCAATATTTTTTTGCTTCAAAAGGCCGACAATGCTTGGAATGGAATAGCGCGCACCGACTGCATCGACCAGAACGCGAACTTCCACACCCCGTTTGACCGCATTCTCCAGTGCATCGGCAAATTGCTGGCCAATGGCATCGCGATCAAAAATATAGGTTTCGAGCATAATGCTGCGCTCAGCTTTGCCAATGGCTTCAAGCATTTGCGCATAGGCTTCGTCGCCCGTTTCCAGCATTTGAATGGTGTTGCCACTGGTGAAATCATAAAGGCTGACGGTGTCGCCGAGAATTTTCATCGCGCCAAATTGTTGGCCAAAGGCTGCACGAACACGATCATTGGTCGTATCGAAATGCGACAGGTGATAAAGCGCGATATTGCCCATGTCGCGCTGATGGCCAAGCGTGCTACGCCTGATGCGGTTGACGCCCGCCAAGGCATACACGACCGCTCCAACGATCGGCGAAAGCACAATCACACCAACCCAGCCAAGCGCAGTGCGCACCTCGTCTTTGGTAAGCGTTGCATGGATGGCAGCTATCGTGCCCAGGATTATGGACACGGCGGCGAGGATATGTGGCCAATAGTGCGAAAGAATATCAAACATGACCTGACCTTACCCCATAAATCAACGCAACAGCCAAGAGATATAGTGGAACCGCCGATCAGCCAACAATGTTTTCTCGATCTGCCCAAACTCTTTTAGTCCCACTGTTCAACCGAATGTTTTCCTTTATATTAGCGGCGGGACTGGAAATTAGAGGGACATCACATGGCAACAACTCAGAGTAATTTTAATCCGGCAAATCTTCCGAGCGAACTTTCGTCCAAATGGGGCTGGTTTGTCGCACTTGGCGTTGCATTGCTCATTCTTGGTGGCATTGCGTTCGGCAATCTCGTTCTGGCAACGGTCGTCTCCGTTTATTACGTTGGCATTATGATGCTGACTGCGGGTGTGATTGAAATCATCCACGCATTCGGCGTGAAAAGCTGGGGAAGCTTTTTCTTCTGGCTCTTGAGTGGTCTGCTCTATGCCGCAGCTGGTATCGTTGCCTTTATCAATCCAATTCTGGCCGCTGGCGTTCTGACATTCCTGCTTGCAGCAGCCCTTCTCGGTGCAGGTATTTTCCGTATCTGGATGGGCTTTCAGTCAAAACCTGCCGCCGGTTGGGGCTGGATTGTTGCGGCAGGCGTTGTCACCGCACTTGCCGGATTGGTCATCGCATTTCAGTGGCCGGTCAATAGCCTGTTCATTCTCGGCCTTTTTCTCGCAATCGATCTGATCTTCCAGGGCTGGTCGTTCATTGCTTTCGGTCTTGGCATCAAGCGCTAAAATCTGAACGCGAAAGCCTCAAAGGCGGCGTATCCCACGCCGCTTTTTCATTTCAACTCGACCTTTTCATCAAGGACTGCTAGATGCTGCGCACAATCTTCGCAGCTGCGTGTCGCGCCGCCCACCCTTTGCCATTACGAGTTTCTTCATGCCCGCTGATCATCCTGTTTCAAAGCGCCGTACCTTCGCGATCATCGCGCACCCGGATGCTGGTAAAACCACGCTGACCGAAAAGCTGCTGCTGTTTGGTGGCGCCATCCAGCTCGCCGGTGAAGTGAAAGCCAAAAAGGATCGCATCCAGACCCGTTCGGACTGGATGAACATCGAACGCGACCGCGGTATCTCCGTTGTCACTTCGGTGATGACGTTTGAGTATAAGGATTGCATCTTCAACCTGCTTGATACGCCGGGACACGAAGATTTTGCCGACGACACCTATCGCACGCTGACCGCTGTGGATTCTGCCGTCATGGTCATCGATGCCGCAAAGGGCATTGAACCACGCACGCTGAAGCTCTTTGAAGTGTGCCGTATGCGCGACATTCCAATTGTCACCTTCATCAACAAGATGGACCGCGAAGCACGCGATCCACTCGAAATCCTTGATGAAATTGAAGAAAAGCTGGCGCTTGATACAGCGCCGATCACCTGGCCTATCGGTTCGGGCAAAAGCTTTGCCGGCACTTATGACCTGCACAACGATACCGTGCGCCAGAAAGATGCCGAAGAGCACCCCACCAAGGTCAGCGGACCGCAAGAAGCCGCGAAGCTTCTGCCTGAAAATGAACGCGAAGCATGGGTTGAAAGTGTCGAACTTGCGCGCGGCGTCTGCCGCCCGTTTGATCTCGCATCCTTCCGCGAAGGCCACATGACGCCGGTTTATTTCGGTTCGGCACTCAAAAATTACGGCGTGCGCGATCTGATCGAAGCCTTCTGCGACTTCGGCCCTTCCCCACGCGATCAGCAGGCCGACACCCGCATGGTCGGTGCGACCGAAGACAAGATGACCGGCTTTGTGTTCAAAATTCAGGCCAATATGGACCCGAACCACCGTGACCGTATTGCCTTCCTGCGCGTCTGTTCGGGCAAGCTGTCACGCGGCATGAAGGCCAAGCTGGTGCGTACAGGCAAGCCGATGAGCCTGTCTGCGCCGCAATTCTTCTTTGCACGCTCCCGCCAGATTGCTGACGAAGCCTTTGCGGGCGATGTTGTGGGCATCCCGAACCATGGCACATTGCGTATTGGCGACACGCTGACCGAGGGGGAAGATATCCTGTTCCGCGGCGTGCCAAACTTCGCGCCGGAAATCCTGCGCCGCGTCCGGCTTGATGATGCAATGAAGGCAAAGAAACTGCGTGAAGCGCTTCAGCAGATGGCGGAAGAAGGCGTCGTGCAGCTCTTCGTGCCGGATGATGGTTCACCGGCAATTGTCGGCGTGGTTGGCGCGCTGCAAATTGATGTTCTGACCGAACGTCTCAAGATCGAATATTCTCTGCCCGTTGGCTTTGAAATGTCGCGTTTCTCGATTTGCCGTTGGATTTCGGCAGATGATCCGGCAGAACTCGACCGCTTCATTGCCGCACACCGCGCCGACATTGCGCATGATCTCGACAATGATCCGGTATTTCTCGCGCAGAACGGCTTCTCGCTCAACTATGAAGCCGAGCGTTGGAAGGCAATCCGCTTTGACACGATCAAGGATTATCAGGTGCGCGATAAAGCCTGATCAACCCCTTACTCCATCCGCAGATGCGTCAGCTTCTGCGGATTTCGGATCAGATAGATCGTTTGGACTAGCCCGGCTTCGATCTCCAGAGCTGCCACTTGCGGCAAACCATCTGCTTCAAGGCTCATATGGCCGGGCAAACCATCAAACAGCGCGAAATGATGGATGGCAGGCACCTGCCCACAAGCCTTTCGAGCGATCCCTTCATAAAGCCGCATAATCTTTTCACGCCCATATATCGGGTTCAGCGCCGCATTGCGGATACCGCCGCCATCGGAATACATCACGACATCTTCCGCGAGAAGACCTTTCAGCGCCGTCATGTCACCGCTGCGGGACGCCTGAAAGAAAGCCTCGGCAAGTGTGCGCCCACGATCCTCGGGCATGGAGAACCGTGTCTTCTCCTGCCGGACATGGCTGCGTGCGCGGCTAGCCAACTGGCGACAGGCCACAGCATCGCGATCAAGCACGCGCGCAACCTCGTCAAAACCCATATCGAACACGTCATGCAAGAGAAATGCTGCCCGCTCCAGCGGCGACAGACGGTCGAGCGCCAACATCAGTGTCAGCGTGATGTCATCGCTGTGATCTTCCTCATGCTCGACAAGGGGTTCAGGCAACCATGTGCCGGGATAAGTCTCGCGCCGCACACGGGCAGATTTCAGATGGTCGAGCGCTAGACGGCTGACCACGCGCGTGAGCCAGCCCTGCGGCTCACGGATGGTTGCCCGATCCGCAGCACTCCAGCGTAACCATGCATCCTGCACAATGTCTTCGGCTTCGGCATGGGTGCCAACCATACGATAGGCAATGCGAATGAGCCGAGGCCGCAAGGCCTCGAACACATCCGTATCATTTATCGCAAGCTCAGGCGAGGGTTGCATCGGTTTTGACCGGATGAACGAGACGAAAGCCAACGGCAATGCGGTTCCATGCATTAATGGTGGTAATCAGCAGGGTCAGATTGACGATCTCTTCGTCTGAGAAATGCGCTTTCAAAGCATCAAAATCCTTATCCGGTGCGCCCGTCTGCGCCAGCAGGGTCAGCGCCTCTGTCCAGCCAAGTGCCGCCCGCTCCCGCGCAGTATAAAGCGGGGATTCACGCCATGCAGCAACCAGATAGAGGCGCTCTTCGGTTTCGCCAGCCTTCCGCGCATCAGCCGTATGCATATAGATACAATAGGCGCAGCCATTGATCTGCGAAGCGCGGATTTTCACCAGCTCATAAAGGCTATATTCAAGCCCTGATGCAGCAACACGCTTTTCCAGCTCCACCATTGCCTGCATGATCTGCGGTGCGAAAGTGTAAGGGGCAAGTCTCTGTTCCATGATTTTTCTCCTAGATGCCGACCAATATCTTGTCGTTCATCATCAGGACGAGATAGCTGCATGGGAATGTGACATGCCCCGCATCAAAAAATCAGTTTTTTGTTTCAAGAAGTGCGGCTGCAATTTTTTCTGCAAGGTTTCGGGCCACCTGCTCCTTGCTCATGTCCGGCCATTCTTCAATGCCAGCGTGGCTTAAGATACGCACACGGTTGTGATCACCACCCATCACATCGCCAGACACATCATTGGCAACGATCCAGTCGGCGCCTTTCTTGTCGAGCTTGCGAGTAGCATTGGCGAGAACGTCCTGCGTTTCCGCAGCAAAGCCCACCACAAGACCGGGGCGCTTGTCGCTATGGCCCACACCCGCCAGAATATCCGGGTTCTCAACCATGCTGAGCGTTGGTGCACCCTCGCCCGGCTGTTTTTTGATCTTCTGATCCGCAGCATTGACTGTCCGCCAATCGGCAACGGCTGCGACCATCACTGCCGCATCAGCAGGAAGATGCTTTTCGACCGCTGCCTGCATTTCGCGCGCGGTCTCGACATGGATGATATTGACGCCTTCAGGATCAGGGATCGTGACTGGACCAGACACCAGATGCACGGTTGCGCCCAACCGCGCTAACGCGCTCGCAATCGCATGGCCCTGCTTGCCTGATGAACGGTTGGCGATGTAGCGCACCGGATCGATCGGCTCATGGGTCGGGCCGGAGGTCATAACGATCACTTTGCCCGCAAGCGGCTTTGGCTGTGGTGCAAGCAGATTTTCTATTGCCGCGACAATTGTCAGCGGCTCGCTCATGCGGCCTGTGCCCGCCTCTCCGCTTTCCGCCATCTCACCCTTTTCAGGGCCGATGAAATGTACGCCGTCTTTTTCCAGTGTCAGGCGGTTGCGCCGGGTCGCGGCATTGTCCCACATGGCAGGGTTCATGGCAGGCGCCACCAGCACCGGAATTTTACGTGCGAGGAGCGCGGCACTCGCGAGATCGTCCGCAAAACCATTGGCCATCTTCGCCATAAGCCCAGCCGTTGCCGGTGCAACCACGATCAGATCGGCATCACGCGCAAGGCGGATATGGCCGACATCCTGCTCATCTTCGCGCGAGAAAAGATCGGTAAACACATGATCGGCAGCAACTGCGCCAATGGTTAGTGGCGTCACGAATTGTTGCGCGGCATCTGTCATCAACGGGCGCACATGGGCACCGCGCTCGCGCAGGCGACGAATGAGATCCGGTGTTTTGTAAGCTGCAATCCCACCGCTGATGATGAGAAGAATACGCTTATCGCGCAATGAACCGGCAATCGGTGAAGAAGCAACAGCAACCGGCTTTGCCTCTTCCAAACCGCCAAGAAGAAGCCTTGCTTCTTCTTCCATGGAGCGGCCATTCTGGGCGGCTCTCACACGCAGCCGTTCTTTCGCGGCATCATCAAGATTGCGGATTGTAATGCTGGCCATTTGATTGCACCGGATCAATTTCAGTGCAATCAATGAAATCACTATTCTTACGAATAATCAACATTCAGTTGAATTAAAGCTCAATATAGAGCTTAAGCGCTATCGCAGCCAATGAAATTGCCATCACAATCTGCGCAATACGTCCCCAGCGTGCATGCCGTGCTTCGGCCTTACCAATGGCTTCTGCGGTCGCATTGTCGAAGCGCAGACCATTTGCGGCCATCGCATCAAGCGCCGCAGACGCACGATCCATTCTTGCGACCAGTTCCGGCGTTTTGCGGGTGAAATGGAGCAGCGCATAGGCGCTGTCCTTTGCATCCAACAACATGCCCTGTGGCCCAAGATTTTTGCGTATCCAGTCGCCAACGACAGGTTCTGCCGCTTTCCACATATTGAAATGCGGATCAAGCGTGCGCGAAACACCTTCCACCACCACCATTGTCTTCTGTAGCATCAGAAGCTCAGGCCGTGTTTCCATGTCAAACAACTCGGTCACTTCAAACAGAAGCGTCAGCAGCTTTGCCATGGAAATGGTTTCGGCAGGCTGTCCATGGATTGGCTCGCCAATCGCGCGGATTGCCTGCGCAAAGCTTGCCACATCATGCGTATGCGGCACATACCCCGCTTCAAAATGCACTTCCGCAACGCGCATATAATCGCGGGTGATGAAGCCATAGAGGATCTCGGCCAAAAAACGCCGCTGCTGCTTGTTGAGCCGCCCGGTAATGCCGAAATCCACGGCGACAATGACGCCCTGCGGATCAACGAACAGATTGCCCGGATGCATATCGGCATGGAAAAAACCATCACGCAACGTATGACGCAGGAAAGACTGGATCAGCGTTTCGCCAAGCTTCTTGAGATCAAAACCGGCACCCCGCAATGCGTCGATGTCGGACATCTTGATGCCATCGATCCATTCAAGTGTCAGAACATCGCGGCCCGTCCGCTCCCAATCGACATTCGGAACACGAAAGCCTGCATCATCCTTGATATTTTCGGCAATCTCGGAAAGTGCTGCCGCCTCAAGCCGCAGATCCATCTCGATGCGCGTTGTCTGGTGCAGTGTTTCCACCACCTGAACCGGGCGCAGACGGCGCGTGAACGGCACATGCCGCTCCTGCATACGGGCGACCATGAAAAAGCTTTCAAGATCGCGCGCAAAACGCTGACGCACACCCGGACGGATCACCTTGACGGCAACCTTGTGCGGTGCGCCATCTTTCATCACATAGGCCGGATGGACCTGTGCCATGGACGCCGCCGCAATCGGCGCATCAAAACTTACATAAAGATCATCAATCTTGCGGCCAAGAGAGGCTTCAATGGCAGAAACTGCCTCAGCTTGTGGAAAATAATCAAGCCGATCCTGCAATAGCTCCAAATCGGCGGCTACATCCTTGCCGACAATATCCGGACGCGTGGCCAGAAACTGACCCAATTTCACATAAGAAGGACCAAGCTTGTTCATTGCCCGCGAAATGCGCTCTGAACGCGGGGCATCTTTCGCACGCTTGCGCGCCAGCACTTTGGCAAACTTATGCCCCAATGCAGGCAAACCCGCCGCATCATCAACAGGCAGAGAGCTCAACACGCCTTCGCGCGCCATGATCCAGCCAGCGCGCATCAACCTTAGGGCCGCAGAAATATTGCTCATGTCGGTCTCAGAGCTTCCAGCCGGAATGAAGTGCAGCAATGCCGCCGGTGAAATTACGATAGCTGACACGCTCGAAACCAGCCTCGCGAATCATCCGCGCAAAATCTTCCTGTTTTGGAAACTTGCGGATTGATTCTACGAGATAGTGGTAGGAATCGGCATCACCCGTAATCATCTTGCCAATGCGCGGAATCGCCTGAAACGACCACTGGTCGTAAATTTTATCAAGCAAAGGAAGTTCGACTTCGGAAAATTCGAGGCACATAAAACGCCCGCCCGGCTTCAATACGCGATAGGCTTCAGACAGCGCTTTGTCGATATGCGGCACATTCCGGATGCCGAATGAAATGGTGTAAGCATCGAAGCTTGCATCTTCAAACGGCAGTTCTTCCGCACTGGCTTCAACAAATTCGAGATTGTCGGCAAGTCCCTTCTTGATGGCGCGCTCGCGCCCGACACCAAGCATCGAACCGTTGATATCGAGAATGGTGACATGGGCCTGACGGCCTGAAGCTTCAACAATGCGGAACGCGATATCGCCCGTACCACCGGCAACATCGAGCGAAGTCCAGCCCGGACGCCTGGAAGGCGAAAGCCAGCTGATCATCGCATCTTTCCAGACACGATGCATGCCAGCGGACATCAGATCGTTCATTACATCGTAACGCTTGGCAACCTTATGGAAAACCTCGTTGACCAGTCCCTGCTTGACATCTTCATCGACTGCTTTGAAGCCGAATGAATGTTCCATGCCACCTTGTGCACCCACGCGGTCTGCATTGCCGTTCTGCTGGCTCATAACTATCCTGCCGGTTCGTATGCGAAACGAAGACGATCTTCGCTTTCCGTTTGCCTGATGCATATAAAGCTTGTACCGGACGATACAAGCACAGACCGTAAGCCGATACCCCTTTTGTGATCTCCACTTGCGCATCTGTGCAAAATGTTAAAAGACATAGAAAACTGTGCGTGCGCGCCTGCCACGCGTTTTCTCCGGCACTATTCGCCGTTAAAGTGAAAAACGATAACAAGAAAAGTGGAAACAACATGGGCGTTAATGTCGTCAGCCATCCGCTTGTCCAGCACAAGCTTACCATTATGCGCAAGCGCGAAACTTCGACCGCGAGCTTCCGGCGCCTGCTGAAAGAAATATCGCTGCTGCTTTGCTATGAGGTGACGCGCGATCTCGAACTGACCACCATGCACATCGACACCCCGATGATGCCAATGGAAGCGCCGATCCTCGAAGGCAAAAAGCTGGTTTTCGCCTCCATCCTGCGCGCAGGCAACGGCCTTCTCGAAGGCATGCTGGATCTGGTGCCAGCCGCACGCGTGGCGCATATCGGCCTTTATCGCGATCACGATACACTTCAGCCAATCGAATATTACTTCAAGGCACCCGAAGACATCGTTAACCGCCTCATCATCGTGGTCGATCCAATGCTTGCGACCGGCCATTCAGCCATCGCAGCCATCGACAAGCTGAAAGAGCGCGGCGCAACCAATATCCGCTTCCTCTGCCTGCTGGCAGCGCCCGAAGGCATTGAGCGTTTTACCACAGCGCACCCAGACGTGGATGTCTTCACCGCCTCCATCGACGACAGCCTTGATGAAAAGGGCTATATCATCCCTGGCCTCGGCGATGCCGGTGATCGCATGTATGGCACGAAGTAAGTTTCAAACCTTACGATAAGCAAGAAACGAATCCGCGTTGTGGCCGCTCGACAATTGGTATTGAGTGGCCAGCGCGGATTTTTTATCATCTCAGCATCACAAAGATGGAACATCAATCATGTCTACCGAAGCCCGCCTGACAGAACTCGAAATTCGGGTCGCCGAACAGGAAAAGACGATTGAAGAGCTGTCTGCGGTCCTTGCCGAACAATGGAAAGCGATCGACCGGCTGAATAAAAAACACTTGGCCCTGACGGACCGTTTCCTGACACTCGAAGAACAGACAGCACCCGAAATCCCGATCACCAAGCCTCCACACTGGTAAAGCCATGATTGAAATCATCACACTCGAAGATCGCAATGATCTTGTTGCCACCTGTGCCAAATGGAACCACAAAGAGTGGGGACAAGCGGCGGGTGCAACCGAAGAGCAAGTTGCTTCAGCCTTGCAGCAAATTATCCATTCGGCCGACGGTCAGACGGCGCGTGCAGCTTTATGGAATGGAGAACTCGCGGGCTTTGTCCTGCTGATCCATAGTGATCTTGACAGTCACCCTCACCTCAAACCATGGGTTGCAAGTGTCCTGGTTGCACCCGCGTTTCGTGGGCGCGGCGTTGCCAAGGCACTGATGGCCTCGATTGAAGCGGCAGCGCAGGAGCTGGGCTATGGTGAAGCCTATCTCTATACCAGCAAGCCTGATCTTTATCGCAAAATGGCCTGGGATGATTTTGAGACACTCTCCGGCGAAAATGAAGGCATGCTGATCCTCCATAAGAAAATCGCGCAGGTTTAACTGCGCGATCGATTTTCATTCTTATGATGCCGCCGGTATCGGACAGCTCACACCTGTTCCGCGCAAGCCGCAATAGCCATTCGGGTTCTTGGCCAGATACTGCTGATGATAATCCTCCGCATAATAGAATGTTGGAGCATCTGCAATTTCAGTTGTAATCAGGCCAAGACCGCGCGCAGACAAAGCTGCCTGATAGGCATCCCTACTCTTCTCAACCGCTTCACGATCCGTCTCATCGAAGGTGTAGATCACCGAGCGATATGTTGTGCCGATATCATTGCCCTGTCGCATACCCTGCGTTGGATCGTGCTCTTCCCAAAACAGTGTCAGCAAAGCACCGAGGCTCACCACCTTCGGATCATAAACCACAAGAACAACTTCAGCATGGCCGGTCAAACCCGTACAGGTTTCCTCATAAGTTGGGTTGGGCGTTATTCCACCGGCATAACCAACCGCCGTCACATAGACACCCGGCACCTGCCAGAAAAGCCGCTCTGCACCCCAGAAACAACCCATGCCAAACATGACCTGTTTCAAACCTGCGGGCCATGGGCCTTTCAGCGGCTTTTGAGATACAAAATGCACAGAGGCTGTAGCGAGCGCTGCATCGCGACCGGGCAAAGCGTCTTGTTTTGAAGGCATCTCGACCTTCTTACGATAGCTATCCAGCAAACTCATTTAACATCTCCTGAAATGCATTTCAGCGCGCGCTGAAACTGCCAAAGGGCTTTTTGCGACGATAACCGGCCAGGTAAAAAAGCAGCGCAAGAACACCAAAAACCAACCAACCAGGCTGCTCAAGCACGGGAACGAAGACAGTGTCCCAGCCCGCAGCCCCTATATAATGCGTCATGAAGGCTTCTGCATCCCCCAAGCTTTCAGGCGCACCGCGCGCCCATATATCCAGAAGCGGTTTGACGACCCATTCCGACGCACCAACCGAACGTGCACCATCCAGAACAGCGAAGATCACTGCCAACGCCAGAAACACGACCGCAAAACTGCGCAAAACAAAACGAAACACGATTCTCTGCCTTTGATTTTACCCAGTTTCATCATGCAAAAATGCGTGCTTGATACCATCAATCCTCTGCGTAAAGCATTGCTTCATCATAACATAAAGCGGACAGAGGGCGCAGACTTAAACAAAGCACAAGTTTTTGATTGAATTATATCCTTATAAAACAGAGACTTGCGTAAATTTACGTTTAGATCCAGCGGTTCCGGACAAATTAAAGCAAAAACTGGCAAATAGCAGTTGAACATATGCGTATTCTGGCTATATTGCGCGCCGCACCAGCTGTTTTGGCAACGAACCAATGCCTGATTTGAAGAGCGGTGTGCTTTTTGCAAGAGTTCTTACCGCAGTTGCGGATTTCAAGACAGCAAAAGACGGAGAGGTGGCCGAGTGGTTGAAGGCGCACGCCTGGAAAGTGTGTATACGGGGAACCGTATCGCGGGTTCGAATCCCGCTCTCTCCGCCAGAATTCCTCGTGATATTCATATAAGGCACTGATTTTGCTATATTATTTTTGGAGCAGACTCTCAACTGTTACAAAATCTGTTACAAGTTTCAGAAATTATCAACCTTAAAAACTCACGCCCGGCGATCTGGAAAAGCTAGTCACAAACCGAGCAAAACGTTCTGCCTATCAACCAATGGATTCGCGGCAAGTCACAAATCTCCGAAAGTTTTTGCTAAACTGATTGCTTAGGGCACGCTCCCATCGCAGACTGAACTGACACAGCAACCAATCACGCGATTTCCGGTTGGGGTACATTTTCCCTCGCCAAGGGATTCAGTAGACAGCGCCCGGAAGCTTCTTTGAAGTAACTCAGACTATCAAAACAATAAAAAATGCTTTAGGTAACGTTTTTATCTTGCATTCAAGTAACATTTGGTTTATAAGGCCGCCATCAATCGAATTGAGCCTAGCTTTGATTATACCACAAAATTTGTGTGAGGTATATGCTTGGTGAAGTCGAGTGTGAATGTATTGGTGATTATTTATTAAATATGGCCACTTGGGCGTGGTACGAATGACTTTTTTATCGTTTCAATCGAAGCGACATTCGGTTTGGTAAGTATGCTCCCTTCCAAGAAAAAAATCTAAACATCAACTCGTTGAACTTGCGTTGTGCAAGATCAAGCTGGAGTTTCAATGTGCCTGTCTTGTGACTTGTGCAAACGAACCCTTTTAACTCAAGGCATACGTCTTGGTATTTAGATTATATTTTTACCGGTCTACCGATTGTCGATAGATCAGATATTAATCATGATGAAAGTAGAAAACTAGATCAAAATGCATAAAATTAAATTCCCTTTTAAGGGCTTATATTGTCGAAATGGTGTTTATTATTTCCGAAAAGCTATTCCTGCCATCCTTCGTAAGCCCGGAGGGCCGTCGGAAATAGTGCTTTCTCTAAAAACACGTGATGAGAGCCTTGCTTTGACTCGTTATGCTGATGCGAAATCGTCCGCTGAAGAAGAACTTACGGCGATGCGTGATGAAGACTACAATCCCGCAAGAAGCATCGATTTTTCCAAATCGCAACAGCGAGCAAGCGCCCAAGGAAGAATACTTCAAGACGTTCGTAGTTTGCTCTCAGACCCGGTTTCTGTCAGGACGACTGTACAAGCCATCAAGAGTATAAAGCGGGTAACTACAGCCGCTGTGAAAAGCTACCTCTGCAAGAATAACAATGAACCGAAGATAAATGACTTGCCTTCAATCTACGAGAAATCTCTTAACTACGAATTAAAGGATTTAAATACTCAAGAATATAAACATAAGATAAACCCTCTTAGAAACGCATGTAAACAGCTTGTTTCACATTTGGGTGTTAACAAAAATATCAGCGATTTATCGAAAGATGATGCGAAATCATTTTATAATAGTCTTCGTGATAGAGTTTATAATGATGAAATAACTGCCAATACGGCAAACAAATATCTAACGCACTTACGTGTGTTGATTAATGAATATTACAAGGAAATGGATTTGGATGCCAACTGTGTCTTTTCAAGAATGAACTTTAAGGAAAAGAAGAGCCGTCGGTCAGCTTTAAATATTTCCCACATTAGGAAAGAGTGGATTGAAAATAACACCCTGTCTTCCCTCAATGACGACTTGAGATTCATTGTACTCGCAATGATCGACAGTGGCTGCAACTTCAAGGAGCTTTGCGGAATAGACCCAGAACAAGACATACATCTGCAAGCTGAAATTCCGCACATAATTCTGCGAGATAACAAATACCGAAAGCTGAAAACGCCATTCCGCGAACGACGTATTCCGCTGGTTGGTCTTGCACTGGAAGCGTTTCGTAACTGCCCTAACGGCTTTACCCGTTATCGGGATGCGAACGGTCCTACCAATGCATCTGCTGCAATCAATAAGTTCCTTAAGGACAATAAGCTGTTTGAGAATGACGACCAGTCTGCTTATAGCATCCGCCATTGTTTCAAGGACCGCATGAGAGAGCATAGCATTCCGGCAGAAATGCAGGATTTTTTTATGGGGCACAAATCGCCCGGCATGGGCCCGAACTATGGCAACGGCTATACATTGAAAAAACTTCAAGAAGCTTTGGAGCCTCTCGCCGCTGATTTGAAGTGATCCGAAAATAGCCGAAGCTGTTTATACTCGGTAAGTAACAAATTAATGGCGCTGAAGACCCGCGAATTTTTCTGTGGGCCTTCTGAATTATTTAACTCAAGTCGAAAGACAATTCTATGAAAAATTAAAGTGATTATGGAGAAATATAAATCATGATAACAACAGAGGAATACATGGATGACCTAAAATTTCTTGGAGAATTAGCAATTAAGTTCGGACTAGATGAAGAAATAGATTATATATTTGATGCATATAGACAAGCCGAAAAGGATTTAAAGAAAGCTCCTTGGAATTAATAATTTTTGATATCGCATAATTTCAAATCGATACCTCCTATATATTATGCCGCGATATCAATTTCTTTAATGGTATATGTTTACCGTTAGGGACATTTTGTGAAAAAGGAGAGAAACAATAAAAACATAATGATTATAACTAATTTTATAAACGAAAAGTCTGCTTATTATTTCCTTAGAGCAAACGATTTAACAAGACATCAAGGAAAACCATTTAATTTATTCGTTACTATAAGTTTTGATACTGTAAATTCAATTAAACATTATCAAAAAGTATTTAGTTTAATCAATAGAGCTAAAAACGTTTGGATTAGAAACTATAATAAAAGAAATGGCTTGCCACGCGAAGCACCGAGAAGCGCATGCGTATTTGAAAATCCTCGTTTTAATGTCCATGCACACTGGGAAGTCTATATTCCTACTCAGTTAATTGATGCATTCAAAGTGAAAATCTGGAAATGGCTAAAAAGATATCAAGGTGTCGTTCATGAAGACTCGATTGATATACAGCATATTAATCCGCATACATTAAAGACTATTGCGGACTATATGATCAAAGGGATTAAGCCGGAATGGGCGCGCTTTTACCATATTGAACATCGAGCGGCCTATCAGGGTGTAATCCAAGGGCAACGAGTTAAGATTTCGCGGAACCTAGGCAGAACTTCTTTAAAGCGCTCGGGTTTTAGTGCAGCGGAACAGAGAAATGACTGGGAATTACTATTTCCTGATCTGGCTTCTCAGTATTCTAAACCAGCAAACTGGTCAGCCAAAAAGGTGATTCCACAAGTCCTGACAGACCAGAAGTTTCTTTCAGCGAAAGAATACAGAAGGATGCTCTGGAAGTTGAAACAGCAGAAATATTGGGCTTCTACATCAAATAGTACAGGGGCTTCCCGATTGAATTCGCTGATCGCTAAGCAATTGGGTTACTCAATTTCATCGTTGGGAAATCGAGACTAGTACGCCGCAAAATCATAATACCCCGGAATAGGTCCGGGGTATTATCTCTTCTTATTGAGTAAATTTATCTGTAAGCTAAGCGCTCAAGAGGCTCGTAGTACTTTGCGAGTAGATTATTGATAGGTTCCTCTCCGTTAAAGAAAGCACCTGAATCGCAGCCCCTTAGAAAGTCTAATCCCGTCTCTTGCCTGACATATTTAATGACCGGCTTAGCAACTTGTCTGGAATGGCTATGATAGCCAATATTACATACCCTTACACCAGTTTTCATCTCAATAACGTCAATGGTATTTGCGTGCGGGTTGCTTAACATATAACCAAATCTACGAAGTAGTGTATTCAACTCACGGTATGTAACAATATAATCTTTTTTATCTGACTTCCTAGTGCATAACCTTATATAATGAGCTATATATCTTATATCAGCATCATCCTGATCTGCAAAAGTACGCTTGTATTTTTCAAATTTTCTAAAAGACTTATCGGCAACAGTAACAACGAAGTCTTCAAACTGCTTTTCTGTTATATTAATAGTAATATTAAATCTATTGAGAAGAATAAGAGTTGATAGAAATCCAGTTCTTTTATTGGCATCATGAAAAGGATGGTTGAGAACTATTCCATAAAGAAGAGTTGCTGCAATTTCCTCTGGCTTTGACCATTTGTCTGTGCCTCCAAAAGAAACATACTGTCGGCTCACCGCAGAAATCAACAAGTCGATAGATTTTGGCCCTATTCCACCAATGCCAGAGTCCAAGCTGTAAAACATGTCTACTAAAACAAAATGCACCGTTAAGACGTCATCGTATGAAAGTCCGCCCACGTACTCGCAAGGCGGTAAATGCTTTTTCCACCTGTCATACTCTTTTTCTATGATTTCATTTCTGAATATATTCACAGCTACCCCCTCAACACCTACGTTCGGAAGATTCCCCAAACCGAATGTCTCTGAAACTTCGCCCCGCCTTTCAACAATCATCGTCCAAGCTACACGCTTCCACCAGCACAAACAATAAAGCCTAGATGGCTCTTTAATTTCTGTATAAAGTCTAACGGCGCGTCAGTAGAACTATGATCCTTAACATTAAACCCTCCTAATAGGTTATCAAGTTGATCGCGCTCCCTTCCGCAGTTTTGAAAGCGTCGAGCGACTGCAACCAGTAGCAGCAATGATGCTATTCCAACTTTGTCCGCTCTCAAGCATCATCAGAAGTGCTGCATTGCGCGACTTGTTTTCTGGCCTGCCTTTATATTTTCCGTATGCCTTAGCCTTATCAATTCCCTGCTTTTGTCGCCGTCTGCGATCATCGTAATCTTTTCGAGCGATGGCAGCGATCATATCCAGAAGCATACTGTTTATTGCCTCGAACATTCGAAACGTAAACTCATCGGTGTTTTGAGACGCCATTGACCAAGATGTCGGAAGGTCCAGAGCAACGACACGCATTTGTTTTATTCTAATTTCTGCTTTCAGCTTTTCCCAATCAGCAGAGTTCAAGCGGCTCAACCGATCAACCTGTTCAATGAGTAGGATATCTCCCGGCTGGCTATCGGAGAGCAAGCGGAAGAGTTCGGGACGATCAAGCGATGCGCCGCTTTCATTTTCAACATAGAAGGCCGCGATCTTCAAACCGCGCTCTTTAGAAAACGCAATCAAATCGGCTTTAGCCCGATTTGCATCCTGTTCCTTTGTGGATGCTCTCAAATAGGCACGTAAAAACACAGAACCACCCAAAGTTCTTTTTAAGTGGTTCTTTTATAACGAGTTCGTTTTGAGTTGTAAATCGAATTTATCGAACCGACATGATGCAGGTTCGCTTGAGGTATACCTTTGGCAGCGGGAAGTATTTCTAATTTTGGTCGAAAGTAGCACTTGATTGAAAATACATTTCATAGACATTGAGTATCAGTGAATCTATTGGTGGGCGGGGCGTCTAGAATGAAATTGTTAAGTGGAATTAGACCTACACCTGAACAGATGACGGTTGTAAGCCGTATACGCGCGGGAGTATCATTAATACGTGGTGCTGCCGGAAGCGGTAAAACTTCTACCGCTTTAACTGCGTTGCGGGCTGCTACCGGTACTGTGGTAAATCAGCTAAGAAACGAAGGACGACTTCCGGCTCGGATACTAGTTCTAACATATTATAACTCGCTGAAAGGCTACGTCTCGGCCCTCATCGAGGATCAATTGCGTCATTATGCTAATGATGCCTCTGTATATGTCTTCACTTTTGATAAATGGGCCTGCGAGACTCTCAACATTAGATTTGTAGAGGTCGAACAATGCGAAGCCCGGCTAAGAGGTCTCGCCCGTAATTTTCCACGTGAATTGAATTTTGTTCTGGATGAAGTTAATTATGTTCTAGGGCGGTTCCCTGTGGAAAGTATCGGTCTTTACCTCCAACGTGCAAGAACAGGCAGGGGTACTTCACCACAAATGGATGCTGCCTCAAAACAGCAGCTCTTGGACGAAGTGATTTTTCCTTATTTGGAATGGAAGGCCGCCAACAACCTTCGTGACTTTCACGACCTTGCCAATCTTATGTGTTCGCTTGATCCGCACTCTCTCTTTGACATTGTGGTGATAGATGAAGCGCAGGATTTTTCTGCAAATCAACTACGGGCAGTGATTAAACACGCTGCTGAGGATGCGATAATCACTATTGTCACAGACAGCGCCCAAAGGATTTACCCAAGAGGAACGACTTGGGCAGAAGTTGGTATCAACCTAAATCCCCAGAGAAGTCACAAGCTAACAGTTAATTATCGCAACACGAAAGCAATTGCGCGTGTCGCAAGGTCAATATCCAATGGACTTCCAATCGACGACGATTCCAGCATCCCCGATCCGGAAGCATGTGAAATCGAAGGAGATAAGCCGACATTACTGAAGGGTATTTATCGGGACCAAATTGCGTGGACACTTCACTATCTCAGATCGTTGGACTTGGAGAATGAGACTGTTGGATTTCTGCACTTAAAGGGGGGAGGCTGTTTCAGCTTTCTACGGAGAGCTCTGAATTCGGAAGGATTTGGCTACTGTGAATTGCAAGGTGCGCGCGACTGGCCGATTGATGCGCCTAATATCGGATTGTCGACATTTCACAGCGCGAAAGGATTGGAGTTTGATCACCTCATACTATTGGGCTTAGCAGAAGAGCACGCAATATATGGTGAGGAAGATGACGATGATCGGTTCAACTCTCTGAAGCGGTTATTGGCGATGGGAGTTGGGCGAGCACGAAAGAGTTTGATAATAGGCATTAAACCCGAAGAAGAGCTTGTTGTTATCAATAGTATCGATCCAGAATTATTCGAGGTTGTTGATTTATGACATTAGAATCGATTATACAAAATAGAAATATTGATGAAGTTCTTCATTTTACTACAAATCATGGTTGCCTTGGTAGCTTATATACGGATTACCTACAGTCAAGGCAATTACTTGAAGGCGACGAACTGGTTAAATACCTCTTCAAACCGAACTCTAGTCTTCGGAAAGACCCGGGCTATATTAACTATGTGAGCCTTTCTATTAGCCATATCAACCATGAGTTTTTTCAGATTAGTTCAAACTCTTGGCATCGAAATGATGATATATTTTGGTGTATAATGTCTTTTACACCTGACGTCTTGCTCCACGACGATGTAGAATTTGCCACAACTAATAATATCTACAGTGGCGTTATCCGAGGGAAAGGCGAAGAAGGCTTCGATAGGCTATTCTCACCTCGAGTGACCAGATGGAATGGTAATATCGTTCATCGTCTAGATGATTTACCTCCAAGATTTCCGACTTGCTTCCAAGCCGAGGCCCTTTATCCGATGAAGATTTCTACCGAACACCTACAGCGCATCTATGTTCGAACTGTTGAAGACCAGTCTGAAATAATCGGATTTCTAAAGGCTACCTTACATCGTGATGTGGACGTATTAATTAATCCCGAAAAATTCGGTGAGCGTCAGAATGGATAACGAAAAACATAGACGTATTGTTTCCTCCGCTTTGTGGTCAGCCTACGGCGATGCTTTGGGATTCATGACGGAACTTGCAGATCAATCACGGGTCATTCATAGAACCGGGCAATCCTCGGTCACATCAACCAAATCTTGGCGTAGAAAAATCGGAAGTAAAATCGGTGTTTTTGTGGAGTTTCCCGCAGGCACATATTCAGATGACACACAACTAAGGCTTGCTACGTCTCGCGCAATAAGAGCCGATGGAACCTTCGATGTTGCCGCTTTTGCAAAAGTCGAACTGCCAGCATGGGCAAACTACGCGTTAGGAGCAGGCCTTTCTTCTAAAGAGGCTGCAAACAATTTAGCCAGAACTTCTGCGACTTGGTATTCGAATTTCTATGAAACTAAACGGTCAAGTTATGTGCACGCCGGTGGCAACGGTGGGGCCATGCGAATTCAGCCCCATGTTTGGGCTGCGAAGAGCTATATTGATTTCGACAGCATATTTCTCGACGTATTTAAAAATACTATTTGTACACACGGACATCCAAGAGCCTTCGTAGGAGCTTGCTTCCATGCTCTTTCGTTGGGGTTAGCATTGGACGCGGGGCGTCCAATGCCCCTAAATGAACTCATTTTACAGACTGACGAACTTAGAAATCTTCCTAGATTAGTAGAAGCAGACCACGACCTGACATTTTTCTGGCTTGGAGCATGGCAAGAAAAAACGAAATCCTCATTCCAAAGTGCCGTTGATTTGACAGTTGATGAGATTGTCGAAGATTTAGAGCTTTTGCAGTCGATTGAAACGAAAAACGTTGAGAATAATTATGAGAGAGCAGTAGCAATATTGGATGCGGCTAGCGACCAAAATCGGGGCTCAGCAACGAAGACAGCCATTTTAGCTTCTTACCTATCCTACCTATATCGCGACGCTAAAACCGACAAGGCGATGGAGATTGCAGCAAATATGCTGGGATCAGATACCGATTCCATAGCGACCATGGCAGGCGCAATTCTCGGCGCGTGCAATGAAGCGCAAATGTCCTACCCCATTCAGGACAAAGCTTATCTCTTGGAAGAGGCGGAAAGAATGGTCGCTGTCTCCAATGGCGACGGTAAAAGAAGTTTTTCGTATCCAGACCTTCGCAAGTGGAAACCTCAGCGTATAGCAGTTGACGCAATTTCGCTGACTAATGATGGTTTAATTTTAAACGGGGTGGCAAGAGCAGCGAGAATAGATTCTCCACCGTTGAAGGAATCCCAAGATATCCAGATGGCATGGCTCAGATTGAGTTTTGGCCAGACAATTTTGGCTAGAATTAGAAACAATCCAGCTATCGTTACCGACATAGAAGAGCGAGTGGTTACGGATCGACAGCTTCCTCGGGAATCCAATAGAGATTCTGTTGCGACGAAGAATTACGACTTGTTCGCCGCTAGCAAAGTGAAAGATTCACTCAATCCTAATACAAAAATAAGTTCTAAAACTTTGAATGAGATTCTGAATGACGTCATAAATTCCAACTTTGATCCAAGAATTATCGGCGAGAGCATTCTCAATCAGGCGGATAAAAGAAATAATGATTTCGTTGAACGGAGCATTGCTCTCACGGCAAATATAATTACTGCATATCGGGCACGTTTAAAAAAATAGTTATTCTGGGCCGCATTTTCTAACAATCTTGCGGCCCACGCTTTCTTATTTAATGTTAATAATAATCAATGACTATTAATTTGTTCCTTAACTTCTGGAAAGCCTCTAGTCGCTGCCTTGACCTTTTGAGAGAGTTGATATTGCTCCGCCAATCAAAGCAAGCACCATAAAAACGGCAACAATTGTTCCTCCAAGGATTGCACCCGCTACAGCACAAATCATTATGAGAATTCCCGGAATTCGGCTTTTTGCGCCGAGTGTTACTGCTCCGAGAACTATCGTTAGGAATGAGAATCCAACTCCGCCCCATCCAAGACCGATTACGGTGGAAGCATTCTCAGCTTCCAAACCAACGCCAAGGCCTCCGACCAACAATGTAAAAATTGCCGCGAAGACCCCAAAAATCCCCGCAACAAGCGCAATAATGCCGCCTGATTTCTGCATCTCTTATTTCCTTAATTTGATGTTGATTTTTTATGGGTGTTTTCGACGCCTAAAACAGGCACTGCGCCATTTTGTGCAAGATAAGCAAGCTTGACGTCTCCGAGCTTCGCAGTGGCTTCCTGACGCGGATTAAGCTCTTGCTGGACGGTTTGATCCGCCGGTTTTCCATCGACAAATAAGCCCCTTGAAAAACTCGCTGTCACTGGTTCGCGCAAATCGTTATTCAAAACGACGGAAATTGAGGCATCAGAAAGCTTAATACTCGCCATCGAATTAACCCGGCGAAGTCGCTTTTGAACTTCTTCATATTTTTCCGTGTTAAAGGTGACGGAGACGACCGGCTGTCCGTTCTCGGTGTGATAAGCTTCGAAAGCGAGCAGATAGTTACTTTTCATAGGTTCATCTGGGTTTGCGCGAAAGAGAAGCGTAGTCGCCTTGATCGTCATTCGATCATTGAGACTTCCAGAAACCTTCTCGCATGAGACCAACGAAGCCTTTTCAAAAACTGTCGCGACCGCTTCGACCAACTCTTTGCCCTCAGGTCGAGAGCATTTTTGAGCAAGCCCAGATTCCAAGACTTCAATCGTTATATCGACTGGAACCTGAGAAGCTTCTGTTGAAGCCAACATTTCTTGAATATCACGGACATAAAGAGTTGCTGATACGTTCTGGTCGCATCCAACCAAGGCAACGGAAGCAACGCAAAACCCTGCAAGTTTTTTGATCATGGAATTTCCCGACACTTTCCCCGAGAGAACACTATAAACTTACAGTGTTCTATAATACCACGTTTCTTATAACGTGGCGTTGAAGAATCCAAGCGTGTTTTGTCACAGCATGGATATTCTCGAGAAAATGGCATTCAATGTCCGCCGTATCAGGGTGGCGAACGGCATTTCACAAGATGAGCTCGCGCTCATTTCGAATGTCGAACGCGCGTATGTCGGTCATATTGAAAGGGGGAAGAAAAACCCGACGGTTATTACCCTTGATAAATTGGCTAGGGCTCTGGATTGCAGCGTAGCGGATTTCTTTATGGAAGCTGAGGAAGAGTTAGATAATCCAACTCTCCCTCCCGGTAGAAAAGGCCGTTCAATCTGAAACGGTCTCTAGAAGTCTTTCTCAATCTGACTTTTTATCCCGCCGTGTTCAGAGACATATCCGTCAATCATAAACTTGAGAGCGGCGCTGGTCTGTTCGCAAGCATTTGAAAAGCGAATACGATCCTCATATCCAACGGGCATCATTTTATAGACCTGCAAAAGCTTGAAATTTCCATCCTGCTCAGCCGTTTTCGTAGCTTCAAGCCAGATGGCATTCGTGTCTAATGTTTGTGATGCAGCCACTATATCCATCAGCTTTAGCTTAGCCTTGAGTGGCTCCATCTGCTGCTCAGGAAACTCATGGTATTCGCAGAAACCCTTGACCAGCAGGTAGTGCTGATAGATTTCGGAAATGGTTTTCCGTTGAGCTTCGGCGTTCGTTGGTTTGGGCTTTGCACCGTTCTTATTTTCAGGATTATAAGGCTGTTCGCTACTATCGTTCGGTGCAATCGCTGAAACTTTGGACGTGTTTTGATCAGGCTCTTCACAAGCGGCCTTCCAGACAGCATTAGAGAGGGTAACGAGGCTTTTATCGCTGCGCTCATTGAGCTCTTTGGAAAGCGTTTCCTCAATCCCAATCAGGCTCTTCTTTTGTTTCCAATAAACCGTCGCGCTATCTTCATCGCAGTATGCATATGCGGTTTCGAGAGCCTTATTGTTACCTATGCGCAATTCGACCTTGACCAAATTGGCCAATGTTTTTGAATAATCTAGAGACGATAGTTTGACCGCATAGGATTTGCTATTTGCCTCAAGCTTTGTTTCCATATTCAAATCGGAAAGGCGAGTTGGAATATCAGGACGCGCTGAAAGTTTTCCAAACTCTTTCCGACACGCTGCAAACCATAACTGCCAAATCATTCTATCGGCATTAGATGGCTCAGACCGGATGTCGATTTTGCGGGTGACATCATCAGGGCTTAAAACTTGCGGCATCGTATCGTTGCAATTGACCACGAATTCGGTGGTTTCATGCCGACCGCGATTATCAGAGCCAACAACCGTAGCCATCCGATTATCTTCAATACCGGAAGGTTCAACAGCCTGAAGAAAGAACTCACTGTAATTGCCAGAGCGACCTTCTAAGGCAAAAGATTGGGCAAAAGCCGGATATGCCGAAGAAACAAGCAGTGTTGCCAATCCGATGAAGGAGGCTCGTTTAATTACAGCGTTCATAAACCTTGTTTCCATTGACCAGAAGACGGTTGGGATTGATGACCTTAATTGTCATAGCTTCCCGAAAGGTCTCTCCTTCGCCTTCACAGAGCTTTTGAAGGGAATATCCAATCTTGGTTTTAGAAAGCTTCGTGATTACGCATGATCCCTCATAACCCTCGACCTTTCTTGGGGTAATGATCATGAAGTCTTCAGTCGTGACATTGCGAACAGCCTGACAGTTTTCTGCATAAGGGCCACGCCAAGTTCCAAGAATGGCTTTGTCAGCTTGTGCCGACAGTGCGGGTGCAGAAATCGTAACCAAAGCAACCGCCGCTAATGCAGCCCATCCAATCCGTTTCATTCGCCCCTCCGAATTAAAAATGAAAGAAACTCGATTCTATTAAACGTGGTATTATATCACCCTTTTTAAATTGAAGCGCAAATGCTCAAAAAATGAAGCTGGCCGCTGTTACAAGCCGTGTTACAAAACCAGTATATTAGGCTCAGCTTAAATAACTGATTTTATTGTATAATATGGGATGCGGAATGGCCGTTGGCGCCCGCTCTCTCCGCCAGATGTTTCATCTAAGAAATTGAAATGGATGAATTTTATAAGTTGAGGTTATTGTGCCCCCCAATACGCTTTAGCTCGCCTCTAACACCTAGAACTGCCCCATCCCGTGTGATAAACTTTGATTGTTTTCAAAGCCCACCCTGTAGACTGCGCAAATTCTTGACTCTTACCGATATCGGAGATGCCTAGCTCAGTGAGCCGCGCCTTTTCACGCCAAAGCCTCTTCTGGAATTCTAAACCGGCCCGGCCAAGTATCAGAAGCTTTTTGTTTCAAGAGCCCTCATCCGCATCGCCTAAAAACCATAACCAAAGCACGTTTCAATCGCAATCCACACTGATGGAAGCCACGGAAAACGCTAAACTTTCGACTCTGTTATGGAAAAGACTGGTGCTGCGAGAGAGGATTGAACTCTCGACCTCTCCATTACCAATGGAGTGCTCTACCACTGAGCTACCGCAGCATTCTCTTGAACGCGGCGGACTTCTGCCACATCATTGCGTGAATCGCAAGCAAGCAATTGCATTTCTTTTCACTTAATGTGGAAATCATTGGATACTCACTTTAAAACCCGCTTTTCGAAGGGTTTTTACCGGAGTACATAGAAGCCATGAGCGAAAAAAAGACCAAAGACGACAAAAAAAATCATATCGATCCGCGCGAAAAGCGCCGCGCTGAGCAATTGCGTGCGAATCTCATGCGGCGCAAAGTGCAATCACGCTCACGACGTGCAGGCGATGCCGATGAACGCAATGATGGCATAACCGCAGGCAAAGAAGACATAGACTGAACCTTTCCCCGCTAAAAAGCACCTGCGCGTTCGGCGCTGCTTTTCAAGCAGAATATCATGTAATAAAGCCTTCCTTGAAGATAGAAAGCGGCTGCGTTAAAAGCACAGATCAATTCTCGGTGGTACCGCGATACGACTGTGATTCGTGTTCGACGTAATTCCGCCGCATGAACAGTCATTTCTTAATGCAACGCTGCCAGTCTCAAGTGCTGCGGAATTTGCAAATATCGATTGCCGGGCAAAAGCTTCGGCCCAGAAGGTGAAACAGCATGGATCGCATCAAAATCATCGGCGGCAACAAGCTCAACGGCGTCATTCCTATCTCTGGCGCTAAAAATGCAGCGCTGCCATTGATGATCGCTTCGCTTCTCACCGACGATACGCTGACGCTTGAAAACGTGCCGCACCTCGCCGATGTCGAGCAGTTGATCCGCATTCTTTCCAATCATGGCGTTGACTATTCCGTCAATGGGCGCCGCGAACATCAGAATGGTGCCTATTCGCGCACCATCCATTTCACGGCGCGCAACATCGTCGATACGGTTGCTCCTTATGAGCTGGTTTCCAAGATGCGTGCGAGCTTCTGGGTCATCGGCCCGCTTCTGGCGCGTATGGGTGAAGCAACCGTTTCGCTGCCTGGCGGTTGCGCCATTGGTACACGCCCGGTTGATCTGCTGCTCGAATGCCTTGAAGCGCTCGGTGCGCAGATCGACATTGAGAATGGATATGCAAAGGCGCGCGCACCAAAGGGCGGCCTTGTTGGTGCACGCTATCGCTTCCCAAAGGTTTCAGTTGGCGCGACCCACGTCATGCTGATGGCAGCAGCACTTGCCAAAGGCGAAACAATTATCGAAAACCCTGCGCGCGAGCCGGAGGTTGTCAATCTCGCCGACTGCCTGAATGCCATGGGAGCAAAAATCACCGGCGCAGGCACCGACACAATCCATGTGCAGGGTGTTACCAGCCTGTCGGGCGCACGCGTTCGCGTTATCCCAGACCGTATTGAAACCGGCACTTACGCCATGGCTGTTGCCATGACAGGCGGTGATGTGCTGCTTGAAGGCGCACAGGAAAGCCAGCTTACCGCAGCGCTTGAAACCTTGCGTCAGGCGGGTGCGGAAATCACCGAAACCAACAGCGGCCTGCGTGTCGTGCGCAATGGCCATGGTATTCATCCAGTCGATGTAACCACCGATCCGTTCCCCGGCTTTCCGACCGATCTTCAGGCGCAGTTCATGGGCCTGATGACGATGGCACAGGGGACATCACGCATTACCGAGACGATCTTCGAAAATCGCTTCATGCATGTGCAGGAGCTGGCGCGTCTTGGTGCAAAGATTTCTTTGTCGGGCCAGACTGCAACCGTTGAAGGTGTAGAACGTCTCAAGGGTGCACAGGTTATGGCAACGGATCTGCGCGCATCGGTTTCACTGGTTATCGCGGGCCTTGCTGCTGAGGGTGAAACAACCGTCAACCGCGTCTATCACCTTGATCGCGGCTTTGAGCGATTGGAAGAAAAGCTCTCGCGCTGTGGCGCTCATGTTGAGCGCATCAGCGGTTAATCATTTAAAAGCCGGATTTGCCTAATGCAGTCCGGCTTTTCTTTCATTTCCGGCTTATTCGTCAACAGGCTGAAAAGCCTGTCGATTTTTTTGTGCTGACATGCAAAGTTGCACACACGATATTTGAGAGTAGCAGGGAACAACGCAAGATATGGGCCAGATATGGAAATGTTGAAGCTTGTGGCGCTGGATGAAGAAGATTTGCAGGTCCTGTCCGCCCATCTTCAGGACGCGGTTCTCAAAGTGTCAGATCTGCAATATCTGGCGGCGGAGAAGCGCTTCGTGCTGACACTCAATCGCTTTGCGTGGGAAAAGGTCAAACCAAAGCTTTTCCGAAAGCCGCAATATCAGCGTCGCCGCACTGCTTTGCATTTTAACCGCGTCACGGCTGTCAAAGGCAGCGGCATCGACCGGCAGAAGCCCGAAGAGGTTTTGTCACTGCTGGCCATTCGTTTTATTCCTGGTGAAGCACCTGCTGGAACTTTGGAACTGACTTTTTCAGCAAATGCCGCTATCCGTCTGGATGTGGAATGTATCGAAGCGCAGCTGACGGATCTGGGTGCTGCGTGGGAAACCAGTTCCGTACCGCGACACGACGCCTGATTGCGGTTCACGACAAGATTTCTCATTACCCAAGACAACAGGGCTTTGCCCGGACCGACAATTAAAGGAATACCAGCGTGGTCACGACGCTCAGACAAACCGACCCCGATTTTGAAAAGAACTTTGCAGCTTTCCTGACCGGCAAGCGCGAGGTCTCTGAAGATGTGGATCGCGCTGCCCGCGAAATCGTTGATCGTGTACGCCGCGAAGGCGATGCCGCCCTGATTGAATATTCGCTGCGTTTTGATCGTATCGATCTGAATAAAACCGGCATTCGGGTTACGGAAGCAGAAATCGATGCGGCTTTCGATCAAGCACCTGCCTCAACCATTGAAGCGCTGAAACTGGCGCATGAACGTATTGAAAAACACCACTCGCGCCAACTCCCTAAGGATGATCGCTACACCGATGCGCTTGGCGTGGAACTCGGTTCGCGCTGGACAGCCATAGAAGCCGTCGGTCTTTATGTGCCGGGCGGCACTGCGAGCTATCCAAGTTCGGTGTTGATGAATGCTGTGCCTGCAAAGGTTGCAGGGGTTGAGCGGATTGTGATGGTTGTGCCCTCGCCTGATGGCAAGCTCAACCCGCTGGTTCTGGTGGCAGCCCGCCTTGCCGGTGTTTCAGAAATCTACCGTGTTGGCGGCGCGCAGGCTGTGGCGGCTCTCGCCTTTGGTACGCAAACCATTGCGCCGGTTGCAAAAATTGTTGGCCCCGGCAACGCATATGTTGCGGCTGCCAAGCGCATTGTCTTTGGTACGGTTGGCATTGACATGATTGCCGGACCTTCCGAAGTGCTGGTGATTGCCGACAAGGACAACAATCCGGACTGGCTGGCGGCCGACATTCTCGCGCAGGCAGAACACGATACGGCCGCGCAATCTATCCTGATGACCGATGACGAGCCTTTCGCGAAGGCTGTTGAAGACGCCGTTGAGCGCCAGCTGAAAACTTTGCCGCGTACAGAAACGGCAGCGGCAAGCTGGCGCGATTTTGGCGCAGTCATTTTGGTTGAGGACTTTGATGCTGCCATCCCGCTGGCAAATCGCATTGCAGCCGAGCATCTGGAAATCGCCACTGCCGATCCCGAAGCCTTGCTGCCCCGAATTCGCAATGCCGGCTCAATCTTCATTGGTGCCTATACGCCGGAAGTGATCGGCGATTATGTCGGCGGCTGCAATCACGTTCTGCCGACCGCACGTTCGGCGCGATTCTCGTCCGGCCTGTCGGTACTTGATTATATGAAGCGCACATCTCTTCTAAAGCTCGGTCCCGATCAGCTGCGTGCGCTTGGACCTGCCGCTATTGAAATCGCTCGCGCAGAAGGCCTTGATGCCCACGCGCAATCCGTTGCCATCCGGCTCAACCTATGAGGGATCATGACTGTCGGCGTTCCTAATGCCCGATTGATCGACGTCGAGCTGGATGAAACCATCGGGCGCTCGACGCCTGATGTCGAGCATGAACGCGCAGTCGCTATTTTTGATCTGATTGAGGAAAATACCTTCCATCCGGTCGGCGATGCCACAGGTGGGCCATACAAGCTTCGCCTGTCGCTTATGGAAACGCGACTCATTTTTTCGATCACACGTGAAAACGGTGAAAACGTTGCGACCCACATTCTATCGCTGACACCATTGAAACGCATCGTTCGCGATTATTTCATGGTGTGCGAAAGCTATTACGAGGCAATCCGTTCCGCGTCTCCAAGCAAGATTGAAGCCATCGATATGGGACGGCGCGGCCTGCATAATGAAGGATCCCAAACGCTGCAAACGCGTCTGAACGGCAAGATTGAAGTTGATTTTGCGACGGCGCGGCGTCTCTTCACACTGGTATGCGTGCTGCATTGGCGGGGCTGAGATCAAATGCACGGTGAAGATGCGGTTGAAAAAGCGGAAGACGTCGAAGCTGCCAAACGGCCCACGTCTATACTTTTCGTCTGTGGCAAAAACGCAATCCGTTCTCCAATGGCCGAGCTTCTTGCAAGGAAGCTGTTGTCGCCCAATATGTATATTGCTTCGGCAGGCGTGCAGCGCGGTGAGCGTGATCCGTTTGTTGATGCCGTTTTGAATGAAGAAGGTTTGTCGCTTGATGACCGGCAACCTCGCGGGTTGGAAGAGCTGGCGGATGGCTATTTTGACCTTATCATCACGCTCACTCCGCTTGCACATCATACGGTGCTTGAACGTATGCGCGGATTTTCGGTCGATGTCGAATATTGGCCGACACCGGACCCTACACTTGTTACAGGCAGCCGCGGGCAGATTTTGGATGCTTATCGTGATGTGCGAGACCGTTTGAAGCACCAGATTACAGAGCGTTTAGCTCCAAAATAACATCATCCAATTCGGTTGTTCACAAATGCCGTCTAATCATATAGGTTCCGGCCAAATTTAAAGCTATGGCCCGGTTTCGGGCCAATTCTATCAAAGAAAGAAACAGGTATCGCATGGCGAAAGAAGAAGTCCTCGAATTTCCGGGTGTTGTTACGGAACTGCTGCCAAATGCAATGTTCCGCGTGAAGCTCGAAAACGAACATGAAATCATTGCCCACACTGCCGGCCGCATGCGCAAGAACCGCATCCGCGTTCTCGCTGGCGACAAGGTTCTGGTCGAAATGACCCCTTACGACCTGACCAAGGGCCGTATCACCTACCGCTTCAAATAAGCCAATCACTCGCTTTTTCGGAAAAAGCCTTGTCTATAAGCGCGCAACATAAGCTGGTTCTTGCGTCCGGCTCTCCCCGAAGAATTGAGCTTCTGGGTCAAGTCGGCATTGAGCCGGATCATATTCAGCCAGCTGATATTGATGAAACGCCCCAGCGTGCGGAGCATCCGCGTTCTCTGGCGCGGCGGCTTTCGCGTGAAAAGGCAAAGGCTGCGCAGGAACAATTGCAGGGCGATGAAAATTTCGGCAAAGCTTTTGTTCTGGCGGCTGATACGGTTGTTGCCGTCGGGCGCCGCATTTTGCCCAAGGCCGAGATCAACGATGAAGCGCGGGAATGCCTGCGTCTTTTGTCAGGGCGTACGCATAAGGTTTTTACCGGTGTCTGCCTTGTTCTGCCCAATGGAAATCTGCGCCAGACACTTGTTGAAACACGTCTGCGTTTTGAGCGTTTGACGCGCTTGCAGATCGACGCCTATCTCGCGTCCGGCGAATGGCGCGGCAAGGCTGGTGGTTATGCCATTCAGGGACTTGCAGGCAGCTTTGTGGTCAAGCTTGTTGGCTCCTACACCAGCGTGGTGGGGCTTCCCTTGCAGGAAACGGTGAGCCTGCTGGCCGATGGTGGCTATCCTGTCTACGCCAATTGGCAAAACGGCAAGGTCTGAAAATTCCATGAGCGACAAGAAAGATATCTCCACAGCGCCGGACGCTCGCGTCACGCCCTTGCGCCCTGTTCGTCCCTGCCCTGAATGTGGCAAGCCATCGGTTCGTGATGCTTATCCGTTCTGCTCACCGCGTTGCAAAAGCATTGACCTCAATCGTTGGCTTTCGGGAAGCTATGTGATTCCCGGTAAGCCGATTGATGAAGAGGAAGAGAACGACAACTGAGTATGTGTGGCTCTGATTTCCACAGTCAAATCGGTAGTTTAGCAAGCTTATAAGAAATCTTATAAAAATTGCGATAGGGTGCTGGACAGCGTGAAATTTAATGCTATAACGCACCCACTTCCGGCGGACACCAACACCGCCACATGGTGAGAAATCACTGCAAGGATGCCCGGATAGCTCAGTTGGTAGAGCAGCGGATTGAAAATCCGCGTGTCGGCGGTTCAAATCCGTCTCCGGGCACCATTCACTCCCTCAAAAAAGTCCTGCGTTTTTAGATTCATAACAAGCTGACAATTTTGCAATAAGAACGAGCGTTATTGCAGGCCCATTTTATTACGCGCACGAAAAAACCCGCTTAGAGCGGGCTATTCGGGAGCAATGGTATAATGCCTCAATGCCTCACCGCGCCAAAACCGCAAACTCGGCTTCTGGTAAATCCGGGCTTGTCGCGCGGATCGGCGAGCCGTGGTCTATGAGGTGCAGTTTCAGGATTCTGCCCTCAAACATGGTTGCTCTCGATTTGCGAATACTTACGGTAGGTTTGTTTCGCTATCCTTTTTCGCCTTATCTTTATCGTAATGCCACTTGATGGCAAAGAACATGGCCACGCCTAATACGACAACCTTGAACCCCATCAAAACTATAGGAATCCATTCCATCTTTTGAAGATTTCCATACTTCTATTTATCGCGAGGAGCACTGGAATATGTCGCGCTTAAAGCGTGTCATTGTCGCATATTTGCGAATGCTAAATGAGCCCCTTTAGCTGCGACGTGCTTTAGCACAATACTTCCCATGCAACAGCTGATTTTTCATTCTGCGATGCTTTCATTTGGGGTTTTAAAGCGGCGATTCGTAAGCGCAGCCTTCGTGCCGCAGTGCTTTGCGGCTCATGATAAAGCTGTCTAAGCCGCCATCATCGCCCGTGCCTTTCCTGTTTGATTGAACCGATGAAAATGCTCAAATAAAAAAGCGCACCGACCTTTGGTGCGCTTTTTTTTTGAAGCCATCAGCAACCCAATTTACGGCTGAACATATTCCAGCGTCAGCGTTTCAACACCGGCAGAGAGAGCTGTTCCCTTTTCGGTATCGACAGCCAGCGGCTGCAATGTAAAAGACTGGCCGGTTCCGCCGACCAGAACCTGAACGCCTGCGCCGAGGCCAAGGCTTGCATCCGCCTGCGCGCCCGCATAGGTGCCAGCAAGTGCGCCCGGCTCAACAGTTGTGGTTGCAGCAAGAACAGTCCAGGTCATCTGGCCGCCGGTCGTTTCACCCAGTTCCAGACCATATTGATCAATCGACCCCTTATACTGCTGTGACAAACCATTGCCGTTCGACAGCGTACAGCTAACCTTCTGCTTCTGCTCGATGATCAGGCCGATACCGGCAGACACATCGCAAGAAAGCACGCCGACTTCAGCGCTAACCTGCGCAGAGCCGGATGATGTTGCCGCCAAAAGAACGGAAGCACCGAGTATGCAAATTGCCTTTTTCATCTTAACACCTTTGCCAAATCAACAGGTCCCAAAGGAACAGAGTATTCTTAAGCGATCAATAATAAAAAGCCGCACTGCGAAAGATATTTTCGGCAGCGCGGCTTCGAGCTCAAATGCTTTTATATCAGCCCTTGAACGTATATTCCGCGATCGACTCGGGCTTCATTTCAATCGAGAAGCCCGGCAGTGATGGCGGCATATAGGCTGCATCCTTGATGATGCATGGCTCGATGAAATGCTCATGCAGATGATCGACATATTCGATCACGCGACCATCCATAGTGCCGGAAACGGCAACATAATCAATCATCGACAGGTGCTGCACATATTCGCAAAGGCCAACGCCGCCGGCATGTGGCCAAACAGGCTTGTTGTATTTCGCAGCAATCAGCAGCACGGCCAGAACTTCATTCAGGCCACCCATGCGGCATGAATCGATCTGAACGATGTCGATAGCGCCTTCTGCGATGAACTGCTTGAACATGATGCGGTTCTGGCACATTTCACCAGTTGCAACCTTCACATCGCCAATGGCTTCGCGGATTTTGCGATGTCCTGCAACATCATCCGGGCTGGTCGGCTCTTCGATGAAGAAGGGCTTCGAGAAGGCAAGCTTGTTAACCCACGCGATTGCCTGATCAACTTCCCAGACCTGATTGGCGTCAATCATCAGATAACGATCCGGGCCAATCACTTCACGCGCAATGGTGAGACGACGAATATCGTCTTCGAGATCACGGCCAACCTTCATCTTGACGTGATTGAAGCCTTCATCAATGGCCTCCTGACACAGACGACGCAGCTTTTGATCATCATAGCCAAGCCAACCAGCAGAAGTCGTGTAGCAAGGATAGCCCGTGGCTTCGAGCTTAGCGATACGTTCAGCCTTGCCACTTTCTGCTTTGCGCAGAATTTCGACAGCTTCGTCACGGGTCAGCACATCGGTCAGATAGCGGTAATCAACGATGTCGGCGATTTCTTCAGCGGAAAGTTCTGAAACCAGACGCCAAACCGGCTTGCCCGACTGCTTTGCCAGCAGATCCCAAAACGCGTTGACGACAGCACCAGTTGCCAGATGCATCGCACCCTTTTCAGGGCCGATCCAGCGCAACTGGCTGTCGCTTGTCAGATGGCGCCAGAACTTGCCCGGCGCCTCGCGGACCACGTCAAGGTCAACGTCGACCACCAGATGACGCATGGCAAGAATGGCCTGACAGCAAATGTCATTACCGCGACCGATGGTGAAAGTGAGACCATGGCCCTTCAACGCCTCGTCATCCGTATCGAGAATGACATAAGCGGCCGAATAGTCCGGGTCCGGGTTCATTGCGTCAGAGCCATCCAGACTTTGCGAAGTCGGGAAGCGCAGATCGAAGACGCGCAGATCAGTAATTTTGGTCATGTTTTATCCGTTATCCGAGCATGATCCCCCAAACCTCAACCGTTTGGGGGCATGCCCAAAATAATTAAACGTCGGCGCGCACGTTTTGCTTCTGTGTGCCGAGGCCTTCAATGCCGAGTTCAACAACGTCGCCAGCCTTGAGATAGCGCGGGGGCTTCATGCCCATGCCAACGCCGGGAGGCGTCCCAGTGGAGATGATGTCACCCGGCTGCAATGACATGAACTGCGACAGATAGGAAACCAGATAACGCACGCCATAGACCATGGTCTTGGTCGAGCCGTCCTGCATGGTTTCGCCATTGACCGTGAGCCACATTTTGAGGTTCTGCGGATCAGCAACTTCGTCCTTTGTCACCAGCCATGGACCGGTTGGGCCGAATGTGTCGCAAGACTTGCCCTTGGTCCACTGGCCCGCGCGTTCGATCTGGAAAGCGCGTTCCGAAACATCATGCAGCGTGCAATAGCCAGCAACGTAATCAAGCGCATCGTCTTCCGAGACATATTTCGCGGTCTTGCCGATAACGATACCGAATTCGACTTCCCAGTCGGTTTTTTCCGAGCCGCGCGGGATGATGAGATCATCATTCGGGCCGACGATTGCCGAAGTTGCCTTCATGAAGATAACTGGCTCTGGCGGCACAGCCATACCGGATTCTGCTGCGTGATCGGCATAATTGAGGCCGACGCAGATAAACTTGCCAGTGCCTGCAACACATGGGCCGAGACGTGGATTGCCTTCAACCTTTAGCAGTGCGTTGACGTCAAGCGAGCCAAGCTTTGCGAGCGCTTCAGGGCTGAGAACGGCACCGGACAGATCACTGATATGCGCAGAAAGATCACGGATATTGCCGTCTGCATCGAGAAGGCCCGGCTTTTCCTGACCCGTTTCGCCATAACGAAGAAATTTCATAAGTTTACTCCTTGTGGGGATTTGCAGCAGCGAACTTAAATTGTCCAGCCGCCGTCGATGTTATACGCCTGACCAGTCGTGTAAGTGGCACCTGCGAGATAGACTGCGAGATCGGCGATTTCTTCCGGCTGACCAATACGACCAATTGGCTGACGCGCGATGAAAGCGGCGCGCTGTTCTTCGTAATCGCCCTGCGCGCGCAGACGATCCTGAAGCGACGGGCTTTCAACCGTACCGGGGCAGATGGCGTTGCAGCGAATGCCTTTGGCAACATAATCAGCAGCAACAGCCTTGGTGAGACCGATCACAGCAGCCTTGGTGACGCCATAGGCGAAGCGGTTCGGCACGCCTTTGACGCTCGAAGCAACGGACGCCATGTTGACGATGGCACCATCCTTGCGCTCGAGCATACCCGGCAGCACGGCCTGAATGGTGCGGATCATTGCTTTGACGTTGAGATTGACGGCGAAGTCGAGGTCTTCGTCCTTCATCTCCAGAATCGAACCGCCATGCACGACGCCTGCGCAGTTGAACAGAATGTCGACCTGCCCGATCTCGGAAACGAGCGTCTTCACTTCGGCCTCGTCAAGCACATTGAGCTTGCGGGTGATGATGCCGGAAACGCCTTCGAGTTCTTTGAGTGCTGCCTCGTTGATGTCGGTCGCATAGACCTTTGCACCGGCTTGCGCAAATGCCAAAGCACTGGCGCGGCCAATGCCCTGCGCAGCCGCTGTGATCAGCGCTGTTTTTCCATCAAATCGTATCGTCATAGTCATGCCTTCCGTTCAACAAGCAGGATGTGGTCGCAAGCAAGCACCACTTCGTCCCGCTGATTAAGCACTTCGCACCGCTCAGTAACGCGGCCCATATTTGTCCGTTTCGGATCGTCTTCCTTTGCGCTGATCGTCACGCGCGTGCGGATCGTATCGCCGATATGCACCGGACGCACGAACCTAAGGCGGTCATAACCATAGGAAAACGCAACAGGGTTAATGAGCGTCGCAGTCAGGCCGACGCCGATAGCAAACACCATCGTGCCATGCGCAATACGCTGTCCGCCCGGCAGAGTTTTTGCAAATTCCGCATCCATGTGGTGCGGAAAGAAATCACCCGTATGACCGGCATGCACCACGAAATCCGTTTCGGTGATCGTGCGGCCATAGGTTATGCGCTGGTGGCCCAGCTCATAGTCTTCAAAATAGATCGTTTGTTCAGACATAATCAGAACTCCGGTTTTGCAGCGAGCGGCGTGGCGGGCGCTGCGCTCGACTGATAAGCGGCTTCGACCAGCGCCATGGTGTGCCAGGCATCTTCGACCGAGCCGATCAATTCTGCATCTTCGCCGGTTGCGAAGCGCTGCAACTGCGCCATACGGTTTAAGAATGCGTCCGGAAACCATGCGCCTTCAAGCTCCACCTGCACCCAGTCGTCGCCGCCTTTTGGCTTAATCCAGAGCTCGTCCGGTTCGCCGTGCGGATAGTCGAGATTGACGCCGAGTTTCACGTAAGCCGCGCCTTCGGTGCCACAAATGCGGAACTCGCAGGCCTGAAATTTTCGACCAAAATCATGGTCGTGATTGATCGACAGCGCACAGCGCGCGCGGTTGCCGTAATCGAGAATAGCAGCCGTGCGGGTCTGGGCGACTTCGTGGTTCGGATGGCCAATGGTTTTGGCATGAACACCTTGCGGATTGCCAAGCAGACCGCGCACGAAATCAAGATAATGGATCGAGTGCATGGCGATCTCGATGCGCGGCAGGCCTTTGAGGAACGGCCACAGACCCCAAGGGGTCGCAAGCGCCAGCCATGCGTCGAAATCCACGACCTTACCAAGCAAGCCTTTATTCACGGCATCGTAAAGTGCCGACATCATCGGCGCAAAACGCAGCTGGAAATTCACCGCAGCCTTGAGATTGCGCGCACGGCAGACTTTCAGGATTTTCGTAGCACTTTCCAAGTCGCTGCCCATCGGCTTCTGAATGAGACACGCCGCACCTTCCGGCAATTGCGACAGGATCGAAGCATGGGCTGAGGGCGGCGTTGCCAGATCAAAGATTGCGTCTTCAACCGCAAGCGCTACCTCAAGGCTTTCAAAAGCCTTCACGCCCCATTGATCGGCAAGCGCTGAAGCCTTGTCCAGATTAGGATCGAAAATCCCTGCAACCGGAAAGCCGCCCTTTTGATAAGCTGGCAGATGCGCGTCGCCGACAATACTGCCCGCACCGAAAATCACGATCGGCTTTGGCTGCTTGGGCTTCGGCCACCACTGGCGCAGGGCTTTTGAATCAAAGACCTCAGTCATGATGGAAAACTTCCTCCATCATTGCCCACCACTCGCCGTCTTTACGGGTTTCAAGTGGCTTCTGGCATGGCATGCAGACCGACCACCATTCCTGATTTTTGGGATTGTCGGCCATCTTTTTCATGTCGGCTCTAAAGTCGGTGCCGACATAGTCCCAGGTACCGAACAGCAGGTTTTCCGGCTCTTTGAGAAAGATCGTATAATTGGTGATGTTGCATTCGGAAATGAGTGCGAGAATTTCCGGCCACACGCTCGCGTGCAACTTTTTATAGTCTGCGATCTTTTCAGGCTTCAGCCCGATCACCATACCCATTCTTTGAACCATTACGATCTCACGATCTCGCGGGTGAATTCGGAAACCGAACGCGCGCGTACAGCATCCCAATCCCAAGAAATACCAATGCCAGCTTCCGATGGGGCAATGGCGTGGCCATCACGAATTTCCATGCCCTTTGTGGTCAGGTCATCAAGCTGCGGGATATATTCGACATAGCGCCCGTTCTGCACGGCACAGGTGAGGCTGACATGCAGTTCCATAAGAAAGTGCGGGCAGACCGGAATGTCGAACGCTTCTGCGGCGTGGGCCACTTTCAGCCATGGTGTGATGCCGCCGATGCGCGCCACATCCACCTGAACGATAGAGCATGCGCCCTTCTGCATATATTCGCGGAAATGGCGGATCGAATAGATCGATTCACCCACCGCAATCGGTGTCGGTGTGGAACGGGTCAGGCGGATATGGCCATCAAGATCATCCGCCGGAAGCGGCTCCTCAATCCATGCAAGATCAAGTTCTTTCAGACGCTCGGCGCGGCGGATCGCTTCATCCACGCTAAAGCCCTGATTGCAGTCGGTCATGATCTCAAAGCCATTACCAACGGCTGCGCGAACAGCCGCAAGACGTGCATAGTCTTCCGAACCATGCGGCTTGCCGATCTTGACCTTGGAGCCAGAAAAGCCCTTGGCCTTGGCGGCTAGCGCGTCCTCGACCAGTGCTTCTTTATCAATATGCAGCCAACCGCCTTCGGTCGTGTAAAGCGGACAACGATCCTTGGCGCCGCCTGCAAGCTTCCACAGTGGCAGGTTCTGCTTTTTCGCACGCAAGTCCCAGAGGGCTGTATCAATTGCGGCAAGCGCAAGCGCGGTAATCGCGCCAATGGTTGTGGCATGGGTCGCGAATTCGAGCTTGCGCCAGATTGCTTCAATGCAATCCGCATCCTCATTGATGATCAGCGGCACCATATGATCGCTCAACAGCCGCATAACGGACGAGCCGCCGGTGCCGATAGTATAGCTATAGCCTGTACCAACAGCACCATCGCTGTCGGTGATGGTGACAATTGGCGTTTCCTGACTGACAAAGCTCTGGATCGCATCGGTGCGTTTGACCTTCGGCGGAAGGTCAACCATGCGCAGTTCGATTTTTTCAATCCGTGCCATGATTAAACTGCCAAACTCTTACCACTTGCCGCATCAAACAGATGCGCCTGCGATAGATCAAAATGCATTGAGATCGCTTCGCCGGAGTTAAGGTGACGCGGGTTGAGCATGCGCGCCACCCATTCCTTTCCGGCAAACTCGACAAAGACCAGCGTTTCATTGCCAAGCGGTTCGGTGATCGAGACAGTCATATCCTGCTCATGCGATGTTCCGGCATCGCCGGTAGAAATGCCGTGGCCGGTCGGGAACAGATCATCCGGGCGAAGGCCGAATGTGACCTTCGCGCCTTCCGTGACCTTGGCTTTGAATTGTGCGGGCACTGGCAGACGTTCACCCGTGGCAAAAACCAATTCTGCACCTTGCACCGTTGCCTCGGCCATATTCATCGGCGGCGAGCCGATGAAGCCAGCGACAAACTGCGTTGCCGGACGCTTGAACACTTCATCAGGTGTTCCGACCTGCTCAATATGGCCATCGCGCATGATGACGATACGATCAGCCAGCGTCATGGCCTCGACCTGATCATGCGTCACGTAAACAACTGTCGACTGAACCTTGGCATGGAGCTTCTTGATCTCAGTGCGCATCTGCGTGCGCAGCTTCGCATCGAGGTTTGAAAGCGGTTCGTCAAACAGAAACACTTCCGGATTGCGCACGATCGCGCGTCCCATGGCAACGCGCTGGCGCTGACCGCCTGAAAGCTGCGCCGGACGACGTTCCATCAGCGCTTCAAGGCCAAGAATGCTGGATGCTTCATTGACGCGGCGGTCGATTTCCGCCTGCGGCTGCTTAGCGATTTTGAGCGAGAAGCCCATGTTCTCACGCACCGACATATGCGGATAAAGCGCATAGGACTGGAACACCATAGAGATGTTGCGATCACGCGGCGGCAAATCGTTGACTTGCCTGCCGCCGATTTCGAGTGCGCCATCCGAGATGCTTTCAAGACCTGCAATCATGCGCAGCGTCGTGGACTTGCCACAGCCCGAAGGACCAACAAGCGCAACAAATTCCTTGTCGGCGATTTCGAGATTGATGCCATGCACCACTTCGACAGTGCCATAACGCTTGACAAGATTTTTAATGGAAAGCTGAGCCATTTTATATCAACCTTTAACCGCGCCGAACGTCAGGCCAGCAACAAGATGCTTCTGAACGATGAATGTGAGGGTCAGCGCCGGAATAATCATCACGACCGCCAGCGCGCACATGCCACGCCAGTCGATGGTGAATTCAGCGGTGTAATCGAGAAGACCAACAGGAAGGGTCTTGGAATTAATAGAACGGGTGAGCTGGGAAGCCAGCGCATATTCGTTCCATGAGGTGAGAAAAGCGAAGATGCCTGCGGTCGCAATGCCCGGACCAGCCAGTGGAAACTCCACCTGCCAGAAAGCCTGCCAGCGTGTGCAGCCATCAATCTGCGCTGCTTCCGCCAAGTCTTTTGGCACCTGACGGAAGAAGCCGTCGATCAGCCAGATGGTGAAAGGCACATTGAGCGCCACATAGGTGATAATCAGGCCGAAATGCGTGTCGATGATGCCAATACGCGAATAGAGCATGAAGAGCGGCAACGATAGCGCTATACCCGGCACCGAACGCGTCAGCATGAGACCAAGGAATGTCGTCGACTTGCCAAAGAAGCGGAAGCGCGCAAAGGCATAGCCACCCGAAACACCGACAACCAGCGCAATAAGGGTCGATGTGACCGAGATAATCAGCGAGTTGCGGAAATAATCCCAGACCGGAATACCGCCACCGCCTGCGCCTGAGAACATCGCATAATAAGCATCGAGCGTGATTTCCTGCGGAATCCAGACCGGAGGCTTTGCCATGATTTCAACGGGGGGACGCAGCGACGAAAGCACGATCCACAGACCGGGCAGGCAGATGATCGCCATCGCCAGAAACAGGCCAATGAGATAGGCGACTTTTTTGACGCGGCGCAGCAGGCGATGCTGATCATTAGAGAGTGTTGCGTGAGCCATGATTACCACTCCGCTCCGATTTGCGCGCGTGCAGCTGCAAGCTTGCGGAAAAACATTACGGTGAAGAGGATCGAAAGCAGGATCGCGACATAGGCCATGGCATTGGCAAGCCCCATCTGCGCATCCGAATAGGCGGTGCGTCCGACCAGCGTCCAGATCAACTCGGTGCGGCGTGCGGGGCCACCATCGGTCATGATTTTCACGATGTCATAAGCGCGTGCCACATCGAGCGAACGAATGGTCATTGCGATGAACGCAAACGGCATCAGATAAGGCCAGATGACATAGCGGAATGTCTGCCATGGCGTGCAGCCGTCAACACGCGCCGCTTCCACCGGATCCTGCGGCATCGACAGAAGACCGCCAAGAATGAGGATCGCGAATACCGAAGTGGACATCCAGACTTCTGCCAGCAGAATGGCAAACAGCGCCAGATTGCCGTCGATCAGCCACGGAATAGCCTGACTGGTGATGCCTAACGATTGCAGCGCATTGTTCACCAGACCAATATTGTCGTTGAACATGAACTTGAACTGGAAGCCGACCAGAACCGGCGAGAACATCATCGGGAACATCATCAGTGTGCGCAAAAGGCGCTGGCCATGGGTGGCCTTGTTGATGAGCAGCGCCAGACCAAGGCCGAGCAGCATTTCCAGATTGAGCGCAATGGTGAGGAAGATCACCGTGCGAATGAATGCAGCCCAGAACACCCAGTCGGTCATGATGCGCTGATAATTGCGCAGGCCGATAAAGGTAAACAGGCTGTCAGGACGCGTCAGCCGGAAAGGCGTGAAGCTTGAATAAAGTGAAAGCGCGAGGGGAAACAAAACCACCGCTGCGAGAATGATGAAGGCCGGAAGCAAAAGCAAAACCGGCGGGGAAATTCGTTTAAACATTGTTCTTCCGAGGCGGTGTATCAGCGGGAAACCCTGTCAAAACGGCCCGCCATTGGTTTTCCAAAGGCGAGCCACGGGGGTATTAAACGAGGTTACAGCTCGCCTACATCCTCAAGGATCAGCGTTGCCTTCTTGGCTGCATCATCAAGTGCCTGCTGTGAGGTCTTGTCGCCAAGGATAGCTGCCTGAAGTTCAGGATAGACAGCATTGGAAATCTCGATCCATGATGGGGTCTGCGGAACCGGGAACGCGGTCTTTGCCGTTTCCTGGAACACGGAGAGCACTTCCTTCTTATATGGATCAGAAGCGGCCTGCTCGATCACATAATCCCAGACAGCAGTACGAGTTGGCAACGTGCCTGCGGCTGATTCCTGCTTCTGCGAGTCTTCATTGGTCAGGAACCAGACAAGCGATGCAGCAGCATCCTTGTTGTCACAGGATTCTGTGACTGAGAAGCCATGATGACCTGACCAGCCCGTGCGCTTGCCAGCGGAACCTTCAGGTGCAACCACAACGCCGACATTGCCAGCAACTTTCGACGACTTTGGATCGTTGAAATAGGTTGCCCAGCCCGGCCAGTCCAGATTGAGCGCAATGGTGCCCGACGCAAAGCCAGCACCCAGCTCATCCCAGAGATAATTGGTGGTGCCAGCCGGAACAGCCTTGTCTTTATAGAGATTAACAAACCAGTCGAGCGCACGTACACCGGCTTCTGAGTTAAAAGCTGGTTTGCCGTCAGCATCCAGATATTCGCCGCCTTCAGCGACCAGCATTTCATAGAAGCGGCCATTGATGGCTTCTTCCTTGCCTGCAAACTGTGTGCCGTAGAAATTCGGTGGATCAGCAAAGAATACCGCCTGATCGGACACTTCTTTCCAGGTCTTAGGCGGTGCGAGATCGTAGCCGTATTTTTCCTTGAAAGCCGCCTTCTTGGCGTCATCTTCGTAAAGGCTCTTTTGATAATAGAGCGCCGAAACGTCAAACTGCGCGCGCGGCAGCATAACCAGCTTGTCGTTGAGTGTGGAAGCTTTGATCGTGGACGGAACAAAGCCTTCCAGTTCCTCTTTGGGAAGCAAGCCGTTCAGGTCTGCATAAAGGTCAGGATATTGCGGGGCAAATGAGGAATGGTTGGAGCCGACGCACCAGTTGATGGAGCGGGATGCAATGTCCGACTTGATTTCCTTGTCGAGCTCGAAGTGGTTCTTCTTGGAGAGAATATTGACCTTTGCGCCGGTCGCTTTTTCCCATTCAGCGATCCGCGAATAAAGCGCCTCATATTGCTGGCCACCAATCAGCTTGGCGTTGATTGTAACGCCTTCGAATTTACCCGGAAGATCGGCCGCCCCCGCAGAAATCATCCCTGTCGCCAGCAGAACAGAACCTGCCAGCACAGAAGTCGTAAAATTCCTCATGCTTTCCTCCTCATGACGGACACTCCCATATCCGCCCCCAATTGTGAATTCTATATTTATATGCAAACATAATATTCACAATGGGTCAAGGCGCTTTCGATATGATCCCGTCTTTCATCGCCGGCGGTATTCGCATATAAAATGAGATATTCATAAGGGGACTGAACTTGGAAACAGACGATCGTTATCGCGCTCCTGCACTCGATAAAGGACTGGACATTCTCGAATTGTTGGCCAGTGTCGATGGAGGTTTGAGTCAGGCCGAGATTGCCAAATATCTCGACCGCAGCCCCAACGAGTTTTACCGGATGCTGGACCGTCTGGTGAAGCGTGGTTACGTGACCAAGCTCGAAGGTGACCGCTATTCGCTGACGCTCAAGCTATTTGGCCTTGCGCATCTTCATGCGCCGGTACGCAGACTTGCTTCCTTTGCCACCCCCTTCATGCGCGAACTTGCGGATCGCTCACGGCAGGCCAACCAGTTGGCCGTGTTTGATCGCGGTTCCGTTGTGGTGATTGCGCAGCAGGAAGCCCCGGAATACTGGGGTATTTCGATCCGCGTCGGCTCACATATCAGCCTGTTTGACACAGGATCCGGTCATGTGCTGCTCGCCTTCCGCACACCGGAAGAGCGCAAGATGATGATCGCCGAATATGTCAAACACGGCGAAAGCGGCAATCTCGATGAAAGCTTCTATGAGCGGCTCGACCAAATCCGTGAGCGCGGCTATGAAATGATGCCCAGTGCACAGGTTGCGGGCGTCTATAACCTCTCCGCACCCATTCTCGGGCCGGATGGTTCCTGTATTGCAGCCCTCACCTGCCCCTATGTGACTTTGGTGAATTCAGCTTCCGCGCCTGACATTACCCAGACCATCAGCCTGCTGCAAAAAACCGTCAAAGATCTGTCCAGGCTCGTCGGATCAGATATTGGCACAACTGATTAAGGCTAAAGAGTAAATTCGTATTTGAAAACTCTCTTCTTTTTTGAAATTATGCAATCGGAGGAGAGTTTTTATGATTATCGATACGCATCTGCATCTGATTGACAAAAGCACGCTCAATTATCCATGGCTTGCGGACGTGCCTGCGCTCAACCGCGACTTCCTGTTTGAGACATACAGACAACAGGCAGAACGCTGCGGCATTCATGCCGCATTGCATATGGAAGTGGACGTTGCAGCGGATGCGATTGAAGCTGAAACCAAGCATATTCAGGATATTTCCATCGCCAATGGTGGCTTCATCAAAGGTGCAATAGCCTCATGTCGCCCGGAGGAACCGGGATTTGCCGCGTATCTGGAGCAGAGCCTGCGCAATCCCTTTATCAAAGGTTTTCGCCGTGTGCTGCATGTGGTGCCGGACGCACTTTCAGAAGGTGCTTTGTTTCGCGAAAATATCAAGCGGCTGCAAAGCACGGGCCTGACCTTTGATCTCTGCGCACTCCCGCATCAGATTGACAAGGTTCTGGCACTGGCCGACCTCGCACCGGACCTGCAATTCGTGCTTGATCACTGCGGCGTGCCGGACATCAAATCGGGCGCGCTGGAAGTCTGGCAGAAGGGCATCACCGAGATTGCGCAGCGCGATAATGTGGTCGCCAAGATTTCAGGTGTGGTCGCCTATGCAAAGCCTGAAAGCTGGACGGTCGAGACCCTGCGCCCCTATGTCGAGCATGTGATTCAGTCCTTCGGCTGGGAGCGGATCGTGTGGGGCAGCGATTGGCCGGTCTGCACCTTAGCGAGCAATGTCGATGCCGGTCTTTCCACATGGGTGGCGACAACCCATGCGCTGATTAAAGGATGCAGCGAAGACGAAAAGGCGCTGCTGCTTGCGGATAATGCAAGGCGCCTTTGGAAGCTATAAACTGATTGGGCTGGCGAGTTGATCGCCAGCCCAATATTTTTTGATTAAAAACTTGCGCGGAAAAGCCGGTTAAGATCGGCGACGACATGTTCCGCCTTTTCGTTTTGCTGCAAGCCCTTGTTGATGCGCTCGGAGGCCGCTTCCTGAAACGGCATATAGCCATCGTGACGCGGACGCACCCATGCGCCTTCCAGCGTCGAGCGGGTGTCGCGATAAAAGCCTAACGTCGCAGCATTGACTGCATCGTCTTCCCAGGCTCCCGCATGCCCCGGCTGGCCGTTGGAAGCAGCATAAAGCCCCTTTTGCACGTCACCGCTCGCGATCCAATAAGCAAAATCAATCGCGGCTTGCGGATGTTTGCTGAAGGCTGAAACGGCAATGCCCGTGCCCCCCAGAGCAGAACCCGCAACACCCGCCGGGCCCGATGGAATATCGGCAAAGCGGATCAGCCGGTCACGGAAGCCCGGCATGGCGTAATTCGCATAGCCGTAAATCAGCGGGGAGCAGGCGATTTCAGAGTCCGGCGCTGCCATTTCTTCAAACACGGCAATCGGATCCATGCCGAAACATTCAGGCGCAACCAGCGAAGCCAGTTCGCGCAGTTGTTCGAAAGCGTGTGAGCCATCCTCAACAGAGATCAGTTCGCCTTCCACTGAGCAAGGTGTTCCGGCATTGGCGGCGAGTGTATAAAAGCTCATCAACGAATGCGGTGAGCGCAGGGGCAAAAGCACCTTGCCAGCGCGGGCAAGACGCAGCACTTCGCCCCATGAAATGGCCGGATCATCCATCAGGTCAGGACGCCATGCCTGAACCTGTGTCGCTGAATCCACTGGAAATGCCCATTGCCGGCCTTGCCAGTTATAGCTTGGAAAAGATTGGCCCACGGAGCCATCGGCAAGCGCCGCAAGTTCCGCTTCGCGCCCCGGAACATCAAGCGGCAGCAGACAGCCTTCTTTAGTGATCTGGCCGACATGCGGATGGTCGATCACGATCATATCGAAATTGCGCGCCAGTTCCTCAACCGGAAAGGTCTCGAAATCCTGTAGCGAGCGCTTTTCCCACTCGATTTCAACGCCCTTGTCAGCAAGCCATTGTTGAGCACCCGCAACCATCGGATCATAGCCGCGCGGGTGGCTCCAGGTCATGCCTTTCAGCTTAATCGTGCTCATAGTCCGAATTCCTCGCGAATTTCTTTGCTGTTTTCGCCAATGCGCGGCGCGGCGCGTGCGACCTTCGGGCGCTGCCCATTGATGCGCAGCGGCGAACGCGTCGTGGTGATGGAAACATCATCCGCACGGGTGACTGTTTGCAGCATGTCGAGGGTCGCAAACCCTTCGCTTTTGAGCAGTTCTTCCCAATTGAGAACGCGGGCACACCAGACGTCGGCCGGTTCCAGAATGGCGAGCCACTCATCGACGGTTTTCTCCGCAATACGCGCAGCAATCAGACGTTTAATTTCATCGCGCTGTGCAAATGCAATCTTCGGATCGTCCATGAAAGGCGCAAGTGTATCTGTTTCAAGCAGGGGTGCGAGTTTCGCAATCGGCATCATGGCAATCGCCAGATAGCCGTCCGACGCCGGATAAACCCCATAGGGTGCTGAAAGATAAGCGTGGGCGCTACGGAACTCAGAACGCTTTGGCAGACGACGACCGTCGTTCAGGTGGGTGGTCAGCACTTCAAACTGGAAATCGACCAGTGCTTCGAGAAGGCTGGTTTCGACATGCGAGCCTTTATTTGTGATGCCACGGCGCACCAATGCTGCGAGAATACCTTGTGCAGCCGCAGCCCCTGCCAGCATATCGGCGACCGCAAGACCAAAAGGGACCGGGCCTTGGCCCTCATCACCATTGAGCCACATCAGGCCCGAACGTGCCTGCGCCAGCAAGTCCTGTCCCGGACGCCCGACCCATGGCCCCTCTTCGCCATAGCCACTGATTGATGCATAGACGAGACGCGGGTTGATTTGCTGAACGGCCTCGTAATCAAGGCCAAGACGCTTAATAACACCGGGACGGAAGTTCTGGATCAGCACATCGGCCTGTGTGAGAAGTTTCTTCAGCGCGTTGAGATCGTCGGGATTTTTGAGGTCAATCGCAAGGCTGTCTTTCCCGCGATTGATCGCATGAAAAATCGTGGAATCGCCGCCAATTTCCGTGTCGCTCAGATAAAGTCGGCGCGAAAGGTCGCCGCCATCGGGCCGTTCAATCTTGATGACACGTGCGCCCAGATCCATCAGACGCAACGAACAATAAGGCCCCGACAGAAACTGGCTCATATCGACAACGACAAGCCCGCTCAGCGGCAGTTCGCTTTCCGACATTGGGAAATCCCCTCCTCATGAATTTCTTATGTGAATATAGTCTTCACATATGGATTAATGGAAGGCAAGACCGAAATGAAGCGCAGAATACAAAAACGCCGCCCGGTTGGGCGGCGTTTTCAGTAACACAGGGGATCAATCAGACTTCATTGCTGGCCAGTTCCAGCAAAGTCCACACATGATCTGCAAACGAATTCCACACTTCGATGCGGTAATGATCGGCATCCCATTTCAACAAAATGATCTGGGCGTGATCGAAGATTGTTCGGGCAGCACCCGGATGCCGCATCTCGGCAAGATTAAGCGGCGAAGCGGCATTGAGCAGCCATTCGGCCTTGGAACCGGAAATATCGATGCCGGTTTCGCGGTGACTGACTTCCGTCAGGCTATGCGGCTCATTTTCATAAAGCTTGGCAAAAGCCTGTGTAATGGCTGCGCCTCTGCTTTCGTCTGCCCAGATATACCATTCATCCGGTCCGATGCAGGCAACCGCAATATCATCTGTGCGGATAAGACCACCGACTTTAGCCGGAATTTTTGCGCCCAGTGCCTTTTCAGCCAAGCCCAGTTTTTCAGGCGCAATGCGCAGAATGAAACGGGCTGCATCTTCTGCAGCAAAGATTTCCAGACGACCGGGAATGACAACCTTGCGGTTCGAATAAGGTTTTGTCTCAACAAGCATGGTTCAATCCTTATCCGTTTAACTTCTTGCCTTCGGGATCATAGAAAACCATACCCGAAACAACTGCTTCATGTACGCTACCATCCGGCATCGGCATATAAAGCGTTTCGCCCATACGATCCTTGCCGCCCGATACCACAGCCATGGCGATAGACCGGCCAAGCGCCTCGCTCCAGTAAGCCGACGTGACATGGCCAAGCATCGTCATCGGAACAGCCTGCTTTGGATCGGCGACAATCTGCGCACCTTCTTCGAGCACCAGCTTTGGATCTTTGGTTAGAAGGCCGACCAGATGCTTGCGATCCTTTTTCAGCATGTCGGGGCGTGTCAGCGAACGCTTGCCGACGAAATCCGGTTTCTGCTTGCCAACAGCCCAGCCAAGACTTGCATCATCCGGTGTTACCGTGCCGTCCGTATCCTGACCGACAATGATATAGCCTTTTTCCGCGCGCAGAACGTGCATGGTTTCGGTGCCGTAGGGCGTAATGTCATATTGCTGACCCGCCTCATAAAGCGCCTTCCACAGCGAAAGACCGTAACGAGCGGGCACGTTGATTTCATAGCCGAGTTCGCCGGTGAAGCTCATGCGGAACAGACGTGCAGGCACACCAAGGAATTTGCATTCCGCCACCGACATATGCGGGAAGGCTTCATCGGAAATATCCAGACCTTCAACCATTGGCTCAATGAGCTTACGTGCATTCGGGCCATTGATTGCCACCACAGCCCACTGTTCCGTGGTCGATGTGAGCGAGACCTTCAAGTCCGGCCATTCAGTCTGGAGATAATCTTCCATCATATTAAGAACGCGAGCTGCACCGCCGGTCGTGGTGGTCACATGGAAGCGGTCCTGTGTCAGACGACCAACAACACCGTCATCGCGGATGAAGCCATCTTCGCCGAGCAGCAGACCATAACGGCAGCGCCCGACACCAAGTTTCGTCCATGGATTGGTATACATACGGTTCATGAATTCAGCCGCATCCGGGCCAACCACTTCGATCTTGCCGAGCGTTGAAGCGTCGAACATGCCCAATGATTCACGTGTAGCACGACATTCACGCGCCACAGCCTGATGCATGTCTTCGCCAGTTTTCGGGAAGTACCATGCGCGGCGCCACAGCGAAACCGGCTCGAAAGCTGCGCCATGCTGCTCGGCCCAAGCGTCAATTGGCGTCTTGCGCGTGACATCAAACAGTGGCCCACGATTATAACCGCAGAAAGCGCCAAAGGTTGTTGGCGTATAAGGCGGACGGAAGGTCGTGAGGCCAACCTGCGGCGTTGGGCGCTTCAACGCATCGGCTGCAACAGCCAGACCGTTGATGTTCGAGGTCTTGCCCTGATCTGTCGCCATGCCATTGGTAGTATAGCGCTTGACATGCTCAATGGAGTGGAAGCCTTCACGCACAGCCAAACGAATATCCTTCGCGGTCACATCGTTCTGGAAATCGATGAAAGCCTTGGCTTTGCCCGGATCGCGATCCGTTGGCAGTTCGCGCACGCTGATGCCATCGCAGATGAAATCACCGGCAACCGCATATTCCGATGCCTTGGCTTTATGCCCTGCATCCTTCGCAGCGGCAGCACCCGCTTCCGCACCCTCACGAAGAGCGGCCTGTAGATCAAAGTTGCCATTGCCTGCACCGGCACAGCGGCTTTCCTCGGTGCGTTCGCCCGGCAGATAGATCTGGCGCGCCTCGTCCCAGATCAGCGAGCCTTTGGTGTGCGAGAAAAGATGCACGCTCGGATTCCAGCCGCCAGACATCAGCAGCACATCGCAGACGATCTTGCGCGCAGCACCGACCGAACCATTGGAAACCGGATTAGCACGCACGGACGATACGCGATGGCGTCCGCCTGTATCCGTCACGGTCCAGCCGGTCAGCGTTTCAATGCCGAGCATTTTTGCGCGATTGATAAGGCTGTCGGCAACGCTTGAACGCACATCGATGATGGCCGGAATTTTCACGCCTGCAACCGCGAGATCAAAAGCTGCAAGCCATGCGCTGTCATGCGAGGTGACGACAACCGCCTGATTGCCGACCTTGACGCCATAGCGGTTGAGATAGGTGCGTGCCGCGGAAGCCAGCATCACGCCGGGGCGGTCATTGCCGGCAAAGACCAGCGGCTTTTCGATAGCGCCCTGCGCCAAAACTACCTGCTTTGCACGCACGCGCCACATACGTTCACGCGGCGCATTGGTGGCGGGCTTTGCCTGATGATCGGTCAGGCGCTCGCAAAGCCCGACCATGTTCTGATGATAATAGCCAATGGCCGTTGTGCGCGGCAAAAGCGTGACATTCGGATTGGCTTTGAGTGCAGCGATCGTCTCATTGAGCCAGTCCCAGCTTGCGCGGCCATTGATAACCGGCTCTGGTTCGGACAAAAGCGAGCCACCAAACTCAGCCTGCTCATCAACGAGAATAACTTTTGCGCCGCTCTTTGCGGCCTCTAAAGCAGCCGCCAGACCGGCAGGTCCGCCACCGGCGATCAGCACGTCGCAGAAAGCATAGCGGCTGGCATAAGTGTCTGGGTCCGGTTCGGATGGCGATTTGCCAAGACCGGCAGCGCCACGGATGAAAGGCTCATAGACCTTGTTCCAGAAGCTCTTCGGCCACATGAAGGTCTTGTAGTAAAAGCCTGCCGAGAAGAACATGTAGAGCGCATCATTGATCGCGCCGACATCGTGTTTCAGCGACGGCCAGTGGTTCTGCGTTTCGGCCTTCAGACCGTCATAGAGTTCGAGCACCGTTGCGCGGGTATTCGGCTCGTAGCGACCCGGTCCTCTTGAGACGCCCATCAGCGCATTCGGCTCTTCGGAACCTGCGGAAAGAATACCGCGCGGACGGTGGTATTTAAATGAACGACCGGCCAGATGCTCGCCATTGGCAAGCAAAGCGGAGGCCAGCGTGTCGCCTTCAAAACCCGCATAGGATTTGCCATTGAAGCTGAACCGTACGGATTTGGCCTTATTGACACGGCCTTTGTTATGAATGCGCATATCGGTCATTATTTTGTCTCCGCAGCCGGAGTTTCTGCCAAAGCAGGACGGGGTTCACCGGCCTTGTAGGTGGTGACAAACTTGTCGCTCACCGTGTCACGCACCGCATTGAAGAAGCGACCGCAGCCATTGATATGCCGCCAGCGTTCATAATGGGTGCCGCGTGGATTGGAGCGTGTGAACAGGAAATCACGCCATTCATCATCGGAAAGCGTCGAGGGGTCGGCTGGACGCGCGATATGCGCTTCACCTGCATAAGCGAATTCCAGTTCAGGACGTTCCATCTCGCAATAAGGGCAACGGATAAGAAGCATTTTGTGTTTCCCCTATTCCTTAGTGCGCCACAGCGGCAGCAGCCGCTTCGTCGATCAGGCGACCGGTGGTGAAGCGTTCAAGCGTAAACGGTGCATTGATCCAGTGCGGTTCGTCACGGGCAATCGTATGCGCAAAGACATTGGCAGAACCCGGCGTCGCCTTGAAACCGCCCGTACCCCAGCCGCAATTGACATAAAGGCCCGGCACCGGCGTCTTGCCAATGATCGGCGAACGATCCGGCGTAACATCAACGATACCACCCCATTTGCGCAACATGCGCATACGGGTGAAAATCGGGAAAACTTCGCAGATGGCAGCCAGCGTATGCTCGATCAACGGCAGACCGCCGCGCTGACTATAAGAGACATACTGATCAGTACCCGAACCAATCACCAGCTCGCCCTTGTCGGACTGGCTGATATAGGCATGGACCGTGTTGGACATGACCACGCAAGGGAAGATCGGCTTGACCGGCTCGGATACAAGCGCCTGTAGCGGATAGCTTTCAAGCGGCATACGCACACCGGCCGTATCCATAACAACCGATGTGCTGCCAGCAGCCGACACCGCCACCTTCTTCGCCTTGATGAAACCGCGCGGCGTTTCAACGCCGGTCACACGACCAGAGGCATCGCGACGAATAGCCGTTACCGGGCAATTCTGAATAATATCGACGCCACGCTCCGTCGCACCACGTGCATAGCCCCACGCAACCGCATCGTGACGGGCAACACCACCGCGCCGCTGCAAGGTGGCACCAACAACCGGATAGCGCGCATTGGCTGAAATATCGAGCGGCGGGCAGAATTCCTTCGCCTGCTCTTTGGTCAGCCATTCATTGTCGATGCCATTGAGACGGTTGGAATGGATGTGCCGCTTGAAGCTCTGCACATCATGCACGGTGTGCGCCAGCATCATCACGCCGCGCTGCGAGAACATAACGTTATAATTGAGGTCCTGACTAAGCCCTTCCCACAGTTTCATCGCATGTTCGTAAAGATGTGCGCTCTCGTCATAGAGATAGTTGGAGCGGATAATGGTGGTGTTTCGACCGGTATTGCCGCCGCCAAGCCAGCCTTTTTCAATCACCGCAACATTGGTGATGCCGTGCTCTTTCGCCAGATAATAGGCTGCACCCAGACCATGCCCGCCAGCACCGACAATGATCACATCATATTCGGCCTTGGGTTCGGCATTCGGCCATTGCGGTTTCCAGTTCTTGTTGCCGGACAGCGCATTGCCAACGATGGAAGCTAACGAAAAGCGGGACATATACAAACCACCAGTCTTACGGTTCATGCTCTCCTGTGGCGCATGAAAAACCTCTGACGAGATTTGTATTGGGTAGCGCATAAAATCGACAGCAGACTTGCGTCAAAAGACGACACAAATACGACATGACCACCATTTCGCGACATTGTCGCCACAAGGCCTTTGGGCCGCTCGTTCTTCGTATTTCGTAAAAGACACCACATTAGAAATCTTCAAAAAGATTTCATACTAATAGGACAACAATATTGTCCTTTTCTCTTTTCTTTTATTGCGTGAAGCGCTACTCAAGCGCTCATAAACACCCCTTTAAAGAGGGATAAAAGCAAGAAAGGTGATTTTATGACTAAGGAGAATATACTCGAAAGCGCTCTCGTTCGTCTTGATGAGGCTGCAAGTCATATCAATATCGATCCGGATGTTATCGAAAAGCTGAAATACGCCCGCGAAACCATGAAAGTGCGGTTGATGATCCGCATGGATGATGGATCGCGCAAATCCTTTCTTGCATGGCGCTGCCGTTATGACGACACGCGCGGACCGACCAAAGGCGGCATTCGCTACCATCCCGAAGCAACCGCTGAAGAAGTCGAAACGCTCGCTTTCTGGATGACCTTCAAATGCGCGGTCATGAACCTGCCTTATGGCGGCGGCAAGGGTGCCATTCAGGTTGATCCGCGTCAGCTCTCGAAAGCTGAACTGGAGCGTCTGTCGCGCGCCTATATTCAGGCTTTCTCCGGCATTATCGGCCCAGATCGCGATATTCCGGCACCGGACGTTTACACCAACTCGATGATTATGGGCTGGATGGCAGACGAGTATTCGCAGATCGTCGGCCAGTCTTCGCCCGCTGTTATCACCGGCAAGCCGCTGGCACTGGGCGGTTCTCTGGGTCGTAACGATGCGACAGCACGCGGCGGCTTTTATCTGGTGCGCCATCTTGCAGATGACCTCGGCCTCTCAAAGCAGCTTCGCGTCACGGTTCAGGGTTTTGGCAACGCCGGTCAGTTTATTGCAAAGCTGATGGCCAGCGATGGCCACAAGATCGTTGCCGTTTCGGATTCATCAGGAGCCGTCTACTGCGCTGATGGGCTTGATCTTGATGCCCTTCTGGAAGCCAAGGCACAGAACAAATCGGTTGTTTCCACCGCTGGCACCAGGGGGCATGAAGCCATTACCGCCAGTGAACTGGTTGCCGTGGATTGCGATGTTCTGGTGCCAAGCGCGATGGAAAACATGATCCATGCCGAGAATGCCGGTTCCATCAAAGCCAAGTTGATTGTCGAGCTTGCCAATGGTCCTGTGAGCGCTGAGGCTGACAAGATTCTGGCTGCGAACGGCACGATTGTGCTGCCGGATATTCTGGCAAACGCCGGTGGCGTGACGGTTTCGTATTTCGAGTGGGTTCAGAATCGTCAGGGTTATTACTGGACGCTCGAAGAAATCCATGAACGCCTCAAAACCATCATGGAACGCGAGGGACGCGCCATCTGGAACCACGCGAAACAACATAATGTCAGTCTTCGGACCGCCGCTTATGTTCATGCGCTGGAACGTCTTGCGCAGGCTATCGAAGCACACGGCACGCAAAACGATTTTGCAGCCTGATCTTTTGACTTGAATTGGTCCCTCCTGCCAGACTGTTGTCAGGAGGGAATTTTATATAAACTTTTCTTTTTGCCCGCGTGCCATAGTTTATCCGACATGGAATGAAACCAGCGCAGTGGGAAAAGAAACATGTTTTATCAAAGCCTTTTGAAGGGGTCTGCTTTCGCACTCGCCCTTTTAGCCGGTGCAAGCGCGCTCGCGAGCGTGGCGCAGGCACAGGTTGTCGTATCCTCCAAGATCGATACCGAAGGTGGCGTGCTTGGCAATATTATCATCGCGGTTCTCAACGCCAACAATATTGAAACCAAGGACCGCATCCAGCTTGGAGCCACGCCCGTTGTTCGTCAGGCCATAAGGGCTGGGGAAATCGATATTTATCCGGAATATACCGGCAATGCCGCGTTCTTTTTCAACAAGGCGGATGATCCGCTCTGGAAAGATCCACTCAAGGCTTATGAGACAGCCAAAAAGCTTGATTATGATGCCAATAAAATTGTCTGGCTTGCGCCTTCGCCTGCCAATAACACCTGGGGCATTGCCATTCGCAAGGATATCGCCGACGAAAACAAACTGATAAGCTTGAGCGATTTTGGGAAATACACCGCCGATGGCGGCAAGGTGGTGCTTGCTGCATCGTCTGAATTTGTCAATTCGGCTGCGGCCTTGCCCGCATTCCAGACGGCCTATGCATTCACGCTTAAACCCGATCAGCTCATTACGCTCTCTGGCGGCGATACGGCAGCAACAATTTCAGCGGCAGCCAGTCAGACAAGCGGGGCAAATGCGGCTATGGTTTATGGCACCGATGGCGGCATCGCCCCTTCGGGTCTGGTGGTGCTAGAGGATGATAAGCACGTTCAGCCGGTCTATCAGCCAGCGCCGATTATTCGCGAAGACGTGCTTAAGAAGAATCCCGAAATTGAAGCTTTGTTGAAGCCGGTCTTTGAGAAACTCGACCTCACCACACTTCAGGACCTCAATGGTCGTGTCCAGCTTGGCGGGGAGCCGGCAAAGGCCGTTGCTGAAGACTTTCTCAAGAAAAACGGCTTTATCAACTAAGCTGACAGGGCAGCGAATTCTTGTCAGATACAATCACACATCACCGCCCATCGCACGGGACTGAAAAACGTTTGATTGACAAACTCGGACTGGTTTTCGCGGTCTTGGGCATGGGCGGAGTGCTGCTGCCTTTTGTGACCTTGCGTCCAAACCGTATTGTGCAGGGAGAGGCACGCTTCCTGTTGGATGCCTTGCCAAGTTCAGTGAGCGCGGTGCTTCTCGCGGTCCTTGTAGCAAGCCTGATGATTGCGCTGTTTGTCAACACCCGGCTTCTCAGGCTTGCCGCAAGCAGCATTGCCCTTGCATGTTTGCTTGTGGCGCTGGGAAGTGCGGCGTCCCACCTCATGCCGGAGGGCAACGCCTATGCCCGTGTTTCGCCCGCCTCAGGCTTCTGGCTTTTGCTTTTCATGGCTGGGCTTTATGTGGCTGACAGTCTGGTGCGCTTGCAGATGCAACCGCTCGCCCGCATCGGGCTGCTGCTTTTTGCAACCGTGCTCTTGGGGTTGCTGTTATCGTCTACGCTCTGGGACAACATTTCCTTTATGAAGGAATATCAAAGCCGGGCACAGAGTTTCTGGAACGAAGCGCACCGGCATGTGGAACTGGCCCTGGGATCGCTTATTGCCGCAACCGTGATCGGCGTCCCCCTCGGTCTCGTCTGCTATCGCCTGCCCAGATTGCGCGCATATGTTCTCAACAGTCTCAACATCGTGCAGACAATTCCGTCCATGGCGCTTTTCGGGCTGTTGATCGCTCCGCTTGGCTGGTTTGCAATGCAGTTTCCGTGGGCGGCCAGCCTTGGCATTCGCGGCATTGGTGCCGCGCCCGCCTTTGTTGCGCTGTTTCTTTATTCGCTGCTGCCAATTGTCGCCAATACCGTGACAGGCCTGACCAATGTTCCTGCACCCATCACCGATGCGGCGCGCGGCATGGGCATGACGCGGTTGCAAAGCCTTTTTAAAACCGAAATGCCTCTGGCTTTTCCGGTCATTCTGACTGGCATTCGCATCGTGATGATTCAAAATATCGGACTGACCACCATTGCTGCATTGATCGGCGGCGGCGGTTTTGGCGTTTTCGTGTTTCAAGGCATTGGACAGAACGCCATGGATCTCGTGCTTTTGGGCGCGCTCCCCACCGTTCTGCTGGCCTTTGCTGCGGGTGTCATTCTCGATACCATCATAGACATTGCCCAAAAAGAGAAAACCGCATGATCGAGTTTGACCGCATTACCAAGCTTTATAACGGACGGGCAGCCGTTGACAGCGTCAGCTTCATGATCAAGCCGCACAGCATTGCAGCGATTGTCGGAACGTCCGGCTCGGGCAAAACAACCTTGCTGCGCATGGTCAACCGGCTGGAGGAGCCAACACATGGCGAAATCCGCATTGACGGCCAAACTATTCACGATGTGCCAGGCTATGAACTGCGGCGGCGTATCGGTTATGTCATCCAGCAACATGGGCTCTTCCCCCATCGCAGCGTCGCCGAAAACATCGCCACGGTTCCTGTTCTTTTAGGCTGGTCAAAAAGCCGTATAGAAGCCCGCGTCGATGAATTGCTCGAATTATTCCAGCTTGAACCGCAAGATTATCGCGACCGTTATCCGCATGAGCTTTCAGGCGGGCAGGAGCAGCGTGTCGGGGTGGCCCGCGCCCTTGCAGCAAGCCCGAATATTCTGCTGATGGACGAACCTTTCGGAGCACTTGATCCCATTGTCAGGTTGAAGGCACAGGAAGATCTCAAAGCCATCCAAAAACGTCTTGGCACGACCATCCTGCTGGTTACGCATGATATGGAGGAAGCGATTTCGCTTGGCGACAGTATTGCGGTGATGGACGATGGAAAGTTGCTGCAATATGGCGCACCGGCGGAAATCCTCGCACATCCGACAAGCGAATTCGTGGAGCGTCTGGTCGGCACCGGTGAACGCCCGTTCCGGCTTTTGTCATTAACCGACCTTAAAACGGTGCTGCAACCGGGAGACGCCACAGGCGCAGCCCTTCCCGTCACAGCGTCGCTGCGCGATGCACTGGCGGAGCTGCTTTGGTCGGGGCGTAAAGCGCTGCCGGTTCACGATCATGACGGCAGGTCTCTGGGCCGCGTGACGCTGGAAACACTTCTGCATCAGGCCGAGCGTCCCAGATGAAATTTCTTGTATCTCTCGCGCCGCGCCTGCTGCTTTTTGTCGTGTTGTTGCTGTTTCTTTTGCATCCGCATATGTTCGAACCGCTGTTGCGTCCGCTTGTCAATGAAGGCGCACCGGTCATTTATGCGCGCGCAAGTCTGCTGACCCTGACATTACAGCATCTTGGGCTTGTCGCCGCTGCAACATGTGCTTCAGCGATCATCGCCACTGCAATGGCAATCGGGGTTACGCGTGCATCGGGTGCGGAGTTTCTTCCGCTTTCACGAAGCCTTGTGAATATCGGGCAGACCTTTCCGCCTGTTGCCGTCCTCGCCCTTGCCGTTCCCGTGTTTGGTTTTGGCGATAAGCCAACACTTATCGCCCTGTTTCTTTATGGGATGTTGCCAATTTTTGAGAATACGCTCACAGGTTTGACCACCCTACCCGCGCCCGTGGTCGAAGCTGCCCGCGGCATGGGAATGACCAGCATGCAGCGCCTTGTAAAAGTGGAATTGCCCCTTGCAACACCAGTCATTCTGGGCGGCATCAGGCTGTCTGCGGTGATCGGACTTGCAACCGCCACAATCGGCTCCACAGTCGCAGCAAAGACGCTCGGCGAAGTCATCATCGCCGGGCTAATTTCCAACAATCTGGCTTTCATTATGCAAGGCGGTCTGGTGGTGGCCGCGCTTGCTATTTTGATTTTCGATAGCTTTCAGGCGCTTGAACGTCTGCTTGCAAAACGTATGGGACAAATTCCGGGTTAGATCTATAAATAGCGAGTAAGCGTTCCTATATGCTGGCAAAGAGAAAGCATTTCCAATAATTCAATCAAAACAGGAAATGCTCTATAAGCGGCGAGGAACAGGATGAATATCGGACAGGCAGCCACCGCATCGGGCATATCGGCGAAAATGATCCGCCATTATGAAGCCATCGGACTGATCGACGCCGCCGATCGGACCAGTTCCGGCTATCGCGTCTACACGCAAAAAGATGTCGAAACGCTGCGCTTCATTCGCTCAAGCCGTGATCTCGGATTTCAGGTCGATCAGATCAAAGCACTGCTCGCGCTCTGGCGGGATCGCAATCGTGCATCATCGGATGTGAAGAAGGTTGCGCTTATTCATGTTGAAGAACTGGAGGCCAAGATGCGCCAGCTTCAGGACATGGCCAACACGTTGCGTCACCTCGCGCATAACTGCCATGGGGATAATCGCCCCGACTGCCCGATCATTCAGGAGCTGGCCAACAGCAACGCCGAACAGTCCCACCGAAAAATGCCACGAAAAGGTGAACTGCTGCACGGAAAGCTTTGAACGAAAAAACGCCGGGAAATCCCGGCGTTTTCGTTTGATAAGCGGTGTTATTTCGGCAGCTTGTAAGCGATCACATAATCGCCGGGCTTCGTGCCCACCGAACCATGACCACCGGCAACCATCAGCACATATTGCTCATCATCAACGGTATAGGTCATTGGTGTTGACTGACCACCCGCAGGCAGGCGTGCTTCCCAAAGCACCTTGCCATTGGTGAGATCATAAGCACGCAGATAGTCATCCACGGCTGCACCAAGGAACGCCACGCCACCAGCCGTAATCATCGGGCCACCAATACCGGGAACACCAACTTTAAGCGGCAGAGGAACAGGCGCCATATCCTCGATTGTCCCATTGCGGTGCTTATAGGCAATTTTGCCGGTGCGCAGATCAACCCCCGCAACAAAGCCCCATGGCGGTGTCTGGCACGGAATGCCGAGCGGGCTGACGAATGGCCCCATAAAGACGCCATACGGTGCGCCGTCATTGCGGTTCAGTCCCTGCTCGCTGCCCTTCTCATCCTGACCGCGTGGCGGAACATCCGCACGTGGGACGAGCTTTGAGGTGAAGGCCAGATAAGTCGGCATACCGAACATAACCTGACGCACAGGATCGACCGCCACGCTGCCCCAGTTGAAGACACCGAAATTGCCCGGATAGACAATGGTGCCCTTCAGTGAAGGCGGAGTGTAACGGCCTTCATAGAAATGCTGGCGGAAAGCAATGCGGCATGCCAGCTGATCAAACAGTGTCACGCCCCACATGCTGCTTTCTGTAAGCGGTGCCGGGCTGAATGTCAGATCAGAGATCGGCTGCGTTGGGGATGTATGATCTTCCGCGATCGCGCCTGTTGGTGCTGCAATCTCGCTGATCGGGATGATTGGCTCACCCGTTCGGCGGTCCAGCACATAAATATCGCCCTGCTTGGTTGGACCAACCAGTGCCGGTACACCGTTGATCTCCAGCAGAACCGGCTGAGCGGGAACATCCATATCCCAAAGATCGTGGTGAACCGTCTGGCGCACCCACTTGACTTGTCCCGTATTCACATCAAGGGCGACAATAGACGACGAGTATTTCTCAACATGATCGCTGCGATCCATGCCAAGCTGATCAGGAACCTGATTGCCCAGCGGAATGAAGATCAGGCCAAGCCCTTCATCGACGCTGAAAACTGACCAGCTGTTGGGCGAGTTCGTCGTGTAGTACTGGCCTTCCGGCAAAGGCGTCGTAACATCAGGATTGCCCGAATCCCAATTCCATAAGAGATCACCGGTGCGAATATCGAAGGCGCGGATAACGCCCGACTGTTCTTCGGTCGAATAATTATCATTAACCGCACCGCCGACGATAATCTTGTCACCAACGACTGCCGGCGGCGAGGTCGAATAATAATAGCCAGCCGGATTATATTTCATGCCCTGACCAAGATCGAGCGTGCCGCCATTGGCAAAATCGGTGCAAATTTCACCCGTCTGCGTATCAAGCGCAATCAGGCGCGCATCCGAAGTCGGCAGATAAACGCGTTCGGAACATTTGGCACCGGCGGTTACGGTCGAATCTTTCCAGTAGCTCACACCGCGGCAAGTCTGGTGCTGACGGTCCGTATTGAAGCCGACCTTGGGATCGAATTTCCACTTTTCCTTGCCGGTTGCCGCATCCAGCGCAATCGCCCAGTTGTGCGGCGTGCAGAGGTAAAGGGAATCGCCAATTTTCAGCGGTGTCACCTGATAGGTGGTTTCGCCCACATCCTGCGGCTGCTTCACGTCGCCGGTTTGATATTGCCAGGCAACTTGCAGCTTGGAAACATTTTCCGGCGTTATTTGTGTGAGGGGCGAATAACGCTGGCCATAAGGCGTACGGCCATATTGATGCCACTCGCCATCCGGCACATTGCCACCCAGATCAGGTGATGAAACCACCTTTTCGGTGGGCAGGTCGCCCGAAATATTCCACGGATCCTGCGTCATTGAATAACCGGCAACCACCAAAGCCGCCAGTGTGGCAATGGTCAGTGGCAAACCGCCACCATTGAGTGGTTTTCTGATCCATGGGGTGAGCAACCATAGACCAAGCAGAACGATAACGCCGCCTGTTGAACCAAGTCCCCACCAGTCGAAGCCGACTTCAGACACGGCCCAGCCAAGTGCGCCGAGAATGACGAGCGCGTAAATCCAAAGCGCAATTGCGCTTCTCTTGAGGAGGAAAAAGCCCGTCAGAAGAAAGCCAATGGCAGCAATGACGAAAAACCAGCTGCCGCCCAGCGTGACAAGGTAGATGCCTGCGGCACCCAGTCCAAGACCTATCAATAAAAGTAAAATAGCCGTCAGATAAACAAGCAAGACATTACCCCCTTCGAGTAGTGACCATGGCCCTGCCGTGCATCGCAGTTCGACTGACTAAAGCTGCACGGATAGAGAAATTCGAGGTATTCCTGATTTTGGTGGAAGTGTTGCAGCAAATGGCTTTGCAGGCAACACAACACTGCCTGCCCAACCAAATAGGCGGAAAAAGGAAAAATCCAGAGGCCGCCATGTAAAAGAACCAAAGACCTATCGGCAACCCAGAGGGTTGCCGATCAGGGGTAAAGGATCAAGCCATAGGGCTCTTGAAGCCCCGGAGGCGCAGCGCATTGCTGAGAACAAAAATGCTGGAAAGCGCCATCGCACCTGCCGCCAACATCGGCGAAAGAAGTGTGCCGGTAAACGGATAAAGAATACCCGCTGCAACAGGGATCAGCGCCACGTTATAGGCAAAGGCCCAAAACAGATTTTCACTGATGTTGCGAATGGTGGCTTTGGAGATGGCAATCGCGTTGACCACGCCACGCAAGTCACCCGACATCAGCACCACATCAGCACTTTCAATCGCAATATCTGTGCCGGTGCCAATTGCGATACCCACATCGGCAGCAGCCAGTGCGGGTGCATCATTGATGCCATCACCCACAAAAGCAATGCGCTTGCCGCCAGCCGACAGCCGCTTCAAAGCCTCAACCTTGCCATCGGGCAGCACTTCCGCAACCACTTCGTCAATGCCAAGGCGCTTGGCAATCGCCTGGGCAGTGCGGCGATTATCGCCGGTAATCATTGCCACTTTCAGCCCCTGCTCATGCATGGCGGCAATCGCGGCAGGCGTGGTTTCCTTCATCGGATCGGCAACAGTGATGATTGCCGCCAGCTTGCCGTCGATTGCCGCATAAAGCGGAGTCTGGCCTTCATCCCCCAAACGGCTTGCATCATCGGCAAAGACTGCAACATCAGCCCCAAGCTTGTGCATATAGCGATCAGCGCCAACGGCAACTTCATGGCCCGATACAGTGGCTTTCAGCCCGAAACCCGGAACGGATTCAAAGGCAGAAACATCGGCGAGCTTCAGGCCCTTTTCCTTTGCAGCCACCACAATGGCATCGGCAATCGGATGTTCGGAGCGTGCCTCTACCGCTGCAACCAGCGCCAGCGCTTCGTCCTGATCAATGCCATCAACGACAGCAAAATGCGCGAGTGCTGGCTTTCCCTGTGTCAGCGTTCCGGTCTTATCAACCGCAATCACCGAGGCATCGCGCAAGGTTTGCAGCGCATCACCACGGCGGAACAACACGCCAAATTCAGCGGCCCGACCTGTGCCGACCATGATTGAAGTCGGGGTGGCTAGGCCCATAGCGCATGGGCAAGCGATGATAACAACCGCAATGGCGTTGACCAGCGCATAGCCCATCATGGCCGTGCCACCGATAACAAGCCATGCAATGAAGGTGAGAACCGCAGCGCCCAGAACCGCGGGCACGAACCAGCCCGTGACCTTATCAACCTTGGCCTGAATGGGCAGTTTGTCGGCCTGTGCGTCCTCAACCATCCGCACGATCTGCGAAATGACCATATCCCGGCCAACCTTGGTTGCGCGGAAGGTGAAGGCGCCCGTCTTGTTGATCGTGCCGCCAACAACTTCTGCACCCGCGTCCTTGGCAACAGGAACAGGTTCGCCGGTAATCATCGATTCATCCACATAGGACGAGCCTTCGATCACCGCACCATCAACCGGAACTTTCTCACCCGGGCGCACCTGCACAATATCACCAGCGCGCACATCTTCCAGCGACACATCAACTGTTTCACCATTGCGCACGACGCGTGCTGACTTCGCCTGCAAGCCAACGAGACGGCTGATTGCCGCCGAAGTTCGGCCTTTGGCGCGCGCTTCCAGATAGCGACCAATCAGGATCAGCGTGACAATGACGGCGGCAGCTTCAAAGTAAACATTGACCGTACCGACAGGCAGAATATCTGGCCAGAAGGTCGCAACAACCGAAAAGCCCCAGGCGGCAGTTGTGCCGACCACAACCAGTGAGTTCATATCGGGGGCTGCGCGCAGAAGGGCTGGGATACCTTTTTTGAAAAAGCGCATGCCCGGGCCAAAAAGCACAAGCGTGGTCAGCACAAACTGGAAATACCAGCTGTTCTGCGTTCCAATCATATCCATGACCAGCATGTGCACCGCTGGAATAAGGTGCGATCCCATTTCCAGAATGAAAACCGGCAGTGTCAGAACCGCAGCAAAGATAGCGTTCTTTTTCAGATCAAACGCTTCGGCATCGCGTTTGTCGGATTGCGTTTCCTGCTTCGCATCGCTCAGCGCTTCTTCGAGAGAACGGGCTTCATAGCCCGCATTTTCAACCGCCTTGATAAGGTCGCCCAGTGGCACCTGCCCCGCAAGTTCAACATGCGCGCGTTCGGTCGCAAGATTAACGCTGGCACGGGTTACGCCCGGCACCGCATTCAATGCCTTTTCAACCTTGCTCACACAGGAAGCGCAGCTCATGCCTTCAATGGCAAGATCGGCACTTCCCGATGGCACATCATAACCCGCCTTGCGGATCGCATCGATGACAGCGGGCATGTCAGGCGCGGCCTTGAAGGTCACATCGGCACGCTCGGTTGCGAGGTTGACGGACACCTTGTCGACGCCCGGCACTTTCGCGACTGCCTTCTCAACGGAAGACACGCAGGAGGCGCAGCTCATCCCCTCGACGGGAATAGCGAAACTTGTGTTTTCGGGTTTGACTGGCTTGTTCATGGCAATCCCTTCCAGCTCTTTTATCAAGAGCGAATTCGTGAGTTGCATGAATACATAACCCTTCCAACCGTTGGAAGGTCAAGTCTTATACCGAAATGATTTTCAGACGACCATTTCGTTTTGAGGATGCATTGCAGCGAGAATCGATCCGCAGCGGGTCTGAATGAATTCAGGCACCTCAGTTGCAGGCATCGGACGCCCCATCAGAAAGCCCTGTACTTCACCGAAATTCTGTTTTCGCAAACATTCAAGTTGCTGCGTGGTTTCCACGCCTTCGGCCGTCGTGACAATCTGAAAGCCAGCACCCAGTGTGGCCACGGCCTGAATGATCGCAAGATCGCGGGTATCAAGCTCGATACCCGACACGAAACTGCGATCCACCTTGATCTTGTCGAACGGGAACGAGCGCAGATAACTCAGCGATGAATAGCCGGTTCCGAAATCATCCATGGCAATCCGCACGCCCAAACGACGCAACTCGAATAAGAGTTCAATGTTATGTTTGCTGTTTTTAAGAAACACCGATTCCGTGATTTCAAGTTCCAAACGCGCTGGAGACAGAGCCGCAGCGTCAAGAGCATCTGTCACCGAATCAAGCAGAAAGCTTTGATTGAACTGCACCGGAGAAAGATTGACGGAAACCTTGATATCGGCTGGCCAAGATGCAGCCTCGCGACAAGCTTGCCTGAGCACCCAGTCTCCGATCGGCCCTATCAGACCGGCTTCCTCCGCAACCGGAATAAATTCGACCGGCGACACCATGCCCAGCGATGGATGACGCCAGCGCAGCAAAGCTTCAAAACCGGATATACGCCCTGATTCGAGATTAAAAATCGGCTGATAATGGAGCTCAAACTGCTGCGCGGCCAACGCCATCCGCAGATCGGAAGTCATGGCGTGGCGCTTTTCGACGGCCAGTCGCAGCGAATGCTGGTAGAAACGGAACGTCCTGCGGCCATCAGCCTTGGCGGCATAAAGCGCAAGATCAGCACTCAGCATCAGCGCGTCAGGATCCTCGCCATGCAAAGGGGCATGGGCGATGCCAACACTGCAAGAGACGAATTCCATTGTATCACCAAGATCAAATGGATCCTGAAAGGACGAAAGAAGGCAATCAGCAAACATTGCAATCTGGGAAATCGTATCGCTGCGGAAGATAATGGCAAACTCATCATCACCCAAACGCGCCAAAAACTGCTCGCAGGTTGTGATGCTCTTGAGGCGTGCGGCCACCTGCGTGAGCAGCAAATCGCCGATCTGGTGGCCCCTGCTGTCATTGATGGTCTTAAAGTGATCGATATCAAGATAGAACAGCGCAAATGCCGGTGCGCGCTCACCCTTTTTCAGAATAGTTTCGATATATTGTGAAAAATAGGCGCGGTTCGGCAAGTCGGTCAGACTATCGTGCATGGCAATATGTGTCATGCGCTGTGCGGTCTGTGTGCGCTCGGTAATATCTTCCATGAGCCCAATCAGATAACGTGAACTGCCACCATCAACGGGTGGGATTGGACGCTTGATGATCCGCAGCCTGCGTGGCGTCCCGTCCGCGCTACGAATATCACGCTCAAGGGTCAAAACACCCTCGCGGCGCATCGCCAGACGATCCTGCTGCGTCAGAAGCTTTGCTTCCTCACGTGGGAAAATTTCCGTATCAATTGAGCCAATTACATCCTCAATTTTATAACCGCTTATCGTGGATGCAGCCTTGTTGTAGAGAAGGTAACGGCCTTTGTCCTGCATGTCCTTGATGAAGACGCCAAGCGGCATATTGTCGATAAGGCCATCAAGCAACGACTGGGTATGGCTCGCCTGACGGTTGGCCTCCTCAAGCGCGGTCATATCCTGCACGATCGCAAGAATTGCCCGCCTGCCTTCAAAGATGACCTCACGCCCATAGGTCACAACATCAATGATCTGGCCATTGGCTTTGAGGTGCTGCCAGCTTTCGGGCCGCTCCAGATCACTTCCACTGCGCACGGCATCCAGCATCCGGTCCCGCTCGGCTTGCGGACGAATATCCAGAACTGTCATCTCAGGTATTTTGTGAGCCGGGTATCCATAAAGCGCGTAAGCCGCTTCATTCATCACGATAAAACGCAATGTCTTTGGATCATACACCCACATAGGTGTCGGGTGCGTTGTAAAGAGAATGCGAAAATCCTCTTCGGATGTGCGCACCAAAGCAGCGTCCGAGTGAGCCCCACCGGCTTCCCGATTCCTCATCATTGTCCCCTCATCAGACTGGCCCTGATCCAATCTCCCCGCGAGAGGATGTCTCCAGGAATAAAGTAAGTCGCCTGCAATGGACGACATTCTCCCCTGCATTGATTTAACGCATGGTTATTTAAAAAGTCATATAGAAAATTGGGGTGCTTATAAATTTATTTGCAGATTGCAATTCTTAAGGCTGCTTGACCCACCTGCCGTTCCGTCCTATGCCTAAAGCACAAAATTCGTTGGGGTGCCTCATCAGAGGCTGAGAGACGCTGATCGCGTTAACCCATTGAACCTGATCCGGGTAATACCTGCGTAGGGAACGGAGTTTGGCGCGTCGCGAACAAGGAGGAAATATCCTCCATGGGGCAAGGCCCCAAAAGCAAGTTCATGACGTCTCAATTTTCCGTTCGGAATGAGAGACGACATGATGGATTTAAGACAAAGCCTCTCCCGAACCAAAGCAAGCAGTGGTGCATCCGTGCCTATCTGCGTGACGATTGCCGGCTCCGACAGCAGCGGCGGCGCGGGCATTCAGGCTGATCTCAAGAGCTTTTCAGCGCTCGGCGTCTATGGCGCGAGCGTGATCACCGCAATCACAGCGCAGAACACACTGGCCGTCACAGCTGTCCATGACATTCCGTCTGAAATCGTTGCTGCGCAAATCGATGCCGTCTTCAGCGATCTCAATGTGGCTTCCGTCAAAATCGGTATGGTGTCCGTGCCGCAAACCATTCTGGCCATCGCCAAGGGCCTTGCATCATTCTCCAGACCGGTGGTTCTTGATCCGGTGATGGTCGCGAAATCCGGCGACCGGCTTTTAAGCGAGGCCGCAATCTCGACATTGCGCGATGAACTGATCCCACTTGCAAGCGTTCTAACGCCCAACAGGCCGGAAGCTGCTTGCCTGCTCGATTGTGCGACTGCGCGCAATGACGATGAGGCGGAAGAACAGGGACGCGCCCTGCTCAAGCTCGGCGCAAAGGCCGTGCTCATGAAGGGCGGACATGCCGAAGGCGATGTCTGCACTGACCTCCTCATCCGCAAGGACCTGCCAACCATTACGCTGGAAGCGCCACGTATCGACACACAGAACACCCACGGCACCGGCTGCACGCTTTCGTCGGCCATTGCAGCCGGCCTTGGCAAAAGTCTTTCGATGGAACAAGCACTGCGCGAGGCTCACGCCTATCTGCAAGCGGCGATTCGCTCGGCAAACAGCTTGCAGGTCGGAAGCGGACACGGCCCCGTGCACCACTTCCACGCTTTATGGGAGACGGTATAATGCGCGTTACCATCATCGGCGCAGGTGTTGCCGGCCTTGCCTGCGCTGCCGAGTTCAATGATCAGGGACATGCTGTCACTGTGATTGCCAAGAGCACCGCAATCGGTGTTGACTGCTGCTCATGGTTTGCAGGCGGAATGCTGGCACCATGGTGCGAAGGCGAGAGTGCGGAAGAACCCGTCGTCAGACTGGGACAAGAGGCGATTGGCTGGTGGGAACGGCATGTCTCAACGGTCCATCGCAAGGGCACGCTGGTCATATCGCATAATCGCGATGCAACCGAGCTTCGCCGCTTTGCCCGTCGCACCCAAGCCTTTGATACGATTGATCAAGAACACATTGATGCACTGGAACCGGACCTTGCAGGCCGTTTCCGGCAGGGGCTTTTCTTTGCGCAAGAAGGCCATCTCAGCCCACGGGAAACACTGATTGAGCTTGCCGAAAACCTGCAAAAGAAAGGCGTGGTCTTTCATCTCGGACAAGATGCGAAAGACGTCAAAATCGACACAGATATAACGGTTGATGCACGTGGTCTGGCAGCACGCGATCAGCTTACCGATCTGCGCGGTGTGAAGGGCGAAATGCTGATTGTGCGCTCGCGCGACATCAATCTTTCGCGTCCTGTGCGCCTGCTGCATCCGCGCATTCCGCTTTACATCGTACCGCGTGGCGACGGCATCCACATGATCGGCGCAACCATGATCGAAAGCGATGAGCGCGGCGGCATCAGCGTCCGCTCGACGCTGGAAATGCTAAGTGCCGCCTATGCACTGCATCCTGCCTTTGGCGAGGCAGAAATTCTGGAAACCGGCGTCGATGCCCGCCCCGCCTTCCCCGACAATCTGCCGCGTGTGCGCAAGCGTGGCCAAACAATCTATGTCAACGGGCTTTACCGGCACGGCTTTCTGCTCTCGCCTGCGGTTGCACGCATGGCGGTTGCAGCAGCAACCGGAGCCGAACAAGGACAAGAATTTTTAGAGGAAATGGCATGACCATTGTTCTGAATGGCGAGGTCTTTGAGACCACGAGCACCAATCTTTTCGCTTTGCTTGCAGAAATCGAACTGGATGAAGCGGTGGTTGCAACCGCGCTCAATGGTGAATTCATTGCAAGCGACGAGCGCGAAGAAACCCTGATCCGCGAAGGCGACCGCATTGAAGTGCTCGCCCCCATGCAGGGAGGCTAAAGATGCTGGAATTTTACGGAAAAACATTTGATAGCCGCCTGCTCTTGGGAACGGCGCAATATCCATCACCCGCTATTCTTGCCGACAGCGTTCGCGCGTCCAAGACGGAAATCGTGACGGTCTCGCTGCGGCGCGAGAGCGGGAACCAGCGTGCAGGTCAGGACTTCTGGACCCTCATCAAAGATTTGGGTGTGTCGGTTCTGCCCAATACTGCCGGGTGCCATACGGCACGCGAGGCCGTGACCACGGCAAAAATGGCGCGGGAAATTTTCGGCACCAACTGGATCAAGCTTGAAGTCATCGGCGATCACGACACGCTGCAACCCGATCCATTCGGGCTGGTCGAAGCAGCGCGTATTCTCTGCGACGACGGTTTTGACGTCTTTCCCTATATGAATGACGATCTGGTGGTGGCGGAAAAACTGATCGAGGCAGGCTGCAAGGTGCTGATGCCTTGGGGTGCGCCGATTGGTTCAGGTCGCGGTCTCAACAATCCTTATGCGCTGAAAACCATGCGCGCGCATTTCCCCGATATTCCACTGGTTGTGGATGCAGGGATTGGTGTGCCATCGCACGCTGCAACCGCCATGGAGCTTGGCTTTGATGCCGTGCTGATCAACACCGCCGTTGCAAAAGCGGGTGATCCCGCCGCCATCGCCCGCGCCTTTGCGCTCGCCGTTGAAGCTGGTCGCATCGCCTATGAAGCCGATCCGATTGAAGCCCGCGACATGGCTGCCCCCTCCACCCCCCTTATCGGAAAGGCGTTTGTGTAATGGCCCTTGATCCGTTCTACCCGATCTTTGACAGCGCCAGCTGGTGTGAGCGCATGGTGCCGCTTGGCATCAAACTCGTGCAGCTGCGCATCAAGGATAAGAGCGATAGCGAATTGCGCACCGAAATCCGCGCAGCCCGTGACATCTGCGCCCGCTATGATTGCCAGCTCATCATTAATGACTACTGGAAACTGGCTATTGAGGAAGGCTGCGACTTCATCCATCTCGGTCAGGAAGACCTTGATGACGCCGATCTTGATGCAATCCACGCGAGCGGCGTGAAGCTCGGTGTATCCAGCCATGATGAGGCAGAACTTGATCGCGCATTAGCGCTACGGCCTGCCTATATCGCACTCGGTCCGGTCTATCCGACCATTCTAAAAAAGATGAAATGGCATGAACAAGGACTGGACCGCGTCAGTCAATGGAAAGCGACTTTGGGCGATATTCCGCTCGTTGGCATTGGTGGCATGAATGTGGATCGTGCGCCCGGCGTCTTTAAAGCCGGAGCCGACATTGTTTCAGTCGTCACCGACATCACCCTCAATCCTGATCCGGAAGCCCGCTTGCGGCAATGGATCGAAGTTACACGCCCCTATGTAAAGTAGTTTCTGGAGGAAACATTGAAAAAACTGATTTTTGCTGCGCTTTTCAGCGCCACGGCTTCGTTCGCCCTGATGTCAGCTCAAGCAGCTCAGGCGAGCGATAAATTCAAACTCATACTCGACTGGTATGTAAACCCTGATCATGGCCCGATTATCGTGGCCGACAAGCTCGGTTACTTCAAGGATGCTGGTCTCGATGTGGAAATCATTGCACCTGCGGACGCATCCGTGCCACCAAAAATGGTAGCCGCGGGACAGGCCGATCTGGCAATTTCGTATCAGCAGCAGGTGCATCTTGATGTCCACGCCGATATTCCGCTGATCCGCGTTGGTACTCTTATCGATTCCCCGCTCAACTGCCTGATGGTCCGCGATGATGGTTCGGTCAATTCAATTGCCGATCTCAAAGGCAAGAAGATCGGCTTCTCGGTAGCCGGCGTTGAAGAAACACTGCTCGGCACAATCCTCGGCAATCACGACATAAAACTTTCTGATATCGAGCTGATCAATGTGAATTTCTCTCTGGCACCGGCGTTGATGTCAAAGCAGGTCGATGCCGTGATGGGCGCCTATCGCAACATCGAACTCAACCAGATGGCGGTTGAAGGGGTTGCTGGCAAATGCTTCTTCGTCGAGGAAGAAGGCGTGCCGGTCTATGACGAGCTGGTCTATGTTGCCAATGCAAACAAACTCGATGCTGCGGAAAAGGAGAGGATTTCGCGCTTCCTTGCAGCCACCGAAAAAGCCGCGCAATATATCGTCAATCATCCAGAGCAAAGCTACGATCTGTTTGCGTCCTATAGTTCTGAACTCAAAGACGAACTGAACCAGCGCGCATGGAAAGACACAGTGGCCCGTTTCTCACGCTCGCCCGCAAGTCTCGATTACGGACGCTGGAACCGCTACGAAGCCCATCTCAACGAAAACGGTCTCGTGCCTTCGATCCTGCCGGTTGAGAAACTGGCGATTGATGTGAATGCGAAAGGCGACAAGCCATGACGACCACTCAACCGCTTTATTCATCCGAGCTGTTCACCCGTCTGCGTGCCGCGATGCTTGATGATTGGAAACCCTATATCGACCATGAGTTTGTGCGCAGACTTGGCGATGGTACGCTGCCGAAATCGGCATTCCTGCATTATCTCAGGCAGGATTATGTCTATCTGCATCACTATGCCCGTGCCTTTGCGCTTGGCGTCGTAAAAGCAGGAAATCTTCAGGAAACGCGGCTCTGTGCCGAAATCATGCATGGACTAACTGTCACGGAACTGCCGCTGCATGTCGGCATCTGTGCACGCGAAGGCATCAGTGAAGACGATCTTTACAACACGCGTGAAGAGCCGGAAAACCTCGCCTATACGCGTTACGTGCTCGATTGCGGACAGGCAGGCGATTTCCTCGACCTCTTGACCGCACTTGTTCCCTGCGCACATGGCTATGGCGAAATCGGCGTCAATCTCGCAACCTCGGCCAAGGCTGGCACACCCTATCAAGAGTGGATCGACACCTATGCAGGCGCTGATTATCAGGAAATGTGCCACACGGTTGGCAGGCTTTTTGATCAGGCCGCAATGAACCGCCTCGGCCCGGATTTCGAGAACAGTCCGCGCTGGCCAAAGCTCTGCCAGATTTTTGCAACCGCCAGCAGGCTCGAAGCAGATTTCTGGTCGATGGGCCTTAAAGGAGCATGACGAGCGTGATACCTCGCTCGCGCAAAAAACGCATCGCCGACGGATTTTCGTCGGCGGTTGCTGTGCTGATATTGTGGCAGGCCGTGGTGAGCATCTGGCAGATGCCGCGCTTCATCCTGCCCGGTCCGCTCGACGTTGTGCAGTCGCTGATTACCAATGCGCAGCTGATTGCCGATAATGCCGTCGTGACATTTGGCGAAGTGCTGGGCGGGCTGTTTCTGGGTTCCGCCATTGGCGTGCTCACAGCTATCGCGCTGATGATGTCGCCGATCGCACAACGGCTCGTCATGCCCATGCTGGTGTTCTCTCAAGCGATTCCAATCTTTGCGCTGGCCCCGATCCTCACCCTCTGGCTCGGCTATGGACCGGCATCAAAAATTGCCGTCACCATTTTGATGATCTTCTTTCCAGTCGCCTCCACCTTTCTCGATGGAATGCAGCGAACCGATCAGACACTGATCAATGCCGCTGAAAATCTCGGTGCCAAACGCTTGCAGATTCTGTTTCGCGTGCGCATTCCCGCAGCGTTCCCTTCGCTTGCGTCAGGATTAAGCCTTGCAGCCGTCTATGCGCCCATCGGTGCTGTGGTCGGCGAATGGGTGGGAGCATCGAAAGGCCTTGGCTATCTGATGCTGCTGGCTAACGGCCGCGCCAAGGTCGATCTGATGTTTGCAAGCCTGTTTGTGCTGGCCGCCTTCACCATGATCCTGCATGCAACAATCGCGCATTTTGCGCGCAAGCTCGCCGCATGGCCCCGAAAGCTGTAAGGCAGCATTTTTGCCACACTCAATAGGCCGAAAACAAATTTCTGCATTTTGCCACTTGGCAAATAGATTTGCTCATTTATTGTGCACACATCTGAAACACTGGCAAGAGGTATGAGATGCGTGTCTATCCATTTCCGTCGGTGCCCGGTGTCAACGCGGGCGCTTCCGAGCTTTAAGTCCTTGGCCCGCAATAGAGGCTAAGGCCTCACTGTCCTTTCCCAAAGGGCGCATTCCTAAACACTTCCAAATTTGCCGCAGCTCTTAGCAGCTGTTTGTTTTGTCTTCGTTTTCACGCATGTGCCGGCGCAAAACCGCATCGCACTTCTTGCTGAAAATGCTTTTAAAGGAACCAGAATCCGCGCTTGTGCGGTCTGGTAATATTCATATGGCCCGGTTTCGTATCAATTTCCGGGGGCCTGTTTTCCGCAGCGTCCTCGGCTACACCTTCAGCCACTGGCGAAGTCAGCCTCTGCGGCTGACGCTGATCATCATCAGCATGCTGCTTGCAACAGCCGCAGATGTTCTCACACCGCTCTATTCAGGGCGGCTGGTTGATGCCCTTTCACTCGGCAAGGATGGGGCGTGGGATGCAGCCATTCATGCGCTGATCATGCTGCTTGCGCTGGGTGCTTTGGCGCTCATCACACGTCAGCTGACCTTTTATGTCATCACGGACTTCACGCTGAAGATCATGAGTGACATGGCCGCGAGCGCGTTTCACAAGCTGCAACGCTTTTCGACCGACTGGCATGCCAATGCCTTTGCCGGATCGACCGTGCGTAAGGTTTCGCGCGGTATGTGGGCGCTTGATCTGCTCAATGACACGCTGCTGCTTGCGCTTCTGCCATCAATCCTGATGCTGTTCGGCTCGGTTGCACTGCTTGCATGGTACTGGCCAATGATGGGCGTGCTGGTGGCAATCGGCTCTGTGCTTTTCATCGTCTGCACGATTGTGATTTCACTGGGCTTTGTTGCGCCTGCGGCAACACTTGCCAACAGCTGGGATACACGACTTGGCGGTGCTCTGGCCGATGCCATTTCATGCAATGCGGTTGTGAAGGCATTCGGTGCCGAAGCGCGCGAAGACGGACGTCTTGCACGAGTCGTTACCAAATGGCGCTCGCGCACACGCCGCACATGGCTGATCGGCACGCTCAACGGCTTTATTCAAGGTGCAAACCTGCTCATCATGCGCGGTGTGGTGATTGGCTTTGCGCTCTATCTCTGGAGCCAAGGGCAGGCAACGGCGGGTGATATCACCTTCGTTCTGACGGCCTTCTTCATGTTGCAGGGCTATCTGCGTGATGTGGGTATGCATATCCGCAACCTACAGCGTTCGGTCAACGACATGGAAGAACTGGTTCAGATCGAAGCCGAGCCTTACGGCATTGCCGACAGGTCCGGTGCTGGCGCAATCAGGATCGGAAATGGCGAGATCACGTTTGATAACGTCACCTTCCATTATGGCAATCATGATGCAGCACTGTATCGCGACTTTTCGGTCTGGATCGAAGCCGGTGAACGGGTTGGTCTGGTTGGTCATTCAGGTTCGGGCAAGACGACCTTCGTCAAGCTGATCCAGCGTCTTTATGATGTCAGTGGGGGTGAGATCCGCATTGACGGACAGAACATTGCCGAAGTTACACAGGCTTCACTTAGATCGCAGATTGCTATCGTGCAGCAGGAACCGATCCTGTTTCACCGCACACTGGCCGAAAACATTGCCTATGCCCGCCCCGGTGCAACACAGGCGGAGATTGAAGAAGCTGCAAAGCTTGCAAGCGCGCATGATTTCATCATGCGTCTGCCAAAGGGCTATGCGACACTTGTCGGTGAGCGCGGTGTGAAGCTTTCGGGTGGTGAACGTCAGCGTGTGGCGATTGCCCGTGCGTTTCTGGCCAATGCACCGATCCTTATTCTGGATGAGGCGACATCAAGCCTTGATTCAGAATCGGAAGTGCTGATCCAGCAGGCTATGGAACGGCTGATGATCGGTCGCACAACGCTCGTGATTGCACACCGGCTTTCAACGGTTCGTGCGCTTGACCGCTTGCTGGTCTTCGACAAGGGCCAAATTTTGGAAGAAGGCGATCACGATGCGCTTATCCGCAAGCCCGGCGGTATCTATCGCCGTCTGTTCGAACGGCAGGCGCTGGAACTGACCAAAGGGCTTGAACTGCCATAAAGAAAATGGGCCGGGAAACCGGCCCATTTTTTAATTGGAAACCTTGCCTGATGATTGCCGAATAATCAGCTTGTAATCGATATGGCGTGAAGGCGATGCTTCGCCGGTTTCAATCTGGCTGAGCAACATATCCACTGCGTCATAGGTCATTTCGCGGATTGGCTGATGCACGGTGGTAATCTGCGGCGAAACCATGCTCGAAATGGCACTGTCATCGAAACCTACGATCGTCAAATTGTCAGGCACGGCGATCTTATAATCATAGGCAATCTGAAGAACCGCCGCCGCCATATCATCATTGGAGGCAAAAACAGCCGTCGGCCTGTCTTGCAGCGATAAAAGTTTTCGCCCTGCTTCCAACCCACTTGCGAAACTGAAGCCGCCTTGCGCTTCATAATCAGAATTATGCGTAATACCCGCCTGATCCAGCATCTTGCGATAGCCCTCAACGCGCAACTGCGCTGAACGATGCGTAAGATCGCCAAGGACGATTGCAATCTTCCTATGTCCCAAATCAAGCAGATATTGCATGAGATCGCAGGTTGCTTTCTCATCGTCAATCGCAATGCTGTCTGTGGGATGCACGCCAAAATCACCCGCCACACGTGTAAACGGCATCGCGGATGCAATCAACTCCTGCAAAATTTCCGGATCGTCCGACATGGGGGGCGTTACGATAATCCCATCAAGACCAGACGCGTGCGCTGTTTCGATCAGCGACCCGCGAATATCTGCACGGTTCTCGACGGGGAATATCAGAAGCCGGTAGCGGGTGCCGCGCAGACGATCCAGCGCGCCGATCTGCAATTCCGTGACATAGCTCTGGCTCGGATTTTCAAAGAAAAGCCCGATGAGATGCGAGCGGCGCTCTACCAGATTGCGCGCTGCGGCATTGGGGCGATAGCGCAATTCAGCACCCGCCTCTTTTACCCGCTCACGGATCGTGTCGCGGACATTCGGCTCGTCATTATAAACACGCGAAACGGTTTTGATCGACACGCCGGCAAGACGCGCCACATCATGGATGGTTGCTCTTTTATTGGATGCGGCCATGGCCGGAATGCACTCTCTCCCAAGTGATATGCATCATCTACTAGCTGCTTTGCTGTTTAACGCAAAGAGTTAAATCAAACATATCTTTGAGCGGGTGAGAAAGCGCTTTTCACGACCATTATCGAGCGAGAACATGCCGCCGCGTCCGGGAACGACATCAATGATCAGTTCAGTGTGTTTCCATGCCTCATATTGCGAGCCGCTGATATAAAATGGTGCGCCGCCGATTTCGCCGAGCTTCACGTCAGCGTCAGACAGCAGCAAATCGCCCTGCGGATAGCACATCGGCGATGACCCATCGCAGCAACCGCCAGACTGGTGGAACATAATCGGTCCATATTCAGCCTGCAATTCAGCGATCAGCTCCAGCGCTGCATCGGTCGCTGTGACCTGCTGTTGTTCCAAGACTTGCGGCATGGTTCCTCCTCCCACAGAGCGCGTTTCGATCTGATAAAATCAGATCGGCGCTCCACAGTCTTTTGCTTGAAGCATAATCTTATCGATCCTCACTCCGCTCCGGTCGGATTATGCTATACAAAAGCCGCCGCATTGCTACGGCGGCTCTGATGATAGTATGGACCGATTACTGCGTCAGGTCCATAACCACGCGGCCTTCGATCTGGCCTGCGCGCATTTCATCAAAGATCGCATTGATATTGTCGATCTTGTCAGTGCGGATGGTCGCCTTGACCTTGCCATCTGCTGCAAAGTCGATCGATTCCTGCAAATCAAGACGCGTACCAACGATGGAGCCGCGCACGGTCACACCATTGAGCACCATGTTGAAAATCGACAGCGGAAATTCGCCAGCCGGAAGACCATTCAATGCGATTGTTCCGCCACGCGCAGCCATGCCGATTGCCTGCTCAAAAGCCTTTGGCGAAACAGCTGTCACCAACACGCCCTGCGCGCCGCCATGGGTTTCTTTCTTGATATAAGCTGCCGGATCATTATGCGTCTTGGCATTGACCGTGACCGTCGCACCAAGCCTGCGCGCAAGATCAAGCTTCTTGTCATCAATATCAACGGCAGCCACATTAAGCCCCATGGCCTTGGCATATTGCACCGCCATATGGCCAAGCCCGCCAATACCGGAAATCACCACCCAGTCGCCCGGCTTGGTGTCGGTGACCTTGAGGCCCTTATAAACCGTCACACCTGCGCAGAGGATCGGCGCAATTTCGTTAAACTCGATGTTTTTTGGCAAGTGGCCAACGAAATTCGGGTCGGCAACCACATAATCAGCAAAGCCGCCATTGACTGAATAGCCAGTATTGAGCTGCTCTTCGCAGAGCGTTTCCCAACCACCAAGACAATGCACACAATGACCGCAAGCCGTGTAAAGCCATGGAATACCGACGCGATCGCCTTCCTTCACATGCTTGACACCCTTGCCCACGGCAGAGACAAAACCGACGCCTTCATGACCCGGAATGAATGGCGGGTTTGGCTTTACCGGCCAGTCACCTTCAGCAGCATGAAGATCGGTATGGCACACGCCGGATGCCTGAATTGCTACCTGAATCTGACCATCGCCCGGCACCGGAATTGGCACTTCATCAATGGTCAGCGGTTTGCCAAACTCGCGAACCACAGCAGCTTTCATTGTCTTAGCCATTTCGAAAACATCCTTCTGTTTTATATCGCGCATCTTTTCCAGAAAACCGCTTCACACTTTTCGGGATGCGCTGTAACGGGTCGGATTGGCAGGCACCGTGGCCGGCCAACCCGACCCTTTCCTGGGAGGAAACAAGGAAAACGGCCCGGGATTGAATATCCCGGACCATTTTGTTCTTTTAGAAGAAGCCAAGCTTCTTCGGGCTGTAGCTCACCAGCATGTTCTTGGTCTGCTGATAGTGGTCGAGCATCTTGAGGTGGTTTTCGCGACCGATACCCGACTGCTTGTAACCGCCGAATGCCGCATGCGCCGGATAGGCGTGATAGCAGTTGGTCCAGACGCGGCCAGCCTGAATGGCGCGACCAAAGCGATAGGCGCGCGTGCCGTCACGGGTCCAGACACCGGCACCGAGGCCATAAAGCGTATCATTGGCAATCGCGAGCGCTTCGGCGTCGTCTTTAAAGGTCGTGACCGACACAACAGGACCGAAAATTTCCTCCTGGAAAATCCGCATCTTGTTGTTGCCCTTGAACACGGTCGGCTTGACGTAATAGCCACCTGCGAGATCACCGGCCAGCTCATTGCGTCCACCACCGGTCAGCACTTCCGCGCCTTCCTGCTTGCCAATATCGATATAGCTGAGGATCTTCTCAAGCTGCTCGCTGGAGGCCTGCGCACCGATCATGGTTGCCGGATCAAGTGGATCACCCTGCACGATGGCTTCAACGCGCTTCAATGCCCGTTCCATGAACTTGTCGTAGATCTTTTCATGGATCAGCGCACGGCTTGGACAGGTACAGACTTCGCCCTGATTAAGCGCGAACATCACAAAGCCTTCAATTGCCTTGTCGAAATAATCGTCATCTGCATCGGCCACATCTGAAAAGAAGATGTTTGGCGACTTGCCGCCCAGTTCCAACGTCACTGGAATGAGGTTCTGGCTGGCATATTGCATAATGAGACGACCCGTTGTCGTTTCACCCGTAAAGGCAATCTTGGCAATGCGCGGGCTTGAGGCCAGCGGCTTGCCTGCTTCAAGACCAAAGCCATTGACCACATTCAGCACACCATCAGGCAACAGATCGCCGATCACTTCCATCAGAACGAGAATCGAAGCGGGTGTCTGTTCGGCAGGCTTCAGCACCACGCAATTACCAGCCGCAAGGGCTGGTGCGAGCTTCCACACAGCCATCAAAAGCGGGAAATTCCATGGGATGATCTGGCCGACAACACCGAGTGGCTCATGGAAATGATAAGCAACCGTATCGTGATCGATTTCGGAAATGCCACCTTCCTGCGCACGGATTGCACCGGCAAAATAGCGGAAATGGTCGATGGCCAACGGCAGATCGGCATTGGTGGTTTCTCGTATCGGCTTGCCATTGTCCCATGTTTCGGCAGCCGCGAGCTTTGGCAGATTGGCTTCAATACGATCAGCAATCTTGTTGAGGATCACTGCGCGTTCAGCAGGGCTTGTTTTGCCCCAGGCCTCTTTTGCTGCGTGCGCTGCATCAAGGGCTGCTTCAACATCCGCCGCTTCAGAACGCGCGACTTCGCAAAGCACCTGACCATTGACCGGCGATGTATTTTCGAAATAGCGGCCCGACTTGGGTTCTACCCATTTGCCGCCGATGAAATTGCCATAACGTTTGGCAAACTCCGGCTTTACGGAGCGATGAAATTCAACCTTGTTCATGGTATTCCTCCCGAAATTCAACGCCGCTCCTACGGCGTTTCAGACACAATGTGGCGCGGCTCTTGGGAGGAGTCATCCAGCGCCTCGTAATATGCTGCATCAATGTGTCTCAATAATGAGACACATTGGAAAAACTAATTTGGCCGTGTGATTTTAAGGCGATTAAGCTTACGATGAAGCGTGGCACGGCTGATGCCCAGAAGCTTGGCTGCCGATGAAACATTGCCTTCGGCACGCGCGATGGCACGGAGAATGACGCTTCGTTCAGACTCTGCCATATCCTCACGCGGATCGGCATTCCAGCCAAGAAGATCAGCCGCAGGCAAGGCGGTCGCAAGAGCATCATCGGTCAAATCGAGCGAAAGGCGGGCTGCGCGCGTGGCACCGATCACCAGATCGTCTTTATCAACCGCAATCAGTGCGCCGCCGGTGCGGTCAGCACTTGGGGCCAGCATAATGCGCGCATCCGGGAAAGCCTGCCGGAAATTCTCGGCTTCAATCCGCCGTGCAGCGTCAATGACCGCGACTGAAATCAGTTGTACGAAAGCCTCTGTCAGATCACTGCGACAGGACGAAACATCAAGTGCCGCCATCAGACGGCCCTGATGGTCATGAATGGGTGCTACCGTGCAGGAAAGTCCAATATTGCGCGTATGAAAATGCTGGTCACGATGAATGGTCAAAGCGCGCTGTTCGGCAAGACAGGTGCCAATTCCATTGGTGCCCTCGACCGCTTCGCTCCAGACCGCACCCGTCCATAGGCCCCAGTCATAAAACGTATCGTCGTCACCCGCCGCACCACGGCGCTCAACCGGCACGCCTTGACTGTCAGCCAGAAGCACACAGCAGCCCACGCCACCAACCGCCATATAAAGCCGGTCCATGCTGGCCTGCGCAATGCTGATCACGCGTTCCATACGCTGACGCGCATTACGCAATTCATGATCGGAAAGCGTTTGAACAGCCCCCACTTCCGCAGGATCAAGCCCATAGAGGCGCGAAGACCGTCGCCATGAGGCGACCAGCGCCGAACGCGCTGCACCGCCCGTATCTATCGCGGACTGAATGCGGTCAGCATGAATTCTGTCTTGCGGTGCACCCATGTTTTCCTCCCAGAAAGGCTGGAAACCGCCGAATGGAAGGATAATGACTTTTTATAGGACAGGTTGCAAGCGAACGGTTACGCGACTTTGGTAGCTTCGATAAAAGTTTCGAGAGCAGCAACCTCGTTTACGCTCAAACGCAAGCCAAGCTTGCTACGGCGCCAGAGAATATCTTCTGCCGTATGCGCCCATTCATGCTCCATGAGATAGCGCACTTCAGTCTCGTAAAGATCGCTGCCAAAATGCTGTCCAAGCTCGGCCAATAACGTCGCTTTTCCCAGCAGAACGCGCGCGCGGGTTCCATAAAGCTTAAACAGGCGGTGGGCATGGGGTGCTGACAAGAACGGATAATCCGCTTTTAGCTTTTCAAGCTCCTGATCGAAAGTCGTTGCTTCAAAATCACCGCCCGGCAGAGAGGCTGCATGGGTCCATGGCGCGCCCTTTTTGCCCAGATGATGCTCGATCTTCTCAAGCATATGTTCGGCCAGTTTGCGGGCTGTGGTCAGCTTACCGCCAAACACATTGATCAGTGGTGCGGCACCCTGCGGCGCATCTTCTTTGAGCACATAATCGCGGGTTGCTTCCTGTGCCTTGCTGGCCCCGTCATCATAGAGCGGGCGCACGCCGGAATAGGTCCAGACAATATCCTCTCTGCGCACCGGCTCGCGGAAATATTCGCTTGCCGCAGCACAGAGATAATCGGTTTCCTGGTCGCTGATTGCGACTTTGGCCGGGTCGCCCTTATAATCCTGATCTGTGGTGCCAATCAGCGTGAAATCATCCTCATAAGGAATAGCGAAGATGATGCGGCCATCATTGTTCTGGAAAAAATAGGAGCGCGGGTCGGAGAACTTTTGACGCACCACGATGTGGCTGCCCTGCACCAGTCGCACATTGTGCAGTTGGCGATCACCTTCGACACCTTCCAATACCTTATCCGCCCATGGACCGGCAGCATTGACCAAGAGACGCGAACGAAACTCTTCGCGCAGTCCTGTATCTGTGTTTTCAAGCGTTACCGTCCATGCTTCATGGTCGCGGCGCGCCGAGACCACCTTTGCACGCGTGCGGATCATCGCACCACGATCAGCCGCATCGCGCGCAGTCAGCGCTGTAAAGCGCGCATCATCCACCCAGCAATCGGAATATTCGAAAGCTTTGGTGAAAAGCGGCTTCAACGGTGCGCTCGAGGGATCGGTGCGCATATCAAGTGTGCGCGTGGCTGGCAGCTTCTTGCGGCCACCTAAGTGATCATAGAGAAACAGGCCAAGACGCAAAAGCCATGCCGGGCGGACTCCGCCCTTATGATAAGGCAACACAAAACGCATCGGGTGGATCAGATGCGGCGCGTTGGCCCAAAGCACCTCGCGCTCCATCAGCGCTTCGCGCACCAAGCGGAATTCGTAATGCTCCAGATAGCGCAAACCGCCGTGAATGAGCTTTGTGGCACGCGACGAGGTGCCACTTGCCAGATCGTTCATCTCGGCAAGCCCAACGCTAAAGCCACGACCAACCGCGTCTCTTGCGATGCCGCATCCATTGATGCCGCCGCCAATTACGAAAATGTCGAATATTTTATCTTGTGCCATGGCGAAACCTGAAGATCCTCTCCGATCACCAAAGCGAATATAATTGATTTAATACGAAAGCAAAACGAAAATGAAACGAAACTACGATTCTTTCTGTTCTGCGAAGGCTTCTTTCACCGTTTCGATGAGTTCGACCTCATTTTCACGGCACAAATCGCGCAATTGCTGTGAGGGGCATCGATCAGTGATGAAGCTGTGAACCTGCGAAATATGTCCGAGACGAACGGGCGCTGCTCGCTCCAGCTTGGTTGAGTCGCTCACCAGAATGACGTGGCGCGCATTGGCGATGATCGCCTGTGCCACCTTCACTTCGCGGAAATCAAAATCCAGCAGCGCACCATCCTCATCGATTGCCGACGCGCCGATGATTGCGTAATCGACCTTGAACTGCCGAATGAAATCAACCGCCGCCTCCCCGACGATACCGCCATCGGACGCACGCACAACGCCGCCAGCAATAATGACCTCAATCTCGGGATAAACGCGCAGGGTATTGGCGACATTGATGTTGTTGGTGATGACCATCAGATTGTTATGATCAATGAGCGCGTGGCTGACAGCCTCGGTGGTCGTGCCGATATTGATGAACAGCGACGCACCATCGGGAATCATTTCAGCGGCCGCACGACCGATGAGCTCCTTTTCATGCGCTGCAATGCGGCGCCGCGCTTCATATTCCATGTTTTCCACGCCGGATGGATAAAGCGCACCACCATGAATGCGCCGTAGCAAACGCGCCTTGCACAGATCATTGAGATCCTTGCGCACCGTCTGCGGCGTTACATCGAAAACACTCGCCAGATCATCGACGAGAACCTGCCCCTGCCTGCGGGCGATATCCAGAATTGCATTGTGACGAGGGGTAAGCTGCATTTTGTTCCCGGCAACAGAATTGTTCTTATAACAGGTTCGTAATTTCGCTGTTTTGCTAAAGAAAGCAACCGCTTGATGAAAAATCAGGGAGAAACTCATTGTCTCTCCACACCGCTTGTTGATTTTTACAATCCATCAGACACACACCCTACTCTTTCTTCTGGGTGCGCATAAACCTAACTTATTCGAATTTTGAAAAATATACTCGTTTCCTCAAACAACGCGACTCCGTCAAAATGCAGCTGTTGGATAATACCGCATTTTTTGTTTGTGTATTCATGTTCGAATATTGGACAGGCCTTCATTCTGCGTTCAATTGAGTTCCATACATCTGATGGAGCTTGCAGACAACTTCCGTTCGATTTGCAGCCCCGATCTTTCGCATGATATTATGAACATGCGCTTTTACCGTGCCTTCGCTCATTCCAAGTTCAAAAGCGATAATTTTATTGGACTTTCCTACCCTGATTGCATGAACGACCTCAACCTCACGCGCAGTCAGCAGTTCCCCCAGCACATCATCATCCATATTCTGCGCCGCAGGTTTCATGAGCATGGATGCAGGCACATACATGCCACCGGCCATTGCAAGATGGATCGCTTCCACGCAAATCTTTATATCGACCGATGTTGGGATATAACCGCGCGCGCCCAGTTCCATAGCACGGAGTACCTGCTGCCACTCTTCGCGCTCAGCAAGAAGGACAACGGGTATCGGATGCCAGGCTTTGACTGTCGCCTCAATTTCGTCAGAAAAAAAAGGATCAGCAAGCCGCTTAGAACCAATATGCATGAGAACGACGATTGCGCCGTTTAACGGCATATTCTTATCGACTGCGGCATAGCTGACAACAGGCAGTTTAAACCCGTTCATCACCAGCCCATTGAAGAGGCACTCACGCTCCAGATTGCTTTTGCAGACCAGCATCAGATGAGGCTCGCTCTGCACAGGCAAACCGGCCGCATATTCTCGGTCCCTTATTCTTGCGCCGCCGATAACCGAAGTTCCATTCCCTGCCCCATCGGGGGCGGCCCATAAAGACAGTTCCCTAACTTCAAACATTGCTTTAGTTTCCCCTGTTACTCAGGTTTGCATTCAACGCAAAACACTAGGCATGACAAAAACTACGACAGTTTATTCTGGTTTTTATTGCTAATCATGATGAAGACTGGTCTAAATATTGCTATTGTTAAATAAACGTGTCATTAACTTATGTTAGCGTTTTATAAAAAAATAAGCTGACCATAAGAACGACTTCGGGAACTGAAAGTTATAAATTCTATAACTTTCGTGGGGCATAGGCGGCGGATGCAAAGTGGGAACCAAAACACCACAGCCCTCATGATTGACGGCTTGGTCAGCTTATTGGAATCGCCTCCAATTCTGGCCAAACTCAACCTGCAGGAAAAAGAAACTCTTCTGTCACTGACAATCACCGAAGCCAGTTACCCGGCCGATGCCGTCATCATCAATCAGGGTGCGTCGGTCCGCAGCATCCATCTGGTGCGTTCAGGCTGGGGATGTGTTTATCGTGACCTTTCGGGTGGCGAACGTCAGATCATCGACTTTCCGATGCGATGTGATTTTATTGGGCTGAGAACCGCTGACGGCTATAGTTACAACACGATTAAGACAATCACCCCGATGTCAGCTTACGAGATACCGCTGACGTCGCTTGGAGAAACCATCTGGAAAATGCCGCGGCTCGGCATGATCTTCATTGAAATGCTCTCAAGACAACGCGCTATGCTGGTGGAGCATCTGACCAATGTCGGATGCCGGAGCGCTTTTGTCCGCACAGCACATCTTTTGCTGGAGCTGGCAGACCGCGTACGTGCCTGCGGTATGAGCGAGGAACCGGACGCGTTTTACTGCCCCTTGACGCAATATCAGCTGGCTGATGCGCTTGGATTAACGCCAATTCATCTCAACCGCATGCTGCGCGAACTGCGCGAAGAGGGACTTTTAATATTCAAGGCGTCAAAAGTCGAAATTCTCGACAGGCCCAGGTTGGTCGAAATCGCTGAATATAACGGGGAGTTTATGCGGATGTCAGTCTTCGGCAAATCAAACTAGAGCATTTCCAGCAAAAGTGCGAAGCGGCTTTGCGTGGGATAATGCGTGAAAATAAATAGATAGGGCATTTCCAATGATCCAGTGAAAACAGGAAATGCTTGAGGGCATGTCGAAGGGGAGAAAATGGTCGGAGCGAGAGGATTCGAACCTCCGACCCCCTGATCCCAAATCAGGTGCGCTACCAGGCTGCGCTACGCTCCGCGACCATAAAACCAAGACTCTATCGTCCGGCTGTGAGCGGCTTATAGCGCCGCTCTTTTGAACCCGCAAGGGGAACATCCCGCTTTTTTTCAGCTATTTTTGCCTGTCACCTGATTAGCTGGCTTATCGATGCAAAAACAGGTGCTTCTCCTGCGCCAAAAGCCACAAAATCCGGGTTCGCAAAACCTTTGACCGTTCCATCAGAACGCGCGCCATAGATCATCGGTTTGCCATCAAATGTCGTCGTCATGCCACCTGCCGCGCGCAGAACGGCGTCACCGGCTGCCGTGTCCCACTCCATCGTCGGACCGAAGCGTGGATAAAGATCAGCCTCGCCACGTGCGATCATGCAGAATTTGAGTGATGAGCCGACAGAAACACATTTGCCACCGTGATTGCGTTTCAGAAACTCTTCTGTTTCAGGCGTCAGGTGAGAGCGGCTACAAACCACTACCTTTTCAGGCGGTGCAATGCGGACAGCAATCGGACGCCTGCTGATAATCTGATGATCGGCGGACGTCACCACTTCCTGCGCACCGTCACGGCCACCCACATAAAGCAGGTTGCGCACCGGGGCATAGACGAGGCCCAGCACCGGCACGCCATTCTCAATGAGTGCGATATTCACCGTAAAATCGCCATTACGCAGCAGATACTCACGCGTACCGTCAAGCGGATCAATCAAAAAGAATGTCTCACCCAGCTGTTCTGGCAGACGCCCTGCGGCGGCTTCTTCCTCGGCCACCACCGGAATGCCCGATGCGAAAGACGCAAGGGCAGAAAGGATAATCGCTTCTGCCGCGTGATCTGCTTCCGTTACCGGCGATTGATCCTTCTTGGAATGAACCGCACAGCCATCCGTGTAATGTTTGATAATGACACGACCAGCCTCAAGGGCTGTATCCTCAAGTACTTTGAGCAAAGCTTTGCTGTTTGGATCGGCTTTGGGGAAGGTTGCTGTTGTCATTTCTCAAATCGACCAGGAATCACTGCCATAGCTGCCGATCACACCGCGCTCGGCCAGATACTTTTCCACCTCCGCAACGAGTTCGTCAATGTCGCGACCTGCGGTGTGAAGATGCAGCTCCGGCGAAAACGGCGCTTCATAGGGCGAATCGATGCCGGTGAAAGCCTTGATCTCGCCACGCAGAGCCTGCGCATAAAGCCCCTTTGGATCACGCGCCATGCATTCTTCAATCGGCGTATCGACAAAGATTTCGATGAATTCACCATCATTCAAGCGCGAACGCACGCGGTCACGTTCGAAGCGGAACGGCGAAATGAATGAAACCAACGTGATCAGCCCGGCATCGGCCATAAGCCCCGCGACCTCGCCAACGCGGCGGATATTCTCGGCCCGGTCTTCATCAGAGAAGCCAAGATCGCTGTTAAGGCCATGACGGACATTATCGCCATCCAGCAAATAGGTGTGCTTGCCCAACGCATGAAGCCGCTGTTCAAGCCGGTTGGCAATGGTGGATTTGCCCGATGCTGACAGGCCCGTGAACCAAAGTACCGCAGGTTTCTGAAATTTCTGTGCTGCACGCGCCTGTTTATCAAGATCGAAAGCCTGCAAATGCACATTGGTTGCCTGACGCAGCGCCTCTTTGATCATACCAGCGCCCACCGTCGCATTGGTGAGACGATCAATCAGCACGAAAGCACCCGTCACGCGGTTGTCCGAATAGGGGTCGAAAGCAATCTGATCCGCTGTTTGAAGATGGCAAAGACCAACTTCATTCAAATCAAGCCGTGTCGCCTCTTCTCGCGCGAAACTATTCACATCGGTGCGATATTTAATCTCGCTGATCGTCACCGGCGTCTGGTCGGTTTCGGTGCGCAGCAGATAGGAGCGCCCTGGCTGCAAGACTTCTTCGCCAAACCAGACGATATTGGCACTGAAACGGTCGGCCACTTCCGGGCGCGATTCTGCACCCACAAGCATGTTGCCGCGAGAGACTTCGATCTCGTCTTCCAGCACAATCGTAACCGCCTGCCCTTCGGTTGCACGGGCCAAGTCGCCGTCATAGGTGGCAATGCGTTTCACCTTCGATTGCTTACCCGACTTTGCGACCACGACCGTATCGCCTTCAGCAATCGAACCCGAGGCAACGGTGCCGGAAAAGCCCCGGAAATCAAGGTTTGGCCGGTTCACATATTGCACCGGAAAGCGAAAAGGCTTGCCGACTGCATCCCCATCAAGACGCACCGTTTCCAGATGTTCGAGCAGATACGGCCCTTCATACCAATGGATTCGTGGGGAATGGCTGCTGACATTATCGCCAAAGCGTGCCGAGAGCGGTATTGCCTGAATGCTGGCAAAGCCCAAATCTTTGGCGAAACTCATATAATCAGCGACAATGCTGGCAAAAGCGCTTTGCGAGAAATCAACCAGATCGATCTTGTTGACCGCCACCACGATATGCCGGATGCCCAACAGCGAAGCAATGAAGCTGTGACGGCGTGTCTGTGTCAACACGCCCTGCCGTGCATCGATCAGCACCACCGCCAGATCAGCGGTTGACGCGCCCGTCGCCATGTTGCGCGTATATTGCGCATGGCCTGGCGTATCAGCCACGATGAATTTGCGGCGCGGCGTTGAGAAAAAGCGATAGGCCACATCGATGGTGATGCCCTGCTCGCGTTCGGCTTCCAGACCATCGACCAGCAGCGCGAAGTCAAAGTCGTCGTCGGTGGTGCCGAATTTGCGGCTGTCATTTTTCAGCGTCGCCAGCTGATCCTCAAAGATCAGCTTGGTGTCATAAAGCAACCGCCCGATCAGCGTGGATTTGCCATCATCGACCGAACCGCAGGTCAGAAAACGGAGCAGCGTCTTGCGTTCCTGATCGGCGAGAAAATCGCTCACAGCTGCACTTGTTACAGAAGACTCTAATAAGGCGTTCATCAGAAATAGCCCTCGCGCTTCTTCTTTTCCATGGAACCCGCTTCATCGCGATCAATGGCGCGGCCCTGACGCTCGGATGTACGGGCGATCAGCATTTCTTCAACGATGTCAGAAAGATTGGTGGCACGTGATTCAATCGCGCCCGTCAGCGGATAACAGCCAAGTGTGCGGAAGCGTACCAGCCGTTCCTCGACCGTTTCGCCGGGGCGCAAAGTCATGCGGTCATCATCAAGTTTGATCAACATGCCGTCGCGCTCGACCACAGGGCGCTTTGCTGCAAAATAGAGCGGCACAATCGGGATATTTTCCTGCAAAATATACTGCCAGATATCGAGCTCGGTCCAGTTGGAAAGCGGGAAAACGCGGATCGATTCACCCTTTGCAATGCGGGTATTGTAGATCTTCCACATTTCCGGCCGCTGGTTCTTCGGGTCCCAGCCGTGCTGCATATTGCGGAATGAAAAAATGCGCTCCTTGGCGCGCGACTTTTCCTCATCGCGGCGCGCACCGCCAAAGGCGGCATCAAACTTGTATTTATCGAGAGCCTGACGGAGACCAACCGTCTTCATGATGTGGGTATGAACGTTTGATCCGTGCGTGAAGGGGCCAACACCATCGCGAACGCCATCTTCATTGATGTGCACAAGCAGCTCAAAACCCTTTTCGCGCGCCTGCGCATCGCGAAATTCGATCATTTCGCGAAATTTCCAGGTCGTGTCGACATGCAAAAAGGGAAATGGCGGAGGCGCGGGATAGAATGCCTTCATCGCCAGATGCAGCATAACGGAGGAATCCTTGCCCACCGAATAAAGCATGACCGGATTTTCAAAGGTCGCGGCAACTTCGCGAAAAATATGAATTGCTTCTGCTTCCAGGCGCTGAAGATGCGTCAGGTTTTTGGTCAGGGATGCATGATGCACGTCTGTTTCTCCCGGGAAACCGGCTTAATCTTAAATAAACTGGCGGGAGGATGGCGCGAGCCTTGGTCCGGCGCAGATGTGGCTAAGCCACTGTGAGCGCATTGTCGTGAAAGACAGAACAAAAGGAAAAGTATGCTATCGCGTATTGCGAGGGCGTTAAGCGAAAACGTGCCTGTTTTAAGCCCGTTGGAGGAAGAAACTTGCGCTGAAGCGAAAAGTCAAATCCTGGCTCAAGTTACGGAAAATACTACAAATTTTATAGTATTAAGCTAAATTCTGAAGGGCATGAACATCCTTCGGACCAAACCGCCGAAGGATTAAGAGCCGTTATAGAAGACCAAAAGTGCGTGCCTTGGCTACGGCCTGCACCTTGTTGACCGCAACAAGTTTGGAGAGAACATTGCTGATATGAAAATTGACTGTTCGGGTCGAGATGCTGAGAATTGTTCCGATAATCTCGGCGGTCTTGCCTTCGCTTGTCCAACGCAGAATTTCACGTTCGCGCGCGGTGAGATTAACCTCGCCTACACAATTGATGCTTGGCACATCAAGATGCTCATACATAGCGAGATGGAGAAGATTGGCAACGACCTGCATCTGTCTGCGCAGCATGGAGACCTCACCTTCTGAAAGTGAAGGCTTTTCCCGCAGAAATGTGAGAATCCCAAAAACGCCCTGCGCTGCCCAGCTTGGCTGCGAAATAGCCGACCGCAGACCAAACTCCTGCGCGTCCGCCCATATCTGGGGTGCTTCCGCAAACAGCCTTTGCGACCATACCAGCGGTTCAATGCTGTTCATTCCACGGCGCACAACGGGATCAATTTCGACGTATTTCTTTAAAGCATAATGTTTCTGCCAAGCCATTGGCGTCGTCTCATAGCGTATCCAGCGCGAAATGCTATCAAGAGACGGTACGCACATTGCATAAGACACGTAGGAAAAGCCCAACTGTGCTGCATAGGACTTGATATGCTCGAACAAATCATCCGCACTATCAGATGACTGAAGCGTGTCGTAAAAAACTTCGCAATTCATAGCTGGAATCCTAATATTGTTTCGATGAACCGGATTATTCACGTGAATTTTATTCAAGCAGGCACATTCTGGGCCGAATGGATCGGCCAGGAAAAACAAATATCAATTTTTTTAGGATTCTATGGCGCCGGAACCCGTATGTGTGTTTATAGACCACAATACCGTAAGCCACCTGTTCAACATAACATATGATTCTCGGACCATCTACCTATAAATATTATAATATCCTAAGATAATAACATAAAACAATTATTTATTACAGATATTATCGGACTTTAGTAAATACAAATACAAATATTACGCATCGCAAGATCTAAATTAGTATATCTTTAATATATGCGGAAAAAACCTTCTCAAGGAGAATTCCATTCTAATTGAAACAGAGATTCTCGATAAATCCTTTAATTTTAAGCATAATTTTATCGCACCTCGTTTCACTCCAAAAAGAATTATGCTCTCGTTTAACGAGATGGATGTAGGGTCATTTGCTTAAATATGGGGAGACAGGGTGAAGGAAATGCTTTTCGTTTTCGAGATTTCTTGACAAACGAGCCGAGCAGATAGACCAGAATCTCCGAACATAAAAAGGAACTGATGCTCTTCTGCATCAGGCCGCTCGACCTAGATTAGAATGGCTTCAATCTGATTGGAGTAATTAAGCACTTTAATCATTTATTTTAACGCGCATCTTTCCCGAAATGCGCATCACTTTGAAGCAACTCTCTGCGCTCATTTCGGGTTCGAAGTCATTCCTGTTTTGATTGAAACATTGGAAATGCGCTAGGCTGCCGCTTCAACCGGCTCCGGTGCCTGACCGGGAATGTAATTGAGGATCGGGCCAAGCCAGCGCTCGACCTCCTCAACGCTCATGCCCTTGCGGTTCGCATAATCTTCGACCTGATCACGTTCCACCTTTGCAACACCGAAATAGTAGCTTTCCGGGTGGCCGATATAGAGGCCTGACACAGATGACCCCGGCCACATGGAATAGCTTTCCGTCAACTCGACACCAGTTTGAGCCGTTGCATCGAGCAGTTCGAACAGCGTCTTCTTTTCGGTATGGTCAGGCTGTGCCGGATAGCCCGGTGCCGGACGAATACCCGCATAACGCTCGTGGATCAGATCGTCATTCGACAGATCTTCACCCGGCGCATAGCCCCAGAACTCGTTACGAACGCGCTGGTGCATCAGTTCGGCAAAGGCTTCGGCGAAACGGTCAGCCAGTGCTTTGACAAGAATGGACGAATAATCGTCATTCGCGCGTTCAAAGCGTTCGGCAATTGCCACTTCCTCAATGCCTGCCGTGACGACGAAGCCGCCGACATAATCCTGCTTGCCGCTATCGGCAGGGGCCACAAAATCGGACATGGCGACATTCGGACGGCCATCGCGTTTTGATAATTGCTGGCGCAATGTGAAGAAGGTGGCTAACTCTTCCTTGCGACTTTCATCGGTAAAGAGACGGATATCATCACCCACCGTATTGGCAGGCCAGAAACCGATTATGCCACGCGGTGCAAACCACTTCTCATCGATGATCTTTGCAAGCATGGCCTGCGCATCCGCCCATAGCTGACGCGCTGCTTCGCCCTGTTTTTCATCTTCAAGAATGGCGGGATAACGGCCCTTCATCTCCCATGTCTGGAAGAATGGCGTCCAGTCGATATAACGCGCAATCTCTGCGAGATCATAGTTCTCGAAGGTCTTGGTGCCAAGGAAGGTCGGCTTTGGCGGCGTGTAGTTGTCCCAGTCGAGCTTGTGGGCGTTTTCGCGTGCGCGAGCCAGCGGCAGACGCTTCTTTTCCGCCTCGTTGCGGGCGTGCGCGGCTGCGACCTTGGCATATTCAGCACGAATACCTTCAACATAGGCATCCTTGTTTTCAGGCGACAGCAGATTGGAGACAACGCCCACTGCGCGGCTGGCATCAATCACATAGACCGCCTGTCCCTGCTCATAACGCGGATGGATTTTTACCGCCGTATGCACACGGCTGGTCGTAGCGCCACCGATCAAAAGCGGCACATTGAAGCCTTCGCGTTCCATTTCAGCCGCCACATGCACCATCTCATCCAGCGATGGTGTAATCAGCCCGGAAAGGCCGATCACATCGACATTTTCCGCCTTTGCAGTTTCGAGGATTTTCTGCGCTGGCACCATCACGCCGAGATCAATGATCTCGTAATTGTTGCAGGCGAGGACCACGCCGACAATGTTCTTGCCGATGTCATGCACGTCGCCCTTCACGGTAGCCATCAGCACCTTACCGGCGCTCTGGCGACCTTCACCACCGCTCAGGCGCTTTTCTTCTTCCATGTAAGGCAAAAGCACAGCCACTGCCTGCTTCATCACGCGAGCGGATTTAACCACCTGCGGCAGGAACATCTTGCCCGAACCGAACAGATCGCCAACCACATTCATCCCAGCCATCAGCGGGCCTTCGATAACATGCAGCGGACGTGCAGCCGCCTGCCGCGCTTCTTCGGTATCGGCTTCGATATATTCGGTAATGCCGTTGACCAGCGCATGTTCAAGACGTTTCTCAACCGGCCATTCGCGCCAGCTTAAATCCTGAGCCTTGGCCTCCTTGGTTCCGCTATCGCGAAAACGCTCAGCGATTTCGAGCAGTCGCTCCGTTGCGTCATCGCGGCGGTTCAGCACCACATCTTCGCAGGCTTCACGCAATTCGGGATCAATCGTGTCATAGACCGCCAGCTGACCCGCATTGACGATGCCCATATCCATGCCAACCTGAATGGCATGATAAAGGAAGACGGCGTGCATTGCTTCGCGCACCGGCTCATTGCCGCGGAACGAGAAAGACAGGTTTGAGACGCCGCCCGAAATATGGACGTGCGGCAAGGTCTCGGTAATCTTGCGCGTGGCTTCGATGAAATCGACGCCATAATTATTGTGCTCGTCTATGCCGGTCGCAACCGCAAAGACGTTCGGATCGAAGATGATGTCTTCGGGCGGGAAGCCCACCTGCTCGGTCAAAATCTTATAAGCGCGGGTACAGATTTCGACCTTGCGCTCTTCCGTGTCCGCCTGTCCGGTTTCGTCAAATGCCATGATGACAACTGCCGCACCGTAAGCACGCACCAAACGCGCATGATGCAGGAAGGCTTCTTCGCCTTCTTTGAGCGAAATCGAATTGACGATGGGCTTGCCCTGAACGCATTTCAGGCCAGCTTCAATCACGTCCCACTTAGAGCTGTCGATCATCACCGGCACGCGCGCAATATCCGGCTCTGCCGCAATCAGGTTGAGATATTCAACCATGATTCGCTGCGAGTCGATCAGACCTTCATCCATGTTGATGTCGATGATCTGCGCGCCGTTTTCCACCTGATCACGCGCCACATCAAGCGCTGTCGAATAATCGCCCGCCTTGATCAGCTTACGGAAACGGGCCGAGCCCGTGACGTTGGTGCGCTCGCCAACATTAACGAAAGGAATATCCTTGGTCAGCGTGAAAGGCTCAAGGCCCGACAGGCGCATCAGTGGCGGCACCTTGACCGGCTTGCGTGGTGGATGCTTGGCAACAGCTGCGGCAATTGCGCGGATATGATCCGGCGTTGAACCGCAGCACCCGCCCACCACATTGACGAGACCTACGCGCGCAAAATCTTCGATTTGGGCTGCCATGGCTTCCGGGCTTTCGTCATACTGGCCGAATTCATTCGGTAGACCAGCATTCGGATAGGCACAGACAAATGTATCGGCAATGCCAGCAATTTCTGCGAGATGTTCGCGCATCGCATTGGCGCCAAGCGCGCAATTCAACCCAATGGTGAAAGGCTTGGCATGGCGCAATGAATACCAGAACGCCGTTGGCGTCTGGCCCGAAAGTGTGCGTCCTGAAAGATCGGTGATCGTGCCGGAAATCATCACCGGCAGATGCACGCCCTTCTCAAGGAACACTTCTTCGGCTGCAAAAACCGCAGCCTTGGCGTTGAGCGTATCGAAGATCGTTTCAATCAGAATAATGTCGGCGCCGCCATCAATCAGTCCGCGGATCTGATCGGCATAGGCAAGGCGCAGATCATCGAAAGTGACCGCACGATAGCCGGGATTGTTGACATCCGGTGACAGCGATGCAGTCCGGTTTGTGGGCCCCAAGGCACCAGCAACAAAGCGGCGGCGACCGTCTTTTTGCTGCGCACGAATTGCTGCGCGACGTGCCAAGCGCGCGCCATCACGGTTCAGCTCATAGACGGCATCTTCCATGCCATAATCAGCCTGCGCGATCGTCGTCGAAGAAAATGTATTGGTTTCAAGAATATCAGCGCCAGCCATGGCATAAGCATAGTGAATTTCTTCAATCGCCTTTGGCTGGGTGAGTGTCAGAAGGTCGTTGTTACCCTGAAGCTGGCAATCGCAGGCGCCGAAGCGCTCGCCGCGAAAATGCTCTTCGTGAAAGCCTAACCCTTGAATCTGCGTACCCATGGCCCCGTCGAGAATCAGAATGCGCTCACTTGCGGCCTGGGTCAGCGCAGCAAGCACTTCCGAACCGTCCGGCTTTGCTGCCGTTGAACCAAAAAGATTATCAAGGGAAGACGTCATAGGGGATTACCGCCTGTATTCTGATACGATTCATCGCTACAACACCACCCGAAATCCGCAAAGGATTTTCTGAAAACGCGATGCGCAGATTGCTTTCTTGGGCGCATGCCTGATCGCTCTGAGCGAACGGGCCGCATATAAGAACCGCTTAATGACATAAACATATCTTTATGTCAATTATGACGGCGCGCTTTGAGCGAACGTGTCCACCTTCACCGAACTGTTGCCAGCTTGAAGAAAAAGTGAGTTTTGTGAGCCACCTACCCGCCACATTGCGGGAGCAAAATCACGTCAGGGACGTTGATAAAAGCCACTTTATCAGGGAGAAACCGATGAAGAAATTTGCATCTTCCTTTTTCGCAGCATGTCTGTCACTCGGCATAGGCGTGCCTGGTGTAACTGCAAGCGCCAATGCTGCGCAACCAACAACACTTACAGCCCCAGCCGTCAGCCATGGTGCACAGGCTCCAATCGAGAATGTTCAATATTACGATTATCGTGGAGACCGCCGTCATTGGCGACACCATCACCCGCGTTATCGGGATGGATACAGGCCGCATTACCGGAATTGGGGGCCACCACCGCCACGCTACCGTCATCACCCACCGCGCTATCGCCCGGCACCAGTCTATCGCGGCGGCGGCAATGCGCATGTACGCTGGTGCTATAACCGTTATCGGTCTTATCGGGCTTACGACAATACGTTCCAGCCCAATTACGGCCCACGCCGCCAGTGCTACTCACCATATATCTAAACAAAGAAGCCCCGGAAATCCGGGGCTTTTTATGAGCATATATCGCAAAAATCAGGTTACGAAAGCACCAATCGAAGCAGCGACGAGACCGATGGCGATAGCGATCATGACGCCATAAACGCGCGGCTTATCAAAAAGCACGGCAAAGGCAGAGAACCAGCCCACCACCGCCGCACCCAGTGCGAAAAGAAAGCCGGGCTTGTCGCCATGATAAAGATTGGCTGCCATCAGCGCGCCGACAATCAGCGCACCAAAAACGATCATCAGCCCTGTGGCATAGCGTTCGTAATCGTCCATCTCAAATTCCTCGTTCCGATCACATCAAACGCGCGCCGGAAGGTATTGCTCAATCATCTGGCCATTTAAAGACATGACCCATGGTCGCGCCCATGGCGGCTGTTTCCACACAATCATTATTTGCTGCGTTCTTCAACCATTTCGCAACACCATCCGCAGCAATTGTTGCGAATTATGCTATATCGTTGTTCATGGATTCGACCGGTATCAACATATTCGACACGCCTATCGGCCCGTGTGGCATGGCCTGGCATGAGGGCAAAATAATCGGCGTGGAAATCGGCGATGCCGATGAAAACGAAACGCGTTATCGGCTTCAGTCGCGCTTTTCGGATACAGAGGTATCCAACCCGCCCCCTTATGTCGCGGAAACTATCGATAAGGTTCGTGTGCTGCTTGAAGGTGGCGATCCAGACTTTTCGCAAACGCCGCTGGCGCTTGATTCTGTGCCGGACCTCAACCGAAAAGTCTATGAAATCCTGCTGAAACTGAAAGCGGGTGAGACCATCACCTATGGCGCAATCGCACGCAGGCTTGGCGATGTCAGTCTTTCGCAGGCCGTTGGCTATGCGCTTGGCAAAAATCCATTTCCGATCATTGTGCCCTGCCATCGGGTTTTGGGGTCCAATGGCAAGATCGGCGGCTTTTCGGCTGCTGGAGGCACAGTGACCAAGCTGCGTCTGCTCAATATCGAACGCGCCAGAACATCGCTCGAACCAGACTTGTTTGGTGGCCTGCCGTTGCAGGCACCACCGCAGATTGATTAACTCTTGTCGCTCACAATATCGGCAGAAAAACGCAGTTCACGCATCGGGCGCACATATTGCGTGGCTGCGTCGTAGGTCGGATGGTTTTTATAAGCGAAAAGCGCTTCTTCATCCTTGAACTCGGCATAAACAACGAGGTCAATCGCGTTGCCCATCGGGTCTACCTTCGAATTCGGCAGAACTTCAAATACGTCCGAATAAGGAATGGTGCCCAACTGCTCCAGACCCTTACGGACGGTTTCGACATCCTGATCAGGCTTAACGCTGAAGAAAACAATGTGGCGGATCACGTCATGTCTCCAAAAATTATTGACGCGTATCTACCTCATCAAGCCGACAAGCAAAACCACAAAACGCTTATGCCTGCGATTTAACACGCCGCCAGGCGAATCCACCCTCCTGCTGCACCGAACCGCGACCGGGTTGATAATAGCCGGGCGTATCCACAAGTCGCTGTTCGCCAAGGCGGGTTTGTGCGACTTTGTTGGTCACTTGCAGACTGTCAAAACCCGTGCGCAGCATAAGAGCTGCCTGATCGATCAACACGTCGCCCGTTGCACGCAATTCACCCGCAAAACCTGCGCGGCGCAAAACCTCTGCTTTTGAGTAAGAGCGACCATCGTTGAAAGCTGGAAATTGCAGGGCAATCACCGGCAGACTATCGAGACGATCAAGCAGTGGCTCGATCTTCTCGCCCGGCGTAACCAAAACACCAATGCGGCGATTGGAGGCGCGAAGCAGTTCTTCATCAAGCCCCAGCCAGATGGCCAGAGGGATGATGATTGCGGGTGCATCGCCTGCGGCTTCAAGATCATCCGCAAAAATATAATGGTCTTCACGAAAGCCCTGCTCGGACCAAAGTTTGGTTTCGCTCATTTCTGGTCCAAAGCTCCAAGGTTTTTCAAGCTGTCCGTGAGGCCGGTCAGATGGATGCCGCATTCGGTCTTTTCCGATCCAGCCCAGCGTCCGGCGCGCTGATCTTCACCATCATTGACTGGACGTGTGCAGGGCATGCAGCCGATGGACCGATAGCCCTGTTCTGTCAGCGGATGCACAGGAAGGTCATGGGATTGCGCATAGGCACGCAAATCGTCCGAACTCATGCGCGCAAGCGGATTGATGCGAATGCGCGAGCCGACCGATTCAAAAACCGGCAAAGCATTGCGGGTCGAAGCCTGAAACTGCTTCCGGCCCGTCATCCATGCACGATAAGGGGCGACCGCGCGCGCCATCGGCTCCACCTTGCGAATGAAGCAGCAGCGATCCTTATCCGTCATCGACAATGCGCCGAACGGATCATCCGCTTTCACGCTTTCCTCAAGCGGCAGAATATCCTGCACATCGAGAAGACCCAGACGCTCTGCAAGATCATGCCGATAATCAAGCGTTGCGCGAAAATGCTTGCCCGTATCGAGAAACAGAACCGGGATGGCCGGATCAACCTTAGAAATCATGTGCAGCAGCACAGCCGATTCCGCACCAAACGATGAAACGACAGCAATTCCGCCTTCGAACAATTCTCGCATGCTGAGCGCAATCACCTCCTGCGGGGTCGAAGCGCCATGGCTTGCCTCCAGCAAACGGGCCTGCGCCTGAGCACGTTCATCCGCATCAAGCTGCACGGCTCACCTCGCCATAGAGCGCGCGTTTGAACGGCTCCATACCAACACGGCGATAGGCAGCGATAAAGGTTTCATCCGCATTTTCACGAAGCCCAAGATAGGTATCGACAACGGTTTCAATCGCATCGACCACTTCTTCGGATGAGAAGCCGCGTCCAGTAATGTCGCCAATCGACGTATGCTCATCGCCGGAACCGCCAAGCGTGATCTGATAAAGTTCTTCGCCCTTCTTCTCAACGCCCAGAATACCGATATGGCCGACATGGTGATGACCACAGGCATTGATGCAGCCGGAAATCTTGATCTTGAGATCACCGATTTCAAGCTGTCGCTGCTGATCCCCAAAGCGCTCTGAAATACGCTGCGCGACGGGAATCGACCGCGCATTGGCCAGCGCACAATAATCGAGGCCGGGGCAGGCAATAATATCGGTGATCAGACCGGCATTGGCCGTCACCAGACCATCCGATTGCAACAGATCATAGACGGCCGGCAAATCAGCCTTGGCCACATGCGGCAGAACCAGATTCTGCTCATGGCTGACGCGGATTTCATCAGCCGAATAGGTCTGCGCAATATCCGCCACCAACTCCATCTGCTCAGCGCTGGCATCGCCCGGAATCCCACCAATCGGTTTCAGCGAAATCGTGACGACGGCATAATCCGGGTTCTTGTGCGGGGTAACATTGCGCTGTGTCCAGGCGGCAAAATCTGCATCCGCCTTTTGCGTGACCGCCAGTATTTCCCAGCCTTCGGGACGCTGCGGCAGATCCGGCATCCGGAAATAGCTTTCAATCGCATCGATATCGCGCTGCGGCAGCCGCAAATCACTGTAACGGATCTGTTCCCATTCAGCGTTAATCTCCTGAACCAGCGGCTCGACGCCTGTTTCATGCACGAGGATTTTGATGCGGGCCTTATATTTATTATCGCGGCGACCATAGAGATTATAGACGCGGACAATCGCCGTCACATAGGTCAGCATGTCTTCGACCGGCAGAAAATCGCGGATTTTCTTCGCGACCATTGGCGTGCGCCCCTGCCCGCCGCCAATATAGACGGCGAGGCCAAGTTCACCCGCTTCATTCTTTTTAAGCTGCAAGCCGATGTCATGCACCTGAATGGCCGCACGATCATGTTCGGAGCCAACAATCGCAATTTTAAACTTACGCGGCAGATAGGAAAATTCCGGATGCAGCGACGACCACTGACGCAGAATTTCTGCAAAGGGGCGCGGATCGGCAACTTCGTCGGCAGCAGCACCCGCAAAATGATCAGCGGTCACATTACGAATGCAATTGCCGGAAGTCTGGATTGCGTGCATTTCGACTTCGGCAAGCTCTTCGAGAATTTGCGGCACATCTTTCAGGGCTGGCCAGTTGTACTGAACATTCTGACGGGTCGTGAAATGGGCAAAACCCCGATCATAATCCCGCGCAATGGAGCCAAGCCGGCGCAGCTGGCGGCTCGACAATGTGCCGTAAGGGATCGCAACACGCAGCATATAGGCATGCAATTGCAGATAAAGACCGTTCATCAAACGCAGCGGCTTGAACTGATCTTCCGTCAATTCGCCAGAAAGGCGACGCCCGACCTGATCCTTGAACTGTGCAACACGGGCCGCAACAAAATCGCGGTCAAATTCATCATAACGATACATAGTGATTTCCGATATTCAGATCAGGAAGCAATTTTCAGTGATGGCTGACCAAGCGTAATAATGGTGGGGCCGGAGAGCCGGATGCGCTCGCGCAGGCGAATGGGATAAAGCCCTTCGTCGCGCTCTTCGACATCAATCACATTCACATCGACAACCAGATTGGCTTTCGCGGCAACCTTACCCGCTTCTTCAAGCGCTGAGACGGCTTCCGCGTGGCGCGCAACCAGCGCACCTTCAATGGTTTCCTGCCATGATCCGTCAGCGCCAAGCCACACGGCCTGTCCATCAATGAGCCGGTTTGCGGTGAGAACTTTTACAACCATTTTCCCAACTCCTGATTTAAGCTGCCACTGGCACAGGCTTCCGCGCCAATGCTTCTGCTTTGTCGATAGCGGCACCTGCAACAGCATCGCCGATGATAACCATGACTGGACCTGCAAGCTCTTTGCGCTCTTCCAGCGATGGCAGATCTTTCAATGTTCCATGGAACAGCCGCTTATCCTTCCGGCTGGCATTCTCAACAACAGCCACCGCCGTGTCTTCATGCAGACCCGCAGAGATCAGACGGCTTGCAACCGAGGCTGCAACCGTTGCTCCCATATAGACGGCGATTGTTGCGCCTGAGACTGCAAGCTTGGCCCAGCCCGGCAGCACATCACCTGCCATATCGTGCCCAGTCGTGAACACCAGTGAGGAGGCCACACCACGCAGGGTGAGCGGCAGTTCCATATCGGCAGCGGCTGCGAAAGCAGACGTTATGCCCGGCACGATTTCAAAGCCGATACCAGCTGAACGCAATGCTGCCATTTCTTCGCCCGCACGACCAAAAACCAGCGGATCGCCTGCTTTGAGACGCACTACACGCTTGCCTTCACGGCCAAGTTTCACCAGCAGTTCATTGATCTCGCTCTGGCTCTTGGAATGGCACCCCTTGCGCTTGCCAACTGAAAGGCGTTCCGCATCGCGGCGGCCCATGGCGATTACGCCTTCCGGCACCAGTGCGTCATGCACAATGACATCGGCTTCCATCAGAACGCGGTGTGCGCGCAGGGTCAGCAGATCTTCTGCACCCGGACCAGCACCAACCAGCCAGACATAACCGGCAGCATGTTCTCTTTGCTCAATTAATTCATTTGCAGCTTTATAGGCTTCCTCGCGGTCGCCATTTTCAACAGCACGCGCAACGGAACCGGAAAAGAACCCGCGCCAGAAACTGCGGCGTGCCAGGCCTTTTGGTAAAATCTTTTCGACCAGCGGACGCCAGCTTTCGGCAAAATGCGCCAGTTCACCAAGGCGTGGTGAAAAGGCCGCATCAATGCGCGCACGCACCATCTGCGCCAGAACCGGAGCCGAGCCTTCGGTGCCAATGGCAATTGCAATCGGCGCACGGTTGACGATGGCAGGGGTCAGAAAATCGCAGAGTGCCGGACGATCAACAACATTGACCGGGATTTTTTGCGCCTTCGCTTGTGCTGCAATTGCGCGATCCTGAGACTCGCTACCCGTGGCAACAAAAACCAGCTTCGCGCCCTCAAGCAGATCAGCGCTGAAAGATTGAGAAACATGTTCCGAACTGTGGCTTTCGATAAAGCTCGCTAAGGCTGGTTCAAGCTCTTGCGCAATGATGCGCAAACGAGCGGACGTCTGGGCCACGAGCCGTGCTTTGTTGAGCGCTTCTTCGCCACCACCGACGACAACAACCACCTCTTCCGAAACACGGAAGAAAGCAGGAAAATCAGCCAGAAGTCGTTGGGACGAAAGAGCCACAGCAGTATCCTTTTTAAGACTGCTGGCATTATCCCCGGACTGCTTAGAATTTATAAGAAACGGGCTTGCGCGCGCAAATCACGCGGAGCATCACTTTTTCTCAAAAAACAGATTTTGAGGATTTTAATTCCTAAAAGCTGCAAATTATATCCCATAATTTTTGTAGGATTTACATTGACTTAGCGATACGTGCCGGATGTGAAGAAGGCAGGAATATGCTTTGGCCAGCGTCGTGGAAGCACGGCGACGAGATCAAAGCGTAACGATAATTGTGCGTAGTCTTTTTGGCGTTGCAGCCACATATCGGCAGCGGCCTCAATCCGGCGCATGGCCTGCGGCGTAACGGCAAGTTGCGCTGCTTCAACGCTGTTCCGCGCTTTAACTTCAACAATGAGAATAAGGTTGCCGCGTCGGGCTATCAGATCGATCTCGCCAAGCCGCGTGCGATAGCGGCGCGCCACGATGCGAAAGCCTTTGAGCATGAGCGCAAGAGCGGCCAGCCGCTCGGCGCTGTGTCCGCGAAAGAAAGCCATGCGCTTTTTCTCGCGGAACTCACTCATCAGCCCTGCGCCTTCAACTGCATCAGACGCTGATAAAGAACCGACTTCTGCCCGCCGGTCATTTTTGCCGCTTCACCTGCCGCTTTCGATGGTGGCAATTCCTGCACGAGCGACAGAAGCAGCTTGTCGATGTCTTCTTCACTCTGCGGACCAGCCTCGCCAGAAGGTGGGCCAACCAGCAGCACGACTTCACCGCGAATACGGTCTTCGCCATCAAATTGCTGTTTCAACTCACCAAGCGTCGCCGTGACAATGGTTTCATAGGCTTTGGTCAGTTCGCGACAAAGAGCTGCTTCACGCGCATCGCCAAAAACCTCTGCCATATCGGCAAGCGTTGTCGCCGTGCGGTTGGGCGATTCGTAGAAAACAAGCGTGGTCTCGATATTTTTGAGGCTTTCGAGCTTGGCGGTCTTCTGACCGTGTTTGACCGGCAGAAAGCCGCAAAACATGAAAGAATCTGTCGGCAGGCCGGACGCGGCGAGTGCTGCAAGAAGCGCAGATGCACCCGGAACAGGCACCACGCGGATACCCGCCTCGCGAGCCTCGCCGACAAGTCGGAAGCCCGGATCGGAAACCAGCGGTGTGCCTGCATCGGACACCAGCGCAACACTTTTTCCGCTTTCAAGGGCTGCGATCAGCTTTGCGCCTGCCTCAGCAGCATTATGCTCATGGTAGCTGATCGGACGGCGCGAAATGCCGTAGCGATCAAGCAGCACACGGGTCACACGTGTGTCTTCACAGGCCACAATGTCGGCACTTGCCAGCACTTCCAGCCCGCGCAGCGTCATGTCGCCAAGATTACCAATCGGGGTCGAGACGATATAGAGCGCGGGTTCGATCGGACGCGCACGCTGGGCAGTGCCACCGACGACAAATTCGCGTTTCTGTTCGTCCAAAAATTCACTCATCTAATTTCCTAAGCCGCCAAATCCGCCACAAGCGCATCAAGCACCAGCGCACCATCCGGCGTTGCACGGATGAAGCTACCATCCATTTTTTCGATCATGCCCGATGCGATCAGTCGTTCAAGGCGTTTGCGATCAATATCATGGCCTGTCAGACCCTGATAACGCGCAAGATCAATGCCTTCGCGCAACCGCAAGCCCATCATCAGAAACTCATCGCCCTGCGGTCCGCCATCGAGATGTTCTTCCTCGACAATACCGTGGCCATGGGTTGCCACTTTTTCCAGCCATGTTTCAGGATGCTTTTCTGTCATTGTGACCGTGCGCAAGCCGTTTTCGATAAAGCGGCCATGTGCACCGGGACCAATGCCGACATATTGTCCATAGCGCCAGTAGACCAGATTGTGCTGCGACTCGCGCCCCGGCACCGCATGGTTTGAAATCTCATAGGCCGGAAGACCATGTTCCGCTGTGATCTTTTGCGTTTCTTCGTAAAGAGCAGCCGCATGATCCGGGTCCGGCGTGGTGAGCTTGCCCGCCTTCCAGAGATTATAAAACTGCGTGCCTTCTTCAATCGTCAGCTGGTAGAGCGAGAGATGATCGGCAGCCAGACCAATGGCTTCTTTCAGCTCCTCACGCCAGGCTTCAATCGTCTGATTGGGCCGCGCATAGATGAGATCGAAAGACAGACGCGGGAAAATTTCACGCGCAAGCCGGATTGCGGCCTTGGCCTCTTCAACCGAATGCATACGCCCAAGACGGCGCAGATCAGGATCATTGAGCGCCTGAATGCCAAGCGAGACACGATTGACGCCCGCAGCACGATAGCCACGGAAACGATCAGCCTCCACGCTTGTCGGATTGGCCTCCAGTGTCACTTCAATATCAGGCGCGACAGTCCAGCGCGACGCAATGCCATCAAGCAGGCTGCCAACCGTCGAGGGCTGCATCAGCGACGGCGTACCGCCGCCCAAAAAGATGCTGGTGACGGTGCGCGGGCCTGTGCGGGCACGCAATGTGTCCATCTCACGATTGAAAGCTTCCGCAAAGCGTGGCTGATCAACCGGCTGATGGCGCACATGACTGTTAAAGTCGCAATAGGGACATTTGGCCAGACAAAATGGCCAGTGCAGATAAACGCCAAACGCCGTTTCTCCATCTGCACGTGCTATCGGCAGAATATTCGCTGAAGCGTCAGGTGGAGAAAAATGATGGTTCATTCAACCGTATCCGAAACAACGCCGAGCGCCTTTTCAGCAAACAGCTTGAAAGCACGCGCACGATGCGAAAGGGCTGACGCATCACCCGGCTTCCAGCCATGCTTTTCGTCAGCCGTCATTTCACCAAAGGTCTTCTCATAACCTTCCGGCTTGAAGACCGGATCATAGCCAAAGCCAATATCGCCGCGTGGCGGCCAGATCAGTGTGCCTTCGACTTCACCACGATAATATTGTGCTTCACCATCCGGCCATGCAAGGCAGATCACTGAAACAAAGCGCGCCTTGCGATCGGCAGGCGTGAGAGCACCCTTCTCCTGCAAAAGATCTTCGACCTTGCGCATCGCCATGTTAAAATCACGCGTGCCGTCTTCGGTTTCAGCCCAATCAGCGGTGTAAACGCCGGGTTCACCATCCAGCGCATCAACCATCAGGCCGGAATCATCAGACAATGACGGCAGACCAGTGGCTTTTGCCGCAGCAAGCGCCTTGATATAGGCATTCTGCTCGAAGGTTGTGCCGGTTTCTTCCGGCTCAGGAAGGCCGAGAGCCGCAACAGAGCTGACCTCGAAGCCAAACGGGGCAATCAGTCCATCAAACTCGCGCAGCTTACCTGCATTGTGCGATGCAACGATCAGTTTGCCTTTTTCGAGGTTTCTCATTTCAGTTCTACCTTTTTACGCATGATCTTATCCGAAAACCGGATGCCACTTTTCGGGATCATGCTTTAACTCCAAAGTTTCGGCTCGGCGAATTCCAGCGAATTGCCGGAAGGGTCGCGAAAATAAATCGAACGCGCGCCGTTAGGCCATTCTAATTCAGACTCAATTGCGATGCCGTGCATCGCAAGATGCTTGCGCCAGTCGTCAATCTCATCACGCGTGGCCGCAAAGCACATATGCCCCGGCCCACTCGTTCCATGCGGTGGCACCGGCAACGATCCGGGTGCCGCTGGTTTCAGCGTTTCTTCCGCTTTAAACAACAGCAGAATGCCATCGCCACAGCGGAAGAATGCATTGCGTTCACTGACCTTGCCCACCGGCTCGAGCCCGATAATGTCGCGATAGAATTTAATCGCCTCAGCAACATCACGGACATAGAGCGCGGTTTCAAGAATACGGGATGCCTGCATTTTCGGCCACCTCTTCAATGGAGATGGCCTTCCCTATCAGGCAAGTGCTGCCTTCTGCAACTCAACGAGCTGATTAATGCCGCCGCGCGCAAGCTTCATGAGCGCTGCAAACTCTTCTTCCGAGAATGGTGCGCCTTCAGCCGTACCCTGAATTTCGACAATGCCGCCCTTACCGGTCATGACGAAATTGCTGTCGGTTTCAGCAGCCGAATCTTCCGCATAATCGAGATCAAGCACAGGCTGACCTTCGTGAATGCCGCAGGAAATAGCTGCAATATGATCTTTGAGCACTTTTTCGATGCGGATCATCTGGCGCGCTTCCATCCAGCGCAGGCAATCATGCAGAGCGATGAAACCACCCGTGATAGCAGCGGTGCGAGTGCCGCCATCAGCCTGAATGACATCGCAGTCGACTGTGATCTGAAATTCGCCAAGTGCCTGCAAGTCAACGACAGCGCGCAGCGAACGGCCGATCAGACGCTGAATTTCCTGCGTGCGTCCGCCCTGCTTGCCGGCTGCTGCTTCACGGCGCATACGATCACCGGTCGAGCGTGGCAGCATGCCATATTCTGCCGTGACCCAGCCCTTGCCGGAATTGCGCATCCAGCCCGGAACCTTTTCCTCTAAGCTTGCCGTGCACAGGACGTGGGTGTCGCCGAACTTCACAAGGCACGAGCCTTCCGCATGTTTGGAGACGCCGCGCTCAAAAGACACGGCACGCATTTCGTCAGCAGCGCGCTTGGATGGACGCATGGTAATTCCTCACTTCGATTTTCGTTGCGGCTTTTTAGGCTGCTCGGTAGCAAATAGAAAGAAATTTCGCCATTAATAACGATACAAGTGTTGAGAGCACCTGTTAGAATGCGCTTAGGCCTTTGACGCTTCGGCGCGCCGCCTTATATTGAGAGCCTTCAATTCAAAGGGTTCGCATTCAGACCATGATCAAGTCACCAGAACATCAGTTGCTCAGTTCGCTCGATCAACGGTCGCGCGATATATTCCGGCTGATCGTCGACAGCTATCTCAATGATGGCGATCCGGTCGGTTCGCGCAATTTATCGCGTCTGTTGCCACGGAGTCTTTCACCCGCCACCATTCGCAACGTGATGAGCGATCTGGAACATCTCGGCCTGATTTATGCCCCGCATATTTCCGCCGGGCGTCTACCGACGCAGATCGGGCTGCGTTTCTTTGTCGATGCATTCATGGAAGTGGGTGCTCTGCCGCCCGATGAACGCTCATCCATTGAGGCACAGGTTCGCTCGGCCGGCACGAACAATTCAGTTGAAAGCGTGCTCACCGAAGCCAGTCAGGTTCTCTCCGGCCTGTCGCGCGGCGCAGGCCTTGTGCTTGCAACCAAGACGGAAGGCGCGCTCAAACATATCGAGTTCGTGCGTTTAGAGCCGACGCGTGCGCTTGCGGTGCTGGTGATGCAAAATGGCGATGTCGAAAACCGCGTCATCAATCTGCCAGCTGGCATTTCCGCATCGCAACTGGTGGAAGCTTCCAACTTTCTTAACGCGCATATTCATGGCCACACACTGTCGGAAGCAAAGTCGGAGCTCGAAAAGCTGTCGGAAGAAACCAGGCTGGAGCTTGATCAGCTCTCGCAGGAACTGGTTGAGCAAGGCATAGCAGTCTGGAGTGGCGCAGGCTCGGATCAGCCAGCACGGCTGATCGTGCGTGGCCGAGCCAATCTACTTGAAAACATTCATGCGCAGGAAGATATTGAGCGTCTCAGGCATCTGTTTGATGATTTAGAGACCAAGGATGGTATGATCCAGTTGCTTGATCTGGCTGAATCGGGTTCCGGGGTGCGGATTTTCATCGGTTCGGAAAACAAACTGTTTTCCCTTTCCGGGTCTTCGCTGGTGGTTGCCCCTTATCGTGACAGCGAACAGCGCATCGTTGGTGCTTTGGGTGTCATTGGCCCGACCCGGCTAAACTATGCGCGCATCGTGCCAATGGTCGATTATACTGCGCAAATTGTCTCCCGATTGTTGCGTTAATTCCTGATATAAGTGTCAGACTTAACAAGGCCGGGAAATTAGACCTTGATTTTAATCCCGCGAAACTCAATATCCGGGCAAACACACTTCAAGACGGAAGAAGCATTATGGCTGATGAAAAAAACACACCTGAAAACCCCGATCTTGAGCAGCGCGATATCAACAATCCTCGTGATCGTGATGCGCTGAAGCGTGCTGCCGATGATTTTCTGAAAAGCCGCAAGGCTGAGGCACGCGCTGAGGTCGAAGAAGACGCAACTGTTGACGCCGAAAATCTGGCCGCCAACACCATTGCAGCGCTTGAAGCTGACAATGCAGAGCTGAAAGACCAGATGCTGCGTCTGGTTGCGGAGATGGAAAATCTGCGCAAGCGCACCCAGCGCGATGTTCAGGACGCGCGCACCTATGCCGTGACGAATTTTGCCCGCGATATGCTCTCAGTGTCCGACAATCTGCACCGTGCACAGGATGCGATCCCCGCAGACGCACTGGAAAGCGATGCCAATCTCAAGTCGCTGGCCGAAGGCGTGGAAATGACCGAGCGCGCCATGCTGCAGGCATTGGAACGCCACGGCGTAACGAAGCTTGATCCAGAAGGTCAGAAGTTCGACCCGAACTTCCATCAGGCGATGTTTGAAGTTCCAAATCCCGAGCTTCCGAACAACACCGTTGTTCAGGTTGTTCAGGCAGGCTACGCCATTGGTGATCGCGTGCTGCGTCCGGCAATGGTTGGCGTTTCGAAGGGCGGTCCAAAGGTTGCGGCGGAAAACACTGCGGCACCTGAGGGCGATGCCTAAGCCTATCTATTGCTGACACCTATTCAAACAAAGAGCGGCGGGTTTATCGCCGCTCTTTCTTTTTGTCCCTAACCATCGGAATATTGACAGAATGTCAGTCGGGAGACATGCGTGACGATCTTTGATTTTGCAAATTTTGCAGGTGTGTTTGTCTTCGCCGCCACCGGTGCGCTTGCCGCCTCACGCCGCCAGCTCGACATTATCGGCTTCATCTTTCTCGCCAATATAACAGGTATTGGTGGGGGAACGATTCGCGATCTGCTTCTGGGCGCACCGGTGTTCTGGGTGATTGAACCGTTCTATTTGCTGGCTGGCACATCGGCCGCCATCATCGTCTATTTCACGGCGCATCTCTTCGAATCGCGCTACCGGCTTCTGCTTTGGTGTGACGCTATCGGTATGGCAGCCTATACGGTTGTGGGCGCGGCCAAAGGGCTTGCGCTTGGCTTTGGGCCGTCCGTCGCCATCGTTACGGGTATTTTCACAGCAACTCTTGGCGGAATTTTGCGCGATATGGTGGCCGGTGAGCCATCCGTTCTGATGCGACGGGAAATTTATGTCAGCGCAGCACTGGCCGGTGCATGTCTCTATGTCTTGCTGGAACGTTTTGGTGTTGACCCGGTTTTTGCAGGCCTCTCAGCGGCGCTCACCGCATTCATCGTGCGCGGCGGGGCGCTCTATTTCGGCTGGAATCTGCCAGTTTATAAAAGCCGCCCCGGTCGCACTGAAGAAGAGCTCAAGCGCGACCGGATTGTAAGACCGGATGAATAATCAGATAAGCTTGGCCTGAGCCGCCACGGCCTGAAGATTGGCCAGTGGGCGCGGGCCCATCTGCTGGATAATCATACCAGCAGCAAGCGAACCAAGACGGGCGCAATCTTCCAGCGAACGGTCATTGGTGTAGCCATACAGGAAACCGGCAGCGTAGAGATCACCCGCGCCGGTCGTATCGACCAGCTCTTCGATTTCGATTGCCGGAACGACAAGAGTCTGGTCTTCAGTGATGACCACCGCACCTTTTTCCGAACGCGTCACAATGACCAGCGGACAGTCTTTGCGCAACGATTCGATGGCGTCATCCAGCGCGTGGGTCTGATAAAGCGACTTGGCCTCGTCTTCATTTGCGAAAACGATATCGACCGTTCCTTTACGCATCAGATCAAGGAATTCCTCGCGATAGCGATCAACACAGAATGGATCAGAAAGCGTCATGGCGACCTTGCGGCAATGTTCATGGGCAATCTTGGAGGCCAGAACAATGGCTTCCTTGGCACGGGGTGGGTCCCACAGATAACCCTCGAAATAAGTGACCTTAGCGTCCGCTACCTTCGAGGTTTCAATATCTTCCGGCCCCAGCTCGACGCAGGCACCAAGATAGGTGTTCATCGAACGCTCGCCATCCGGAGTAACGAAAATCGTGCAACGCGCTGTCGGCGATCCCTTTTCCAGAGGACGCGTATCAAAAGCGACACCCTGCGCGCGAATATCATGCGCAAAGACGCGGCCCAGATGATCGGTTGCGACTTTACCAAAATAGGCGGAGCGACCGCCAAAGCTTGCAACGCCAGCCGCCGTGTTGCCTGCGCTGCCGCCAGACATTTCGGTGACCTGACCTTTGATGCGACTATAAAGCAATTCTGCCCGGTCACCATCAATCAGGTTCATGGCACCTTTGATGATGCCGTTTGTTACAAGGAATGCATCCTCTGTGCGCGAGATAATATCGACAATGGCATTGCCAATGCAAAGAACGTCGAATGTAGCCATGAGCTTGATCTGGGGCTCCCCTTTTGTCTGCTGCCCGCCTCTGTCCGAGACATTCAGACAAGCGGTACGGCGGCAGTCATGTGGGGCGGGTTTAGCCTTTTGCAAGTCTTTTGACTACCCTGTTAAGCCTGCCTTCTGTGGGTAGCGCATATTGCACAGCAGCGCTGATATTCCTATTTTGATCCTGTGAGATCACGGAAAGTGGACCTGAATGATCATTGAAGCGGCACTAAAAGCGTTAAAGCGCCTTCCAACGCCGGAATTTCGTTCTGTTTTATGGAAAACATTGGGGCTGACGCTTCTCCTGCTCGTCGGGCTATGGGTCACCATTCGTCAAATATTTTTTACTTTGGCTTGGCCCTGGATGGAGCAAATCCTGCCCGGAATGCCCGATTGGGCCGGTTGGCTTGGCATTGTTGCGGCTATCGTTGCAGGTCTTGGGTTGGCGCTCGTTCTTGCTTTGATGATCGCGCCCGTCACAGCTCTTGTTGCTGGCATTTTCCTTGATGATGTTGCTGATGTGGTCGAGCGCGAGGATTATCCGGGCGAGCCTCAAGGCACAGCTTTACCGCTCGGACGCGCCGTTGTGGCGTCGCTCAAATTTTTAGGCGTGGTCATTCTCGGCAATATTATAGCGCTGCTTCTGCTGTTTTTGCCGGGTGTCAACCTGATCGCCTTTTTCGTGATCAATGCCTATCTGCTGGGGCGCGAGTTCTTTGAATTTGCCGCCATGCGCTACCGGTCAGAAGCGGAAGCGAAAGCGTTACGTTCGCAATATGGTGTGACAGTCTTCCTTGCGGGGCTGGTCATCGCGGCCTTTCTTGCGATCCCGCTCCTCAATCTGCTGACACCGCTTTTTGCAGCTGCCATGATGATCCATCTGCACAAGGCAATTTCTGCAAAAGAGACTTTAAGGCTGCGGCGGTAGCGCAATGAGCGCCGCAGGAATATCGCACGTCTTTCCCGGAAATTTGCAGATATCGGCAATCACGCAATTCTCGCATGCGGGCTTGCGTGCCTTACAGGTATAGCGTCCATGCAGGATCAGCCAGTGATGCGCATGGAAGAGATATTCTTTCGGGATAATCCGCATCAGAATGGCTTCCATCGCATCCGGCGTCTTCGCCGGTGCAAGCCCGATCCGGTTGCCAATGCGCAGGATATGTGTGTCCACCGCCATCGTTGCATGACCAAAGGCCATGCTCAGCACGACATTGGCCGTCTTGCGGCCAACGCCGGGCAGTTTCACCAGCGCATCAAGATCATCGGGCACTTCGCCGCCATGATCACGGATCAGCGCTTCAGACAGCAAAATGACATTCTTCGCCTTGTTGCGCCAAAGGCCGATGGTGCGGATATAGTTGCCAACCGTGTCTTCGCCCAGCGCCAGCATCTTTTGCGGTGTGTCAGCGATGGCAAAAAGCGCTCGGGTTGCCTTGTTCACCCCCGCATCGGTTGCCTGCGCTGACAAGGCCACAGCCACCAGCAGCGTGAAAGCATTCACATGCTCAAGCTCGCCCTTGGGTTCAGGGCGAATAATGGAAAAGCGACGGAAAATTTCGTGAATCTCGTCAGCCGTATAAAGCGTACCAGCCACACGGCGCGCGCGACGCGCGGGCGCGCTTACAGTCACGGAGGATTTGATTTTGGTGTTTTCCATTTTGCCTCTATACTTGGCTGCATCCGCGGAAAACAGTTCACAGCTTGACGCAGCCCCCAAACACTCCGCACATTGAGGCGACCGGAATGGTCGTGAAATCCATGCACCATCCAGACGGCGCAAACCCAGACGCGTTTGACACCCCAATTTTTAAAGCCCTGCTGACGCCCTATCGCTCATTGGGGAAAACGGGTTTTCGGGTGCTGATGGGCGGGCTGATCAGTTGCTGGCTGTTTGTCTGCGTTCTGTTCTGGTCAATCGGTGCATGGCCGATCATCGGCTTTTTTGGTCTTGATGTCTTGCTGATCTATCTGGCTTTTCGCTGGAATTACCATACGGCAAAAGCGCGCGAGGAAATATCCGTTTCACGCGCGGCCCTGCATATCCGCAAATTTGAGCCTTCAGGAAAATTGATCGAACATGAGTTTCATCCGTTCCGGGCACGGTTCACAATAGCACGAAAGCCGGAATTCGGCATTACATCCATGCATGTGGAAAGCCGCCCGTATCGCGTTCTCATCGGCGGCTTTCTCAATCCGGATGATCGCGAAAGCTTTGCAACGGCTTTTGGCCACGCGCTGAGCGAAGCACGGCGTTAAAACGAGCTTTGTGCGCCCAAGAGGGCGGTCGCACTCTCATGTTTTTCCACACATATTGACAAGTTTTGCATCGAACCCATCGGATTTACAGTGTGATGGGAGGAATTGGACTTCGGCTCTTGAAGTCGGACCTTTCACAAGCCATATCAGTTGAGTGAAAGATACGCCGCAAGGGTTCTTTCCAAGACGGTCGCTTCGATAAGGACTGATGCAATGACAAGAATTACCCCGTTTTCGAGCCCGCTTTTGCTCGGATTCGACACAATGGAAAAGACGCTGGAACGGATTGCCAAATCCGGTGATGGTTACCCGCCTTATAATATAGAACGTCTGCGTGGCGAGACTGGCTCTGAACGCCTGCGTATAACGCTTGCAGTTGCAGGATTTGCCAGCGACGATCTTGAAGTCATGACGGAAGACAATCAGCTTGTCATCCGCGGACGCCAAAACGACGATACGGAGCGCGAATTTCTGCATCGCGGCATTGCTGCGCGTCAGTTTCAACGCGTCTTTGTTCTGGCCGATGGTATGCGGGTTGTCGGGTGTGAACTGAAAAATGGACTTCTCGCCATTGATCTTGATCGACCTGAACCAGAACGGCTGATCAAACGTATCAATATAGCAGTGAAAGAGTGAAGCTGGTTCAGCTTAGGTTCAACTAAAAACTGCTATAGGGATTTATTAAGCTCTTAAGCGCCATGATCGCAAATGATATGCCGCGAAAACGGAGGCTACGATGATGAACAGACACATCCTCACGGAACATGAATTCGCTCATCTGGGTGAAGGTGAAGTGGCTTATGTGCGCAAGATTCGTTCCGACGATCTCACCCGCACCTTCCCGGCCCTCCCCCCGATTGCTCCAGGTATAGAAATCTGGGCGCTGTTTGGCGCCAGCGGCGAGCCTATCGTCCTGTCCGATGTCCGTGCCACCGCCTTGCAGGGCGCGCATGAACATGAATTGCGCACGGTTATGCTGCATTAAAAATATCCTGATAAACAGGTATAAAGAAAGGCCGCCGTTCTCCCCGAAACGGCGGCCTTACTTTTTTAATGACAGGTTTAAGCGGCGTTTGACGCCGGATGCGATGTCAGGAATGAATAAAGTGCCTGCGCATCATGGGTTCCGCGCAGCTTTGCCACGGTGTCGGCATCGCGTAACATGCGAGCGATACGCGACAGGGCCTTCAGATGGTCGGCACCTGCATTTTCAGGTGCCAGAAGCAAGAACACAAGATCAACGGGCTGATCGTCCAATGCTTCAAAATCCACTGGCGTTTCAAGGCGCGCAAAAATCCCTGCAATCTTGTCGATGTTTGCGAGCTTGCCATGAGGAATGGCAACGCCATTGCCAACGCCTGTAGAACCAAGGCGTTCGCGCTGGAGAATCGTTTCGAAAACTTCACGCTCCGGGAGACCGGTCAGTTCCGCAGCCTTTTCAGACAGAATCTGCAAAAGCTGCTTTTTGGAGCTGGCTTTCAGCGCCGGGATAATCGCCCCAGGCTGAATCAGATCACTAAGATCCATTCTCTCCGTTCCTTCTTCAATCAGGCCATTTGGGCCCGGTTTAGAGAAGCGCACGACAGCGAGAAAGACTGCGTGCGCTTCGGTTTGCCGTCAGGCGCGTGGTGCGGACTGGCGGGTCACCGTTGACGGATCAACCCAGCCAATATTCCCGTCCGCACGACGGTAGACGATATTCACTTCATCATTGCCTGCATTGCGGAAGACCAGAACCGGATTTTCAATCAGGTCAAGTTCCACAACCGCCGACGCGACCGAAAGGGTGCGAAGAGCGACAGACGATTCCGCAACAATAGTTGGCGCGTAATCCACCGGAAGATCCTCCTCTTCCTCCGGCAGCGGTGCCATAACACGATATGCCACATCATCATAGATCGCATTTGGTGCAGTCGCAGGGCGGGATTTCAAACGACGCTTGTACCGACGCAAGCGTGTTTCAATCTTTTCTGCAGCCGCATCGAACGCCAATTGCGGGTCCTGTGCATCCCCGGTGCTCTGAAGAGTGGCACCGCTATCAAGATGCAAAGTGCAATCTGCGCTGTAGCGCGATCCGGACTTGGTGACCGTTACCTGCCCGGAAAAGCCATGATCAAAATATTTGCCGACCGCTTCATTAACCCGATCAATGATCCGGGTCGTAAAAGCCTCGCCGACGTCCATATGCTTTCCAGATACACGCAGAGTCATTTGGTACACCTCATTTGCGTTACACAACAGGACGCAGTCTAACCACAAGGTGAGCGAAGCGCAAAGCGAACCAGCATCAAATTTGCTTTTCGTCCTGTGCTATTTTCAAGCCCCGTTTCACAAATTCGGACACCGTGCCAAAACACCCGACCGAACATCTGCTCCAAAGCGGCTTTTGAATTTATTTCCCCCATGTGCCTTCGAAACACATGAATGAGAAGATCGCTGCACATCGTTCTTTTATGTAACGCCGGAAACGCGGAAGCGTTTCCCGAAATATTACCGAGCCTTTCATTTTGTCGGCCAGACACCAAAATGCCGACCTTTACAAATGCGTATCCTAACGCGAGCGGGGCTTCTATTGGCTTAAAGGTTAATTGTCAATCACAGCTTCTGGCAGCCATTTTTTGCGAAAGCTCCCCCAGATAAACTTTAGCGCGCAGACAATCGCGCTTTCTTTTCCCGCCTGCGTTGAACCGATGATGGAATATTCATCGCTTCGCGGTATTTCGCTACCGTTCTGCGTGCAATATCCACGCCGTCCTTTTTCAAGGCATCAACGATCGCATCATCGGATAAGACATCCTCAGGCTTTTCCGCGTCGATCATCTGACGGATACGATGCCGCACACTCTCGGACGAATGCGCATCGCCTCCTTCGGAAGAAGCGATGGATGCATTGAAGAAATAGCGCAGTTCAAACACGCCGCGCGGTGTTGCCATGAATTTGTTGGCCGTGACGCGACTGATCGTTGATTCATGCATGCCAACGGCATCGGCCACGGTGCGCAGATTAAGCGGCTTGAGGTGCGTTACGCCGTGACGCAGAAATCCATCCTGCTGACGCACAATTTCCTGCGCCACTTTCAGGGTCGTGCGCGCCCGCTGATCGAGGCTGCGCATCAGCCAGTTGGCCGACTGCATGCAATCAGCCAGAAATGCCTTTTCCTCACCTTTGATGGAAGGGCTGACTTCAGCATAATATTCATTATTCACGATCAATCGGGGCTGTGAGGCTGGATTAAGCTCAATCCCCCAGGTTCCATCACGCACCATCGCCACCAGCACATCCGGGATGATGACATCCGCCACCGAAGCCTCAAACTGGGTTCCAGGCTTGGGATCAAGCATCCGAATCTCATTGAGCATATCGAGAATATCGGCCTGATCGACTCCGCAAAGCTTTTTAAGCGCTGCAAAATCCCGCCGCGCGAGCAGATCAAGATTGTCAACCAGGGCTTCCATCGCCGGATCAAACCGATCCTTGAGACGAAGCTGTATGGCGAGACATTCGCGCAGATCACGCGCAAAAAGTCCAGCAGGATCAAAGCTCTGCATTTCATGAAGAATGCGATCGACATGGCCTGTCTCAACGCCAAGATTCTGGGCAAGCAATGTCACATCAGCACGCAGATAACCGCTCTCATCCAAAGCATCGGCCAGAGCGGTTGCAATGAAGCGGTCAGGGACGCTGGCAAATGTCATTGCTATTTGCTCGGCAACATGCGCGCTCAGCGAGATGCGACTTGCCGTAACCTGATCAATGTCATAGCTGCCGCCTGCACTATAAGTTTCGCCTGCCGACGTCTTCCACTGTGCGGCAACGTCCATATGTGCATCATCGCTGCGACCCGGATCATCGGGAAAGATATTCTCCAGCGAACTGTCGAAAGCGGATGAGAGACCCTGCGCATCCTCGACAGCTTCTGTCTTGAACCAGTCGTCATCTGCTGTGGGATCAGATGCGCCAGCATCCTCATTGTCGCGTTGAGGCTCTGCGTCTGAAAAATCATCATTCGCTGCCTCTATTCTGTCCAGCAGCGGATTTTTTTCAATTTCAAGATTAAGAAACTGATCCAGCTCGACATGCGTCATCTGAAGCAGCTTGATAGACTGCATCAGCTGAGGCGTCATCACCAGCGACTGCGACTGGCGAAAATCAAGCTTCGGCGATAGGGCCATGCGTTGTGTAATTCCCCCGGTTTCCCCCTGCCAACACATCAAAGGCTGGCAAAACCGCCATTTACAAATTTCTTTTCAATCAAGGCGTGTCAGTCATCAAAACTGGTACGAACCTTGCTTGTCAATTCAGAATGTGCGTTTTACGGGCAAAAGTGGAAAATAGTCGCAGGAAAGAAACCGCATGGACTGCGATTTCAGAGCACACGTTGCAATCAGATTGAATCAGAGGGTGAACTGATCGCCGAGATAGAGCCTGCGCACGTCAGGATTGGCGACGATTTCCGCAGGACGGCCATGAGTCAGAACCTGCCCCGCATGGATGATATAGGCACGATCAATCAGGCCGAGCGTTTCACGCACATTGTGGTCGGTGATCAGGACGCCGATGCCACGACTGGTCAGATGACGCACAAGCTGCTGAATATCGGAAACCGCAATCGGATCAACACCGGCAAAGGGTTCGTCAAGCAACATGAAATTCGGGCGCGATGCGAGCGCACGGGCAATTTCCAGACGTCGACGCTCACCGCCAGACAACGAAATGGCGGGTGCTTTACGCAGATGCGCAATGTGAAACTCTTCGAGCAAGGCATCGAGTTCTATCGCGCGTTTCTTGCGGTCTTTTTCGACAACTTCCAGCACTGCCTTGATGTTGTTTTCAACAGAAAGGCCACGGAAAATCGATGCTTCCTGTGGCAGATAACCGATACCAAGACGCGAGCGGCGATACATCGGCATTGAAGTTACGTCATAACCATCGATCTCAATGGCACCGGCATCCGCCGGAACAAGGCCTGTCACCATATAGAAACAGGTGGTCTTACCGGCACCGTTGGGGCCAAGAATGCCCACAGCTTCACCAGCGCGCACACCAAATGACACGCCGTTGACAACCTGTCGTCCGCGATAGCTTTTGCATAGGCCACGGGCAACCAAAGTCCCTTTGAGACGGGCCGCTTTGCCAGGCTGCGATGGCATGACGCCTTCAACATCCTCGGAAACGGTCTGCGACTCTTCGGCCTTCTTGTTCGAGAACAATCCCACGCACGCTCCGCTTAATTCGATTTGGGCGCGGCACCGCCCTGCTGTTTATCGCCGGGCGCCATGATGATGGAGACGCGGCCCTTGCTCTGGCCCTTGCAGCTTTCGAGGAAAGCCTTGCCGGTGTCCATATGGGCTGTGAGCTTGCAGCCGGTTGCAACATTATCGCCATCGGTCAGAACGACCTTCTGGCCTTGCAACACCATGACCTGGCTTTTGCCATCATAGGTTCCGGTGTCACCGGTTGCGACCTGCGTGCCGGATTTCAGATAAACCTTGCCACTGATTTCAAGGCGATCAATGCCCGATCCGCTCAAACCGGCAGTACCGCCTGCGGGCTGTGTGCCTCCGCCCTGCGCGTCCTTATTATAAAAGACAATCATCTTGCCCGACTTCAGAAGCGCATCGCCCTGCATCACGGAAACATTGCCCGTGAAAATGGCCTTGCCTTCCTTATCGAGCATTTCAAGCTTGTCGGCATCAATCTTGATCGGGTCCTTGCCGCCGGAAAGCTTGAGACTGCCAAAAGGCACCTGCTGGCTATCCTGAGCCTGAACGGAAACCGGCGCAACAAGCAGGCCAAGCGCCAAAGCCGCAAATCCTATCCGCAAACTGCGGGTCTTCATGCTCTTGTTCATCTTGACCGTCTCGCGTTCCATGTTTTTTAGCTCCCCTACATATCCCATCCAAGGAATCAGGCCGAGCGCATAAAATTCAATGCCCGACGCATAAACCCGTCCGAAAAGTCTATCAACCTTTCAGACCGCCACCTCAAGCAATAATCACTAGACGCCGATCTTAAACTGAACGCAGCCAGATACAAATATCTGACTGCGCAGAAAGAAACGAAGCCCAAAGTCAGCGGCAATACGATTTTAACCAGGCGTGTTGTCACCTGAAACCGCGCCACCGTCAATGACAACACGCACCTTGTTTTCAAAGATCACGATCTTGCCGCTCTCTTTGATCTGCATGCTGTCAGCGCTAATCTGTGTACTACCATTACGAATATCGACAGGCTTATCCGTCGTCACCTGACCGCTCTTGAGATTAACATCCGCAGAACGCATGACGGCGCGCAAGCCTTCGTTTGTCGTAACAGTAAAATCCTTATCAAGTTGCAAACGACCGTTCGCATTATCGTAAACACCGGAAGCAGCCTCAACCTTGGCGCTGCCATTCTCGCCAACGGGGAGCTCTGCAGAAATGCCCTCAAGCGCAATCGAACCGCTGTTTTTGGCGTCCTGCACAGCCTTTTGAGCAATCATCGAATAGGGGCGGTTGTCTTTGGTATAGCCGTTAAGCTGCGGATTGCTCATCACAAGCTTTCCAGCCTCGCCGCCATTGTTGACCTCAACCTTCACAGGCGCTGAGGGCGTTGCCAGAAATGTGTACCAGGAAAACACGGCTGCAAGCGCAATGGCTGCAACAGGCAGGGCCGCTTTAAGCACGCGCACGCGGATCGAGTGCCGCTGGGCCGAACGAAAAACAGAAGCAGCCTTTTCAGACGCTCCAAAATGCATGCCTGCGCCTTTTGGGGCTGCGGTGGCAGCGCCTTGCGAAGCATGTATATGTGGTGTGTCAGCGCTCATCATATCTTTCGATCATTTAATGTTAATCGTCGGCGTTTTTAATGTCCGTTTATTGCTCAACTGTTTACACGAACATCAGGAATGAACATTTTCATCTGATGCTGTCTTCGTTCAATATGGCTTATTTGGGATGCAATAGCCCGACACTCAAGTCTATTACAGACCGCAAAACAACGCACCTGCCATGCAAATGTGACGGGACACTAAAAAATGGCCGAAAAACATATGTTTTAGCCCCCAAAATGCAGGTAAAAAGCTGATCACTTCATTGTTAACATAAAACTGATTTTGATTATAGTCTTGGATCAATTGGGATAAAATGATTGCCGCCTTTCCCTATTGCCAGCCATAGATTAAAAGAGGTTTGTGATACTGTATGAAGTGGATGGATAAGCATGGCTCATGATGCCGAAGCACTGATCGAAAGACGCAAACTGCGCAGAAAGCTCACCATCTGGCGCGTTGCTTTTTTGCTTTTGCTGGCGGCACTGATTGCTGGCATTGCCTCCTATTCCATGCGCGGCCCGAATTTTGCCACGCCACATGTTGCAAAAGTTCGCATTGAAGGCACCATTTTTGAGAATGAAGAACTGCTCAAGCGCCTCAATAAAATTGCCAATGACGATGCGGTCAAAGGGGTTATTCTGATCCTTGATTCACCCGGCGGCACCACTGTTGGTGGCGAATCAATTTATGAGGCAGTTCGGAAAATTGCCGAAAAAAAGCCCGTCGTAACCCAGGTTGGGACACTTGCAGCATCGGCTGGTTATATGATTGCCAGCGCTTCTGATCATATTATTGCGCGCCAGACGTCCATCGTCGGATCAATCGGTGTGCTGTTCCAATATCCCGACCTTTCAAAGCTTCTTGATACGATTGGCGTCAAAGTCGAGGCGATCAAGTCGTCGCCGCTGAAAGCCGAGCCAAATTATTTCAGCCCCGCAAGCGAAGAAGCCAAGGCGATGATCCGCAATATGATCATGGATTCCTACGATTGGTTCGTGGGAATCGTGCAGGAACGCCGCTCTTTCACGCATGAACAAGCGCTTGCACTTGCCAATGGTGCTGTTTTCACCGGACGTCAGGCCGTTCAAAACAAGCTGATTGACGGACTGGGCGGTGAAGAAGAAGCTGTGGCATGGCTAGACAGCAAGGGCGTGTCGAAAGATTTGCCCAAGCTCGAATGGAAGCCGGAAAGCAGCGACACAGGTTTTTCGCTGCGTGATCTGATTATTCACGCCGGTGCGCGTCTTCTTGGCGTACCGCAGCAGGCCGATGGATTGCTAAAGGAGATCGCAAATGATCGTATCTTCCTTGACGGACTTCTTTCGGTTTGGCACGTTGATGGAACGTCGGGTATCACCCCGGCAAATAAGTGAGTCCTTTGGCGGACAACGAAAACACAGGGGTTTAAAGCCGTGATCAAATCCGAACTCGTTCAGATTATCGCCAGCCGTAATCCGCATCTTTTCCAGCGCGATGTTGAAAATATCGTTGGCGCGGTTTTTGATGAGATCACCAGCGCACTTGCCGAGGGAAATCGAGTGGAATTGCGCGGCTTCGGCGCTTTCTCGGTAAAAAACCGCCCTGCCCGCAGCGGTCGCAATCCGCGCACCGGCGATACGGTTGAAGTCGAAGAAAAGTGGGTGCCGTTCTTCAAAACCGGTAAAGAGCTGCGCGACCGTCTTAACGGCGCCATCTGATCCATCATGGTGGCAAAGCGCGTTATCACGATTGTCATTTTAGTACCGTTGGCGGTCATTCTGATCGCGCTTTCGGTTGCCAACCGTGAAACGGTCGGTCTGACAATTGACCCGTTTAATCCCGGCAATCCGGCGCTGACCTATCAGGCACCGTTGTTTATCTGGCTATTTGGGGCGCTTATCCTTGGTGCGCTGATCGGCGCGGCTGTGACATGGCTGACGCAAGGCAAGCATCGCCGCCGCGGACGCCATTATAAAAAGGAAGCGTCGCTGCTTCTGGAACGCGCCGAAACGGCTGAAAAGCGCCATGCCTCAAACGCAGTTTCTACTCTCCGATAGCACTCGCTTTTCTTTTTCACTTTCGTTCCGGTACTATTTGGCCTACCTACGGGCCAAATAGATCACGGAGTTTCGGGTGAAGGCGCCAAAAGGAAAAGGCAAAAAGCCAACAGGCGGTAAAGAGCAGCGCGGTTCAGGCCGTGCAAAGCATGATGAACCGCGTTCAGCAGCAAGGCAGGAGAACAAGCCGGACAGCAAGGCTGCGTTCTTCAAAAAGCCGCGTCCGCAATTTGCAAAAGCCACGCCAAAGCCCGCTGAAGAAAAGCAGATTGCTGCCCCTCAGCGCGAAATCAAAGCTTATGCAGGTGCGCGTCCGGGCGAGCGCGCACCGGTTATTCTCGAAACCGCGCCATCGGATGACTATGCGCTGCTCGACAGCGGCAACGGTCTCAAGCTCGAACAATATGGCCCTTATCGCATCATTCGCCCGGAAGGTCAGGCAATCTGGCTCCCAAGCTTGCCTAAGAGCGAATGGGATACGGCTGATGCGGTCTTTACCGGCAACACCGATGAAGAAGGCATGGGACGCTGGGCGTTTCCAAAAGTGCCCCTAGGCGAAACATGGCCGATGCAGCATGACGGCATTTCGTTTCATGGCCGCTTCACGTCGTTCCGCCATGTCGGTGTTTTTCCGGAACAGGCTGCCCACTGGTCTTATATGGACGGTCTGATCCGTGAAGCAGCCAAGGCGGGCCGCACGGTAAAAGTGCTCAATCTGTTCGGCTATACGGGTGTAGCCTCGCTCGTTGCAGCGCGCGCCGGTGCTGAAGTCACCCATGTTGACGCCTCCAAGAAGGCGATCATCTGGGCACGCGAAAATCAGGAAATGGCAGGCCTCTCCGACAAGCCGATCCGCTGGATTTGCGAAGACGCTATGAAATTTGTCGCGCGCGAAGAGCGCCGCGGCAGTTTCTACGACATAATCCTGCTTGATCCGCCCGCCTATGGCCGTGGGCCGAACGGCGAAGTCTGGCAGTTGTTCGAACATCTACCTGCCATGGTCGATACCTGCCGTTCCATTCTCACGCCAAACGCGCTGGCCGTCATTCTGACTGCCTATTCGATCCGCGCTTCCTTCTTCGCCATTCATGAACTGGTGCGCGACCGTTTTACCGGCCTTGGCGGGACGGTCGAATCGGGCGAACTTATTCTTCGTGAACGTGCGAGCCAACGCGCACTTTCCACCTCCATGTTCAGCCGCTGGGTAGCAAAATGAGCCGAAACGACGATTTCTCCAAAAGCGGCAATATGCATTCAAGTCCTCGCGTGGGACAGGTGAAGGAAGTCACCAGCCTCACCAATCCGGTTGTCAAAGACCTGCGCTCGCTGGCGCTGAAAAAATTTCGCGACCAGCAGGGCGTGTTTCTGGCTGAAGGTCTGAAGCTGGTGATTGATGCCTTTGAACAGGACTGGCGCATCAAGACACTGGTGTTTGCCAAGTCCGGCAAAGGCAACAAGATGGTTGAGCAGGTTGCAGCGCGTACCTTTGCGAAGGGCGGACTGGTGCTCGAAGTGACCGAAAAGATCATGGCTGCTATCACGCGGCGCGATAATCCGCAGATGGTGGTTGGTGTTTTCGAGCAGCAATATCAGCAGCTTGCAAACCTCAGGCCAAAAGGCGACGATGTTTACATCGCGCTCGACCGTGTGCGTGATCCCGGCAATCTCGGCACTGTTATCCGCACAGCTGACGCGGTCGGTGCCAAGGGCATCATCCTGATTGGTGATACCACTGATCCCTATTCGCTTGAAACCGTGCGCGCCACGATGGGCTCGGTCTTCTCAATGCCGCTCTATAAGACAACGGAAACTGAGTTTCTCAGCTGGCGCAAAGGCTTTTCGGGCCTCCTCGTTGGCACCCATCTCAAAGGTGCTGTCGATTATCGCACCATCCCTTATGCCAAAAAGCCGGTCATTCTGATGATGGGCAATGAACAGCAGGGTCTACCGGACACACTTGCTGAGAGCTGCGACAAGCTTGCACGCATCCCACAGGCAGGCCGCGCAGATTCGCTCAATCTGGCGATTGCCACGGGTGTCATGCTTTATGAAATTCGCCGCGAGGCGCTCACGCTTGATGAAAGGGTCAGCGGATGAAGCGTCATGCGGTTTTGTCGTCGTTTCTCGTTGTCATCATCGCAGTCCTGATCGATCAGGGCGTCAAATATCTTGTCGAAACCCGCATGGGCTATGGGCAACAGATTGACCTGCTGCCGTTTCTTGCGCTGTTTCGCACGCACAATGAAGGCATCGCGTTTTCGATGCTGGCATGGCTGCATGACTGGGGACTGGTCGCAATCACCGCAGCCGTCATTGTTTTCGTGCTTTACCTCTGGTGGACCAATCCGGCCAACCGGGTCTTTGCGCGTTATGGCTTTGCGCTTGTGGTGGGTGGCGCGATCGGGAACCTGATCGACCGCGTCATGCATGGCTATGTCGTGGATTACATTCTCTTCCACCTGCCGACATGGTCGTTTGCCGTCTTCAATCTTGCGGATGCTTTCATTACCATCGGCGCGGGCCTGATCATTCTCGAAGAGTTTCTTGGATGGCGGCGTGAAAGAAAGGCAGCGAGATAGGCTCTTTCTTGCACGCAAAGCGCAGCACTTGATCCAAATGACCCTTTGTCATAGTTTGAATTTCAAATTTAACAATTTTTTGAAGGGGATAAGCGCCACTCACAGCGATTGACACATTGGTGACACGCTTCTGTCATCCTCACGTAGCACTGACACTCTATTGCTATGGCGAGAATGAAACAAATCATCCGTTGCCACTGCAAACCATTCAGGAATGCGTGAATAACAGGATCAGGAGCGAATCATCATGTCAACACTGCTTGGAATGAGCCAGCAAATCATCGATGATACGATCATGTCGGGTATAGAAGCACAGCAGGCACTTTTTGAAACCAATGGTGACCCCATTGTATTGGGACGCATTGGTTCACTTGAAGTACGACTTGCAAACTCCCGCGAAGCGATTGAAGCTGCGCAGGAATTGCGGTTTCGTGTCTTCTTCGAAGAGATGGGCGCCCGCAAGGAAACCATTGAAGAAGTTGAATTGAGAGACGCCGACCGGTTCGATGCCATTTGCGATCATCTTCTGGTTTATGACACTGCCCTGCCTGTGCCTGAGCACAAGCAGATCGTCGGCACCTATCGCCTGATGCGCAGCGATCAGGCTGAAAAGTCACTCGGCTTCTATTCAGCCGACGAATATGACGTGCAGCGTCTTGCACTGTCGCGTCCCGACCTCAAGCTTCTCGAACTTGGACGCTCCTGCGTTAAAGCGGAATATCGTTCCAAGCGCACGGTTGAGTTGCTCTGGCAGGGTGCGTGGGCCTATTGCCGTCGCCATTCGATTGATGTGATGTTTGGTTGTGCATCGTTCCATGGTGCCGTGCCTGCCGCACATGCGCTGGGGCTTTCGTTCCTTTACCAGAATTGCCGTGCGACGCCGGATTGGGATGTGCGCGCGCTCCCCCATCGCTATCAGCCGATGGATCTAATGCCAAAGGAAGCGATCAACACCAAGGTAGCACTCTTCTCGATGCCACCGCTGGTGAAAGGCTACTTACGCCTTGGTGCGATGATTGGTGATGGCGCAGTGATTGATGAGGCTTTCGGCACCACGGATGTTTTCATCATCCTGCCGATCGAGCGCATTTCCAGCCGCTACATTACTTATTACGGCGCGGACGCTAACCGCTTTGTATAAAAGAAAAGGCGAAGCACCAGCTTCGCCTTTTTGATTTTACGCCCTGCCTGAAAGCTCTTTAAGCTTATAGATCAGCTCAAGCGCTTCACGCGGCGTCAGCTCGTCGGGGCTGATTTCAGCGACGGCTTTGGCGAGTTCACTGTCTTTTGTGGCTGCCTGCGGCTTGGGTTTTTCCTGTTGCAGAACAACAGAAAACAGCGGCAGATCATCAATCAGCTTGTCAGCCTTGCCGGATGTTTCGCCTGCTTCCAGCTGATGCAGCACATCGCGCGCACGATTGACCACCGCTTCCGGCAGACCGGCAAGGCGCGCAACCTGCACGCCATAGGAACGGTCCGCCGCGCCCTTTGCCACTTCATGCAGGAAGACGACATCATTGTCCCATTCCTTGACCCGCATGGTGACGTTGAACAGCCGATCGAGCTTTTCAGACAAAGCCGTCATTTCATGGAAATGCGTGGCAAACAGTGCGCGGCAGCGGTTCTTCTCATGCAGATACTCAACAGCAGCCCAGGCGATGGAAAGCCCGTCAAAGGTTGCCGTGCCACGACCAATTTCATCAAGAATGACCAGCGAACGCTCGCCCGCCTGATTGAGAATGGCAGCGGTTTCAACCATTTCCACCATGAAAGTCGAACGGCCCCGCGCCAGATCATCAGACGCACCAACGCGGCTGAAAAGCCTGTCCACGACACCGATCTGGGCGGAACCTGCAGGCACAAACGAACCCATCTGCGCAAGAATCGCAATTAAGGCATTCTGGCGCAGGAAGGTCGATTTACCGCCCATATTCGGGCCGGTCAGCAGCCAGATCGCGCCATTGCCACCATCTGATTGCGGTGAGAGATCACAATCATTGGCCACAAAGGGATTAGCCGCCTGACGGCGCAATGCCTGCTCAACCACCGGATGGCGACCCGCGACAATGTTAAACGACAGGCTGTCATCGACCAGCGGGCGGCAATAGCCCTGCTCTTCGGCAAGAACGGCAAGCGAAGCAGAAACGTCAAACACTGAAAGGGCGACTGCCGCCGCACGAATGCTGTCCGCATGGCTGACGGCTTCCGCCGTCAGTTCCTCAAAGATTGCCAGCTCAATCGACAAAGCCCGATCAGCTGCATTGGCGATCTTGCTTTCAAGTTCTGCCAGTTCCGTTGTTGTAAAACGCATGGCATTGGCCATGGTCTGACGATGAATGAAACGGCCCTTGGCTTCATCACTGTCCGTCATGGTGCCGGAATTATTGGCGGTCACTTCGATAAAATAACCAAGCACGTTGTTGTGCTTGATTTTCAGCGTTTTAATGCCGGTTTCCTCAATATAATCCGCCTGAAGCCCGGCAATGACGCGGCGTGACTGATCACGCAGAGCGCGCATTTCATCGAGTTCTGCATTATAGCCTTCGCGTACAAAACCGCCGTCGCGCTTCAAAAGCGGCATCTCGTCGGCAAGCGCGCGGTCGATATGGGCCGCAAAGCTTACCGGCAAAGTCTCAATGGCTTCGCGCGCATGTGCCAGTTCATCGGGCAGAATGGTGCCTTCAAGAAGCGAGGCAATGCCGTTCGCCGCTTCAAAACCGCGCTGCAAAGCGCCAAGATCACGCGGCCCGCCGCGACCCACCGCAAGTCGTGAAAGCGCGCGCGGCATATCCGGCACGCCTTTCAACTCTAGCCGAAGCCCTTCGCAGAGCGATTGCTCACTCAGAAACCATGAAACAGCATCAAGGCGCAGCGCAATCGCCTTTGGATCGGTCAAAGGTGCGGTCAGTCGCTCTGCAAGTAAGCGCGCGCCGCCACCCGTCACCGTACGGTCGATGGCCTTGAGCAGACTGCCCTCGCGATTGCCCGACATGGTACGGGCAAGTTCGAGGCTTGCGCGGGTGGCCGGATCGATGAAAATTGTACCGCCCTCATGTTCGCGCTCTGGTCGCATCAAAGGCGGACGCTCGGCAATCTGTGTCTTTTCAATATAGGCAATGGCACCGGAAATGGCAGACAATTCGGAACGGCTGAACTGCCCGAAACCGTCAAGGGTTGCGACATTGAAATAACGCTGAATGCGGGTTTCTGCGGCAGCACTGTCAAACAGTGTCGCAGGCTGCGGCACAACCGACTTTCCAATCAGATCAAAAATCGGGCGCAAGTCTGCATCATGAAAGGCCGTATCAGCGACGACCAGTTCACGCGGGTCAACACGGGCAACATCGGCAAAAAGCCGATCTTCCGTTGTCTCCGCAACGCGGAACGTGCCGGTTGAAATATCGATCCATGCAAGGGCCAGCGCGCCATCACCCTTGGTGCGGCCAAGCGCCATCAGATAATTGGCCTCTGACGGATCAAGCAGCTTTTCTTCGGTGATCGTACCGGGTGTGACCAGCCGGATCACATCGCGACGGACCACCGATTTTGAGCCGCGCTTTTTGGCTTCCGCCGGATCTTCAATCTGCTCGCAAACTGCAACCCGATAGCCTTTGGCGATCAGACGTTGGAGATAATCATCAGAGGCATGGACCGGCACGCCGCACATCGGAATATCGTCGCCCAAATGCTTGCCGCGCTTGGTCAGAGTGATGCCGAGCGCCTTGGAAGCTTCAACCGCATCGTCAAAAAACAGCTCGTAAAAGTCGCCCATGCGGTAGAAAAGCAGCGAATCAACATTCGCGGCTTTGATCTCAATATACTGCTCCATCATGGGCGTGAGGCGAACAGCGGTTTCCTGCGCGGTATTTTCTCCCGCTTCCAACTGTTTTTCTTCGACCTTCGCTTCCATGCCAAACCTTCATTTATTGCGATTTAAATCCATTTAAAGACATAATAATATCCATATCATGCTTTTTAGGATCAATATCTATTCCAAAATGCGTTGTTTACACTCCCGCGGACTGGCGTTATCGAATTCGTCCCGCAGAAGAAACCGGAGGGAACATGCCAGTCTCGACGCCGAAGGGCAACACGCCAGAACGCACACCCACAGCCAGTGAGAAGGAAGCACTCGACTTTCACGCTCATGGTCGCCCCGGCAAGCTGGAAATCAATCCCACCAAGCCAATGACCACGCAGCGCGACCTTTCGCTGGCCTATTCCCCGGGCGTCGCAGTACCCGTCAAGGCAATCGCGGAAAATCCCGCCACCGCCTATGATTATACGGCCAAGGGCAATCTGGTTGCGGTCATTTCCAACGGCACCGCCATTCTGGGCCTTGGCAATCTTGGCGCGCTGGCTTCCAAGCCTGTGATGGAAGGCAAGGCCGTGCTGTTCAAGCGCTTTGCGGATGTCGATTCCATCGATCTGGAAGTCGATACGACAAACATTGATGAATTCATCAATGCGGTGCGCTATCTCGGCCCATCGTTTGGCGGCATCAATCTCGAAGACATCAAGGCTCCGGATTGCTTCATCATCGAACAGCGTCTGCGCGAAGTGATGGATATTCCGGTTTTCCATGATGACCAGCATGGCACCGCCATCATCGCCGCAGCCGGCATGATCAATGCGCTGCAACTGACGGGCCGCGACATCAAGAATACCAAGCTCGTCTGCAATGGCGCTGGCTCGGCAGGTATTGCCTGTATCGAACTGATCAAGGCCATCGGCTTCCCGTCCGAAAACGTAACCCTCTGCGATACCAAAGGCGTCGTCTATCAGGGCCGTGAAGAAGGTATGAACCAGTGGAAGTCGGCCCATGCCATCAAGACTTCCAAGCGCACGCTCGAAGACGCGATGAAAGATGCCGATATCTTCTTCGGCGTTTCGGCAAAGGGCGCACTGACCAAGGAAATGGTGCGTTCAATGGCGCCAAATCCAATCATCTTTGCCATGGCCAATCCAGACCCGGAAGTTACGCCGGAAGATGTCGCGGAAGTGCGTGACGATGCCATCGTTGCCACCGGCCGTTCGGACTATCCGAACCAGGTCAACAACGTGCTGGGCTTCCCGTATATTTTCCGTGGCGCACTCGATGTGCGTGCCACCACGATCAATGACGAAATGAAGATTGCAGCGGTTTACGCAATCGCAGAACTGGCCCGTGAAGACGTGCCGGATGATGTGGTGGCCGCCTATCAGGGCAGCCGTCCGCGCTTTGGTCCGCAATATATCATTCCGGTTCCGTTCGATCCGCGTCTGCTCGCAACCGTTTCGGCGGCGGTGGCCAAGGCCGCGATGGAAACAGGTGTCGCCGGGCGCGCAATTGAAGACATCGAAGCCTATAAGCAGGAACTGCTCGCCCGCCGCGATCCGATTGCCTCCACGCTGCGCGGCATTTACGAGCGCGTGCGCCGGCAGCCAAAGCGCATCGTCTTTGCCGAAGGTGAAGAAGAACCAACGATGCGTGCCGCTGTTTCCTACGTCAATCAGGGGCTTGGCACTGCCATTCTGGTGGGGCGCGAAGAGCGTGTTGCCGAAACCGCCAAGGAAGCTGGTCTTGATCTTAATCGTCCGGGCATTGAAATCATCAATGCGCGTCTGTCGAGCCGCAACGCGGTCTATGCCGACTATCTCTACGCGAAACTTCAGCGCAAAGGCTATTTGACGCGCGATTGCCACCGCCTGATCAACAATGACCGCAATCATTTTGCGGCCTGTATGGTGGCACTGGGCGATGCGGATGGCATGGTAACGGGGATCACCCGCAACTACGCAACCGGTCTTGAAGATGTGCGTCGCGTGATTGATTCAAAGCCGGGTCATCGTCTGGTCGGTGTCTCCATTGCGCTCTGTCGTGGCCGCACGGTGTTTATCGCCGACACTGCTGTTCACGAAAAGCCAACGGCTGAAGAACTGGCTGACATTGCGGTGGAAGCCGCGGGCATGGCACGCCGGATGGGCTATGTGCCACGTGTTGCACTCACCGCCTTTTCGACCTTTGGCCATATGGGTGGCGAAAGCTCGGCGCGCATTCAGGAAGCGGTTCGCATTCTCAATACCCGCCATGTCGATTTCGAATTTGATGGCGAAATGAGCGCGGATGTTGCTCTCAACCCGAAACTGATGGACCAGTATCCATTCATCCGCCTGTCGGGCCCTGCCAATGTCATCGTCACGCCAGACAATCACTCGGCATCGATTGCAGCCAATATGCTTCAGGAACTGGGTGGCGCGACCATCATCGGCCCTCTGCTGGTCGGCCTCGACAAACCAGCGCAGATCGTGAGCATTGGCGCAAAAGATACCGACATCGTCAATATGGCAGCGATTACCGCCTATAATGCCGGTAATTGAAACAGCGAAAGGCCGGGCAATGCCCGGCCCTTTCTTTTGAATATTCATACAATTTAAAACCGGCTATAGGATAGTTCCGTCATCGCAAGTCCCTTCCCCAAAGCCGGACATACAAGCCGCATGAGCGCACACGACCTGAAGCTTGAAGAAATCGTCAATCCCGAAGCCCTTCGCCGCAAGCTCAATGAGCTGGCGGATTCAGCCGATGAAAGCTATCAAAGCCTGCCTGTTCGCAAGGTTGTGCTTCATGCGCTCAAAGACGCTCTGATCCGCGGTCGCGCCAATGCTGAAAGCCTGCTGATGAAAGATGGCGGCGGCACGCTCTGCGCGCGGCGCCTGTCTTATCTCATGGATACGCTGATCAGCGTGCTGTTTGAGTTTGCCAGCACCAAAGCCTATCCGATGACGAACCCATCCAAAGCCGAAAACATGGCGATTGTCGCCGTTGGTGGCTATGGGCGCGGCGGACTTGCCCCCGGCTCCGACATCGATCTTTTGTTTCTGCTACCCTATAAGCAGACGCCATGGGGCGAGCAGGTTGCGGAATATATGCTCTATATGCTGTGGGATATGGGCCTGAAAGTCGGCCATTCCACGCGCAATATCGATGAATGCATCCGCCTTTCGCGCGAAGACATGACAATCCGTACCGCCATTCTGGATGCGCGTTTCATCATCGGCAATCGCGATCTGTTCAATGCGCTCAACACGCGTTTTGATGAAGAAGTGGTCAAAGATACCGGCCCTGAATTCATTCAGGCCAAGCTTGCAGAACGCGACAATCGACACAAAAAGGCAGGCGAAACCCGCTATCTGGTCGAACCAAACGTCAAGGAAGGCAAAGGCGGCCTGCGCGATCTGCATACATTGTTCTGGATCGCCAAATATTTCTACCGTGTCAAAAGCAAGGAAGAACTGGTCAAGCTTGGCGTGCTTTCACGCGCAGAACTCAAGCTGTTCAACAAGGCAGAAGATTTCCTCTGGGCGGTGCGCTGCCATATGCATTTTGCGACGCTCAAGGCAGAAGAACGCCTGTCCTTCGACATTCAGCCGGAAATCGCGCAGCGTCTGGGCTATACCGCCCATCCTGGCCAGAACTATGTCGAGCGCTTCATGAAGCATTACTTCCTGGTCGCCAAGGATGTCGGCGATCTGACGCGCATTCTTTGTGCGGCGCTGGAAGAGGAACAGGCCAAGCACGTGCCGGGCTTTAACCGCATCTTCCTTACCTTCTCACGCCGCAAGCGTAAACTTGCCGGAAGCAATGATTTTGTCTCAGAAAACCATCGCATTAACATTGCCGATGCCGATGTGTTCAAACGCGATCGGGTCAATATCATTCGGATTTTTCATCTGGCAGACAAGCTGGGACTGGAGTTCCATCCTGATGCCATGCAGCAGCTCACCCGCTCGCTGAAACTGATCAATGCCGAGTTGCGCGAAAACCCGGAAGCCAACAAGCTGTTTCTGGAAGTGCTGACCTCGCCGCGCAATCCAGAACTCATCCTGCGGCGCATGAATGAATCCGGCGTGCTTGGTAAATTCATCCCGGATTTTGGCAAGATCGTCGCGATGATGCAATTCAACATGTATCATCACTATACGGTCGATGAACATCTTCTGCGCTGTATAGCCGTGCTTTCCGAGATTGAACATGGCGAGTTGGAAAACGAGCATCCGCTGGCCAATCATCTCGTCAGCGCCATGCGGCGGGATCGCGTCGTGCTGTATGTCGCTTTACTCCTGCATGATATTGCCAAGGGCAGACCTGAAGATCATTCTATCGCCGGTGCCCGCATTGCACGCAGGCTCTGCCCGCGTTTTGGCCTGTCCGCGTCCGAAACAAAAACCGTAGAATGGCTGGTGCGCGAACATCTAACCATGAGCATGGTTGCACAATCGCGCGATCTCAATGACCGCAAGACGATTGTCGATTTTGCCGATACCGTGCAGACAATGGAACGGCTCAGGCTGCTTCTGATCCTCACTGTTTGCGACATCAAGGGTGTTGGCCCCGGTGTGTGGAATGGCTGGAAAGGCCAGCTTCTGCGCACACTTTTTTACGAAACAGAACTGGTGCTGACAGGGGGCTTCTCGGAACTCCCGCGCGCAGACCGTGACCGGCAGGCGCGCGCGGCTTTGGCTGAGAAGCTTGCCGACTGGCCAGAAGCCGAGCGCGATGCCTATCTTGGCCTGCATTACACCAATTATTTCCTGACCGTCAGCCTCGACGATCAGGTGCGCCATGCGCATTTCATCCGCGAAACAGATCGCAATGGTCGCGTCCTTGCCACGATGGCCAAACCACACACATTTGAGGCAGTGACGGAAATTACCGTCCTTGCACCCGACCATCCACGCCTTCTGTCGATTATCACCGGTGCCTGCGCGGCGGCTGGCGGCAATATTGTCGACGCGCAGATTTTCACCACCGGCGATGGACGCGCGCTTGATACGATCCTGATCAGCCGCGAATTCGATACCGACGAAGACGAACGCCGCCGTGCGGAGCGGGTTGGCAAGGTGATCGAAGATGTGCTGTCCGGCAAAGCTCATCTGCCGGATGTGCTGGCCAAACGCACAAAGCCCAAGAGGGGCACCAAAGCCTTCAAAGTCGAGCCGCATGTGGAGATTAACAACACACTCTCCGACAAATTCACGGTTATCGAAGTGGAAGGTCTTGACCGGCCCGGTCTTTTATCGGAACTGACTGGCCTTATTTCCGACTTGTCACTGGATATTGCTTCAGCCCACATCACCACCTTTGGCGAGAAGGTCATCGATAGTTTCTATGTCACGGATCTCGTGGGACACAAAATTTCAAACGCAACGCGTCAGGGCAATATCAGGCGCAAGCTTATTGCCGTGCTTAGCGGCGAAAACACCGCCAAGACCAACGGTCGCGCAGCAGCATAGGTTTTTTAGTCAATGAGTTTGGTCAAGAAATTCGCAACCGTTGCGTCTGGCACGCTGATGAGCCGCATTTTCGGCTTCACGCGTGAAATGTTCATGGCGGCAGCGCTTGGCACCGGACCGGTTGCGGATGCGTTCAATGCGGCTTTCCGTTTCCCGAACACATTTCGCCGGTTGTTTGCCGAAGGCGCATTCAACGCCGCCTTCGTGCCGCTTTTTGCCAAGGAAATCGAAAAAAACGGCATGGATGGCGCGCGCCGCTTTTCCGAAGAAGTCTTCGGCGTTCTGTTCACGGTGCTGCTTTTCATCACCATCGTCATGGAAATCTCCATGCCATTTATCGTGCGCACAGTCATTGCGCCGGGCTTTACCGATGATCCGGTAAAATTCGACAATACGGTGCGGCTGGCGATCATCATGTTTCCCTATCTCGCCTGTATGTCGCTTGCTTCGATGATGGCAGGTATGCTCAATTCGCTGCATCGCTATTTTGCAGCAGCCGTAGCTCCAGTCTTTCTCAACATCATCCTGATTGCTGTTCTGGCTTTCGCATGGTGGCAGGGCTATGACGCGCTGGCTGTCGGCTATGCGCTTTCGTGGGGGGTGATGGCGGCGGGGCTTGTGCAGCTTGCCATCGTCTGGATCGATGTGCGCGTTGCTGGCATCAAAATCGGCTTTCGTCGTCCGCGCCTCACACCCGGTGTCAAACGACTGCTGGTGCTCGCACTTCCTGCCGCTATTACCGGCGGCATCACGCAGATCAATCTGCTGATCAACACCAATATTGCGTCAGGCATGGAAGGGGCTGTCTCCTCACTCGTCTATGCTGATCGCATTTATCAGTTGCCGCTTGGCGTGGTGGGCATTGCGGTTGCAACCGTGCTTCTGCCGGAATTGTCGCGCGCGTTGCGCGGCGGGCATATGCAGGAAGCCGCAAACCTACAAAATCGCTCGGTCGAGTTCACGCTGTTTCTCACACTTCCCGCAGCAGCAGCCCTTTTGGTGATGTCAGAACCAATCGTTCGTCTGCTGTTTGAACGCGGGCAGTTCAGTGCAGAATCGACACTTGTCGTCTCCAATATTCTGGCAATTTATGGCATCGGCCTGCCTGCCTATGTACTGATCAAAGCGTTTATTCCGGGCTTCTTTGCCCGCGAAGATACCCGAACGCCGATGATCTTCGCAGCCATTTCGGTTGCTGTGAACATCACACTTGCGATCACGCTGTTTTCGCGCATGGGGCCGAGCGGCATCGCCATTGCAGAAATCACCGCCGGCTGGGTGAATGCAGCGCTTTTGTTTGCAACGCTGGTGAAGCGCGGTCATTGGGGCAATGATGTTGCGCTTCTCACGCGTATTCCACGCCTGTTGATTGCAGCCGCTGTCATGGCTTTGGGCATTCATTTTTCTCTTGGCTATTTTGCCCATGAGTTGTCATCGGCATCGTCTTTTGGCGTGCGCGCCGGAACTGTCGCGGCAATGGTTGCAGGCGCCATGGTCGTCTACTTTAGTCTGGCCTTCGGACTGGGCGGCGCGAACACGGCTATGATCCGTCGCGGCATCAAGCGTGGTGGCACAAAGAAACAGTCTGACAATCAAGAATAATTGCCTTGAAAGGCAATCACAGCTCTGCGAAAACACCGCATCATAATAAATACCCTTCGCTCTCCACCGGCGAAGGCCAACATCAGGATCATATCATGAGCACGTTTAAGCCGCTTGTCTTCTCCGGCGTTCAACCGACCGGAAACCTTCACCTTGGTAATTATCTGGGTGCCATCAAGCGGTGGGTCGAGGTGCAGGAAACACAGGAATGCATTTATTGCGTGGTCGATATGCACGCGCTGACCGTCTCACCCGATCCGCTCGAACTCATTCAGTCAACACGCGAAGTCACGGCTGCCTTCCTTGCCGCCGGTATCGACCCCAAGCGCAGCATCGTTTTCAACCAGAGCCGCGTGATGCAGCACGCCGAGCTTGCATGGGTGTTCAACTGCGTGGCGCGCATCGGCTGGATGAGCCGCATGACGCAGTTCAAGGACAAGGCTGGCAAGGATCGCGAAAATGCTTCGCTCGGCCTCTTCGCTTATCCAAGCCTGATGGCGGCTGACATTCTGCTTTATCGCGCAACGCATGTGCCTGTGGGCGAAGATCAGAAACAGCATCTGGAGCTGACGCGCGACATCGCCCAAAAATTCAACAATGATTATTCCGACCGCATCGCGTCACTCGGTATCGGCGTGGATATGCAGGTGGGAGACGAGCAGGTTTCCGGCTTCTTCCCGCTGACCGAGCCGATGATTTCGGGTCCAGCCATGCGCATCATGTCGCTGCGCGATGGCACCAAGAAAATGTCGAAATCTGATCCGTCGGATCTGTCGCGCATCAATCTGATTGATGACGAAGACACCATCAACAAGAAGGTCCGCAAGGCCAAGACCGACTCGGAAGGCTTGCCTTCGGAAATTGATGGCCTGGCTGGACGGCCGGAAGCGGACAACCTTGTCGGTATCTATGCAGCCCTTTCTTCAAAGTCGAAGGAAGACATTCTGGGTGAATTCGGTGGACGTCAGTTCTCCGAATTCAAAGCTGCTCTTGCTGATCTGGCAGTTTCAAAACTGTCGCCAATCACCCATGAAATGCGTCGTCTGGTGGCTGATCCTGCCTATATCGACAGTGTTCTGAAAGATGGTGGCGAACGCGCAAGAACGGTTGCAGAAACCAATATGCGTCATGTGCGCGACATCATCGGCTGGCTGCAAGACTGATAAATATGACGTGTAATATTCTGACGTCGCCTGCTTGCGGGCGACGTCTTAGAATGCCACATTATCGCCATGGTATCAAAACGACTTAGCCGGGAAGCCGGTCACCGCCGCAAGTTTCTTGCCGTGATTGACGAGACGCCTGAATGCGGGCGTGCCGTTGCTTATGCCGCGCGCCGCGCCAAAAACTCAAATGGCGCGTTGGTCATGCTTTTTGTCATCGACAATTCCGATTTTCAACAAATCCTGGGCGTTGGCGAAATTATGCGTGCTGAAGCTGAAGAACGTGCACGCTCGACGCTTGAAAAATTCGCAGCCAAAGTGCGTGAAGAACAGGGCATTGAGCCGGAGCTGATCATCCGCGAAGGGTTGATCAGTGATGAATTGCCCAGCCTCATTGAAGAAGATCAGGACATAGCCATTCTTGTGCTGGCTGCAGGTTCCGGCAAAGACGGCCCCGGCCCTCTCGTCCAGTCTATTGCCAATCGCGCCCAGTTCCAGATCCCTGTGACCGTCATTCCATCCAGTCTTTCCGATGAAGACATTGATGCGGTGACCTAATCACCCTATATTGATGATAGATTATGTAGGACCGTTCTTGGCAAAATCTGCCTTTACGCCTATCCATGTTTACGAAAAGTTTCAGACAGTGAAAGCGGAGAACGACGATGTTCATCCAGACCGAGACCACACCAAACCCGGCAACCCTCAAGTTTCTGCCGGGTAAAGTGGTCATGCCAGAGGGTACTGCGGATTTCCGCGATGCCGCAAGCGCAGGCAATACATCGCCGCTTGCAGCCAAGCTGTTCGCAGTTCCGGGCGTCACCGGCGTTTTCTTTGGTTATGATTTTATCACAGTCACCAAGGAAGACGGCGAATGGCAGCATCTGAAACCGGCTATTCTGGGCACGATCATGGAACATTTCATGTCGGGCGCAGCTGCCATGGCTGGCAATGCAGGTGCAGCCGCCGGGGATGCTCATGATGAAGAAGAATTCTTCGATGAAGCCGATGTTGAGATCGTTGAAACGATCAAGGAGCTGATCGAAACCCGCGTCCGCCCGGCTGTGGCACAGGATGGCGGCGATATCACCTTCCGCGGTTTTGAAAACGGGACCGTGTTTTTGCACATGAAGGGTGCATGCTCCGGTTGCCCGTCATCGACGGCGACGCTCAAGCACGGCATTCAGAACCTTCTGCGCCATTTCGTACCGGAAGTGCAGCAGGTCGAGCAGATTTAAGTCTTTATAAATGCTAACAAAAAGGCCGCTTTTCAGCGGCCTTTTTTATATCTTATCTTATCGGACGATAACCTTGGCTCCTTGTTCGGCACGCTCATAAAGATCTAGAATATCCTGATTCATCATGCGAACGCAGCCTGATGACATCGCCTTGCCGATCGACCACCATTCCGGCGTTCCATGAATACGATAGCCGGTGTCGCCGCTCTTATTGTAGAGATAAAGCGCACGTGCACCCAGCGGGTTCTTGAGACCGGGTTGCATACCGTTGCGATATTTCGCCAGCTCCGGCTGACGCTTGATCATAGCCGCTGGTGGCGTCCATGTCGGCCATTCACGCTTCATGGCAACACGCGCTGTTCCCGACCAGCCGAAGCCTTCGCGACCCACGCCGATGCCGTAACGCATCGCTTTGCCATCCGGCTGCACCAGATAAAGGAACTTCTCGCCCGTATCGACGATAATCGTGCCCGGCGCTTCGTTGGTCTGATATTTGACGATCTGGCGACGATATTGCTGCGGGATTTTTTCATTCGGAATGGCGGGAATTGTATAACCAGCATCGCTGACCGACGAATAGGATGCCGTATAGAATGTGCCACCAACAGTGGAACAGCCGGCGAGCATTCCGCCCAGAAGCAGCGTTGCGGCCAGTTGCAAGACGCGAGACTTCATGAATTTCCCCCAGACCAAAATAGCAAAAACACGAGCGCATTGCTCTCTTGGTCGCAAATATGCGGGAGGATTCTTAACCAGCCGTTAACCGTGATTTAAAAATTTATGAGCAGCCTCTTTTTTGCCATTTTCCTCGCGGTTGTGTTTTGTGTTTGCCCGACACGCGGGCAGGAGCGCACAATACAGCCATGCCAATCGTGATTCCCCACAAAACCCACCCGCTTTCCGATGGAAGGCAATCTGAAAACGCGATGCTCGTGCGTCGCGGTGTACAACGCCTGTTTCTGGACATGGGATTGGCAACGCTGCCCGAATTGCCACTTGCTTCGGGACGGCGTGCTGATCTGATCGCTGTCAGTCGCAAAAGCGAAATCTGGATTGTTGAGATTAAATCATCCATCGAAGACTGGAAGGCAGATCGGAAATGGCCGGACTATCGCGCCTATTGCGACCGGCTGTTTTTTGCGACACATCCATCTGTGCCACGCGACATCTTCCCGGACGATTGCGGCTTTATCTTATCGGATGGTTATGGGGCTGAAATTCTGCGCGATGCGCCGGAACACAAGCTTCCCGGCGCGACCCGCAAGGCGCTGATGCTGCGCTTCGCACGAGCGGGTGCTGCACGCCTGACGATAGCAGAGCTTGCAGGTCTCAATGTCCCCGAGACAGACATTGATTAACTCGATTGACTAGCGCGGCGCGCGCTTGGCCAGAATCCGCTGCAAAGTACGGCGATGCATATTGAGACGGCGCGCCGTTTCGGAAACATTGCGCTCACACATTTCATAAACGCGTTGAATATGTTCCCAGCGAACGCGGTCGGCAGACATCGGATTTTCCGGTGGCGCGACTTTTTCGCCCGGACGCCGGGTCAGAGCCGCGAAAACCTCATCGGCATCGGCAGGCTTGGAAAGATAGTCGATTGCACCAAGCTTCACTGCGTTCACAGCCGTCGCGATATTGCCATAGCCGGTCAACACGATTGCACGCGTATCGGTGCGGCGCGAACGAATGGCTTCGATGACATCAAGGCCATTTCCATCGCCAAGGCGCATGTCGACCACAGCATAAGCGGGTGCTGCGGCTTTCGCTGCAGCAATACCTTCTTCAACCGATTCTGCAGTCGTCACCTGAAAGCCACGGCCTTCCATGGCACGCGCCAGACGCTGCAAGAAAGGCTTGTCATCATCAACCAGAAGGAGGGTGGGATCGTTGCCAATGGCTTCGGTGTCTTCCTGCTTCAAGTCTTCCATGGGTGCTTCCTGCCTGTATTTTTATTCCCTTATTGATACCCCTGCGTCAAAAAGTCAAATAGCCATTGAATTGTTGAGGCAATCCGAACAAAAAAATGCCATATTAGAGGTAGGCAAATCCTTGTATTTACACGCGCTTTTGAAGCAAAGACTCAAAGATCAAAACAGCCTTTTCTTTTTATATAAAAGAAATTCACGGCGCAGATTTATAGAATATTGAATGGTTTCATTGGCTTACAATGAAGGCGGCGCGTGGCCAAACCACCTTCACTTCCGCACCCTGCCCCGGATTCTTTCGGTTTCTGAAGCTGATCTGCGCGCCCGAACGCTCCAGCAAGGTTTTCGCAATAAATAGCCCCAGACCAAGTCCGCCACCGCCATTATGCGTGCTGTCGCGACTGGTCATGTAGGGCTCACCGATTCGGTCAAGAATTTCCGGCTTGAACCCTTCGCCATCATCTTCGATGGTCACTGTCACATGAGCGTCGGTCCAACCCCAGGTCACGCTCACCTTGTCGCTTGCAAAATCGACGGCATTTTCCACCAGATTGCCAAGTCCATAAAGCAGACCCGGATTGCGACGCACAACCGGTTCAGGCTTGGGTCCATCAATCTTTGTAACCTCAAGCGCAACGCCAAAGTTGCGATGCGGCTCAATCACTTCCTCAATCAGCGACGAGAACGGCAAACGTGACATATGTTCTTCATTTTCCGAAGACAGGCTGGTCAGGCGCTGCAAAATTTCGCGACAGCGCGCCGCCTGCGATTGCAGCAGCGCAATATCTTCCGCCAATGCGGGGTCGCTATCGGGCTTTTTTGCATAGGTGCGCTGCATTTCCTTGACCACAAGCGTGATGGTGGCAAGGGGTGTTCCCAGTTCATGGGCGGCAGCAGCGGCAAGCCCGTCAAGCGCGGTCAGATGCTGCTCACGCTGGAGTATGAGTTCCGTTGCCGTCAAAGCGTCGCCTAACTGTCGGGTTTCTTCGGCGATGCGATAGGCGTAGACGCCGGTAAAGCCCAGCGCCGAAATGATGGCGCACCAGATGCCGCCCACAAAAAGAAACGGCAAAACCAGTGTTTCACCCGGATACCAGGGCAAAGGGCGGTGATGCATCAACAAAAATGTGGTGCAAAAAACCACCAGCAATGCCAGCGCCAAGGTATGCCTGACCGAAAGCGATGTCGCCGAGATAATGACAGGCGCAATCATCAAAATGATAAACGGGTTCTGCAAACCACCGGTGAGATAAAGCAGCCCCGCCAATTGCAGAATATCGAAAGCCAGCACCAGACTTGCAGCATCGGGATTGAGCCGATGATTGTTTGGAAAGCGAAAAGCCAGATAGAGATTGAGCCAGGCTGAAGATGAAATCAAGGCGAGGCAAATGCTGATTGCGAAGCTGAATTGCAGATAAAGCGCCACGAACAAAACTGCCGCTGTCTGCCCCGCAATAGCCAACCAGCGCAAACGCACCAATGTAGTCAGACGTGGCCTGCGTGAGAGATTGGAAGCGCGATTATCGAATTCTGCGTGCATAGCCACTCCCAGACATTCCAGAAAATGTGAAACAGTTTTGTGCTCAAAAATACCAATCAAAAAAGCTGACGAGAACAAAACCGCTTTTGGCTTCTTATGCGACAGCGCAAATATTCATGCAAGCAGAACTGTGTCATCCAGTCGCAGCTTAACAAGCAACGACGGATACCCCTTAGTTTACCGGGCTTTATGCGCAATCACGTTGCCTTCAGGGCGCGCCCAGATAAATTGTGTCAATTTTGTGAATAATTTATAACACCCAATAACAAGCGTAGGAGGGCACGCATGGTTATCTTCAGGGGGAAGATATCATCAGGCTTGGGCAGGCATTCAGAGCTTGTTATTCCGGGTAAGAAAAAACTTTTGAATGCACCTAGCGACTGGCCGGATCGGTTTGCTTCCGGCTCATTGAATGTGCAGATCGTGGAATATCCACCCATTCTGCGAAGCCATCGCAAACAGCTAAAGGCGCTGGATCGCGGCCTCGTTCCACCGAGCATCGTTATCCCACAGCACGAAATTGTGAACAACAGCCTGCGGCGCAAACTTTTCAAGCCGCGCCGCGGCACAGGGCAGGCTTGGCGGGCCACGCTTCACGCGCATTCCCATTCCATGAATGTGTGGGTTTTCCGGCGTATCGGATCGCATATGCACGATTGCCTTGAGCTGATCTCAGAAAAGCGTATCCGTGAAAGCCTCAACATCCGCGATCAGGATGAGGTTCACGTGGTTCTGCATTCTTGATCGTCATCAAGTGCCGCGCGGTTTTGCTCTGCGCGTCGCTTGCGCATTGGCCGGATCTTCCGGCCAGACATGACGCGGATAGCGACCACGCATGTCGGTGCGCACATCGGCCCATGAGCCAGCCCAGAAGCCCGGAAGATCGCGCGTGATCTGGATTGGTCGATGGGCAGGCGAAAGCAGCTCCAGCAGGAGCGGTACTTTGCCATTGGCAATGGCCGGGTGAATGCTCAAACCGAATAACTCCTGTACACGAACGGCCAGGATCGGCTCATCCGCATCATAACGGATCGGAATATTCGAGCCGGTCGGCACCTCAAAATGCGTCGGTGCCAGCTGATCGACGCTGCGTTGCAGGTCAAACGGCACAAGGCTCATCAAACCGTTTTTCAGCACATGCGCCGGGATGCGGTCGAGTTGCGCCTCGCCTGTGAGAAATGGCAGCAACCAGTCATCAAGACGTTCAACAAGATTGTCGTCATCCATCGATGGCCATGGATCGCCAAGCCCGCGATAAAGCCAGCCGAGACGACGGCGCAGAATTTCGGCTTCTTTGCCCCATGGCAGAATCTGCAAACCATGCTCGCGCACGGCAGCGATGACGCCCTCATCAGCAACCGCACCCGAAGGCGCAGCCAATGGCTTCTCCGACAAAGCAATCGCGCCGATGCGCACGGCTTCACGCGCACGCAGCGCGTTCTTGTCCGCATCATAGACGATCTGTCGTCCGCTCTCGATCTTATTGCCGAGGGCTGCACGGATTTCCGTCTCTGACACTTCTGCCGCAGACAAGATACGCGCACGGCCTGCTTTACCCGACATATCGGCCACCACCAGCCATTGCGCACGGCTGAGGCTGATCGCTGGATCGACTTCGCCACCACGCCCATTGGCCAGCAGAAATTGCCCCTTTGCGCCACGCGCCTTAGCGATACGGTCTGGATAGGCGTCAATCAACATACGGCCAACACTTGAACCTGCTGCTTCGCCCCTGTTTGGCACATTGGCTGCCAGCCGTTTAGCGAGATTTTTTGCGCGTTGCGCGCGATCAGAGCGATCATTGCGGAACCGCGACATGCGCGTATCGAGATCGGTTTCATTGCCACCAAGACCACGCTCGGTCAAAAGCATGGCGAGTTCTGCTGCCCGCAAAGCCTCGCCGCGTTTTCCCGCTTCCGCCACCATATGCGCCAGACGCGCAGGGAGTGCCAGTGAGCGCATGGCCTCGCCATCGGCGGTTAGGCGTCCGTCATCATCCAGCGCACCAAGCCGCACGAGCAGCGCTTTGGCTTCTTTGAGCGCGGGTGCGGGTGGCTTATCGAGCAGCGACAAAGTTGCTGGATCGGTCACGCCCCAAGCAGCCGCATCAAGCACAAGGCCGGAAAGATCGGCCTCCAGAATTTCGGGCGGCGAGAAAGCAGGGAGTGACGCCGTTTGACCCTGATGCCAGAGGCGAATAGCGATGCCCGGCTCGGTACGACCGGCGCGACCAGCCCGCTGATCAGCACTTGCGCGTGACGTGCGCACCGTCTCAAGACGCGTGAGGCCCGTAGCAGGTTCGTATTTTGGCAGGCGGGCAAGGCCAGAATCGATCACCACCCGAACCCCATCGATGGTGATGGAGGTTTCGGCAATGGATGTTGCCAGCACGACCTTGCGGAAACCTGTGGGCGCTGGCTTGATTGCCGCATCCTGATCTCGGCCCTCCATTGCGCCATAAAGCGGCGCGAGAATGATATTGGCAGGCAGGAATTTTTCCAGGCTTGCTGCGGTGCGTTCGATCTCGCCCTGACCGGGAAGGAAAGCGAGAATGCTGCCCGTTTCGTCCGCCAGCGCTTCACGGATGGCGCTTACCATCGCATCTTCAATGCGCTGATCCGGCTTGCGCTCGCGGTGGCGAATATCGACGGGAAAAGCGCGACCTTCGCTCTCAATAATCGGCGCGTCGCCCAAAAGTGAGGCTACCCGCGCACCATCCAGCGTTGCCGACATAACCAATATTTTGAGATCCTCGCGCAAAGCGGCCTGCACATCAAGCGCCAGCGCCAGACCAAAATCAGCATCAAGGCTACGCTCGTGAAACTCATCAAACAGAACAGCGGCGATGCCCTTGAGGTCCGGATCATCGACGATCATGCGTGCAAAAACGCCCTCAGTGACGACGAGAATTTTGGTCTTCGCCGAGACCTTGCTTTCAAGGCGCATACGATAGCCGACCGTTTCGCCCGGCTCTTCACCCAAGATCTGCGCCATACGGCGGGCGCTCGCGCGTGCTGCCAGTCGGCGCGGCTCAAGCAGCACAATCATGCCATCGCCGCGCCAGCTTGCATTTAAAAAATGCAGTGGCACCAGCGTTGTCTTACCCGCGCCGGGAGGGGCAACCAGAACTGCACTTGCATGATTGGCAAAAGCGGCATCCAGTTGCGGCAGAATGCGGATAACGGGAAGATCGGGCAGACTCGTCAAATGAAATTCCGTATTATAAAGGCGTTGCTTTGGTGCTTATCCCACAAGGAGCGACGATGATCCATATCCGAAAATCCACACCTGCCGACGCCCCTGCCCTTACGGCTATCTGGCGCGCAAGCGTTCTGGCGACGCACGATTTTCTCAGCCGTGAAGATTTCGATGAGATCGAAAAGCTGGTCGGCGAACAATATCTGCCAAATGTGGAAGTCGATGTTATCGAGGATGAGGGCAAACCGGTCGGCTTCATGGGCATGACCGATAACAATATCGACAGCCTGTTCATTTCGCCCGATCAGCGCGGCAAGGGTATTGGCAAACATATGATTACGCACGCGAAAAAACGCGGCACGCTGACCGTTGATGTGAACGAGCAGAACACGCAAGGCTTAGGCTTTTATCGCCATGTGGGTTTTGTCGAAACAGGTCGTTCGGAAACCGATGATCAGGGACGCCCTTATCCGCTGTTGCATCTCAAACTTGAGGATTACAGCAGCTCCAGTTAAGATTGAACCGCTGTAACTGTTTGTTTTTACGCATTATCCGATGCAAAACCGCTTCGCACTTTTGCTGGAAATGCTATAAAATCCGGGCCACGCCAATTGCTGAGAAAACCATGCTCACAAAAGGCAATTCGGGAGCAATTGACATACTCCCCTATAGTATATAGGCTTCGTGAAAATCGGGAGATTCCATGCCGCATTCACCGGAAGACAAGAAGCGCGCTTTGACGCGCCTGCGCCGTATTAAAGGGCAGGCCGAGGCGCTGGAGCGTGCGGTGGAAGAAGGTACGGAATGTGCGGCCCTTTTGCAGCAGATTGCAGCAATGCGCGGGGCTGCCAACGGATTGATGGCGGAAGTGCTGGAAAGCCATTTTCGCGAGACATTCGGAAAAGCACGCGAGACAATAGCTCGCGATGCTGTGGCTGATCCCGATGCAGAGATCGACGAAATCATGCGGATTTTGCGCACCTATCTCAAATAGGTCGCACGGAAAAAAGGATTGCAAACATGAAGTCACGCGCAGCCGTTGCCTGGGAGGCAAAAAAGCCGCTCACCATCGAAACCGTTGAAATCGGTGGCCCACGCGCTGGCGAAGTGCTGGTCGAAATCATGGCGACCGGCGTTTGCCACACCGACGCCTACACGCTTTCCGGTCTTGATTCAGAAGGCAAGTTTCCGGCAATCCTAGGCCATGAAGGTGCTGGCATTGTGCGCGAAGTGGGTGCGGGTGTGACTTCGGTCAAGCCGGGCGATCACGTGATCCCGCTTTACACGCCGGAATGCCGCCAGTGCAAAACCTGCCTGTCGCAGCGTTCGAACCTCTGCACCTCGATCCGCGCAACGCAGGGTCAGGGCCTGATGCCAGACCGCACCACCCGCTTTTCATGCGACGGCGGCGAAGTGTTCCATTATATGGGCTGCTCGACCTTCTCGAACTTCACCGTTCTGCCGGAAATCGCAGTTGCCAAGGTTCGCGAAGATGCGCCTTTTGACAAGATCTGCTATATTGGTTGCGGCGTCACCACCGGCATTGGCGCGGTTATTTACACGGCAAAAGTTCGTCCGGGTTCCAATGTTGTGGTGTTCGGTCTTGGCGGCATTGGCCTCAATGTCATTCAGGGCGCGCGCATGGTTGGTGCAGACAAGATCATTGGTGTGGACATCAATCCATCCAAGGTGGAAATGGCCAAGAAATTCGGCATGACCGACTTTATCAACCCGCGCGAAATCGGCAATGACAAGGTCGTGCAAGCCATTCAGGACCTGACGGACGGCGGCGCGGATTATTCGTTCGATGCCACCGGCAACACCGATGTCATGCGTCAAGCGCTCGAATGCTGCCATCGCGGCTGGGGTGAATCGATCATCATCGGCGTGGCCGAAGCCGGCAAGGAAATCGCGACACGTCCGTTCCAGCTCGTCACCGGACGCGTCTGGAAGGGCACTGCCTTTGGTGGCGCACGCGGTCGTACCGATGTGCCGAAAATCGTTGACTGGTACATGGAAGGCAAGATCGACATCGACAGCCTCATCACCCACACCATGCCGCTTGATGAAATCAACACGGCCTTTGATCTGATGCATGAAGGCAAGTCCATCCGCTCGGTGATTGTGTACTGATGGGTGAAAAGCGTTTCATTTCCCATTGGGATGAAATCGACAAGCTGACCCCGCGCGCGCTTTATGCGATGCTGAAGCTGCGCGTGGACGTTTTTGTGGTGGAGCAGAATTGCCCATACCCCGAAATCGACGGCAAGGATTACGACGCGTTTCACTTGCGCATTCTCGATGGTGAAGAACTTGCAGCGAGTTTGCGGGTTCTGCCGCCGGAGAAGGATGGCAAGCCGGTGAAAATCGGACGTGTCGTCGTGGCGCGGGATTATCGTGGTTACAAGCTTGGTCAGCGGCTGATGAAAGAGGCGATTGTCTTTGCACAGGCGCGTTTTCCGGGCATTGCCATCGAGCTTGGCGGACAGAGCCATTTGCAGAAATTCTATGGCTCATTCGGCTTTGTCGCTGTTTCGGAAGAATATCTCGAAGACGGTATTCCGCATGTCGACATGCGGCTTACACCACAGGAAAGTGCCACCTGATGCTTTTGCTACACCGCCATATGTCCTTTTATCTGGCAGCCATTGGCGGTGCGGCAATCTTCATTATTGCCTGGCTTTTAAAAAGTCCGCTCGCCCCGGTCATCGGGGCCAACTGTTTCTTTGTGCTCTATCTCGTTCTGGCGCTTGTGGCTTTACCCAAGCTCACAGCGTCCTATCTTAAAAAACATGCAGCAACAGCGGATGAGCCTACCTGGATCATTTTTCTGGTGACTTTTGCCACCGTTGTTGTGGCGATCGTGTCGCTGTTCGTTCTGATCAATCAGAAACCCCAAGCCGATCTGTTTTCGCTGATTATGACGCTTGCCGCGGTACCGCTGGGATGGTGCACAATCCACATGATGACGGCGATTCACTACGCTCATATGTTTTGGCAACCAACAGAACCTGCCGGAAAAGATTCAGCCCATGCCAGCCGCGTGAAAGGTGGATTTGCATTTCCTGAGACGCCCGCGCCATCCGGCTGGGATTTCGCCTATTACGCCTTCACCATCGGCATGACGGCACAGACTTCCGACACCAATGTCACGACGACCGCGATGCGAAAAGTAACGCTTCTGCACAGCGTCGTGTCATTCTTTTTCAATACGGTCCTTGTCGCAGCGACAGTGAATGTGGTCGTGGCGCTTGGGAGTTAGGGTTATTCATGGAAACGATCTCAACTGCAAAATGCTTTGGTGGAACACAGGGCGTCTATCGTCATAAAAGCGAAACCAATCAGTGCGAAATGACCTTTGCCGTTTTCCTGCCGCCACAGGCCAAGGACGGTCCGGTGCCTGTGCTGTGGTATCTCTCCGGCCTTACCTGCACGCATCAGAATGTGATGGACAAGGGTGAATATCGGCAAAAGGCTTCCGAATTGGGAATTGCCGTTATTTGCCCGGATACCAGCCCACGCGGTGAACATGTGCCTGACGAGCCGCAGAACTGGCAGTTTGGCAAAGGTGCTGGCTTTTATGTCGATGCCACGCAGGAGCCTTTTGCCAAGAACTATCAGATGTATAGCTACATCACCAAGGAACTGACCGAGCTGGTGGCACAAGAATTCCCGCTCGACATGGCGCGTCAGGCCATCACCGGCCATTCGATGGGCGGACATGGTGCATTAACGATTGCGTTGAAAAATCCTGAGCGCTTCAAATCTGCATCGGCTTTCGCACCGATTGTTCAGCCTTCAACAGCCGACTGGTCGAAGCCTGCATTTCAAAAATATCTCGGTATGGAAGAGCGCGCATGGCGCGCCTATGACGCGACGTTGCTGATTGAGGATGGCGCGCGCTTTCCTGAGTTTCTGATCGATCAGGGCACGGCAGATGGTTTTCTCGATGAAGGTCTGCGTCCTTGGCTATTGGAAGAAGTCTGCAAGAAAGCTGGCATCCCACTCACACTCAATATGCGCGAAGGCTATGACCATTCCTATTTCTTCATCTCGTCCTTCATGGATGAGCATCTCCAATGGCATTCCAAACATCTTGGCCGTTAAAAATTGGCGATGTGCGTTGGTAAGCCCGCTGTTAAGTTGACTGACAAACGCATCGCTATGACAGGAGCGCCAGGATGAAGGATAAAGTTGTCACGGTAGGTGCCATGCTGGTCAATGACGAGCGAAAAATTCTGATGGGCCTGCGCTCACCGTGGAAGAAGGCGTGGCCCAATCATTGGGATGCGCCGGGAGGTCATGTTGAGCCCGGTGAAACACTGGAACAGGCGCTGGTTCGGGAGATGGGCGAAGAACTCGGCATTCGTCCAACGCAGTTTCAGAAGATCGGCGCAGTGGATGAGAAAAGGCCGGACCTATACGGCGATTCCATCAGCCATATTTATCAGATTACGGAATGGGACGGTGGCGAACCGCGAAACGTTTGCGATGAACATTCTGAGCTTGGATGGTTCAGTCCCGATGACCTTGAAAGCCTCAGTAATTTGGCTGATCCCGAATATCCGCGTCTTGCCCGGATCGCCATTGGGGTCGCCTAACGCCTCACCACCTTCATCGGCAGACCGCCCTGTGGCTGGGTTGTGAGTTTCTGCACCGGCCATGGCTTTGTCGTCTCCAGCACGTCAAAACGACGGCCATCAAGCAAGGTTGCAAGCGCAATCACCGCCTCCTGAAGCGCGAAGCTTGCACCGATGCAGACCCGCGGACCTGCACCAAATGGCAGATATTGAAAGCGATCAAGTTTGTCGCGGTTTTCGGGCCAGAAGCGTTCAGGCATGAAGGCATCCGGCTGATCCCAGTAAAGCCTGTGACGGTGGATCACCCACGGCATCACCAGAACAGCCGTTCCCTTGGCAATTTTCAAATCTCCATAGGTGTCATCCGTTGCGGCCTCGCGGTTGATTGACGGCGCTGGCGGATAAAGCCGCATTGCTTCTTCAAAAGCTGCACGCGTCAGCGGCAATTTTGCCAGCCACTCCTGCGGCGGCAGCTCATGTCCACCACCTGCAAAAAATGCATCGATCTCAGCCTCAACACGCGCGCGTTCCTGCGGTGCCTTGGCGAGCGGAAAGAATATGAAAATCAATAACAACATTATAAATACATTCCAGAAATCAACGAATTAGCTTAATTATTCCATATATAAAAATAATAATATATCGATAAAACAATAAATAATACTTATGATATATTCTGTTAAAAATAACAGGTTCTAACATTAATTGACTTGTAATAATTTACTGGGTGTCACCTAAAATTATTACAAGTCAAGCAATGTTACTTTTAAATAATTATATTGGATTTACAGATGCTAGATATTCGATACCTATCACCCGGGTCATTTGGCTCAATGCGCTGGAACAGCTTCGAGGCTGAAGAAATGTTTATAACTGGTTATCGTTTAGATCGCGGTACCCCTCTACAAGTAATTAAAAATGGCTTCGATTCAAGCGAATTTTACCCAAAAAATCCGTACGCATCACCACACCTTACAAATAATAACATTCAATTTGTTGGCAGTAGAGACGGTCTAAATAAATACATCAGCAATTCACAAATCAAAGTTATTGATTATAGGAGTTTTTCAGAGTTAAGGAACCTGCATCGCAACGATACCTCCTTAGAATCACCTTACAATAATATAAAAAACGACAATACTTATTTGTATAAAATAAAAACAAGTACACATAACTCCCTATCGATTAAATATGGAATAGATAAATATGGCGATAAATTCACTACCTATATAGGATTTGGTGGAAAATCCGAATTAAAAAGAGAAAATAATATTTTATTAGATGGATCAATGACAATTGAAAGGAATCATCAATTCATGGATCAATTTCCACATATAATAAAAAAACTCAATGGATATATGTACTCGAAAAGTGAAATAGATGCTCTTGATGTAAATAGGAAAACCATTAATAAAGGAATAAAAAACTCATACAATTTTCACTATAGTAAACTAAATCAAGACTTTCCAGTCACTGAATTTATGTCATTGGAGCCGCTTGATTTGGCAATATAGTTGCTGAAAATAGATACCTAAAATTTATATTCTCATCACCACCTTCATCGGCAGACCGCCCTGTGGCTGGGTTGTGAGTTTCTGCACCGGCCATGGCCTTGTCGTCTCCAGCACGTCGAAACGACGGCCATCAAGCAAGGTTGCAAGCGCAATCACCGCCTCCTGAAGCGCGAAGCTTGCACCGATGCAGACCCGCGGACCTGCACCAAATGGCAGATATTGAAAGCGATCAAGTTTGTCGCGGTTTTCGGGCCAGAAGCGTTCAGGCATGAAGGCATCCGGCTGATCCCAGTAAAGCCTGTGACGGTGGATCACCCACGGCATCACCAGAACAGCCGTTCCCTTGGCAATTTTCAAATCTCCATAGGTGTCATCCGTTGCGGCCTCGCGGTTGATTGACGGCGCTGGCGGATAAAGCCGCATTGCTTCTTCAAAAGCTGCACGCGTCAGCGGCAATTTTGCCAGCCACTCCTGCGGCGGCAGATCATGTCCACCACCTGCAAAAAATGCATCGATCTCAGCCTCAACACGCGCGCGTTCCTGCGGTGCCTTGGCGAGCAAATAGAGCGTCCAGCCAAGCGCACGGGCCGTCGTCTCATGCCCCGCCCCAATGAAAGTGATGATGTTATCTTCAATTTCCGAGCGGCTCAAACCGTCCGGTCCCTCGGCGCGCAAAAGCAAGGTCAGGAAATCATTCGGAACGTCTTCGCCTTTATCCATGCGTGTTTTGCGCAAGGCGATTGTATCAGAAACCAGTTCGCGGAAGAAACTCAGCGATTTGTTGCCGCGTAATCGCGTGAAGCGGGGCAGCCATTCGGGCAAGCCAAGAAGATCAAATGGATCGACGCGGCCCATGGTTTCAAAAAGCTTGTCGATCTGGCGGGCGAAATCATTCGGATCACCGGCAATTTCGCCGGAGAACAACGTTTCCGCGAGAATGTCATAGGTGAGCAGCGTCATGTCGTGCGCGACATCGGTGATGATGCCGTTGGTCTTGTAACGCTCGACAAACTGGCGGGAGCGATCGCGCATGGCGAGCGCAAAACCGCCGATATGACGCGGGGTAAAGACCGGCGCCATCGCCTTGCGCGAGCGCTTCCAGACTTGGCCCTCGGCAGTCAGCAATCCATCGCGCAGAAGCGGGCGGAGCACGCGCTGGCGGATGGCAGACATTGGATAGTTTGCAGCATTATCGACCAGCACATGACGGATGAGGCCGGGATCATTGGCTATGATGGTTTTGATACCCAGCCAGCTTACCGAAACCCAAGGGTCGTTATAGGAAGGCTCACCCCACAATTCGAGCGGGTTCTTGTAAACCACACGCATCATCTCGAAGCGCCCAACCGGCTTTTCGCGCGGGCGCGGTGCGGGCGGCACGAAAGGGCTGGCGGCTTTTTTCATCGCAATTTTGCTTTCCATGACGTGCTCCTCGTGTCGAGAATGTCCCCGTCAGATAAGCATATAAGGGGCAATTGTGGCACTTCCAGAGATTGCGCACCACCCTGACGCTTCATCCTGCACCAAATGAGTGGAATCCCCGGCAAATTTGACCCCAAAATTTGGAAAAATCGCCGTTAACGCCTATATTAAAGCCATGTTTGTCGTGTGATTCGACAGGGTATTTGATGCTGCCATTGCAGCAGGCTTTAAGGCTGCATTCGCGGCGCATTTTCGAAAGATTTTCATGAGCGAGACTCCAGAGATGAATTCCGAAGCCCCCGCCGAATATGGCGCGGATTCCATTCGTGTTCTGAAAGGCCTCGACGCAGTTCGCAAGCGTCCGGGCATGTATATTGGTGATACGGATGACGGCTCAGGCCTGCATCACATGGTCTATGAAGTCGTGGACAACGCCATTGACGAAGCGCTGGCGGGACATGCAACGCTTGTCACCGTCACACTCAATGCCGATGGCTCTTGCACCGTAACCGATAACGGTCGCGGTATTCCGACTGACATTCACAAGGAAGAAGGCGTTTCGGCTGCCGAAGTCATTATGACCCAGCTCCATGCTGGCGGTAAGTTCGACCAGAATTCCTATAAGGTTTCCGGTGGTCTGCACGGCGTTGGCGTCTCGGTTGTGAACGCGCTTTCAATCTGGCTGAGATTGAAAATCCGCCGCGCTGGCAAAATTCACGAAATGGCCTTCACGCATGGCGTTGCCGATGCGCCGCTCATCGTTACCGGTGATGCTGGCAGCGATACAGGCACCGAAGTAAGCTTCCTGCCCTCGCCTGAAACATTCACCATGGTTGATTTTGACTATGACACGCTGGAGCGTCGTCTGCGTGAATTGGCATTCCTGAATTCCGGTGTGCGCATCCTGCTTTCTGATCGCCGCCATGCCGACGTCAAGGAGCAGGAACTGCACTATGACGGTGGTGTTGTTGAGTTCGTGAAATATATCGACCAGAGCAAGAAATCGCTTCTGGAAACACCGATTTATATCAAAAGCGAAAAAGACGGTATGACCGTTGAAGTCGCGATGTGGTGGAATGATTCCTACCACGAAAAGGTGCTGTGCTTCACCAACAACATTCCACAGCGCGATGGTGGCACCCATCTGGCCGGTTTCCGCGGCGCACTGACACGTCAGGTGACGGGCTATGCGGATTCGTCCGGCATGACCAAGAAGGAAAAGGTCAGTCTGACCGGCGATGATTGCCGTGAAGGTCTGACCGCCGTTCTTTCGGTCAAGGTTCCCGATCCAAAATTCTCGTCGCAGACCAAGGACAAGCTGGTTTCCTCGGAAGTGCGTCCAGTGGTGGAAAGCCTCGTCAATGAAGCGCTTTCAACCTGGCTGGAAGAGCACCCATCCGGCGGCAAGATCATTGTTGAAAAGGTTATTCAGGCAGCCGCCGCTCGCGAAGCAGCCCGCAAGGCACGCGACATCACCCGCAAAAGCAATCTGAGCGTGACGTCGCTTCCCGGCAAGCTGGCCGACTGTCAGGAACGTGATCCTGCAAAGTCAGAAATCTTCATCGTCGAGGGTGATTCCGCTGGCGGTTCCGCAAAGAGCGGTCGTTCGCGCCAGAATCAGGCGATTCTGCCGCTGCGCGGTAAGATCCTCAATGTGGAACGCGTGCGCTTTGACCGCATGATCTCGTCCGATCAGGTCGGCACACTGATCACAGCGCTTGGCACGTCGATCGGCAAGGATGAGGCGCACGGCTTCAATCCTGACAAGCTGCGCTACCACAAAATCATCATCATGACGGATGCTGACGTCGACGGTGCGCATATTCGGACGCTGCTGTTGACCTTCTTCTTCCGTCAGATGCCCGAGCTGATTGAACGCGGCCATATTTATATCGCACAGCCACCGCTCTATAAGGTGTCGCGCGGCAAGTCCTCGCAATATATCAAGAACGAAGCGGCCTTTGAGGATTTCCTCATCGAAACCGGCCTCGAAGAAGCGGCGCTTGCAATCAGCAGCGGCGAAGTCCGCGCCGGACCGGACCTTCGGTCGGTGGTTGATGATGCGCGCACGCTGCGTCAGCTTCTTTCGGGTCTGCATACGCGCTATGACCGCAGTGTCGTTGAACAGGCCGCGATTGCCGGCCTGCTCAACCCGAGTGCCAGCGCAAACGACACAACGTCGCACACGTCCGCAGATATCGTTGCCAAGCGCCTCGACATGATTTCGGAAGAAACCGAGCGTGGCTGGACGGCGCATGTCACCGAAGACGGCGGCTATCGCTTTGAGCGCATGGTGCGTGGTGTGAAGGATGTTGCCATTCTCGATATGGCCCTGCTCGGGTCTGCCGATGCCCGTCAGATCGACCGCGTGGCTTCGCGCCTGTCGGAAATTTTTGCCGAACCGCCAGTTCTGCGCCGCAAGGACAAGTCGGAAACGCTTTCCGGCCCGATGGCACTGCTGGATGCGATCTTCGCAACAGGCCGCAAGGGCCTGACGTTGCAGCGTTACAAAGGCTTGGGCGAAATGAACGCCGAACAGCTTTGGGAAACCACACTCGATCCAAATGTTCGTTCGCTGTTGCAGGTTAAGGTCAACGACGCGACCGATGCAGATTCGCTGTTCTCACGCCTGATGGGTGATGAAGTCGAGCCGCGCCGCGAGTTCATTCAAGAAAATGCACTCAGCGTTGCCAATCTGGACGTGTAGTTAAAAATAAAGCCCCGGAAGACAAAATCTTCCGGGGCTTTTTGCATATTGGATCAATGAAAAGGCCCCGCAAGCGGGGCCTTTTCATTGAGAACAATCAGGCACTACGTGGCTTCTTGGAAAAGCCTTCGCCGGATTTCTTGCCGTCCTTCTTGAAACCGTCTTTCTTGAAGTCGCCCTTTGGCTTTGACCAGCCACCTTTTGCGCCATCACGGGAATCGCTTCTTGGTTTGTCGCTGCGCGGCTTGAAATCGCGCTTGCCTTCGCGAGGCGTTGCATCACCACCAGCGCCTGCAACGGCTGGGCGGATGACAAGACCCTTTTCACCCGTGCCGCGTTCTTCAACCGAACGACGGAATTCATCGGCCTTTGAAGCGACGATTTCAAAGCGGGTTTCATTGTCGAAAATCTTGATCGAACCGACTTCACGCTTGGAAACATCGCCAGCCTTGCAGATCAGCGGCAACAGCCACTTTGGATCGGCACGATGCTTGCGACCGGCAGAAACCGAGAACCAAACGCCATCAAAACGCGCATTGCGGTCGAAACGTTCACCCGGCTCGCCACGATCAAAGCGCTCGCCCCGTTCTGGACGATCACTGCGCTCGCGCGGCTTCTTGCTGCCAACCGGATGAATCGGTGCATCAGAAACTTCTTCGGCGGCAGGGAGTGCTGCGAGTTCACGATTAAGGAAAGCGCTCGCGATCTGTTCGGGCGTATAACGCTCGGTCAATGCTTTCAACAGATCCTGATGCTCTTCTTCCACGGGCTGGCTGAGCGCGCTGCCGTTGAGAATGCGTTCGTAATTCTTGGCCTGAACTGCTGCAATGCCGGGAGCCGGAACAGTCTGGGCATCAAGCTTTGCCATATGCAAAAGACGTTCTGCAATGCGGCGACGCGAGAAAGGAACCACCAGAACGCATGTGCCCTTGCGGCCCGCACGGCCGGTACGGCCCGAACGGTGCAACATGGTTTCCGCATTGTTTGGCAAATCAGCGTGGATCACGAGATCAAGATTAGGCAGATCGATACCGCGGGCTGCAACATCGGTCGCAACGCAAACGCGGGCACGGCCATCACGCATCGACTGGAGCGCGTTGTTGCGCTCGGCCTGACTCAATTCACCCGAAAGTGCCACAACTGCAAAGCCACGATTGGAAAGGCGGCTCGCCATATGCTTCACAGCTTCACGGGTTGAGCAGAAAATGATCGAGTTCTGTGCATCATAATAAAGAAGCGTATTGATGATCGCGTGGTCGCGTTCCTGCGGTGGAACCGGCATCGCGAAATAATCAATATCCGCATGCTGTCCGGCTTCACCGGCAGCAGAAATGCGCAGCGCATCTTTCTGGAAACGCTTGGCAAGCTGTGCAATCGGCTTTGGTACGGTTGCCGAGAACATCAATGTGCGACGGTCTGCCGGTGCTTCGCCCAGAATGAATTCGAGATCTTCACGGAAGCCCATATCGAGCATTTCGTCGGCTTCATCAAGCACAACAACGCGCAGTTGCGACATATCCAGCGCATTGCGCGTAATATGATCGCGCAGACGGCCCGGCGTGCCGACAACAATATGCGAACCGCGTTCGAGCACGCGGCGCTCAGAACGGATATCCATACCGCCAACACAGGAAGCGATACGCGCACCGGTATCGGCATAAAGCCATTCCAGTTCGCGCTGAACCTGCAAAGCCAGCTCACGCGTTGGCGCAATAATCATGGCAAGTGGTGCGCCCGCATTCGCGAAGCGCAGCTCATCACCAAGGATTGTGGAAGCCATAGAAAGACCGAAAGCAACGGTCTTGCCGGAGCCGGTCTGTGCGGAAACGAGCAGATCGCCGTGAAGTGTTTCCGGTGCCAGAACAGCGTTCTGAACAGCGGTGAGTGTGTTGTAACCGCGAGCGGTTAATGCTCCGGAGAGAGCCGGAGCAATGGATTCAGGCAGAGACATGATTAACTTTCAAAAAAGCTTCACAAGTCGACACCCTTGGCCGCAAACCCTTTGGCCACAAACCCACTGACGACTACCGAAGCAACAGAATTGCCGCTTACCTATCGTGTCAGACCTCTCAGGTCAACCGGCTAAGCCCTCAATGCGCTTCATCCCAGTTATGCGCTGCACGCGCATCGACCTGTAGCGGCACAGAAAGCGACACGGCAGGCATGGCGGCATTTTCCATGACATGCCGCACGAGAGGGATTGTCTTCTCGACCTCATTTTCAGGCACTTCGAAGATCAATTCATCGTGGACTTGCAAGAGCATACGCGCGCTGAGCTTCTCATCGCTGAGTGCATTTTCCATACGGATCATAGCACGGCGGATAATATCGGCAGCTGAGCCCTGAATAGGGGCATTGATTGCTGCGCGTTCATTGAAGGCGCGAACCTGCGGATTGGAAGCCCGAATATCAGGATAATGCGCGCGGCGGCCAAAGATGGTTTCGACATAACCATGTTCGCGCGCAAAAGCCTTGGTCGCTTCCATATAATCTTTGATGCCCGGGAAGCGCTCGAAATAGGTGCGGATATATTGTCCTGCTTCTTCACGCGGAATGGAAAGCTGATTGGCGAGGCCAAAAGCCGAAATGCCGTAAATGATACCGAAATTGATCGCCTTGGCGCGGCGGCGCACTTCGGGAGCCATGCCTTCGACCGGAACGCCGAACATTTCCGAAGCGGTCATGGCATGAATATCGATGCCATCTGCAAAAGCCTGTTTCAGCTGCGCAATATCAGCAACATGCGCCAAAACACGCAATTCGATCTGGCTGTAATCGGCAGAAATCAGCTTGTTACCCGGTTCAGCGATGAACGCCGTTCTGATTTTGCGGCCTTCAGCCGTGCGCACCGGAATGTTCTGCAGGTTCGGCTCAGACGAAGACAGCCGCCCCGTTGATGTGGACGCCATTGCATAAGAGGTATGCACGCGTTTGGTCTGTGGGTGAATAAAGCCCGGCAGCGCATCGGTATAGGTGGATTTGAGCTTGGTCAGCTGACGCCAGTCAACGATCTTACGCGGCAGAGGCAGACCTTCGGCTGCCAGATCTTCGAGCACCTGCGCCGACGTGGACCACTGACCGGTTTTGGTCTTGGAGGCACCCGGAAGCCCCATCTTGCCAAACAGAATATCGCCAAGCTGCTTTGGCGATCCAATGTTGAATTTTTCGCCAGCCAGTTCGTAGATTTCATCTTCATAACGCGCAGCAGACTGCGCGAGATCGCCGGACAGGCGCGAGAGAACCTGCCGGTCAACCGAAATGCCGCGCTCTTCCATACGGGCCAGCACATCGACCAGCGGCCGTTCCAGACGTTCATAAACCGATGCAAGGCCTTCTGCGGCGAGACGTGGCTTCAACACCTGCCAGAGGCGCAGCGTCACATCGGCATCTTCGGCTGCGTAGGCCGTTGCACGATCAATCTCCACCATATCAAATGTGACTGCACTTTTGCCGCTGCCCGCCACGTCCTTATAAGCGATTGGCGTATGGCCGAGCCAGCGCTCGGACAATGGGTCCATACCATGGCCACCAGCGCCCGCATCCAGCACATAGGAAATCAGCATCGTGTCATCAAAAGATACGGTGTTAATGCCGTGACGACGCATGACCAGCCAGTCATATTTCATGTTCTGTGCGATCTTGAGGACGGACTTATCCTCAAGAATGCGCTTCAAAGCAGTCAGAGCCTGATCAAGCGGAATCTGCCCTTCAACCATGCCGCCGCCCAAAAGATCGCCTGCACCGGATTTATGCTGGAGCGGGATATAGGCAGCCTTGCCCGGAGCAAGAGCCAGCGAAAAGCCAATCAGATCGGCCTGCATCGGATCAAGCGAATTGGTTTCGGTATCGAAAGCAACAAGACCAGTCTCAATCGCTTCATCGAGCCACGCGTTCAGCGTGGAAAGATCGCGAATGCAAATATAGGCCGTGGTGTCGATTTTCTGCGCAAGCGCCGTTGAAGCACGGCTTTCAGCCAGCGCTTTGGGCGTGTAACCGCTGACATTAAGCGCTTCGCGAACTGCGGTTTCAGATGATGCAGAATCCGAGCTTGCCGGGACATCAACATCGGGGCCGTGCGCATCCGCACCCCACTCCGTTTCGATATGGCATGGTTCAACGGCCGATGCATCGGTGTCCGTTGCTTCCGCCACACGGCGCGTCAGCGATGTAAATTCCATCGCCTTGAGGAAGCCGATCAGCTTCGGGCCATTTTGTGGCTCAAGCACAAGGCCATCCAGATCAACATCCAGCGGCACATCGGTCTTGAGTGTGACGAGTTCGCGCGCGATCTTGGTCTGATCGGCATAGGCGATGATATTTTCACGGCGCTTGTTCTGCTTGATTTCAGATGCGCGGGCCAAAAGCGTATCAAGATCGCCAAACTCTTGGAGCAATTGTGCAGCGGTTTTAGGCCCGATACCCGGAATTCCGGGTATATTATCGGTGCTGTCGCCGGTCAACGATTGCAGGTCGATCATTTTTTCAGGTGGCACACCCCATTTCTCAACCACTTCCGGGATCGAAATCTGCTTGTCCTTCATGCTGTCATACATGGACACGCTCGGTGTGACGAGCTGCATGAGGTCCTTGTCGGACGAAATGATGGTGACATCGCCGCCCGCAGCCTCTGCCAGACGCGCATAGGTCGCGATCAGATCGTCGGCCTCAAAGCCTTCTTTTTCGATGCTTGGCAGATTGAAAGCACGTGTTGCCTGTCGGATCAGGCCGAATTGCGGAATCAAATCTTCCGGCGGTGCGGTGCGGTTGGCCTTATATTCGGGATAAATTTCCTTACGGAAAGTTTGTGACGAATAGTCAAAAATGACCGCGAAATGGGTCGGGACCACACCCACATCCGTATTGCGTGCATCTTTCAACAGCTTCCACAACATGTTGCAAAAACCGGACACAGCGCCCACCGGCAAGCCATCCGTCTTGCGGGTCAGGGGTGGCAGAGCATGATAGGCACGGAAAATATAGCCCGAGCCGTCGATGAGGAAGAGATGATCGCCTTTTTTCATGGCTTAGGATTAAAGGAAACAAAGCCCAAAGAAAACCAGCCATGTGTCAGGAGAAACGAGTGTCCACTTGAAAGGTGGCTTTTTCTCGCCTCGTTCATGCAAATCTCTTATTTTGATAACGTTTATGTTACGAATTTGTAATCTTAAATGCCCTTGAATAGCCACAGTTGCAGGGCCATTTGCAGTTCATCGACAGTATGTTGATCGCCGGTTTTCTGACCCGTCCCCCGTTGGATGCCGGTTGTAAGCGACAGCCTCATTCCCCTCTCCGGGCTGTCGTTTTTGAGTGTAGTGATATGGCCGTTGTGGTACCCCCTCACCGCAACGGCCAATTCATTTTCAGCTCTCAGTTTTGCGTTCATATTGGGTTTCTTCTTGGGCCTGCCAGTTGTACTGTGCAGCAGCATTACGACTCGTCAGGAAGTATCCATGTCCACCCAATCACTCGATAAAGTCCTCAATCATATCGATTCCAATCTCGATAAAAGCATCGACCATCTGTTCGATCTTTTGCGGATCAAGTCGATTTCTACCGATCCGGCTTACAAGGCCGATTGCCGTAAGGCGGCTGAATGGCTGGTCGAGGACCTCAAATCTATTGGTTTTGATGCGAGTGTGCGCGATACGCCCGGCCATCCGATGGTGGTTGCGCATCATGAAGGTGCAACCGCTGATGCGCCGCATGTGCTCTTCTACGGCCATTATGATGTGCAGCCGGTTGATCCGCTGAACCTTTGGGAAAATGATCCGTTCGAGCCAGCAATCAAGGATGTTGGCAATGGCCGCAAAATCCTCACCGGTCGCGGCACATCCGACGACAAGGGCCAGCTGATGACCTTTGTGGAAGCCTGCCGTGCTTATAAGGCCGTCAATGGCAACCTGCCGGTGAAAGTGACATTGCTGTTTGAAGGCGAAGAAGAATCCGGCTCACCATCGCTCAAGCCATTCCTTGATGCGCACAAGCAAGAGCTGAAAGCCGATGTGGCGCTCGTTTGCGACACCTCGATGTGGGACACTGAAACGCCAGCGATCAGCGTTGGTCTGCGCGGGCTGGTTGGTGAAGAGATTGTCATCAAGGCTGCGGACCGCGATCTGCATTCAGGCTTTTTTGGTGGCGCGGCGGCCAATCCTATTCATATTCTCGCAAAAATTCTTGCCGACCTGCATGATGAGACTGGCCGCGTCACCGTTCCGGGTTTCTATGAAGGTGTTGAAGAAACCCCGTCACAGATTTTGCAATCATGGGAAAGCCTTGGCCGCACGGCTGAAAACTTCCTTGGCCCCATTGGTCTTTCGATTCCCTCGGGCGAAAAAGGCCGCAGCATTCTCGAACTGACCTGGGCGCGCCCGACTGCGGAAGTCAACGGCATCATCGGCGGTTATACCGGTGACGGCTTCAAGACGGTGATTGCAGCGCAAGCTTCCGCCAAGGTTTCGTTCCGTCTCGTTCACAAGCAAGACCCGGTTAAAATCCGCGAAGCGTTCCGCGCTTTTGTGCAAGAGCGCCTGCCAGCCGATTGCTCGGTCGAGTTCCATCCGCATGGCGGTTCGCCTGCCATTCAGCTGCCATATGACTCACCACTGGTTTCCAAGGCCAAGGATGCGCTTTCCGACGAGTGGCCGAAGCCAGCCGTGCTGATCGCCATGGGCGGGTCGATCCCGATTGTTGGCGATTTCGACAAATTCCTCGGCATGGAATCCCTGCTCGTCGGCTTCGGCCTCGAAGATGATCGCATCCATTCGCCCAATGAAAAATATGAGCTCAACTCTTTCCACAAAGGCCAGCGCTCTTGGGTACGTATTTTGGCGGCGATTGCCGCCAAGTAAGGACAATTCAATGACTATCCGTTTTCATAAACACGATCTGCCGAACCTTGAGCATTATCAGGTGGATTCGGTGGCAATCGACACCGAAACGCTCGGCCTTAATCCGCATCGCGACCGCCTTTGCGTGGTGCAGATTTCGCCCGGTGACGGCACGGCAGACGTGATCCAGATTGAAGCAGGCCAGAAGAAGGCGCCCAATCTGGTCAAGCTTCTGAAAGATCGTTCGATCACCAAGATCTTTCATTTTGGCCGCTTCGACCTTGCTGTGCTGGCGCACGCTTTTGGCACCATGCCGCAGCCGGTTTTCTGCACGAAGATCGCATCCAAGCTCACCCGCACCTATACAGACCGCCATGGCCTGAAAGAAATCTGCGGCGAGCTGCTTGACGTTTCTATCTCAAAGCAGCAGCAGTCATCGGACTGGGCGGCAGAGGTTCTGTCACAGGCACAGCTTGAATATGCAGCATCTGACGTTCTTTATCTGCATCGGCTCAAAGCTGTGTTTGAACAGCGTCTGGAACGCGATGGCCGCACCAGACAGGCTGAGGCCTGCTTCAAGTTTCTGCCAACCCGCTCAGAACTTGATCTGATGGGCTGGCCTGAGACGGATATTTTCGCGCACGCGTAAAGCGCAATCAAATGGCGGCTTCAGGGAGCGTTCCGAACAGAACGCTCCCTTTATTTTTCTTATCGCGCATGTCGTCCGAAAACCGCTTCGCATTTTTCGCGATGCGATGTTGCCCTAACGCATGCATGCATTTCCCCGCAATCAAGACCTGATGCGCGCAACGCAACGGATGCCCAAATACCACTTTGGTATCATTTAGAGGCCAATTTTAAGCATTTGATAACCATTTTTCGCGGGTTTTTAAGACAAAAGCCCGGAAATACCCATTTTTTGCGACTAAGAAGTGACTGTGTCCTTCTTGCTACAGACATTCCCGATCCATGGCCTATATTAGGGACAACAGTTTATTATCCCTATTTCCCAAGTGGAGGCCTATTATGAAGCTCAAGACCCTTCTTCTCGCGTCGACCGTTGCTCTCGTTGCTGCAACTGGCGCAAAAGCTGCAGACGCTATCGTTTACGAAGAGCCAGCTCCGGTTGTTGTTGCTCCAACGTTCACATGGAACGGTGCTTACCTCGGTGGTCAGATTGGCTACGGTTGGGGCAAGTCGCGCTTCAGCCAGTTTGGCGAAGCCGGTGCGCTTAACATCAAGCCCGATGGCTTCCTCGGTGGTCTTTATGCAGGTTACAACTTCGACCTCGGCAACAGCGTTGTTCTGGGTATCGACGGTGACGTAACCTACAACAACCTCAAGGACAGCTATTCGATTACCGATGGTACGGATTCTGCATCTCTTGAAAGCAAGCTGCGCTGGTCGGGTGCCGTTCGTGCACGTGCCGGTTACGCAGTTGATCGCTTCCTGCCTTACATCGCTGGTGGTGTAGCATTCGGTCAGGTCAAGAACACGCTGTCGGCAACAAATGGCATTGATTCTGTCAGCGTTGAGCAGAGCAAGACCCTTACCGGCTGGACTGCTGGTGCAGGCGTTGACTATGCTGCAACCGACAACGTCATCGTTCGCCTTGAATACCGTTACACCGATTACGGTCGCAAGAACTTCGACTTTGGCACCGATGGTGTTGCCTCGATCCGCGACAAGTTCAAGACCAACGAAGTTCGTCTCGGCGTTGCATACAAGTTCTAATCTGATCTGATCAGATAGACTGCTTTGAAGGCCCCGCATTGCGGGGCCTTCTCATTTTGTGCTTAATCTTAGGCTTTTTTGTTAATTGCCAATTTACACCCCTTTAAACTGCCGCATTTACCCTTCAGGCGATAAACGCCCTTCCTATGTGCAGGGTTTGATCATTTAAGCCGGTTATGATGACGGCAGACGATAAGAATACGGGGCGGATCTAAACAGACATGGCATCGCGAGACGGCAGAAACGGGCGGATCGAACCTTCTTTCGGTAAAAAGCCGGAACAGGAAGAGGACGTATTTCGCGTCGACGAAGAGGAACGCATGGCCCGGCCCCAACGTAAAGCCAAACCGTCGAAAGATCGTGAAACACGCGGTGCGCGCCGCGCCAAAAAAAAACGCGGTGGTTTTTTTGGTTTTGTCCGCCGCGCTGTTTACTGGTGTCTGGTGCTCGGCCTCTGGGGCGGCATCGCCTTTGCCGGCATGCTTGTCTATTTCGCAGCCAAAATGCCACCAACAACCGACTGGGCAATTCCCGACAGGCCACCAAACGTGCGCATTGTCGATGTTCAAGGCAATCTGATTGCCAATCGCGGCACCACCGGCGGACAGGCTGTGGGCTTGCACGAAATGTCACCATTTATACCGCAAGCCGTCATGGCAATCGAAGATCGCCGCTTCATGTCGCATTTCGGTATTGATCCGATTGGTCTTGCACGTGCCGTCATAACCAACATCATATCAGGTCGCGCCGTACAGGGTGGCTCAACGCTCACACAGCAGCTTGCTAAAAACCTGTTCCTGTCACCGGATCGCACGCTGGAGCGCAAAGTTCAGGAAGTGATGCTCGCCCTCTGGCTTGAGCACAAATATACCAAAGACCAGATTCTGGAGATGTATCTCAACCGCGTCTATCTCGGCTCGGGTGCTTATGGTGTGGATGCGGCATCGCGCCGCTATTTCAACAAATCCGCCAAAGACGTGAACCTTATGGAAGCTGCAACGCTGGCCGGGCTTCTCAAAGCGCCATCGCGGCTTTCGCCTGCGCGGGACCCGGAAGCTGCCGCAGCACGTGCCAGGCTGGTGCTTGGTGCCATGCGTGAAGAAGGCATGATCGATGATCGTCAGGTGGCAATTGCCGAAAGCGAACCGCCCACACGCGCTGCATCCTATTGGCAAGGCTCGGAAAATTACGTTGCAGACAGGGTCGTGGCAGAATTGCCAGAGCTGATCGGCGACACCAAAAGCGACATCACGGTTGAGACAACCATCGATCTTAACCTCCAGCATATCGGTGAAGAAGCAATCAAGGATCAGATTTCCGAAAACGGAAAGAAGATGAATGTGAGCCAGGGGGCGCTCGTTTCCATTGATGGTACGGGTGCTGTGCGTGCCTTGGTGGGGGGGTATGATTATGCCGCCAGCCAGTTTGACCGCGTGACCGATGCCAAGCGCCAGCCTGCCTCATCCTTCAAGCCATTCGTTTATCTCTCCGCACTCGAACAGGGCCGCACACCGGATTCAGTGCGCAATGATGCGCCGGTGCGGATTGGCAACTGGACGCCCAGCAACGATAACGGGAAATATATGGGCGAAGTCACGCTTGCCACCGCCCTCTCCCATTCGCTCAATTCCGTCTCAGCGCAGCTGGTGATGGAGGTCGGCCCGCAGACCGTGATCGACACCGCACACCGCCTTGGCGTTCAGTCAAAGCTTGAGCCCAATGCCTCGCTCGCACTGGGCACCTCGGAAGTATCGCTTCTGGAACTGACCGATGCCTATGTGCCTTTTGCCAATGGCGGTTATCGTGCGCCTGTTTATTTCATCACCAAAGTCACAGATGCACAGGGCAAGGTTCTCTATCAGAGGCAAGACGGTATTGGTCCGCGCGTGATTGATGAGCGCAATGTCGGCATGATGAATGCTATGCTGCGCAAGACAGTGGAGGACGGAACTGCCAAGCGCGCGGCCTTCGGCTGGCCAGCAGCAGGTAAAACCGGCACCAGCCAGAATTTCCGTGACGCGTGGTTTATCGGTTATACCGCCAATCTCACCACAGGTGTGTGGTTTGGCAATGATGACGGCAAGGGCATGAAGCGGGTGTTCGGCTCCACGCTTCCGGTGGCCGCCTGGAAAGCCTTTATGAAGGAAGCCCATAAGGGCGTGCCCATCGCAGAATTGCCCGGGCATTACGATATTCAGAACGTGGTTCCCGGCGGCAGCGATGGCATTGATCCGAACCTGCCTTATGAACCCGGCATGACACCGCAGGGCGGCTATGGCAATCCGCCTATGGCAGGCAATGACGATGATGGCTATTGGCCACCGGCACCCGATTCGCCTGCGCGCAACACGATCCAGCAGGGCACGACAGCCGATTATCCGGCCGGTACCGCAACGGGTATGGATCATAACGCTCAGCCAATGCCGCCTGCCAGCGTCGGCGGACAACAGAAACCGCGTGATTCAACCACGCTTCTCGATATTATCATGGGCAATTCACGATAAAATTCGTTCAGGGCCGGTCGTCAACCGGCCCTTATCGCGGTCAAGTGAAGCATCCAACGGCCTGATCGGTTGAATCCACTCGAAATCCTGAGCGGCTTAGTCTATTCAAAGATTGAGAGTGAGGTTGCCATGTCTACAATTTCCCCAACCGATACGTCCCGTCCCGATGTTGCCGCGGAACGCAAAACGCTTGTTCTGACAGGCGCCAGCCGCGGCATAGGGCATGCGACGGTCAAACGTTTTTCCCGCGCCGGCTGGCGCGTCATCACCTGTTCGCGACAGGATTTTTCAGAAAACTGTCCTTGGCCGGCGGGTCCGGAAGATCATATCAAAGTCGATCTTGCCGATCAGGAAGATATTGGCAAAGCCATTTCTGAAATCCGGCGCAGACTGGAAGCCAATGGCAGCAAGTTGCACGCGCTCGTCAACAATGCCGGCATTTCGCCCAAAGCCGAAGGCGGTCGCCGCCTGAACTCGATTGAAACGCCAATGGCCGCGTGGCGTGATGTGTTTCAGGTGAATTTCATGGCCCCGATCATGCTCGCACGCGGGCTGTTCAAAGAACTGGAAGCAGCGCAGGGTTCTGTGGTCAATGTGACGTCCATTGCAGGTAGCCGCGTGCATCCGTTTGCAGGCACTGCCTATGCAACATCCAAAGCAGCGCTTGCAGCACTGACCCGCGAAATGGCCTCCGATTTCGGTCCCCATGGTATCCGCGTGAACGCCATTGCGCCGGGCGAAATCGATACGGCGATTCTTTCGCCGGGTACGGAAAAGCTCGTCGAGCAATTGCCGATGCGGCGGCTTGGAAAAACATCAGAAGTGGCCGAAACAATCTATTATCTGTGCTCGGAAGCCTCATCCTATGTCACGGGTGCGGAAATTCACATCAATGGTGGCCAGCACGTATAATTGAAAGACGAATTCTATGATTCTATGCTGCGGTGAAGCCCTGATCGACATGCTCCCTCGCCAGACGGCAGAGGGAGAAACGGCCTTCATGCCTTTGGCCGGTGGTTCGGTGTTCAACACATCGATCGCACTTGGGCGGCTTAACGTTCCGACCGGATTTTTCTGCGGTCTTTCGTCAGATTTTTTCGGCGAGGTTTTGCGCGACGCGCTTGCGCGCTCCAATGTCGATTACTCCTTCTCGGCAATCTCTGACCGTCCGACAACACTGGCCTTTGTGCGGCTCGTTGACGGGCAGGCACGCTATGCATTTTACGATGAAAACACAGCGCTGCGGATGCTTTCGGAAAACGACATCCCGGAGATCGATGATAGAATTGATGCACTGCTGTTTGGCTGTATCAGCCTGATTTCAGAGCCATGCGGGCGTGTCTATGAAGCACTGATGACGCGCGAAGCATCCAAGCGCGTCATTTTTCTCGATCCGAATATTCGCACGGGCTTCATCACTGACCGCGAAAAGCATCTGGCGCGCATGAAGCGCATGATCGCCCTTGCCGATATTGTGAAACTATCCGACGAAGACCTCGAATGGTTCGGTGAAAAGGGCAGTCATGACGAGATTGCCGCCCGATGGCTCACGCTTGGGCCTAAGCTCATCGTGATTACCAAAGGTGCGCATGGTGCCGATGCCTATAGCGTAAACGCGACCATCCGTGTTCCCGGCGTTAAAGTCGATGTGGTGGATACGGTTGGTGCGGGCGACACGGTCAATGCCGGTATCCTCGCAAGCCTGCATAGTCAGGGACTGCTTAACAAACATGCCCTCGCCCAGCTGGACGAAGACCAGATTCACTCCGCCATAGCGCTGGGCGTTCGTGCAGCCGCGGTAACCGTTTCGCGTGCAGGCGCCAATCCTCCATGGGCAACAGAAATGCGCGATTGAGCATAATTGCTCCCTTGACCCGACGCATCGCGCGCCTTCTATAAGAGGGGGGCGGGAGAGAATCGAAGATAGGCAAAGGACATGTCATTGAACGTCTTGCGTATAGCCGCCTTCTCGCAAGGTAATCAGGGCGGCAATCCTGCCGGTGTGCTGATTTCTGAAAAACTTCCCTCTGCTCAAGACATGCAGACAATCGCTCACAATGTAGGCTTTTCGGAAACGGCTTTCGCCATGCCGGAAGCCGGAGGCTTTCGTGTGCGCTATTTTGCGCCGGAAATGGAAGTCCCTTTTTGTGGCCATGCCACAATTGCACTCGGTGCAGCGCTGGCCATGCGTGAAGGCGATGGTGCTTTTACGCTTATGCTCAACAATACGACAATAAAGGTAGAAGGCCGCAAAGAGGGCGATCTGTTCTCTGCAAGCCTTCAATCGCCATCCACGCGAAACCGTGCGGCCTCTGAGATCGAAATTGAGCAGGCGCTCGCGCTGTTCAACTATGAAAAGGACGATCTCGCACCGGGCATCCCGCCAGCACTCATCCATGCAGGCGCTGATCATATCGTATTGGCATTGCGCTCACGCGAAAAGCTTGCCGCCATGCATTATGACCTTCCGCGTGGGCGGGTGCTGATGAACCGGCAGGGCTGGACCACGATCCTTCTGGTGCATTCGGAGACACCACAGCGCTTCCACAGCCGCAATCCTTTTGCGTCTGGCGGCGTGTATGAAGACCCGGCGACAGGTGCATCGACTGCGGCCTTTGCCGCTTATCTGCGTGATCTGGGTTGGCCGCATGGCGGCGCTATTGAAGTCATCCAAGGCGAGGATATGGGCGTGCCCTCACATCTGCGCGCAGAAATCGGCCACGTGAGGGGCGAATCTATCCGCCTTTCCGGCACGGCCCGATTGATGGAATAGACAAACCGCAGCTCGTCACACTCTGACGAGCTGCTCTACACGTTCCTCATTGCCGAAGAATTTCAAATAGCGCTCGACTTCCTTCGGGTCGCCGGTTGCTTTCTGTGGGTTGTCGGAAAGTTTGACCGCCGGGCGTCCATTGGCATCAATCACCTTACAAACGAGCGATATCGCCTTGAGACCATGGATCGTTGTCGGTGCGCAGCCGGCAAAATCATTGGTGAGGTTGGTGCCCCAGCCGAAGCTCATGCGAACGCGGCCTTCAAAATGGCGATAGGTTTCCTCAATTGTATCGACATCGAGCGCATCCGAGAAAATCAGCAGCTTTTCGCGTGGGTCTTTGCCGCGTGACTTCCACCATTCAATGATACGTTCGCCGCCTTCAATGGGCGGTGCGCTGTCTGGGCGGAAGCCTGTCCAATCCGCAACCCAGTCCGGCGCATTGCGCAGGAAAGCAGCCGTGCCAAAAGCATCCGGCAGAACGATAAGAAGATTGCCACCATAATAGCGGTTCCAGTCCTGCAACACGCGATAAGGCGCACTGCGCAGTTCTTCATCCGTATTGGCCAGCGCTGCCAGCACCATTGGCAATTCATGCGCATTGGTGCCAAGCGCTTCAAGATCAGTATCCATTGCCAGCAACACATTGCTGGTGCCGGTAAAGGCGCTGCCGATACCTTCTTTGAGTGCTTCAACGCACCAGCGCTGCCACAGAAACGAATGACGGCGACGCGTACCAAAATCGGAAATCTTCAAGTCTGGCAGTTCGCGCAACCGCTCGACCTTGCTCCACATCTTGGCTTTGGCGCGAGCATAGAGCACATCAAGCGAGAAAGGCCCGAGGTTTTTCATCGCAGCGCGCGAGCGTAATTCATTGATGATGGCAAGTGCGGGAATTTCCCACATGGTGGTGTGCGACCATGGACCATGGAAATGCAGCTCATACTGGCCGTCTTTGCGGCGCAGATCATATTCCGGCAGCTGGAAATCATGCAGCCAGTTGAGAAACTCCGGCTGGAAAATCTGCTTTCGACCATAAAAGCTGTTACCCGCCAGCCAGATCATTTCCTTCTTGGTGAAGCGCAGCGTGCGGGCGTGATCAAGCTGTGCGCGCAACTCACCTTCGTCAATCTCATCAGCAAGGCGCACAGTCGTCGTGCGGTTGATAAGTGCAAAGGTCGCATCCACTTTGGGGTAAAGCCCCCAGATCATCTGCAACATCAGAAGTTTGTAAAAGTCCGTATCCAGCAGGCTGCGGACAATCGGATCAAGCTTCCATGCGTGATTATAGACGCGCCGCGCGATATCGGTTTTGGCCATGACGGCCTCCATTGCATGAGCATGTGCTTCAGCCAAACCAAATGCTTGGCAGCAAAAAGAAAGGCAGGTTTTCACCTGCCTTTTTAAATGCTTCATTCAGATTTGGGAAGCTCTACGATGATTTCATGTTCACCATCCGTCTTGATCGGCACGCCTTCATCTGGTTTGCCGACCTTGCGGCCATTGAGCCTGATCACCTTGTCCTTGGCACCGGCGATCACCTTCACGCGATAGAGCGCTTCGCCGAAACGAAGTTCTGCTTCATAGCCCTCCCATTCCGGCGGCAAGGCCGGATCAAGATGCAAGCGATTGCCGCGTTTGGTAACGCCAAGAATACCCTCAGTCGCAACGCGGTAGAACCAGCCGGCAGACCCCGTATACCAGGTCCAGCCACCCTGTCCGCGCCGCGGCTCAACCGAATAGATATCGGCTGCAATCACATATGGCTCAACGCGATAAACATCCGGGTTGCGACCATGATTGACCGGGCTGATGAGCGAGAACAAACGCCATGCCTCAGCGGCCTTGCCCATGCGGGCGAGCGCCAGAATGGCCCATGTTGCACCATGGGTATACTGACCGCCATTCTCACGAACGCCCGGAGGATAGCCCTTGATGTAACCCGGCTCCTGCACCGTCTTGTCAAAAGGCGGCGTGAAGAGACGCAGCAATTCGCCCTGATCATCGAGCAGATATTTCTCAAGCGAAGCCATGGCCTGCTCGGACCGCTTTGGATCGGCAACGCCCGACAACACGCTCCACGACTGTGCAATGGCATCAATCTGGCATTCATCGCTGTCTTTTGAGCCAAGCGGCGCGCCATTGTCGAAAAAGCCACGACGATACCATTCACCATCCCAGCCATCGCGATCAAGCGCTTTGGTCAGGCTTTCAAGATGGTTCGCCCACGCTGTTGCGCGCATATCATTGCGCGACTGGGCAATCGGGATGAACTGCTTCAGCGTATAGGCAAGGAACCAGCCGAGCCACACACTCTCGCCCTCGCCCTTCACGCCGACAAGGTTCATGCCATCGTTCCAGTCGCCGCCCAGCATCAGCGGCAAGCCATGCTTGCCGGTGCGTTTGATCGCCAGATCAAGCGCCAGCGCACAATGCTCGTAAAGACTTGCTGTCTGATCCGAGATTTCCGGCTCAAAGAAAGCATCATGTTCGCCCTCTTCCAGCTTGCGTCCCTCAAGGAAGGCCAGCTTTTCATCGAGAATCGCATCATCGCCAGTGGTTTGGACGTAAAGCGACGTGCCATAGCCGAGCCAGACCACATCATCCGAGATCAGCGTGCGAACACCTGCACCGGTTGCAGGCAGCCACCAATGCTGAACATCGCCTTCCGGGAACTGACGCGAAGCGGCATTGAGGATCTGCGCACGTGCCAGCGACGGATCGATCAGCAGAAGTGAGAGCGTATCCTGCAACTGATCACGGAAGCCAAACGCGCCGCTGGCCTGATAAAAGGCAGCGCGGGCCCAGATACGGCAGGCAATCGCCTGATAGGGCAACCAGCCATTGATCAGCAGGTCGAATGCCGGATCCGGTGTCTTGACCTGTACGCGGTCGAACAGACCTTCCCAATATCTGCGCGCGCCCTCAAGCTTGTCGTCAAACGAAGCCTTGCGGCTTTGTTCGACAAGCGCTTTTGCCTGCATCTGATCGGCAGCATTGCCGAGCAGGAAGACAATTTCACGGCTTTCACCCGGATTGACTTCAATATCGATGGCAAGCGCTGCACAAGGATCGCGCCCGGCCTCAACCGTGTTGGAAAGCGGCTTGCCTGCAAGCACGATTTCAGGGCGATCCACCGATCCGGTCGTGCCGATGAATTCGCCACGGTCAGCCGTTACCGATTGCGGCTTTTCGCTCGCCGCAAAGAAGGCCACCTGACCGGACTTGTCCGGGTGATAAGGATTGCCTGCGAAGAGTGCGCCCAGTTCTTCATCCTGCGATGGAACGATGAACGGCACATTCTTGGAGCGGGCATTGCCCAGCACCCATTCAGCATAGCCATAAGCGCGCAGCTTACGCTTGGAACGGCCCTTATTGGTGATCGTCAGACGCGAAAGCCGGACAGGCTTTTCAGCATCGACAATATGGGTCAGTTCGAGTGCCAGTTCGCCATGCTGAGCGGCAAAAGTGCTGTAACCATGGCTGTGGCGCGCTTCATAGGTGACCGCCTCGTCGCGCAGCACATTGGCCGTTGGAGCAAAGCTGCGGCCCGTTTCACGGTCGAGAATATAGATTGCCTCGCCCGGACGGTTGGTGACCGGATCATTCGCCCATGGGGTGAGCTGATAATCGCGACTGTTGCCTGCCCATGTGAAAGCCGACCCCTCTGCCGAGACATGGAAGCCGAAATTCGGATTGGCGATCACGTTGATCCACGGATGCGGCGTGGTCGTGCGGTTGTTGATGCGCACAACATAGCTGCCGTCCTGCGCAAAGCCGCCATAGCCATTCCAGAACTCGAGATCATCGCCTGATGGAGCCGGCAGAGTGACTGGTTTCGGCTTTGCAACCAGACGACGCTCTTCTGAGCCGCGTTCAAGCGCAATCGGCCCAAGCCCCGCAGAACCAAGCCCCTGCTGTGCAGTGGCCGGTGTTTTGGCATCACTGCGTGCAGCCAAATCGACAGTGATTTCCTCACTGCGACGCAACTGCTCGGCAAGCGGACCGTTCTGCGCATGCATGACGATACGCGCAGAAGCCAGAAGTGTATTATAGCTTTCCTCGCTCATCTGATCGCGCCGCACCGCAAAGATATGCGGCAGACCGCCACCGCGTGCGCGGAAGCCTTCCACGATCCAGTCAATCGCACGTTGCGTATCCTGCGCATAGGAGAAGGCGCGTTCATTGACCGCAACCACATCAACGATAAGGCCCTTGCTGCGCCAGTATTCCTGTGCACGCAGCACGCCGCGCAACACATCAAGATCAACCTCGTTGTCGATGCGCAGGGCAAAGATCGGATAGTCACCCGAAATCGACATCGGCCAGAGGTTGGATTGCTTGCCAAGTCCGGCTGCAATGGTTTCCGGCGGCTGACGCAGATTGCGCTCCGGATAAAGCAGATAGGCGGCAACCTTCTGATAGTCAGCAGCTTCCGCAGGCTTGATACCGATATGATAAAGCTGAACCTGCGAGCTTGTCCATGAGAGTGAATATTCCCGCGCAAAGGTTTCTGGATGGCGATGCGTTGCCACCGCATGTTCAACCGCATCGCGGCTTCCACCCGCAAAGGTCCAGAAAACAAGGCTGACCTTTTTATGTGCCGGAACGCGGACACGTGTGCGCACCGATGCAATCGGATCAAGCACGCAGCCCTGACTTCCCGTAAACTTTGCACCTTCATCGAAGGCTGCCGCATCACGCAGCGAACGGCCCCGACCGATAAAGGCACGGCGATCGGTTTCGACTTCCGTTTCGCGGATAGAGCCCGAAAGATCGGTCACAAAATGCGCTACATGAATATCCGGGTCGGACGGCGCACGTTTACGGCGCTTGGCGTAGATGGTCGAACCGTTATCAGCGATTTCGGTTTCAACAAACATCTTGGCAAAGGCCGGATGCGCCGCATCGCTGTCGCTGTCGGTCAGCACCAGTTCCGCATAAGACGTGACCTCAATGATGCGATCGCGCGCAGAGGTGTTGATGATGTCGAGCCTGCGGCCTTCACCATCGGATTCAGACGAGACAATCACTTCCATGACCGTCTTGATGTCGCCTGCGGTTTTGTAGAACTCAGCCTTGTCTTCCGTGAAGACAGTCTTGGTTTCTTCATCCGGGTTGCGCACAGGCTCGCCGGTTGCCGACCATGAATAGCCGCTTTCCATGTCACGCAGGAACAGGAATGTGCCCTGCAAGTCTTCCGAGGCATCGGCGTGGAAACGGGTGATGTCCCAATTGTGCCAGCGGCTGTAACCGGAACCGTTGGCCGTAACCATCAGCGCATATTGGCCGTTCGACATCATATGCGTTGTGCGCGGTGCCTTGAAAGGAACGTCGATGATGCGCATTGGCGCATCGTCGAAGCCACCCGAATCCACACGCATCGGATTTTCGGTCTTTGCGTAGATCATCGGAATTTCGCGTGGTGCTTTTTCCTGCAACAGAAGTTCTGCTGCTTCGATCACCGGGTCGGAATGGAAGCGTTCCCGCATACGGCCTTCGAAAATCACATTGTTGACCGCGATAATGGCCATGCCGTGGTGGTGGGCATAGTAGTTTTTTACGACCGCATAGGTTTCACCTTCGCGAACACGCGACGGGGTGAAATCCACCGAATCGTGGAAACCATAACGGCCCAGTGCACCAAGCTTTTCCAGACGCTTCAGATTGGCAACCGCAGCCGCTGGCTGATATTGCGATGCAAGCAAGCTTGCGTAAGGCGCGATAACGGCGTTACGCGAAAGTCCACGCTGGAGACCCAGATTTGGCACGCCAAAATTGGAATACTGGTAGTTCATATGCGCATCCCGCGCATTGAACGCCGCTTCCGAAATGCCCCATGGCAGACCACGCGAGGTTGCATAATCAATCTGGCGCTGCACAACGAGCTTATTGGTCTGATCCAACAGGGAGCCAAGCGGTTCGGACATGACCAGCGGTGGCATCAGATATTCGAACATCGAGCCTGACCAGGAGAGCAACGCGCCCTTCCAGCCAACAGGCACCAGAAGGCGACCGAGCTTGAACCAATGTTCAACAGGCACATCGCCCTTTGCAATCGCAAACAGGCTTGCAAGACGGGCTTCGGATGCCAGGAGATCGTAACAGCTTTCATCGAGTTCGTTTTCCTGAACGCGGAAACCGATCGACAACAAACGACGTTCTTTGCGTTCGAGGAAGCCAAACTGCATATCGAATGCCAGCTGGCGCGAGCGCCCTGCGAGATCGCGCAGGCGCTCACGCAGCTCATCTGTGTTGCGATCGCCAACGGAATCATCCGTATGCGCCTTGCAGGTATCGACCAGAATATTGGCCCATTCCTTTGCCTCAGCGCTTGCTGGCGTTTCAATTTCACTATCGAGCTCTTCCATCAGGCGCACAATGTCCGTCGCAAAGAGCGACAGATTGATGGTGCGGAAGGAGGCTGTTTCCGGCTCGTCCTTGATGGTGCGCACCGCACGGCGGAAATTGGCAATCCGCTCTTCCAGACGACGACGCAGCGGGCGCAAAATCCGGCGATCATCCGGGATTTTTGCAATCGCTTCCTCAAGCACATCATTGACGTCGATAATGCCGTCGAGATCAGCCTGAAGATAAACCGAAGGCGCTTCCGCCCATTCTTCCAAAGCCGAAGAAAGCGTCACAAGATGACCGGCAAGATTGCCGCTATCCACGGCGGAGACATAAAGCGGACGCATCGGCGTCAGCGTGTTTGTCTCATACCAGTTATAGAGATGGCCCTGATATTTCTCCATCTTCTCAAGCGTCGTGACGGTGGCTTCAACGCGGTTCATCGTCTCGGCAAAGCCGATCCAACCAAAGTCACGCGCAGCAATGACCGAGAGAAGATAAACGCCGATATTGGTAGGCGAGGTTCGCTGCGCGACAATCGGAGCCGGGTCTTCCTGAAAGTTATCCGGCGGAAGATGGTTGTTTTCCTCGTTGGCAAACTCAGCAAAATAGCGCCATGTGCGGCGTGCATAGCGGCGCAGATCAGCCTTATCGGAAGAGAGAACTTCCAGCGTATCCTGCGGCTTGGCCGAACGGCTCACAAGCCATGCTATCAGCGGCGATGCAAACCAGATCACCGCAAAGGGCGCGGCGATCATTGCCGCATGGCTTTGCGCGGCGAGCGGAAAGAAAATTGCAAGCCCTGCGATGACAATGGCTGGCCACATCAGCTGGAAATAGAACAAAAGCGTATCAGGCGATGACTTGGCCTGTGCAGCCGTGCGCCACTCCAGAAGATCACGGCGCGAGACAAACAAACGATAGATCGTGCGTGCAATCGCATCGGCCATCAGGAAAGCGGAATGGGCAATGAAGGTGGTGCGAAGCGCCACATCCGCAGTACCAAGAGCAATATCGGTGAGAACCGACTGCGCGTGGCCTTTGAGCGAATAGTCCATATTGGACGGAATGAGATTGGTGATGATGCCAAAGGTCGGCGCCACAAACATGCTGACGATCAGGAAGGCCTGCCAGACGGCAGCCGGTCCAATCGGCAGAATGCTCCACCCAACAACCGAAGCGATCAGCCAGAGGATAGGATTAAGCGACCGGCGCAGATTGTCGATCATCTTCCAGCGGGTAACGTTGCTGACGCCGCGGCTTGTCGAGAAAAGCCATGGCAGAAGCTGCCAGTCACCACGCGCCCATCGGTGATGACGCGACACGTCGACATTATAGCCGGTCGGATAATCTTCAACCACTTCAACATCGCTGACGAGTGCTGCACGCGCATAGCCGCCTTCCAGCAGATCGTGGCTGAGAAGCGTGTTTTCCGGCACACGGCCTTTCAACGCGGTTTCAAAAGCGTCGATGTCATACAGGCCTTTACCGGTGAAGCTGCCTTCACCCAGCAGATCCTGATAGGAATCAGAAACTGCAAAGACATAAGGATCGATGCCGCGATTGACCGAGAAGACACGTTGCAGGAACGAGGCTTCATCACCCGTTGTCAAAGATGGCGTCACGCGTGGCTGCAGGATGCCATAACCACGAACCACCTTACCGGTCTTTTCATCAAAGACGGGACGGTTGAGCGGATGGCTGAGCTTGCCAACCAGATTGGTCACGGATTCAGGCGTAAGCCGTGTATCCGCGTCCAGCGTCATGACAAATTTGACATCTTTCGGCAGGCGCTCATCAGGTGGGAAGAAGCTCGTATCCTGATCGCCGCGCAAAAGCAGGTTCAGCTCATGCAACTTGCCACGTTTGCGCTCCCAGCCCATCCAGCAGCTCTGCTTTTCGTTAAACAGACGGCGGCGATGCAGCAAGAAGAAACGCGGCTGTTCATTGCCGGTATAATGCTCATTGAGCTTGGCAATTTCATCGCGCGCATATTCGTAAATTTCCATATCAGCAGGTGTAATTTCCTGCTTGGCATCAACCCAGTCACTCACCAGTGCGAAATAGATTTCACCACGCGGATTGGTAAGATAGTGAACTTCAAGGTTACGGATCTGCTCGTCAATGGAATCGCGAGAATTGATCAGCGTCGGGACTGCAACAAGCGTGCGCGCCTCGACGGGAAGCCCTTCCTTATATTCAAAACCGATCAGACGCGTCGGCTGAACAAACCACGGCACCAGCGCATTGAACAGCGAATAGGACGCATCCATCGCCGGGAAAAGTGCCAGAAGCGTGAACAGCAAGCGCCAATCAGCCGAAAGCCCGGCCCTGCTCATGCAGTAATTGACGCCCAGCAGAATCAAAATCGTGAAAATGGCTGTCGGGATAAAGAAGCCCAAAAGGCCAAGATTGCGATAAAAGCGCAGGGCTTTGACGCCAAAGGGTGCTTTGTAGCCGCAGACCTTTTCAAGTTCTGTACGCCCTTCACCCGAAAGGTAATAGGCAATAGAACCTCTGCCTTCCTGCCCGTTTGCCTCTGGTCCGTTTGCCTTGCTTTCTTCTGCAAGTTTGAGCGCCGCCCAGGTGATGTCGATTTCGCTCATATTTGAAAAGCGCGCGAGCTTTTCAATTGTCACGCGATAGGCATTGCGCGAGCGGAAATCGAGCAGTTCGAAATCGCTGTGGTCGCGCAGGATCGCATCGACCTCGTTGACGGTTTCAAACCAGGTTTCCCAATCAATATCGTCAATGCGTTTCAGGCTGCTGATCGCATTGCCCATCGTCACGCCGCCGGTCGACTGGCGCGCATGTTCTTCAACGATGGCGTCCTCTGGATTGCTGCCCTCCTGCTCAAGAATATGCTCAAGCCAGCTGGCCGCAGCCGATGTATCGGTGGAAGCGCCGCGCAGACGATAGAGAAGATGGGTGGCAAAGGTACTGTCGCGTGCCGCCTGCGCATATTGTGCAAGAACCGTATCAAGCTCGTCGCCATTGGCGGCAACGACGATACGGTCTGCTGCGGTATTGGCAAGATTGCGCATATTGCGCGCGCGATCCACGCGCAGCGCCAACCGGCGTGCATTCTCGATCAGAAAATAGCGAACAGCGGATGGCAGCGCCCACAATTCACCGATTTTGAGCGGCTCAACCGTCTGAAAACCCTGAACCAGCGCGGTGAGTGATTTGAGCGAGAAATTGCTGTCGGTATGCGCGACATAGAGCCATGCCAGCGCAAAAATACGTGGCATGTCCTTAAATTTTTCATCGCGGGCGGCATAGGGTGGCAATTGCCGGATGAATTTGCGCGGGAGATCGCGGCGGGTTTGCTGGACCGTCTTGTCGATCTGATAATGATTATCGAGCAACCATTGCGCCGCCGGCGTGATGGTTTCGCCAGCGCGAGACGCCGCATCCGACGAGCGATAGGCATGCAGGATCAGCTTGCCATTTTCAGACAGGCGCTGATCGAACTCAAAAGACTGATAACCGGGTAATGCCAGTTCTTCACCACGTGCAACGGAGGCTGCGAGTTCACGCAGTTCATCCTCGCTTTTGTAAAGCGCACGTATCGGAGAAGGTTGTTCGGGCGGAATTTGATCCGAAGTCTTATGATCGGCAATGGACGAATGAGACGGCGAAGAAGACAATTCCGGCATGTGCCTTAACAGCCTTTCCGAAGGGAATGAGTGAAATGCGGCGGATGGATATTAGATTGAATTTCAATGCAGAAAAACGACAATATCCGTATTCGGTTCCCTGAATGTCGTCCTCATTTGACAAAAATGCGACGACAGTCTGTGGAGATATTCAAATCGTTTAGATCGCAACGCACAATTCTTTCCGAACATTAATGTTGCGTTATAAAATGAGCGGTTTCTACAACCCTAACATACTGAAAATAAGAATAATACCACTCTGAAGAATAGATTTCGAAAATGCTCTGCCGATACTCTTTGTTTCTAAAATGAAAAAGACACCCGCCAATGCGGATGTCTGATGGATAAAATCGGGGCGATACGCCTGAATTATGAATGGCCTTGAGCCAAAACCTCTGCTTTTTCATCCGCTTGAGATGCTCGGTCATGTCCGAAAATCCGCCAATAGCGCGGACGGAAAGCGATGCGGCTTTTTTCAGCCGCTGGATGTTCGGCCGGAATCTCGATCTCGACACGTTGACGCGCCCCGCCGATTTCAAGCTCGACCCGCCTCTTGCCCCCCGATCTTCGGCTGGCAATAACTGTGCCTGCGATGCAGCCCCCACAGCCATCAAGCAACTCGACATCATGCGGGCGGAAGAAGAGCTGTGCTTCGCCATCGTCCGCGCCATCAGCCACCAGTCCGATATTGCGATCCGCCAGCCAGACTTCCCCTTTTTCAATCCTTACCGGCAGCGTGCTGGATTCACCAATAAAGCCATAAACAAAAGGCGAGTTCGGCTGATCATAAACCTCATCCGGGGTACCGATCTGTTCAATCCGCCCCTGGCTCATCACCACCACGCGATCCGCAAGCTCCAGCGCTTCATCCTGATCATGCGTGACAAACACGGTCGTATGGCCGGTGCGGTCATGAATTTCGCGTAGCCAGCGGCGCAATTCCTTACGCACCTGCGCGTCAAGTGCGCCAAAGGGTTCATCAAGCAGCAGAACCTTTGGCTCAATCGCCATGGCGCGGGCCAGCGCAACGCGCTGACGCTGCCCACCGGAAAGCTGCGTTGGATAGCGATTTTCCAGTCCCTTCAACTGCACCAGATCAAGCAATTCGAGTGCACGACGCCGGATCTCGGCGGAAGGCGGACGGGTGCTGCCAGGGCGAACCTTGAGGCCAAAACCGATATTCTCGGCGACCGTCATATGGCGAAACAGCGCATAATGCTGAAACACGAAGCCAACATTGCGCTCCTGCACGCTCTTATGCGACGCATCCTCATCACCAAAAAAAATCGCCCCTTCTGTGGGCCGTTCAAGACCGGCAATCAGACGCAACAAGGTTGTTTTGCCCGATCCGGACGGACCAAGCAAAGCAATCAGTTCACTCGAACGAATATCCAGCGACACGTTATGCAATGCCGGAAAGCGACCAAACTCTTTACGCACACCGGCGACACGAACTTCCATTCCCGATCCTTTCCCCTACCACCGACTGCTCAGCCAAAGCATGGGCGGCTTATTTTCTTTTGGACAATTTAGTTTTTAATGCCCGTTACTGCCAGCCAGTTCATCACCATAACGCATCTCCAGAAAAGCTTTGGCCGCCAAGGTCACAAGGGCAAGCAAGGCCAGCAAAGATGCAACCGCGAAAGCCGCAACGAAATTATATTCATTGTAGAGAATCTCGACATGCAGCGGCATGGTGTTGGTGAGGCCGCGGATGTGTCCTGACACCACCGAAACAGCGCCGAATTCGCCCATTGCGCGGGCATTACACAGCAAGACACCGTAGAGAAGGCCCCACTTGATATTGGGCAAAGTGACATAACGAAAGGTCTGCCAACCATTGGCGCCCAGCGAAATGGCTGCTTCTTCATCACCGCTTCCCTGCTCCTGCATCAGCGGAATAAGCTCGCGCGCCACAAACGGAAACGTCACAAAAAGCGTTGCCAGGACAATGCCCGGAACAGCAAACAGGATTTGAATATTATGGCTTTCAAGCCACGGCCCCAGCAAGCCGTGGCTTGCAAAAAGCAGCACAAAAACCAGACCCGAAATCACCGGTGATATCGAAAAAGGCAGATCGATCAGCGTTGTCAGAAGCGCCTTGCCTTTGAACTCATATTTGGCAATCGCCCATGCAGCCGCGACACCAAAAACCAGATTGACCGGAACAGAGATAACCGCAACGAGCAATGTCAGCCGAATTGCGGCCCATGCATCGGGCTCCGCCAAGGCTGCCAGATATTCGCCCGTGCCTTTACGGAAGGCTTCGACAAAAACGGCCACCACCGGCAGGATAAGAAACAGCAACAAAAAGATCAGCGCTATGCTGATCAGCACAATACGCGTTGGCAGGCTTTCGCTCACAGCGCTGCGCGCAGGAGAAACATGGTCACGCGCCATAGCCATACCTCTTTCTTGACCACGACTGGATCAGATTGATCAACAGCAGCATGGCAAATGAAAGTGCGAGCATCACAGTCGCAAGCGCCGTTGCACCGGCATAATCATATTCCTCCAACCGGATCACGATGAGCAGCGGAGCAATTTCCGAAACATAAGGCGTGTTGCCTGCTATGAAAATGACCGAGCCATATTCGCCCACCCCGCGCGCGAAAGCCAGTGCAAAGCCGGTAAGAATTGCGGGCTGCAATGCGGGCAGCAAAACCTGCCAGATCGTCTGAAAACGCGATGCGCCAAGCGTTGCCGCCGCCTCCTCGACCTCCCGGCTGATCTCTTCCATGATGGGCTGCACCGTGCGCACCACAAATGGCAGCCCGATGAAAATCAGCGCCACAACGATGCCGGCACGGGTGAAAGCAATGCGAATGTCGAAAGGCGCCAGCAGACTGCCAATCCAGCCATTGGGCGCATAGATTGAAGCGAGCGCGATACCAGCAACGGCTGTGGGAAGCGCGAAGGGAATATCAACGATTGCATCGATAAACCTGCGACCGAAAAAACGATAGCGCACGAGAACCCATGCGAGAATAACACCGAAAATCACATTAATGACTGCAGCAATGAAAGCGGTGCCAAAGCTGGTTTCAAGTGCCTTTAACGTGCGTTCATCGGTGATGATCCGCCAGAAGCCGGCAAAGCCAACATCTGTTGAGCGCAGCACGAGGGCTGCAAGCGGAATGAGAATGAGGAGAGTCAAATAGGCGACACTAAAACCGAACGTCAGTCCGAAGCCCGGAACAACGCTCGGTTTTCTGAAATGCCACCCTGCTCTGACCCGTGCAGGGTGCGAAGACATCAATATTTGCTCCCTTTTATTGGTCTTTCTCAGCAATCACTGCCCTGACAGAGGCTCATTTACCCGGTTTGTAAATCTGGTCAAAAGTGCCGCCATCGCCAAAGTGATAAGGCTGCGCCTTGGCCCAACCGCCGAAAACCGGGTCGTCAATCGTTACAAGGTCGAGCTTCGGAAAATCACGTTTCTGGTCAGCAGGCACAATATCCGGCTCGGATGGACGATAGAAATGCTTGGAGGCAAGGGCCTGACCTTCCGGTGAATAGAGATATTCGAGATAGGCCTGCGCAACCTTACGGGTTCCATTGTCATCAGCATTTTTGTCAACCAGCGCAACCGGTGGTTCTGCCAGAATAGACTGCGGCGGCACCACAATATCAAAGGCATTGTCGCCGAATTCAGCGATGGAAAGATAGGCCTCATTTTCCCAGGCCAGCAAAACATCACCCAACTGACGCTGCACAAAGGTTGTGGTCGAACCACGCGCACCCGTATCAAGCACCGGGACATGGCGGAAAAGTTCGCCGATATATTCCCTTATCCTGGCTTCATCGCCGCCATATTCCTTATTGGCCCATGCCCATGCAGCGAGATAATTCCAACGGGCACCGCCCGAGGTCTTCGGATTGGGCGTGATGACTTCAACCCCGTCTTTGACCAGATCGCCCCAATCCTTGAGGACCTTCGGATTTCCCTTGCGCACGAGAAAAACAATCGTCGATGTATAAGGCGAAGAATTATGCGGAAGGCGCTTGCGCCAATCCTTGTCGATTTTGCCGGAATGTTCGACAATCGCGTCAATATCGCTTTCCAGGGCAAGGGTGACAACGTCCGCTTTCACGCCATCAATAACGGAACGTGCCTGCTTGCCCGAACCACCATGCGAAACACGGATGGTCAGGTTTTCACCTGTCTGCTCTTTCCAATGCTTCGCAAAAGCCGCGTTGTAATCCTTATAAAGCTCCCGCGTCGGATCATAGGACACATTGAGCAATGTCTGATCGGCGTGACCGACCTGAATAGTTCCGGCAATACCCGCCGTTGCTAAAAAAGCTGCAAGCGTGAATGAGACTCTCGATATTTTCATGACCACCTCTCCGCGTTTCATTGACCTGAGAGTATCAGAGGTCTTTGCACACAGGATGCCATAAGCTTTCTCTTATTTGAAAGCACTTCGAAAATTATAAGCTATGATAATGAAATATGCGGAATTAAATTTTCACCCGATTTCTCAAATAACCGAATTCCGGGGAAAGAATTATCAATTTCAGGATGAAGCGGCAGATTTAAAAGTGGGACCCGGATTAGGATTGCGGGGGCAAATTAACTCCGGGCCCCGGCCGATCTAACGACCAGCACATGAAGAACGGCCAAGTGTAAATTAGGTTCCCGTAAAAAATTGAAATTCTTTGTTTTTTCTGCCAGACCTTTCATAACGCTTTACGAAACAGAGGTCATTATGCTGAGAAAATCTCGCAATACAGGCATCGTTCTTGCTCTGAGCGCACTCGCATCAAGCCCCGCTCTGGCCCAGACAATCAGCCGGGATTCGGTCATTCGGACGGATTATGTCTGTGAACGCGGGGTCGTGGTGCCTGTCACCTATATTCATGCGGGCGAAGAGCCTGCTTTTGCCGTCATTGACGTTGAAGGCAAAATGGTTGCTCTGCAATGGCATAATGCGCTCAGGAAATATGTCGCAATGGACGAGCAGGACAGCTATCGCTGGGCTGAAAAAGATGGACGGGCCATTCTCACCCATCTGGAGGCGGACGATTCGGCCAAAGAAATCACGCTGCTTTCAGCCTGCCGCGCGGATGATGGTGCGCAATAGAGACGTTCAGGCAAACCTATAAAGGTGCTCTCATCATCATGGCACGAGGTAATGCTTGTCCCACTGAGACTGCGGAACCTCCTCACCAATGTGATAATCAAAGGAAACGACATTGATGTGCTCATCATCCGTTTTGCAAACGAATGAGAGCTTGTACCAATGCTCGCGGCTGCGAAAAGCAGCGCCATCCGCTTTGATCATATTTTTTGAGGCAACAGGGTCAGAAAAGGCATAGGCCAGCACCTTATCGACCGAAAGCTTTCTTTTATCCTTGCTGATGCGTTCCATCGCCTCGACATCGCAACGCTGCTCAAGACGCGTTGCAGGGTCAAGCCTTTCAAGTTGTGCTTTTTCCAGCGCCGTCATTGCCATGGACGGCGTACTCAAAGAGGCGGCAACACTCATGATGAAAAATGACGAAAAGCGAAAAGGAGAATTCGAAATCAGAGCGGATAAAAATTGCATTGGCTTACGCATAACTCGCTTTGCGGGAGTGTAAAAAACGCTTCTAACACATAATCTGCGTCAGATTTTTGATCATCACAGCAAGTTTATCCGGTTTTCACAGCAAGAATTTCAAACGCCACAACGCTCAGGAAATTCTATCTTCAAACAAAGTCCGATCTCGACCGGCCTCTTTGGCTTCATAAAGAACCTTATCAGCGCGCTCCACCGCCCGCCAGAAATCGTCTTTATGCCCCAGTCTGACCACTCCAAAACTGCACGTCAGGCTCGTATCCTTTGACAGGCGCGAGAAAACGCGTGTCTTGACGCTTCTCCGAATGCTCTCGACCAGCTCAAACGCCGCATCACTCGGCATATCCTCAAGGCAGATGACAAATTCCTCGCCGCCGATACGCGCCGTCAGATGACGATCAGTACAATAGGACCTTAAAATAGCTGCGAACTCTGTGAGCACTGTGTCCCCCGTCGCGTGTCCATAAATATCGTTGATCGTTTTGAAATAATCGATGTCGCAGGCGACAACCCAGCCAGAAAAGCGACCGCGCTCCAGCGCGTTCATCCCTGTTTCAAGCCCACGGCGGTTTAAAAGCCCGGTCAGCGGATCAGTATCCCGTTCATAAACCAGTTCCCTGAACCGATCAGCCCCCGCTGCCGCAAACAGCACCAGACCGGCAATGACACCCGCAACAGCGGTTGAAAAAACAGTCCATTGCCAGAATGGCGTAAAAGCAAAGTCAGCTGCCGTGTCATCACCGACAATGGAATGTGCGGTCAGCAGTGTTCGGGGAAAAAACTGCACCGCAACCAAAAACAGCATTCCCAGAATGAGCTGGTCAGCGACAGAGCCCCGCGCCAATCCGCGCAAGTACCAGACAAAGGTCAAAATCATGCATGCGAGGCCAAAATTCACAACGTAAATGCGATTGATCGCATTGGGCTGCACGTAGAGAAAATAAACAACGCCACCGACAATCAGACCAAAACTGACAATCCCGAACCACAGCGGCAAACGGCGCGCGGACCTGAGAAGAATGCCCTGCCCGCCCGATAAAGTGCCGACCACATATATTGTGGTGGTCAACAGCGTGTTGACACCATCATCTGCCGGTATATCGACAAGCTGGGAAAGCATGGCCAGGCCGATGCAGAAAAAGCATAATGCACACCATAAGAGATGGCGGCGCAGCTTATCCATTGCACCGACAACCACAAAGGCCAGTGAAAACAGCATTAAAACGGCTGGGAGTACATAAAGCATGTAATGATTATCTTATTTCCACTTTAGCGGTGTCTTATCGCCTTCATTGATTAAAAACACAATTCTGTAAATTAAACCTGCGATAGAAACACCGTTTGCATACGGGAAACGCTCTTGATTTCGCGTATCCGCCCGTGCTTGAAACAGCCAAAGATAATGGCCAATTTAGCTCTATGGCCGCTGACCGCCATATGGCGAAAGGAACAGATATGAAGCCCGTTTTCCTGCAACTGCAATGCGCCCCCGGCAAGACCTATGAGGTTGCGGACACGCTCTATCAGCGTGAGATTGTTTCGGAACTCTATTCGACGAGCGGCGAATATGATCTGCTCGCCAAGATCTACGTAAAAGAAGGCGACGACATCGGCAAATTCATCAATGAAAATGTGCTCGATATTCCCAATATTGTGCGTTCGCTCACGACCCTGACCTTCACTGCTTTCTAAAGTGGGCTAAATCGGGCTGCCCTGCCTGAAATAAAGATTTGATTCACCATTAATCCATTATCCTGATCCTTCAGGGAACCTCTTTGTGTGCCTGAGCATTGACTCTGCGACAACCCACACTGGGTTTAGAGCAAACAGAAATCGATAGCGACAGTGGAAAGATCATGGATAATCTTGAACATAGGCGGGTACTGGTCGTGGAGGACGAAATTTTCGTCGCTCTCGACGTTGCCGCCACTGTGGAAGATGCCCAGGGCACTGTTATCGGCCCTGTGGGCACCGTAAAACAAGCCATAGACCTCATCAATAAGCAGGAAGTGGACGCCGCCATTCTCGACGTCAACCTTGCGGATGGTGATTTGGAGCCTATTCTGGACAGACTAAAGAGCCGCAACGTTTTTGTCGTGGTTCATACAGGTGGAGGATTGCCCACGCATCTTGCTGCGCGCTATCCTGATGTGCCGGTGTTTCGAAAACCCGTGCCGCCCTACGTGCTGACGAGGACGCTGGCCTACGCATTTTCTTCCGAAGTGATGCAGCGCTGACGATGCGACACGGTTTTCCCGACTTTGCAACCGTGCTGAGAGAAACGAAAGCCCAAGCGACAACCACAATCACGCGCACCGACTCTGCGCATGTCGCTTTGGCCGTTTTTTTCAGCGGTTTTAGTTTCGCCTCTCCTGTCTCGACGCCCGGCTCATTTAGAGCGAAAACATCGGCTCTTTTTGACCTGCACGTTTTTCAAAGCAGTGCATGAAAACCGTCAATGCGTTGATTGACAGCGCCTTGGCGGAAGCAACGAGCGGCGTTTAAGAAATTTCCTTACGTTTAAAGCGTAAAATCTTTTGCATTATATCAACAATATGCTAAGTTGGGGCGGTCGGTGTCGGCAATTATGATTGCACGCCTGAACATTTCCGCTGAATGCGATGTGCTTGAAAATAGCGCACCAGTGCAGGCGCTGGGGCAATTTGCGCTTTGCGTAGAGCGGGTGATTCTGGCATACCGACGACCAAATTAGAACAGTTCCTAAAAGGTTTGAAAATGCCTCCTTATCGTTCGCGTACTACCACCCACGGCCGCAATATGGCTGGCGCGCGCGGCCTATGGCGCGCCACCGGCATGAAGGATGAGGATTTTGGCAAGCCAATCATTGCCGTGGTGAACTCGTTCACCCAGTTCGTGCCGGGCCATGTGCATCTGAAAGATTTGGGCCAGCTGGTTGCCCGTGAAATCGAAAGCGCTGGTGGCGTTGCGAAAGAATTCAATACCATTGCGGTCGATGACGGCATCGCCATGGGTCATGACGGCATGCTCTATTCGCTGCCATCGCGCGAGCTGATCGCCGACTCGGTGGAATATATGGTCAATGCCCATTGTGCCGATGCGATGGTGTGCATTTCCAACTGCGACAAGATCACGCCCGGCATGCTGATGGCCTCGCTGCGCCTCAATATTCCGGTCGTTTTCGTTTCCGGCGGTCCGATGGAAGCTGGCAAGGTCGTGTGGGACGATCAGGTCAAGAAGCTCGACCTCGTGGACGCCATGGTTGCTGCCGCCGATGACCACTATACCGACGATCAGGTCAAGGCGATTGAGCGCTCTGCCTGCCCAACGTGTGGCTCATGCTCGGGCATGTTCACCGCCAATTCGATGAACTGCCTCACAGAAGCGCTTGGCCTGTCGCTGCCGGGCAATGGTTCGACGCTCGCAACCCATGCCGACCGCAAGCGCCTGTTTGTGGAAGCCGGTCATCTGGTTGTCGATCTCGCGCGCCGTTATTATGAGCAGAACGACGACAGCGTCCTGCCGCGTTCGATTGCAAGCGTCCCGGCTTTTGAAAACGCCATGACGCTTGATATTGCCATGGGCGGATCGACCAATACGGTCCTTCATCTTCTGGCGGCTGCACAGGAAGCCGAAATCGACTTCACCATGGCCGATATTGACCGTCTGTCGCGCCGCGTGCCGGTTCTTTGTAAGGTCGCGCCTGCCAACAATACAGTTCACATGGAAGATGTGCACCGTGCAGGCGGCATTATGGGCATTCTCGGCCAGCTCGACAAGGCAGGGCTGATCAATACCGATCTGCCGACCATCCATAGTGAAACCATGGGCAAGGCGCTCGATCATTGGGACGTGACGCGCACCAACAGTGAAATGGTGCACAAGTTCTATTCGGCGGCCCCCGGCGGCGTGCCGACACAGGTTGCATTCAGCCAGGAACGCCGCTTTGACAGCGTTGATACGAACCGTGAAACGGGCGTTATCCGTTCGAAAGAACATGCGTTTAGTCAGGATGGCGGTCTGGCCGTGCTTTACGGCAATCTGGCTGAAGACGGCTGCATCGTGAAGACGGCAGGCGTGGATGATTCCATTCTGAAATTCTCCGGCCCTGCCCGCATCTTCGAAAGCCAGGATTCTGCCGTGCTCGGTATCCTGAACGGCAAGATCAAGGCTGGCGACATTGTGCTGATCCGCTATGAAGGTCCGCGCGGCGGTCCGGGTATGCAGGAAATGCTCTACCCAACCAGCTACCTGAAATCGAAGGGTCTCGGTAAGGCTTGCGCGCTGGTCACTGACGGACGTTTTTCGGGCGGCTCTTCGGGTCTTTCGATTGGTCACGTTTCGCCGGAAGCAGCCGAAGGCGGCACGATCGGTCTGGTGCGCGAAGGCGATATTATCGAAATCGACATTCCAAACCGCAAAATCCATCTGGCTGTTGATGATGCAACGCTGGCGGAACGCCGCGCCGAGCAGGATGCATCCGGCTGGAAGCCGCTTGAAGAGCGCAAGCGCAAGGTTTCAACCGCGCTCAAAGCTTACGCTTCCATGGCAACGAGTGCTGCCAAGGGCGCGGTGCGGAAATTGCCGGATTGAGACGAGTGAAGAACGGAAATTAAAAATATAGATGTTCCGTCTGCAATCAGAGCGCATCCCGAAAAGCATGAAATGGCTCTCGGGATGCGCTTTAAAACAAATACTTTGAGACGCGCCGATCTGACCCAATCAAATTGAAACCCGCTCTAATTCAAAACGAGCCGCCTTTTTTCCTTGAACCTGTAAACAATTCTCACGCTATATCATCCACTGAAGAATCACTTAATTCTACGGGGCATATTTAGTGGTGCGGGAAAATTTTAAAGCCAACAAGGCGCTTTTGTGCGCAGTATTTATTATCCCTTTTATAGTGGGCGCTGTATCGTTTTATCTAGGCGGCATACTTGGTCCTAGCGAAAGGTTTAGAGATCTGGCCTTTTTCGCCTCGTCAATTGCACTTCTCATAGCATCGCTTCATGCACTTAATTCCGATGCACAGATCAATGGCCACGCACTTCCCTCTCGAGGGTTATTGTTTGTCGGCGTTTTGCTCCTTCCGGTCGCGCAACTGCTTTATTTGCTAAAAACACGCAGGCCATTGCGAGCGATCTGGCTACTCATTCTGTTCTGGATAACAATGTTTCTGTCGCTCTTTGCAGGCGCAATTGTCTGTTTGATCGTCGTCCTGATCGTGAATCAATTCTGAGGTCTTAACACCCAAAGCAGATGAGGAAGCCCGCTCACAGGTCGCCAATCGCGCCGGTTATCACAGGCATCAAATCGTTCTTGACCGACTCCGGCGTAAACGGCCCGACATGCTTGTAAACGATCTTACCGTCTGCATCGACGAGGAAGGTTTCCGGCACGCCGTAGACCCCCCATTCAATGGCGGAGCGTCCCGCGCGGTCTGCGCCCACGGCAGCAAAGGGATTGCCGAGATCGCCAAGAAAACGGCGGGCGTTTTCGGGTTGGTCCTTGTAATTGAGGCCAACCACACGAATGCGCTTGTCCTTGGCGATTTCCATCAAAAGCGGATGCTCTTGACGGCATGGTACGCACCATGATCCCCAGACATTCACCAGCGTCAGCTTACCCTTGAAATCTTCGCTGTTGAGCCCCGGCACGGGCGCACCATCGCGCAGGAGGCCTTCGACGGGCGGAAGATTGGTTGGCGGTGCCTGTCTGCCAATCAAGGCCGAAGGAATGGTCGTATTGTCTTTGCCGGATAAAAGCTGCACGGCAAAGATCGCGGCAAGGCCAACGAAGATCAGCAAAGGCAGCAGCGCCACCAATATGCGGGGCTTTTTAGCGGTATCGGCTTCACTCATTGCGCAGAACTCTTTGCCGAGCGGCGGCGCACGCCTTGCGCTTCAAGCCGTTTGATCTCATTTTTCTGAATGCGATGATCGATCAGTATCCAGCCAATCGTGATGGCGAGGGTTGCGGCGGCGATGCCATAGGAGATCGCCACATAAGCGAAATGGCTCATTGCGTTGCCTCCTGTGCTTCCACACGCACTTTTTTCATACGGCTGCGATCTGCATTGCGGGCTGCAAGCTTTTTCATCATAGCCACGCGACGACGCCAGATTTCATTGCGCATCGCCATCATGTGCAATGTGAGAAACAGCAGCGTGAAGCCGATCGCCATCACAAAAAGCGGCCGCAGCATAGAGCCGTCAATCGTCGGACCATCCATGCGGAAAACCGAAGCGGGTTGATGCAATGTGTTCCACCAGTCGACCGAGAATTTGATAATCGGAATATTGATAAAACCAACCAGTGTGAGGACGGCGACGGACTTTGCACTTTTGGCCGGATCATCCATGGCGCGCGACAGCGCAATAATGCCGAGATACATCAGAAACAGCACGAACACGGAAGTTAATCGCGCATCCCACACCCACCATGTGCCCCACATCGGCTTGCCCCAGAGCGAGCCGGTTGCAAGTGCAAGCGCTGTGAACACCGCGCCCAAGGGAGCCGCTGCGCGGATTGAGACATCCGCCAGCGGATGGCGCCAGACCAGCGTCCCCAGGGCCGAGATTGCCATGATCGAATAGCACATCATCGAAAGCCAGGCGAAAGGCACATGGATATACATGATGCGGACAGTCAAACCCTGCTGATAATCATCCGGCGACAGAAAAACCATATAAAGCCCGGCTGCCAGAAACAGCCCGGCAAAGCCTCCAAGCCACGGCAGAACCTTACCCGCAAAAGCGAGAAAGCGGGTCGGGTTTGCCAGATCGAGCCAGCTTTGGGTTTTCATCGTGTCATTCGTCATGGCCTATACTTATACCTGACGCGATATGCCGTTCAATTGACCGTAATCAACTGCGTCAATCCGCCGAGCCTGATCTTATCCGAAAACCGATTCCCACTTTTCGGGATCACATTATTTTCGAGCATGATCTTATCCGAAAACCGGTTCCCACTTTTCGGGATCATGCTCAATCCGCCGAACTTTTTAAAGATGCAGCAGCTGCCAACGGCCCTAAAACAGCAAAAAACAAAGTCAGCGCACACAGAATCAGAAACGGCGCAAAGAATGGGGCCACAGCATCGGTCGCGCCATATGAAGCCGAGACACCGAAAATCAGCACCGGAATGGTCAGCGGCAGCACGATCACCGAAACCAGCAAGCCACCGCGCGGAAGCGCCACCGCCAATGCCGCACCGACTGCGCCGATGAAAGCAATGGCTGGCGTTCCGACCAGAAGTGTCAGCGCAGTTGCAGCGGTTGCGGTCATATCCATATTCATGAACAGCCCCAACATGGGTGACGCAATGACCAGCGGCAAAACGCTCGCCACCCAATGGGCAAGACATTTCACAAAGACTGTAAAAGCCAGCATATGGCGGTCTGCACCAATCAGCAGCAGATCAAGCGAGCCATCTTCTCGGTCCGCCTGAAACAGCCGGTCGAGGCCGAGAAGTGTTGCCAGCAAAGCGCCGATCCATAACATGGCCGGACCAATGCGCGAGAGCAGATTAAGATCAGGGCCGACGCCAAACGGCATCACTGAAATGACAGCCAGAAAGAACAAAATCCCGATCAGTGCGCCGCCACCGGCACGAAAACCCAAACGCAAATCTCTGATAAACAGTGCTCCCATCACGCCACCTCGGGCGCATAGGCGGCCATATCGAGCGATTTGATCCCCGTCAGACCAAGCGGAATATGCGTTGCGGCAATGACCATGCCGCCCTCACGCCTGTGATCGCGCATCAGTTCTGCAAAGCGCGCCTCGGATGCCTTGTCGAGACCGGCGGTCGGCTCATCGACAATCCAGACCGGGCGATGACTGATCAGCAGTTTGGCAATGGAAACACGGCGCTTCTGCCCGGTTGACAGATAGCCAAAAGGCAGATGGTCAACGCCCGGCAGATCAACCGCCTCCAGTGCCTCTTCAATATCGAAGCGTGCAGCACCATTGAACTTTTGCCAGAATAAAAGATTCTCGCGCACGCTCAAAGCGGGCTTCATTGCATTGAGATGGCCAAGATAATGGCAAGCAGCGCGCACTGGCATCGAAACAGTGTCTTCGTAGAGCGCAATGGTGCCGTTTTCCGGCGCCAGAAGACCACAGATGATTCGCAGCAATGTCGACTTTCCAGAGCCGTTCGGGCCGGTGACAATAAGTGCTTCACCCGACGACAAGTCAAATGAAAGGCCTGCGAAGATCGTCTCGCCCGCGCGCTCACCTGCCAGATTTTCGGCTTTGAGCCGCATTCTCTCTCCTCAGCCCCTTCTGGCAACGTCTAAAAGGGGCTATCGCAACATTTCGCCGCAAGGGGGCAAATTCACGAAATTCAGTCTGGAATCGTTTTAGGAAACTCTCTATATGAGGGCTACCATGCCAGCGGTCGGTGTGGAAACGAATTTTGGCCGATCTCAAACACTTGTAACCTATTATACAAGTTTCGGGACGGACAGCGGAAATGACTGCACCCGCACCTTGGCGCGTCCTTGAAACGCTAGCCTAGGCGTTCGTCCTGGTTTTCCGGCCAGTAGCATAAAGGACGAATGAAGTGTCGCACATCGACAGCTTTAAATGCCGCAAAACCCTTACCGTTGGCGGTAAGGATTATGTCTATTACAGCCTGACCGAAGCCGAAAAGAACGGCTTGACGGGCATATCCAAGCTTCCTTTCTCCATGAAGGTTCTCCTTGAGAACCTGCTCCGCTTCGAAGACGACCGCTCTGTCAAGAAGTCGGACATCGAAGCTGTTGCAAAGTGGCTCAATGATCGCGGCTCGGCAGGCGCTGAAATCGCTTATCGCCCGGCCCGTGTGCTGATGCAGGACTTCACCGGCGTTCCAGCCGTTGTTGACCTTGCAGCCATGCGCGATGGTCTGAAGGCGCTGGGCGGCGATCCTGAAAAGATCAATCCGCTGGTTCCTGTCGATCTCGTCATCGACCACTCGGTGATCGTCGATGAGTTCGGCAATCCAAATGCTTTCAAGGCCAATGTGGACCTCGAATATGCGCGCAATGGCGAACGCTACCGCTTCCTCAAATGGGGCCAGCAGGCATTCAAGAACTTCCGGGTTGTTCCTCCGGGCACCGGCATCTGCCATCAGGTCAATCTTGAATATCTGGCACAGGCCGTCTGGACCAAGGAAGAAGACGGCGAAACCGTTGCCTATCCTGATACCTGCGTTGGCACCGATTCCCACACCACCATGGTCAATGGCCTTGGCGTTCTTGGCTGGGGTGTTGGCGGTATTGAAGCGGAAGCTGCCATGCTCGGCCAGCCCGTTTCCATGCTTTTGCCAGAAGTCATCGGCTTCCGCCTGACAGGCAAAGTCAAGGAAGGCGTGACCGCAACCGATCTCGTGCTCACCGTCACACAGATGCTGCGCAAGAAGGGCGTTGTCGGCAAATTCGTCGAATTCTTCGGCGAAGGCCTCGAAAACATGACGCTTGCCGACCGTGCGACCATTGCCAATATGGGCCCGGAATATGGCGCAACCTGCGGCTTCTTCCCGATCGACAAGGAAACGCTCAACTACATGAACACGACCGGTCGTGCAGAAGACCGTCTCGCGCTCGTGGAAGCTTATTCGCGTGCTCAGGGCATGTGGCGTGAAGCTGGATCGGAAGACCCAGTCTTTACCGACATTCTCGAACTCGACATGAGTGACGTTGTTCCATCGATGGCTGGTCCAAAGCGTCCTGAAGGCCGCATTGCGCTGGAAAACATTGCATCGGGCTTCGCAACCTCGCTTGAAACCGAGTACAAGAAGACCACCGGCCAGACCACACGTTATGCCGTTGAAGGTGAAGACTATGATCTTGGTCATGGCGATGTGGCGATTGCCGCAATCACGTCCTGCACCAACACCTCCAACCCAAGCGTGCTGATTGCTGCCGGTCTTCTGGCGCGCAATGCGGTTGCCAAGGGTCTCAAGACCAAGCCATGGGTCAAGACCTCGCTCGCACCCGGTTCTCAGGTTGTGGCCGCTTATCTTGAATCCGCTGGCCTCCAGAAGGATCTTGATGCACTCGGCTTCAACCTCGTTGGCTTCGGCTGCACGACCTGTATCGGCAATTCCGGTCCATTGCCTGCGCCGATCTCCAAGACCATCAATGAAAAGGGTCTGATTGCGGCTGCCGTTCTTTCCGGTAACCGTAACTTTGAAGGCCGTGTTTCGCCGGACGTTCAGGCAAACTACCTGGCTTCGCCGCCATTGGTTGTTGCTCACGCGCTTGCCGGTACGGTTACCAAGGATCTGACAACAGAGCCGCTTGGCGAAGATCAAGATGGCAATCCGGTATTCCTGCGCGATATCTGGCCTTCATCGGCGGAAATTCAGGACTTCATCGCCAAGAATGTCACCCGCAAAATCTTCTCCGAGAAATATGCGGATGTGTTTAAGGGCGACGAAAACTGGCAGGCCGTTCAGGTTCCTGCTGGTCAGACCTATGCATGGGACGACAATTCGACCTATGTGCAGAACCCGCCTTACTTTGTGGGCATGGGCAAGTCGGCTGGCACGATTTCTGATGTCAAAGGCGCGCGTGTGCTTGGTCTCTTCGGCGACAAGATCACAACCGACCATATTTCACCTGCCGGTTCCATCAAGGCGCAGTCACCTGCTGGCAAGTATCTGCTTGACCATGGCGTCGGCATTGCCGACTTCAACCAGTACGGCACACGTCGCGGCAACCATGAAGTGATGATGCGCGGCACGTTTGCAAATATCCGTATTCGCAATCACATGCTGGGCGAAAACGGTCGTGAAGGTGGTTACACCATTCACTATCCGTCGAAGGAAGAAATGTCGATCTACGACGCCGCTATGGAATATAAGGCAGAGGGCGTTCCGCTCGTCATCTTTGCCGGCGTCGAATATGGCAATGGCTCGTCGCGTGACTGGGCTGCAAAGGGCACCAATCTGCTCGGCGTCAAGGCTGTGATTGCGCAGTCGTTTGAGCGTATTCACCGCTCCAACCTCGTTGGCATGGGCATTGTGCCTTTCGTCTTCGAGGAAGGCACAAGCTGGCAGACACTCGGTCTTAAGGGCGATGAAATCGTCTCCATCGAAGGCCTTGCCGATGTGCGCCCACGCCAGAAGGTCGAAGCTTCCATCACTTATGCCGATGGCAGCGTGAAGAAGGTTCCACTCATCTGCCGTATCGATACACTGGATGAGCTCGACTACATGAAGAACGGCGGCATTCTGCAGACCGTTCTGCGCGATCTGGCTGCTTAATCAGTACAGCATCAAAATTAAAAGGCCGCCGGAGAAATCCGGCGGCTTTTTGGTTTATAAGCCCGAACGGATCATATCCCTGATTTTTACTGCTTTCTCAAAATGATCAAGCGTGTGGGTTTTAATCCACCACTGAGCAGCTTCCATAAGCAATTCGGGGTCAGAATTCTTATTGGCAAAGAACGCGTAAAAAGAGATGCCAACCGTCTCGCCCTTTTTGGCTATCTTTTCATCGCAAATAGCGATGGCTCTTTCTCTTAGGCTCAACCGCATATTCGATCAGTCCCGTCCCTATGGATTTTCTGGCGCACCATCCTTTTATCGCAGGTCACGCCAAGCGTGGGATAAAAGAAACAGTACCCACATGAAACTCACTGCAACGTGACTTCCTATTGATCATGCCAATTCCTACATAATATATGTCAGAGCTAATTATATACGCATTGAACCATTCAAAACCGTTTTCGTTTTTCTGGAAATGCGTTGATTGCAGGATGAAACCAAAGTGACCTTCCACTCCCCTTTCAATGGGACATGTACACGATTTTCCGGCGAATATGCTCCCGGTCTGCGCTGTGTTTGTGCTGCTCTGGGTTTGGCGTTTACGGGTAGTTTGTCCATGCATGGCGTGGCGAACGCTGAATCCAGCAGCACGCGCACATCGGTGATTGAGCTTTATACCAGCCAAGGCTGCAAATCCTGCCCGCAAGCCGATAAGAATCTGGCGAAATATGCCGATGACCCGAACGTGTTGGCGCTGTCATTCCACGTCAATTACTGGGACTATATGGGCTGGCACGATACGCTTGCATCGCAGGACAACACGGACCGCCAGAACGCCTATCGCAATTCGTTTAATGCCAAGATGCTGTATACGCCGCAGGCCATCGTCAATGGCACGTCTGAAGTGAATGGTCGCGATGCTGAGGCCGTAAAACAACATATTGCTGCAAACAAACTTAACGTGCCCGTTTCGATCCGTAAGCTGGATGACGGACGTCTGTCCATCGAGATCGCCAAAGGTGAAAAGCCGAAAAGTCCGGTGCATGTGGTGATGTTCTATTTGCGCGATGCAGTCACGATCCCGATCGACCGGGGCGAGAATGCCGGCCAGTCAGTCACGTACCGCAATACGGTGATGGACACTGACACGATCGGCATGTGGGACGGTGAAGCTATGAAAATCGAGCTGCCTGCCTCAGAGCTCAAGCGCAAGGACGTAAACGGCTGCGCAATCATTTTGCAGGAAAGCAACAGCGCCAATGCGCTTGGCCCAATCCATGGCGCGGCCATATTCAAGCAAAGAAGCCCACTTAGCCTTTAATGCGCCAAACGCTATCAGGATCACGTCTTTGACGGCCTGTTTTCGATAATTTTTTGGAAGTTTCACATTTGCCTGGGAGGCTGATCGCGTGTGAGCTGGTTCGGTTCGAGCAGTCCTTTGGGCGGGGGGCTTGGGGTCGGACAAACCCGAACCGAACCGTCTCAGGCAACACGCTAATATAGGCCGCACAATCAGGCCGGAATGCGAAGTTAACAAGGCCAAAATGTGGCCAATCATCACCATTCAGAACAGACGTTCTTTTTTCGTGACCAGCTAATATACAACTAATTGGGATTGATTTTTTATAGATCAATTTGCGCGCGATCACCAGCGCCAATCACAACCTTGCAAAGATTTAACAAAACCATCACCATGGGCTTATGCGGCAAGATAATTGCGACTTGCACATTTCCTTGGCTAACCATCCAGCGTCGAAAGGAAAACCATGGATAAACAAAGCGCTGCAAATGAGAATGCGGCAGCGTCCCATTCACTTCCCAACTCTTCGTCCATCCGAAACATTGCCCCTGTGGGGCATATAAAAACTGCTCCAACCACCGTCAGCTTTGACAGGCATGAGCTTGGCAAAATCCTGAATATTTATGGCCGCATGGTCGCAACAGGCGTTTGGCGGGATTATGCGATTGACCATCTCACAGACAGGGCTGTTTTTTCGATTTTCCGTCGGGCAAGCGAAGTGCCGCTTTTTCGCATTGAGAAAAATCCAAAGCTCGCAAATAGGCAGGGCGCCTATTCTGTCATTGCCGCAACCGGCCTTATCATGAAGCGCGGGCACGAGCTTGAGCGTGTGCTGCGCGTTTTCGACAAGAGCCTCAAGCTGGTCGATAAATAAGCGATGACTTAAGTCAGTGGCATGGCGCCGGGATCAACCGTGCAACCGCCATTAAGCGGCAACTGCATCAGCACGGTGTCAAGCCAGCGGCCATGCTTGAAACCGGAACCCTGAATACGCCCGCAATGGATGAAGCCGAGGCTTTCATGCAGCTTCACCGAGCCGATATTGTGCTCACCATCGCCCACCACCGCCAGCAGTTGCCGGAAGCCAAGCGCGGTCGCGCGCTTTATCAATTCTCCAAGCAGCAGCTTACCAAGGCCCTTTCCCTTCGCATCGGGTGCGATATAGATCGAGTCTTCTGCAAGCCAGCGATAGGCAGGCCTTGTGCGGAAATAGCTGATATAGGCATAGCCCAGCACCCGGCCATGCTCTTCCGCAACAAGAATCGGAAAACCCTGATCGACGAAAGTGTCGAAGCGCCGCTTCATCTCATCAAGCGTAGGCGGCTCAATCTCATAGGAGCCGGAGCCGTTTAACACCGCTTCCGTGTAGATCGCGGTAATGGTTGCCATATCGGTGGGCTGAAAGTCTCGAATGAAGGGCATAGCGAAAGCCAGGACTCTGTTTGAAATTACCCGCTCAACATGCCCCGAAGAAGTCTTTTTGAAAAGCAAAAAGGGCAACGTTTCCGCTGCCCTTTCGCATTCATTCTATTCCAGACTGATCAGTCGCGGTTGCCCATGAACTGAAGCAGGAACATGAACATGTTGATGAAGTCGAGGTACAGACGCAGCGCGCCCATAACAACTTTACGGCCCTGCGAATCGGCCGAATCACCTTCAAAATACATTTCCTTGATCGACTGCGTGTCATAGGCGGTCAGACCTGCGAAGATCAGCACGCCGATCACCGAGATTGCAAACTGCAGCGCGGTGGAGCCGAGGAAGATGTTAACAACCGAAGCGATGATCAGGCCAAACAGACCCATCATCAGGAACGACCCCATAGCGGACAAATCACGCTTGGTGGTGTAGCCGTAAAGCGACAGCGCGCCGAAAGAGGCAGCCGTCACGAAGAAGGTGCGAACGATGCTCTGGCCGGTAAAGACCAGGAAGATCGACGACAGCGACAGACCAACCAGTGCCGCATAGCCCCAGAACACAGCATTGGCGGTCGATACCGACAGACGCTCAATGCGGAAGCTCAGGAAAAAGACTGCTGCGAGCGGCGCAAGCATAACAACCCAGCGCAGCGGGGATGTGTAAAGGGCTGCACCGAGTGCAGTGAGCATCTTGCCGTTCGCCATCTGCGCAACAGCAGCCGATGGGTCTGTTGTTGTTGCCAGCGATGAGACAGCCAGAGCAGCAAGGCCGGTAACGACCAAGCCGATAGCCATCATGTTGTAAACGCCCAGCATATAGCTGCGCAGCCCCTGATCGATGTCAGCACCGACGCGTGCACCGCCGACGGGCCTCTGCGCCTGAATATTGCGATAGTCAGCCATGACTTAATTCCTCTTGCCTTGTCCCGTCCGGTGTCAGGGCATACTTCAAGCTTAAGATGCCACAAGGCGCCGCTGGCGGGACCCCAGCATGCCTCCGCTTATTATGGGGATTTTGCAGCTATCCTACAAGTACTCCCTGTAAAAAATCATAATAAGAGCATTTTAAAATGGACCGCATTTTCAATAAGATCCAAGACCTTACGCGATTTTATGCAACAACATTACAAATGCTTCATAAGTTTCGGAGCACGTTCGCAGGCTTCTGACCCAGAACACGCCATGTTCCGGCAAGTCCGAATCCGACTGTCAGCACAAGAGCGATGGCAATCGTCATCAAAGCCACATCCGGCAGGAACTGCGCTTTAAGCTTCATAACTTCAACCACGACGTACCAACCCGCAACGCTGCCCGCGACCAGCGCAAACACGGCGGTTGCAAGACCAAGCAGCATATATTCAACGATATAAGCCGTAATCAGCGTGCCGCGTGTGGCACCCAGCGTTTTCAGCACCACCGCATCGTGAACACGGGCACGGTTGCCAGCAGCCAAAGCGCCGCCCAGCACCAAAACCGATGCCGCAAGCGCAATAGAGGCTGCCGCTCGGATCGCCGTTGCAAGCTGACTAATCAGGTCATTTGCCACATCAAGCGCATCGGTGACGCTGACGGTTGTTACCGCCGGCCATGTCTTTGTGACCTGTCGCAAAACATCCGGCGCCAAGTTCTTCTGATTCTCTGGGATCGTCAGCGTTGCAAGCCACGTTGCAGGCGCACCGGCAAACGTGTTGGGCGAGAAAACCATGACGAAATTCATCGCCAGCGTTTCCCATTGCAACTGCCGGAAGCTTGCAATCTTGGCATTGATATTGCGGCCAAGCACATTAACGGTGACCACATCGCCGATCTTGAGCCCCAGCTCTTTGCCCTCGCGCTCTGCAAACGAGACCAGAGGCTCGCCCTTATAGTCAGCAGGCCACCACTCGCCTTCGCTCAGCGTCGAATTTTCGGGAACTTTGTCCGCAAAAGTAATGCCACGGTCTCCGCGCAACACCCATGCGGCCTCAGGCGGAATGGTCATGTCGCGCACATTGGTGCCGTTGAAAGCAACGATACGACCACGCAGCATCGGCCCGGCAGTGAGCTTGCCATCCGGCACGATGCCGCTGACAAGTTTGGTGAAATCACCGATGTCATTGTTCTGAATATCGACGAAGAAGAAGTCCGGCGCTTGTGCGGGAATATTCTCCGTTATCTGACGCCGCAGATTGCCATCAATAAGCGCAATAGCCACCATCAGCGTCAGGCCAAGACCGAGCGACAAAACCACCGAAGGCGTCAGCGCGCCGGGGCGGTAGATATTGCCAATTGCCAGACGCACAGCTGTTGAACGCACACGCGGCGCACGGCGCGCCAGCCAGCGGATGCCGTCTGCCACAAGCCGCAGCACACCAAAAGCCGCAATCGCCGCAACAATGAAAACGCCTGCGATCCGCCGATCATAGGCCACATAAAGCGCAAGTCCGGCCAGTGCCGCAATCAGCAGGACAGCCAGAGCCAGATAAAGCAATGGCGGAAGTCCGCGCTGCTCAAAACCCTGCTCGCGAAACAATGCAGTGGCGGGGATGTTGCGTGCACGCCCCAGCGGAATGATCGCAAAGGCCAGCGTTGTGATAAGGCCAAACACTGCCGCCAGTGCCAGAGCATCAGGGAAAAAGCCGCCACCACCCGCAACGGGCAGATAATTGGCAAGGGCTGCGGCAGCCGCAAACGGCATAATGGCCGCCAGCAGCAGTCCAAAGGCAATGCCAATCAGGCCGATCACCATGATCTGTACAAGATAGACCAGCACCGCAAAGCGTGCAGGCGCGCCCAATGATTTGAACGTCGCAATCACCCCGCGCTTGCCGTCGAGATAAGCGCGAACGGCATTGGCAACACCAACACCGCCAACAATCAGCGCCGTCAGGCCGACCAGCGTGAGGAATTGCGAAAAGCGCTCAATATTGGCAGTCAGTGCGGGGGCTGCGTTGTTGCGTGAGCGGATATTCCAGCCAGCATCGGGGAAGTCCTTCGTTGCGCGTTCACGCAACTGCGTGATTGCTGAATCAGATGCACTACCCGGCAATGCGACCTTATAGATATGATCGACAAGACTTCCGGGTTGTATCAAGCCAGATGCACGTAAGCCGTCTATCGAGACGAGAAAACGCGGCGCGAAATTAAAACCCGATGACAGAAGATCAGGTTCGGTTTCAATCAGCGCACGCAGCTCAAAAGTTTCAGACCCGAGCAGCACCTTCGTGCCGAGCGACACGCCCATGCGATTGAGAAAATCCTGACTGACAGCCGCGCCGTAAACGCCGTCCTGCTCTTTGGTCATATCGTTAAGCGAAAGCTGCGGCTGTGTTTTCAACTCACCATAGAGCGGATAAGCAGCGTCCACGGCCTTCACTTCCACGAGCGACTGATCCGACCCATCGGGCAAACGCGCCATAGAGCGCATGGTGGCGCTTTCGGCAAAGCGTCCCTGCTGCTCGATAAAGGCACGTTCATCGGGGCTAGCCTCACGCTGATTGAGCGCAAAACTGACATCGCCGCCAAGTATAGTCTGGCCTTCGGCTGCAATACCGGTACTGACCGAGCGCGCAACTGAGTTTACGCCACCAATGGCTGCAACACCCAAAGCGATACAGGCGAGAAAGATATAGAAGCCGGATAACCCACCACGCATTTCACGCAAAGCGAAGAGCAGAGCGAGAGAAAACGATTTTAAAAAACTCATGCGCCTGCCACCGCCTCTTCAAGCGCAGGCTCTTTTCGGGCAGGCTCTTCGATACGGCCTGAACGCACCGGGATCTCCTGATCACAGCGCGCAGCAAGCGATGGATCATGTGTTACCAGCACCATGGTCAGGCCGTTTTCACGCTGCTTTGAAAACAGAAGATCGGTGATTTGTCGACCCGTTGCCGTGTCGAGATTGCCGGTCGGTTCATCGGCAATGAGGATTTTCGGGCTTGGCGCAAGCGCACGCGCAATGGCGACGCGCTGCTGCTCACCACCCGACAGTTCCGACGGATAATGTGTCAGGCGCTCGCCAAGCCCCACAGCGCGAAGCTCGCGTTCGGCAACCTCAAACGCATCTTTACGTCCGGCAAGTTCAAGAGGAACAGCGACATTTTCAAGCGCCGTCATATTGGGAATCAGATGGAACGACTGGAAGACAATACCGATATTGGCACCGCGAAAAGCCGCGGCCTGATCTTCGGACATCTGACTAATCGTCTCGCCTGCGATTTTCACGCTGCCCTGATCGACATGCTCGAGCCCCGCCAGCACCATCAGCAGGGTTGATTTGCCCGAACCCGATGGCCCAACAATGCCGACAGAGCGGCCCTGCATAATGGAAAGCGAGACGCCTTTGAGGACATGCACAGACGAGGCAGCGTGCCCGAGGGTCAAATGAACGTTCTCAAGTTCAATAATCGGGCCAGAAATTGAAGATGCTACCTGTTCCGTCACGCCTTTTTCTTCCTATATGCATATTCAGGGTCAAAGCGCGTCACAAAATTGAACTTGTTTTGCGCGAGAAGGAATCATCCGGGCGGATTGCCCACTTTGCTAGATATGGGTCGCTAACAATGCGTTTCAAACACTCGATCACGGTTTGGTTATCGATTTTTGCTCTGACCGCATCTTTTCTTGCGACAGGAGCACGCGCTCAGGAAGAGCCAACTGGCCTCGAAGACGCATTGCCAACCGAACAGCTTGAACAGGTCAAGATTGTCGGTTTTGGCGACAGTTTGATGGCTGGCTACCTTTTGCCGTCCAATGCGGCCTTCCCGCAGCAGCTTGAAAAAGCACTCGACGACAAGGGCTATGAAGTCAGTATCGAGAATGCAGGCGTTTCGGGCGACACCACAACCGGTGGGCTTGCGCGCATCGACTGGTCGATTCCCGATGGCACCGATCTGGTTATTCTGGAACTGGGTGCCAATGATGCGCTGCGCGGTATTTCGCCGGACATTACAGAGAAAAATCTTGATGAAATGCTTTCGCGTCTGAAGGCACGCGGCATTTCGGTCATTCTCGCGGGCATGATGGCTCCGCCCAATATGGGCAAGGATTATGCCGACAAATTCAACCCGATCTATCCAAAGCTCGCGCAGAAATATGGCGTACCACTTTATCCGTTCTTCCTTGATGGTGTCACCACCCAGAAGGATCTGCTGCTCGAAGATGGCATGCACCCAAATGAAAAGGGCGTTGAAACAATGGTCAGCCATTTCATGCCAGTGATCGAGAAAACCCTCAAAGCCAAACAAAAGACGGGGACATCGGGCGGCTGACAAAGACCGGAAGCATAAACAGCTTGCTCAAAACGGCGAAGAATGATTCGCTGCAAGTTGCATCGGTTCGTAAAGAAGATTCGTTTTCCTGATGATTGATGCATAGGCACTCTAAACGCAGAGCGTCCTTCCGTGGTTTTTGCCACACGACGCTCTGGTGCAGAATGGTTCGAGGAGGATGCTTTATGCCGCGTCTCTTTACTGCCCTCGAAATCCCGCGCGACGCCGCGCTTTCGCTCTCGTTATTACGAGGCGGCCTCCCCGGCGCACGCTGGATTGATGTCGAAAACTACCACATAACCCTGCGTTTTATTGGAGATGTGGAAGGCCATGTGGCCGATGAGGTTGCCAATGCACTCGATCGCGTGCGGCGCCCTGAATTCATGCTCAGCCTGTCAGGTGTCGATGCTTTCGGCTCCAAGAAGCCGCACAGCATCTATGCCGGCGTATCTCCCTCGCCTGAACTCAACGCACTTCAGGGCGAAATCGAACGCATCTGCCAACGGCTTCGCATTCCTGCTGATCCGCGCAAATTCACACCGCATGTGACTTTGGCACGGTTGAGAAACCCGCGCATTGAGGATGTCGTGCATTACCTCTCATCGCGCGGCAACTTCTCGACAATGCCGTTCAAGGTGGGGCGCTTCGTGCTGATGTCGTCACGTGATTCTGTCGGCGGTGGACCTTATGTTGTCGAGGAAGCCTGGCCTTTGGTACCCGCATCGCGCCAGAACTGGTCAGCCAGCGCCTTTGATGAGGCCAGAACCATCCGGTAAACCTGTTCGAAATCCCCGATATTGCCATAATAAGGGTCGGGGATTTCAACTGCTTTTCCTTGCGCAATTTCGGTGAACAACCCGATACGAGCGCTCGCGCTTACAGGCTTTCGCTGTGCGATCATGCGCATATTGTAGCGATCCATACCCACAATGAGATCGAACCGCGTAAAGTCGCTTGCAATGAGCTGACGGCAGCGCTGCTCAGAAATATCGAGTCCATGACCGGCTGCAACCCGGATCGAGCGATCATCCGGCTCTTCGCCGGTATGGTAGCCATTGGTGCCTGCGGAATCGATCAACACATGATCAATGCGGCGCTCAGCCAGAACCTCTCGCATCACGCCTTCCGCAAGCGGCGAACGACAAATATTGCCTGCGCAGACAAACAAAATACTGGTTGGGGCTGATTGGATCACGGAACTCTCACGGCTATGATAAGTTAGAGCTGAATAGCCAACAACATAGGCAAAAGGCAATGACACGCAACCGGCTCAATGAAGATGAACTGAAACAGGAACTTGCCAAGCTTGAGGGCTGGCAGAAGGTCGATGACCGTGAAGCGATCAGCAAAAGTTTTCAATTCAAGGATTTTAACGCAGCGTTCGGCTTTATGAGCCGGGCAGCACTTTATGCTGAAAAGCTTGACCACCACCCCGAATGGTTCAATGTCTATAATCGTGTCGATGTCACGCTTTCAACGCATAGCGAAAACGGCATCACAGAGTTGGACATCCAGTTAGCACGCATGATGAATGCAATCGCTTAATCCTATCAAACCTTTGAAATATAAACGATAATGATCTTTTTCTGATAATTGAAGCTTCCGTCTCGGTTTCTAAAATTATAAGGCAGAGCCTTCGTCAGATCGACACGATCACTCCAGTCCTGACCGAGCGCTCCGCCATTGATACTTCGAATGAAGGTATCCCCCACAGAAATGGCGGAATGAAAAATGTGGCCGGCTTTCACGTCGTAAAATCCAATTGCCCGGCCATAGGGAAGCGCTGAATAACCGTTCCACAATTCGCCCGCTTTGAAATTCAGTAACGGAATCCAGTTCTGACCGGATGTGCCGCGCAATGTATGCTGCGATATCCCGGCGCCCAGAAGAAAACGCATATAGGCAGTCATGTCATAGCAAACGCCGTCTTTCACATCGACAGTGATCTGATCGCCAATGTCCTGCGCCAAAGCCAGTTGATGTCCACGGTAAAACTGGGTTGACCGGTCACTACGTACAAAATTTTCGCCATAGCCGGTAAAGTGCATAAAAATCTCCATTCAGCCAGATCGTAGGACGCCCCTCAACGGGAAGGACTCTATATTCTGGTGATTTGGGAGGTTTGGTGTAGCTGACGGTTCTTGCAGGCTGAAGACCACGAAAACTTGAAAAGACGTCCCAGCACCCCCATTTTGTTGGAGTCACAGGCTGATGCGGATGACAGGAGTTTGATTGACTATGGATAGCACCAGGATCGATGAAATCCTTGAACCCGGTGATGATCGCCAGAACCAAAGGCGCAGCGAACGGGTGAAAAAAGGTTTCTGGAAAACCGCACGCCGTGCCGGTCGCATGGTTCCTTTTATGGATGAAGTCGTGGCGGCTTATTATTGCGCGCTTGATGAAAAAACGCCAACGCGTGTGCGCATGACGTTGATGGCCGCTCTTGCCTATTTCGTACTGCCTTTCGATATTATTCCCGATATGCTTGTTGGCATTGGCTTTACCGATGACGTTGCGGTGCTGATGGCAGCACTCACAGCCGTGCGCACGCATATAACGCCTGCGCACCGTATCGCAGCGCGCGAAGCCATGCGCGACGAAGCTGATATCACCGGAAGCTGACCGATCTCATTCACAGCTTTGTTACGGATTTACACATCCATACAATGGGATAGATTGCTGCCGACAAACTCTTGCCGCTTTCTTTTGGATGAAGTGAGCAGCGGGATCGTGGGGACTAAGGTTCAAAGCCTGGTGCACTCGTTCAAGTTTTCTTTCAAAACTTCACCGTTTGGTAACCCAGAATAAGGCACATTAAGGGTCACTAAGCGGGGCGGCGTGTTGAACGACGACATCCCGATATTCGACTTGGAAGCAAACGAAAGAGAACCGGTAAAAAACCATGCTTGGAAAATCGATCGTCGCGGCTTCGGTGTTCACGATTGCAATGGCTGGCGCAGCGCTGGCCCAGACACCGACCCAGATTAAACAGTTCGACGCCTGGGGCGCATATAGCTACCAGTCGGGTAATGGCAAGGTTTGCTATGTCCTGTCCGTGCCGACACAAAAGGCCCCAGCCAATGTCGATCACGGTGATAATTTCTTTCTCGTGAGCCAGAAACCGGGCCAGAACATCAGCTTTGAACCTCAGTTCATGGCCGGTTATGATCTCAATACCAACGCCAAGGTTGTGGTTACTGTCGGCAATCGCAGCTTCAACATGTTCGTCAACGGCAAATCCGGCTGGATGGAAAACGCCGCGGAAGAGCCACAGCTGGTCGCAGCCATGCGCGGCGGTTCTGACATGAAGGTTCAGGCGCAGTCCAAGCGCGGCACCAAAACCAGTTATACTTATTCGCTCAAAGGCATTTCGGCAGCACTCGCAGCCATTCAGAAGTGCAAATAAGCCAATCAGTCCAAGCAGATTTAAAAGCCGGGGCCGAAGCTCCGGCTTTTCTTTTTATCATCCGATATCGCGTCGCTGCATATCTCCCACGAAACACTGCGGGATGACGGATCGAATATTGTGTGCTATGAGCGCGCGCAACAGGCTCGCATTTCAGATGAACGAGCCCATATATCCATGCAACAGATCGTGTTTACCGGCGCGCTTTATGCGGCGTCCTCAACAGTTGAAAACATATGTCCATTTCGTTCGACCTGACCATTGATGATACGCGCGACCAGCTTGCCCGCCATGTGCGCGCAAATATGGAACAGAAGCCTTCGCTCATTGGCATGTCGCGTGAGGAAATGGCTGATGCACTGATCAAGATTGGCGTGTTGCCAAAGCAGGTGAAGATGCGCATTGCGCAGCTTTGGCACTGGCTTTACGTGCGCGGCGTTTCCGACTTTGCCGATATGCGCAATATTTCCAAGGATCTGCGCGCGCTGCTGGCGCAGCATTTCACCATTGCGCGCCCGGAAGTGGTTGAAGAGCAAATCTCGCAGGACGGAACGCGCAAGTGGCTGTTCCGTTTTCCGCCACGCGGTGCCGGGCGTCCTGTCGAAATCGAATGTGTTTATATCCCGGAAGAAGGCCGCGGCACGCTTTGCATTTCTTCACAGGTTGGGTGCACGCTAACCTGTTCCTTCTGCCATACCGGCACGCAGAAGCTGGTGCGCAATCTGACATCAGAAGAAATTCTGGCGCAGCTTCTGACCGCGCGTGATCGTTTGGGGGATTTCCCGGAGACCGACACACCCGATGGTGCCATCGTGCCTGCGGAAGGCCGCAAGGTTACCAATATCGTCATGATGGGCATGGGCGAGCCGCTTTATAATTTTGAAGAAGTGAAAAAGGCTCTGCTGATCGCGTCAGATGGCGATGGCCTTGCCCTTTCCAAGCGTCGTATCACGCTTTCGACCTCTGGCGTTGTGCCGGAAATCTATCGCACTGGCGAAGAAATTGGCGTGATGCTGGCAATTTCGCTCCATGCCGTGCGCGACGAGTTGCGCGACCTGCTGGTGCCGATCAACAAGAAATATCCGCTGGAGCAGTTGCTCAAGGCTTGCCGCGAATATCCGGGCCTGTCGAATGCAAAACGCATTACATTTGAATATGTGATGCTCAAAGACATCAATGACAGCATGGAAGATGCCAAGCTGCTGGTTAAGCTTCTCAAGGGCATTCCGGCCAAGATCAATCTGATCCCGTTTAACCCATGGCCCGGCACCAACTACCAGTGCTCGGATTGGGAACATATCGAACGCTTCGCCGATTATGTGAATGCGGCGGGCTACGCATCGCCGATCCGAACACCACGCGGTCGCGATATTCTGGCGGCCTGTGGTCAGCTGAAGTCGGAATCAGAGCGTATGCGCAAAACCGAACGGCTGGCGCTTGAAGCCATGATGATCGCCGGACACGGCGAATGATTTACGGAGATAAACCCGTTTGACCGACACTTTCGATTACATCACACGGTTTGTTGTCATTGTTTTCGGCTATTGTGTCGCTGTTCTGGCCGCAGGATTTTTTCTGGCGGCCATTCTTTATAGCCAGGTCGATGTACTCGGCTATGCCATGTCAGACCCGTTTTTTCAGGATATTTTTACGGAAATTCGTGACAGCTGGGATATGATGGGCTTTTATGCAGCCGTTCTCGTCGGCGGACCTGTTCTGGCATTCATGGCAGGCGGCTTCAGCTTTTTCCCGGCACTGGTGCTGATTGTGATAGCCGAAGCGCGCGGGTGGAAATCATCGCTGCCTTATTGTATCGGCGGCCTTGTGATCGGGTTGCTGGCAATGGGAACAGGTTCGCTTTTCGCAATCACGGATCAGCAGATTGCCGCAAGTATCGCGCTTCTGACAGGCGCTTTCGCTTGTTCAGGCGTCGTCGGTGGTTTTGTCTACTGGCTGATTGCCGGTCGTAATGCCGGACGATTTTTAGCCCGCCCGGCGAAGTAATCCTACTTGGCCTGCGCTGTCAGAATTTTGAGCGCAAAGGCCGAAAAAACACCCGCAAAAAGCCAGTCTACAATCCGCGTGACCGTTGGATTCTTCTTGAGAAGACCGGAGAATTTATCGGCTGCCACAATCATCGGAATGGTGAAAGGCAGCGCCAGCGGAATAAACGACAGGCCAAGAAAAAACAGTTTTCCCATGGCGTGTGGGTCATGCGCGGAAACAAACTGCGGCAGAAAAGTCATGTTGAAGAGAATGATCTTCGGATTGAGCAGATTGATGCCCAGTCCCGTTGCCCAGTTCTGAAACAATGTGTGCTTCTTGCCGCCATTCTTTTCCGGTGAAAATGCCGACCCCTTGCGGATTGCCTGAACAGCCAGCCACACCAGATAGAGCGCACCAACGGCTTTCAACACAGTGAAGGCGGCGGGCGATGCTATAATCAGCGCCGACAGGCCCAGAGCCACCATGCTTGTATGAATGATAATGCCTGTGCTGGCACCCGCCAGACAGGCAAAGCCTGCAGCTTTTCCCTCTGACAGAGCTCGACCAACAAAAAGCGTCATGTCCGGGCCGGGCGTGATGGATAAAATTGCGGTGGCGATCACAAATTGGACGAAGATGGTCCATTCGGGAATGAAGGTCAGATTTGTCAGGAAAGACATGAGCAGAGACTCCGGGAATTCGCGGCAAGCTAACGCGAATATGGCCATCACGCCATCGGAATTTTTGATGCTTTTTTATAAGAAAATGTCATCCGGGTTGCACGCGGCTTAGCAACTGATAAAAGACTTGCAACAAGCCTTCATCGCATCAGACGGAAGTGAACTATGAGCAAGCTGAAAGACGTTAAAAAAGTCGTTCTCGCCTATTCGGGCGGCCTCGACACCTCGATCATCCTGAAATGGTTGCAGACTGAGCTTAATGCAGAAGTCGTCACCTTTACCGCCGATCTCGGCCAGGGCGAAGAACTTGAACCAGCACGCAAAAAGGCGGAAATGCTGGGCATCAAGGAAATCTTCGTTGAGGACGTGCGTGAAGAGTTCGTGCGCGATTTTGTCTTCCCGATGTTCCGCGCCAATGCCGTCTATGAAGGCGTCTATCTGCTCGGCACCTCGATTGCCCGCCCGCTGATCTCCAAACACCTCATCGACATTGCCAAGAAAACCGGCGCAGACGCCATTGCACACGGCGCAACCGGCAAGGGCAACGATCAGGTTCGTTTTGAGCTTTCCGCTTATGCGCTGAACCCGGACATCAAGATCATCGCCCCATGGCGCGACTGGTCGTTCAAGAGCCGCACGCATCTGCTCGAATTTGCCGAACAGCACCAGATTCCTGTTGCCAAGGACAAGATGGGCGAAGCGCCATTCTCCGTTGACGCAAACCTGCTGCATTCCTCATCCGAAGGTAAGGTTCTGGAAGACCCGGCGATTGAAGCACCTGAATATGTGCATATGCGGACGATTTCGCCCGAAACCGCCCCGGATACGCCAACCATCATCAAGATTGGCTTTGAAAAGGGTGATGCCGTTTCGATCAATGGCGAACGTCTGTCGCCTGCAACATTGCTTGCCAAGCTTAATGATTATGGCCGCGACAACGGCATTGGTCGCCTTGACCTCGTTGAAAACCGCTTCGTCGGCATGAAGTCCCGCGGTGTCTATGAAACCCCTGGCGGCACGATCCTTTTGGCTGCACACCGCGCCATCGAATCGATCACGCTCGACCGTGGTGCAGCGCACCTCAAGGATGAGCTGATGCCACGCTATGCAGAACTCATTTATTACGGCTTCTGGTTCTCGCCGGAACGCGAAATGTTGCAGGCCGCTATCGATCTCAGCCAGAAACATGTCGAAGGTGAAGTCACGCTCAAGCTCTATAAGGGCAATGTCATCGTGATCGGTCGTGAAAGCGAAAAGTCGCTTTATTCCGACAAGCTGGTGACATTTGAAGACGATCAGGGCGCGTATGACCAGAAGGACGCAGCAGGCTTCATCAAGCTCAATGCGCTTCGCCTGCGTACGCTCGCTGCACGCGACCGCCGCTAAGCCCAATCCTAAAGACAAAAAACGCCCTCTCAACCGGAGGGCGTTTTTTATTCAGAATATGCATTTTACATACGTCTTATCCCAAAATCGTCACCGGCTTTTGCGAGACATGCTTTAACAGCATCTTGTCTTCGTCCGGACGTAAGGTCAGTACCCGCACGCCATTCGGCGTGACCGCCACCGTATGCTCGAACTGTGCCGATAATTTTCCATCCCGCGTCACGACCGTCCAGCCGTCTTTTTCGGTCTTTACCTTGGCTGTGCCCTGATTGAGCATTGGTTCAATGGTGAACACCATGCCTTCGCGCAGACGCAGGCCTGTTCCGGGCTTGCCGAAATGCAGAACCTGCGGCTCCTCATGCATTTCGCGACCAATGCCATGGCCACAATAGTCACGCACCACGCTGTAATTATGGCGCTTGGCATGCCGCTCAATCGCATAACCGATATCGCCCAGCGTGGCGCCGGGACGCACGGCGGCGATGCCCTTCCACAGTGCCTCATAGCTCACGCGCACCAGACGCGAAGCGAACGGAGCGACGTCACCAACCATATAGGTTTTGCTGGAATCAGCGATATAGCCGTCCTTCTCCAGCGTAATGTCGAAATTGATAATTGCGCCATTTTCGATGATTTCGCTCTCCGAAGGCATGCCGTGGCAAACAACCTCATTTTTCGAGGCATTGAGCACATAAGGAAAATCATATTGGCCCTTGCTGGCCGGTCGCGCCTTGAGCGCGCGCGTAATATAATCCTCAACCAGATCATTGACCTGCATCGTGGTCATACCGGCAAGCGCCGTGCGATCCAGAAGGGTAAAAACGGAAGCCAGCAGCGCACCCGAAGCCGCCATTTTTTCCAGTTCAGCAGCTGTCTTGATCATGACAGCTGCACCGACAGAACAGGAAGCTCAACCCGGGCGGCGCGCAACTGCATCTGTACAATTTCATTAAACGACATTTCCGGATTTGCCTGCGCGAGCATACCGATTTTCATCCAGTATTCGGCCTGCGCATTGATCGAACGGCACATGACATCGCTTGCCTTACGCAACTCTTCATGCAGTTCATCCCCGATTTTTACGATACCCATGGCGTCCTCTGTTAGAGCCATTTTGATCTGATTTTATCAGATCAGCGCTCCAAGCTGTTGTTTTAGCGTGCGTCTGACCCGAAACCATTTCATGTATTCCGGGATGCAAAGCGATATACGAAACATATATGATTCATATACAATTTTTAAATCGCAGAGGGCAACTGTTTCTTGCGCTTGACTCTTGGCTTTGACGATTCAATACTAGAACATAACATGAACAATTGATGGGGTTTTTGACGTGAGCGGCATCGACATCGCGGCGTTGCGGCGCATGGTTACGGCCATCGAAGGCAACAATCCGCAAGGAAATTTTGCACAAGAAACAGGAGCAGGCAGTGGGCGTGCAGGCACTTTTACGCTCGGCCTTGCCGGGGCCGATGCCGCCTTTCCGCATGGTCTGAGAGGCGATGCACTGCATGAGGTTTTTGCTGAAAATCCCGGTGCACATATGGCCGCAACCGGCTTTGCGCTGGCGCTGGCTTTGCGTGCCTCCCGTTCAAAACGGGCAATTATCTGGATTGAGGAAGAAAGGGCATCAAGCGAATATGGTGGACTTTATCCACCGGGCCTTCATGCATTCGGCATCGATCCGTCCCGGCTTCTGATCGTGCGCTGCCCCAGCGCACAGGATGTTTTGAAAGCATCCAATGATGCGCTTGAAGAGGCAAGCGGCAAGGCTTCAAACCTCATCTCCGGCGTCGTCGCCGCGGTGACGGGGCAACCGAAATGTCTCGATCTGACTGCTTCACGTCGCCTGCTTCTGGCAACAGAAACCGCGCATCTGCCGGTCATCCTGCTCAGAAGCCACCGCACAGGCGTGCAAAGTGCTGCTGTCAGCCGCTGGCGGGTGGCACCTGCGCCATCTCGCTCCAGCGGCGCGAATGCACCCGGTATGCCTGTCTTTTCCGCCGTGCTTGAGCGCAACCGGCACGGCTCCTGCGGACAGTGGATCATGGAATGGAACAATGAAAACCTCGAATTTGGAGCAAGCGAAAGGGATGACAGAACGCGTTTTCCTCGCCCTGTGGTTTCCGTTCCTGCCGACCGACCGGCTGCGCCGCGCCGCTCTGCATGATGGCAAACAGCAACGGCCGCTTGTTGTGAGCGAGCGCATGGCCAATGCCTTGCGCCTGATGGCGGTGGACGCCAAAGCAGCCAAGCTCGGCCTTTTCCCTGGCATGGCGCTGACCGATGCACGGGCGCGGGTGGAAGGGCTGGAAGTGGCAACAGCCGCACCGGAGCACGATTGCGCACTGCTTAAGCGTCTTGCCCATTGGTGCGAGCGTTACACACCGCTTATAGCTTTTGATACGCCGCATGGTCTGATGCTCGACATCACCGGCTGTGCGCATCTCTTTGGCGGGCTTGCCGCCATGCGTGAGGACGCTGTCATGCGGATTGAACGGACGGGCCTGAACATACAGGCAGCCGTTGCCGATAACAGCTTTGCCGCACGGTTGCTTGCACGCGGAACAAAAGGCGGTGTTTTCAGCAGATCTGATGCCGACCGGCTGTTGCCGCGCCTGCCGCTCTCGTCTCTTGAACTCACGGAGGCTGCGGAAACAGGTCTCAAACGGGCCGGGCTAAAGCGTATCGGCGATGTCATGGCACTGCCGCGCGCAGCACTCACCGCGCGTTTTGGAGCCGACCTTGCCACCAAGCTTGACCGGCTGGCTCGACAGGAGCGCGCACCAATTTCGCCCTTGCGCATCGTACCGCTCAACATGGCCGAACGCCGCCTGCCTGAACCGGTGAGCGCCATGGAACTGGTCGAACGCCTCTTGCAGGAATTGGCGCAGGAGCTGTTTGCGCTGCTTGAAACCGAAGGCAAAGGGGCGCTTCTGATCGAAGCTTCCTTCTTTCGGGTCGATGGCGAGGTGCGCCATATCCGTATCGAAACCGGCCAGCCTTTGCGTGAAGATCGGGTATTTCTCAGGCTCGCACGGGAGCGGCTCAATGCGTTGACCGATCCGCTTGATGCCGGTTTTGGCTTCGACATGATCCGTCTCGCAGCACTTCGCAGCGGAGCCATTGCCCAGCGCCAGACAGGGCTTGATCAGCATGAAGAAGACGAAGCTGGCTTCAGCCAGTTGATCGACCGGCTTTCGGCACGGCTGGGGCAGGAGCGCGTGCTGGTTTCCTTTTCGCGCAATACGCATATTCCCGAGCGTGCTTTTGGCCTGCGTTCTGCCCTGCAAAACCGCAAAAGCGAGGCCGATTATGACATTGGTCCGGCACTTCCCGATGATCCGCCAGCGCGACCAATAAAACTGTTTCATCCGCCGCAGCCAATCGAGAGTATTGCGGAAGTGCCCGACAGCCCACCCTCGTTTTTCCTGTGGCGGCGCGTGCGCCATCATGTGCGGCTTGCCGAAGGACCAGAACGAATCGAGCCGGAATGGTGGCTCGCAATCGGCCATGATGTGCCGCAGCTGCGCGACTACTACCGCGTGGAGGATGATAACGGCCAGCGTTTCTGGATTTTTCGCGAGGGGCTTTATGATGGCTCCAACCATCCCCGCTGGTTTTTGCATGGGTTGTTTGCGTGATGACCCGCTATTTTGAAATGGCAGTCGCCAGCAACTTTTCTTTCTTGAGTGGTGCATCGCATCCGCAGGAACTGGTGATGGAGGCTCACGCGCTTGGGCTGTCCGGCATCGGCATTGCCGACCGCAACACGCTGGCCGGTGTGGTTCGCGCCCACGCGGCGTGGAAAGAGATTCGCGACACATGCGACTTCCGCCTGTTCATCGGCTGCCGCCTTTCCTTTACTGATGGCACACCCGATATGGTTGTCTATCCGCGTGATCGCGCGGCCTATGGGCAATTGTGCCGCCTGCTGACAACAGGAAAACATCGCGCTTCCACCAAGGGCGAATGTCATCTCGAATGGGGCGATCTGCTGTTTCGGGCGCGGCAGTTTCAGATTGCCGTCTTTGCGCCCGACGAAGACGAGCCGGATTTTGCCGCGCGTCTGACGGAGATCGCACAGGCGGCTCCCGGCTCTGTCTGGCTGGCGCTGACCATGCCCCATCAAGGCCATGACGGGCGCCGTGCCGAACGCATCGCAGCTTTTGCAGCGGCAGCAAATGTGCCGCTCCTTGCCACCAATGACGTGCTTTATCACCACCCTGATCGCCGCGCGTTGCAGGATGTGCTGACTGCAACGCGGCATCACACAACGGTTTTTGCAGCCGGGCGGCTGCTTGAAAAAAATGCCGAGCGCCACCTCAAACCATCGCATGAAATGCTGCGTCTGTTCCGCAATTACGCAACAGCAATCAAAGCGACAGTCGATTTTGTGGCTCCCATCACATTCAGGCTTGATGAATTGAAATATGATTATCCTGATGAGCCAGTACCGCCCGGCAAGACACCGCAGCAGCATCTGCATGATCTCACATGGGCGGGTGCTGCCAGGCATTATGGTGCAGATACGATTCCAGCCAAAGTTCAGACGCTAATCAACAAGGAGCTGGCGCTGATTGAACAGCTGCAATATGCGGCTTACTTTCTCACCGTCTATGACATTGTGCAGTTTGCCAAATCAAAGAATATCCTATGTCAGGGACGCGGTTCGGCAGCCAATTCGGCTGTCTGTTTTTGCCTTGGTGTGACCGGCGTTGATCCAACGCAAGTGGATCTCCTGTTCGAACGCTTCCTTTCGGTCGAACGCAAGGAGCCACCGGATATCGACGTCGATTTCGAGCACGAGCGGCGCGAAGAAGTGATGCAGTATATCTACAATCGCTACACCACCGATCGTGCGGCGATTGTCGCGACCGTCATCAGCTATCGCTCGCGCAGTGCGATCCGCGATGTCGGCAAGGCACTGGGCCTGACGGAAGACGTGACGGCAGCACTTGCCAACACAGTCTGGGGCATATCAGGTGGCGGCATCGACAAGCAGCATATCCGCCAGGCGGGGCTTGATCCTGACAATCCCATCATCCGGCGTGCGGTCGAACTGGCACTGGAACTGATCGGCTTTCCACGCCACCTTTCGCAACATGTCGGCGGTTTTGTCCTGACGCGCGACCGGCTTGACGAAACGGTGCCCATTGGCCCGGCAGCGATGGACAAGCGCTATTTTATCGAATGGGACAAAGACGATATTGATGAAGTGGGATTGATGAAGGTGGACGTGCTGTCGCTCGGTATGCTCACCTGCATCCGCAAAGCTTTCGACCTCATTCACACCCATAAGCCGCATCTTTATGGCGGCGAAAAGCTGACACTCGCCAATTTGGAACGCGAGGATAAAATCGTCTATGACATGCTCTGCAAGGGCGATTCGCTTGGCGTGTTTCAGGTGGAAAGCCGCGCGCAGATGAACATGCTGCCGCGCCTGAAACCACGTATATTCTATGACCTTGTCATTCAGGTCGCCATTGTGCGCCCCGGCCCCATTCAAGGCGACATGGTGCATCCTTATTTGAGACGGCGAAGCGGGCAGGAGAACGTCACTTACCCCTCGCCCTCCCCCGAACATGGTGAGCCAGACGAACTCAGAAAAATTCTGGAGAAGACCAAAGGCGTGCCGCTGTTTCAGGAGCAGGCCATGCGGATTGCCATTGAGGCCGCTAAATTCACGCCCGATGAAGCCAATCTTCTGCGCCGCGCCATGGCGACTTTCCGCAAGGTTGGGACCATCCACACCATGCAGGAAAAAATGATCGATGGCATGGTCAACCGTGGCTACGATCGCACATTTGCCGAAAATTGTTTCAACCAGATCAAGGGCTTTGGCGAATATGGTTTTCCGGAAAGCCATGCGGCAAGCTTCGCGCATCTGGTCTATATTTCCGCATGGATCAAATGCCACCATCCAGACGTATTCGCAGCAGCACTTCTCAATTCGCAACCCATGGGCTTTTACGCCCCCGCGCAGATCGTGCGCGATGCGCGCGAGCATGGCGTGATTGTGTTGCCAATCGATGTGAATTTCAGCCAGTGGGATAATATTCTGGAAAACCGGCCCGGCAAACAACCAGCGCTGCGGCTCGGCTTTCGCCAGATCGACGGGTTTTCCGAACGCAATGCCGACCTTCTTCATGCAGGTCAGCACGAGCCTTATCGCAGTATTGAGGATATGCATCGCCGCCTGCGGCTTGACCGGCGCAGTTTCACGCTTCTGGCCGATGCCGATGCTTTTGGCTCACTTAACATTGATCGTCGTGCCGCGCTTTGGGCCGTGCGCCGCCTGCCCAATGATGAAACGCTGCCGCTATTTCGTGCCGCTGAAACAAGCGAACTCGCAGAAGAACCGCGCACAAAACTCCCCGAGATGGCCGCTTCCGAGCATGTGATTGCCGATTATGAAACGACCCGGCTCTCGCTTAAAGGGCATCCCGTGCAATATCTGCGTGAAGGGCTTGCAGCTCAAGGCGTGTCCACCTGCCGCGCCATACAGGAAGGCAAACAGGGGGGACGCATGAAAGTGGCCGGTGTTGTCACTGTGCGCCAGCGCCCCGGCAGTGCCAAGGGCGTGGTGTTCCTGACGATTGAGGATGAAACGGGCATTGCCAATATCGTCATCTGGCCGAAGATCATGAAGGCGTTTCGTCGCGAAGTGATGGGCGCTCGGCTTATTCTGATTGACGGGCAGGTTCAGCGCAGCCCGGAAGGTGTGGTGCATCTGGTTGCATCAAAGCTGGAAGATCGCTCTGCCACACTGATTGAAATGAGTGGACGGGAACCACAAAGGCTCATGACACCTTCGGAAACCACAGCGCGTCATCCGCGCAATGTGAAGGTGATGCCGAACTCACGCGACTTTCACTAAGATTGAGCTTCTGGCGGCCTGCAAATGGCGCCTTGCTGCGCTTCCGGTGCGCATGTACCTTAAAGTACACTCCGCTCCGGTTCTCGCAAAACACCATTTTCGGCACGCCATAAACTCAATCTGATGCCGTGCATTTCGTCAGTTTCAGGTTCCAACAACAAAAACCGCACAATAATGCAGTGCAGCGCCGACCACGACAAAAGCGTGCCAGATGGCATTTTGAAAGCGCAAACGCTCCCAGACGTGAAAGATCACACCCAGTGAATAAACCATGCCACCCGCTGCGATCAGCCAGAAGACGGCTGGTGGCAATGACTGCACCATGGTGTCATAGACCATGACACCACTCCAGCCGAGCGCGAGATAAAGCAGGATCGACAGGCGATCAAAGCGTCCGGGCATAAAGAGTTTGAGCATGATGCCAATGAAAGCCACGCCCCAGACAAAGAGAAGCAAAGGCCAAGCACGATCGCCCATATGGATCGCGAAAGGCGTGTAAGTTCCGGCAATCAGCAGATAAATCGCCGAATGATCGAAGCGGCGCAAAAACCATTTTGTCGGCGAGGCCGGCCAGATATTATAGACTGCCGAAATACCAAGCGCTGCCAGAAGGCTTGCCAGATAGACACCCGAAGAAATGGAAGTGGCTGCTGACATGTTGGGCAGAAAATAGAGCAACATGGCAATGGCGCCGGCAAGCGCCAGCGCGACGCCCAGCACATGAATGATACCATCGACCCACAACTCGGCCCGGTCATATTTCCAGTTTATTGGATAAGGCAGCTTTACATTCATCACACGCACTCATGTCTTTTCATGTGAGACGCACATTTGCCCGAAAAGTGTGAAACAGTTTTCGGAGCGCGCGCTCAAGACAGCAAACTGCCATCGCATTGCAGCATCAAGATGACAGTTGCAGAATGCGGTTATTGCACAGAAGGGGTATAAGACGCCTGAACTGGTGCGACGCCGGGAAGCGGCGCTGAAGCGCCGTCTGGCAGCGTTTCTGTTTCAGCAGAGACGATTGCTGCTTCGCGCGTTGGACCACCACGCTTCCAACTGCCGTCGAGACCTGTTTCCTGCAACAATCCCTTGCGCTTGGCATCATAATAATAGCCACGTGCATAATAGCGCACAGCCTGACTTTCATCACCGCCTGCAACCTTATAAGCGCCGGAGAGATAACGGACGGCATATTTCAGGTTCGTTTCGGCATCAAGAAGCCCCTTGGGGTTGCCCTTGTAGCCCATGCCCCGCGCCGTTGGATGGCTGATCTGCATCAAGCCCCAGTAAGGGCCATTGCGCGCTCCGGGGTTAAAACGGCTTTCGCGATGCACCACACGACGCACCAGACGCTCCGGCACATCATAGGCAACCGAATATTTGGTGATCAGATCGTCGAGGCCTTCGGGTGCATGGTCCGGCGTTTCAAATGCCATATTGGTGGCAAGAGATGCAGGCGAGGCTGCTGCCTGCGCGCCAGCAAAGGCCATCATCGGCTCTGACTGCCCGCGAATACCGGGAATTGGCACAACAGATGGGAGCACCGGATTTTCAAGCGATGCGACAGTCTGCGTGCCGGGTGTCGCATTGGCATCGGCGACAGTGACAGCACCCTGAGCAGGCGCGGCAGCAACTTTGGCCGAATTTTCTGCCGGTGAGACCAGCGCCGTTTTTCCAGACTTGCCATCGCTCGTTGTGTTGCATGCGCTCAAAGCGGCAGCGCAACCAAGGAGAACAACCCCTTTAAGGACCGTAGACGAAAATGGTTTGGAGAAAGCCTGAAAATGCATGATTGACCGATCCTATGAATCGAAATCTTGTTCAATGCGTTTTTCGAGTTCAACAAGATCTTCCGGCAAAGGCATACCAGTCGCTTTCAACGCGTTGAGCTTCTCGCGAACAGTTTCCCGAATCTCATGAACGTCCTGCGGCTGGTTGACCATCTGCTCAAACAGCAGGGCGATTTCCGCTTTGATGTCCTCGAATGCCATAAGACCCTCTTGGCTTGAGCGGGTCCGTTTTGCGGCCCGGTTCAGACAATATTCTTTCAATCGATAACCGTCATGTATCACGCAAAAGACACAGAACGGAAGCCCTCAAAGTTGCAACAACGCCAAAATGAATATTTCAACGCGTAACACAGCGATTTCAAACCTCAAAGGATACGCGGCAGCATTGTATCTATCGCATTGAAATCACGCGCCAAAATCCCAAGATCATCCAATCCGAGGCCACCATGTGGATCAAACAGATAAATACTCATCCATATGAGTCCGCATGTCAGCAAAATCGCGAGAATCGTCAGAAGCAGAAGGCGGCGACCGAGAGCGACATTGGAGCCAGCTCCCTCGGGTGGGTTCTTGTTCATATTCAATCGTCGTTCGTGGCGTTCAATTCTTCCGGTGGTGTACCATGTTCTGACGCCGCGGCAAGATAGCCCTGCTGCACAAGTGCGTTCCTCAAAATGAGAATGATAGCCTCACTCTGATTGATACCCGGATGCGTCTCATTGATGAAACGTTCAAGCGCGTCATGCACGTCCATGGGGAGATAGGTGCTCATCGTTCCTCCTTGATCAGACAACTGTTACGGCAAGCGAACCGATACCGCTCACGGTTCCTTGCAGTACGTCTCCGCGCTTTACAGCGCCAACACCTGCGGGCGTGCCGGTATAAATCAGATCACCCGGTTGCAGCACGAAAAGCGATGACAGATAGGCAATGGTTTCCGGCACCTTCCAGATCATCTGGTTAAGATCACCGGACTGGCGCGTTTCGCCATTGATTTTCAGCGTAATTGCGGCCGAATCCGGGTGACCGACTTCCGACACGGGCACGATAGCCGAGCAAGGGGCCGAATGTTCAAACGCCTTTGCCACTTCCCACGGACGGCCCGCCTTCTTGGCGACAGCCTGTAAATCACGCCGCGTCATGTCGATACCGACTGCATAGCCATAGACATGGTCGAGCGCCGTTTCGACAGCAATATCCTTGCCGCCCGTCTTGAGCGCGACAACGAGTTCAATCTCGTGATGCACGTCTTCAGTCTTTGGCGGATAGGGGAAATCACCGCCATTGATAACCAGATTATCCGGGTTCTTCTGGAAGAAAAAAGGCGGATTGCGTGTAGGATCGCCGCCCATTTCAATGGCGTGATCGGCATAGTTCTGACCAACACAATAGATGCGGTGCACGGGAAAGCGTGCTTCTGTTCCCTTCACAGGCACAAATGGCTGTGGTGCGGGGGCGAACACATAATTTATCATGAAAGGCTTATCCCGTGAGAATATGACTGATGTTGAATATCATGCAGCCAGCAGGCATTTGCCGCAAGGCTTTCGCATGCAATTTTCCGTCATGTCTTATGCCGTTGTAACAACATAATTTGCATTGCGTGAGGATGAGATCACAAGTTCTGCATTGGGAATATCGTTGGAAAGTGCGCGTTCGCGTGCTGCATCGTGGCTATGCCCATAATCAAGCCAGCGCTGAATAAGGCGGCGTTCCAGCGCGGCAAAAGGCACATCCAGAAAGATCGACATATCGAAGAACGATGCAAGACGCGTCCATGGTTGTTGATCAAGCAGCAGATAATTGCCCTCAACCAGCAGAATCCGGTGATCGGCATGCACGATTGCTCCGCCAGCGCGGGCAAGATCAAGCGTGCGGTCGAAAACCGGGATAACAACGTCTTCCTGCGCGTTTTTCAGTCGCGCCAAAAGTGCTGCAAAGCCTGCACAATCGAAAGTCTGCGGTGCGCCTTTCCGCTTGCGAAGCCCGCGTTCATCCAGGATAGCATTGTCCAGATGAAAGCCATCCATTGGCACAACGACAGCCGGCCCCGCCTCACCTTTATTGATCGCATCGCGCAGATAGCCGGAGAGCGTCGACTTGCCAGCTCCCGGAGGTCCAGCAATTGCAACAATCAGGCGGCCATCTGTTTCGGAAAGCTTCGAGAGAATTTGCGCAGGCAGGCTTTCGGCTGGGCAAGGCTTCATATGAGGCACCTGAATTGAAAAATGAGCGTGTGTTTAGAGAAGAAACACACAGTTTGTTATTTTCAAACAATAAGTTTGATCTATCTTGTCTTGCTATGACCGCAAAGACTGATCACTTGCACCCACCAAGACTATTTTAATCGAACGGGAAAAATATGACCGTCAAGACAATTGCCACCACGCCCTTTCAGGATCAGCAGCCCGGCACATCGGGCCTGCGCAAGAAAGTGCCGGTTTTCCAGCAGCCCAATTATGCCGAAAACTTCATCCAGTCGGTTTTCGATGTGCTGGAAGGGTTTACGGGCAAGACCCTCGTGGTCGGCGGCGATGGACGCTTTTATAATCGCGAAGTGATCCAGAAAGTTATCAAGATCGCAGCCGCCAATGGCTTTGGCCGTATCATGGTTGGGCAGGGTGGCATTCTTTCGACGCCTGCCGCTTCCAACATGATCCGCAAATACAAGGCTTTTGGTGGCCTCATTCTTTCTGCAAGCCACAATCCCGGTGGTCCGACCGAAGATTTTGGCATCAAATACAATATCGGCAATGGCGGCCCGGCACCGGAAAAGATCACTGAAGCGATCTTTGCGCGCTCAAAAGTGATCGATCAATACAAGATCACCGATGCAGCCGATATCGATCTCAACACGATTGGAGCCTTTAAGGTTGGCGAAACAGAGATCGTGGTCTTTGACCCCGTCGCTGATTACGCCGAACTGATGGAAAGCCTGTTCGACTTTGACGCGATCCGCACGATGATCAAAGGCGGCTTTGCGCTGAAGTTCGACGCGATGCATGCCGTTACCGGCCCTTACGCCAAGGAGATCTTTGAACATCGTCTCGGTGCGCCGGAAGGCAGCGTGATGAATTTCGTGCCGCTGCCAGATTTTGGCGGCCATCACCCGGACCCTAATCTCGTTTATGCCAAAGAGCTCTACGATCTTCTGATGTCAGACAATGCACCCGATTTCGGTGCCGCATCAGACGGCGACGGCGACCGCAATCTCATCATCGGGCGCGGTATTTTTGTGACCCCATCCGATTCGCTTGCCATGCTTGCAGCCAATGCGCATCTGGCACCCGGCTATAAAAACGGCATCAAGGGCATTGCCCGCTCCATGCCAACGAGTGCTGCCGCTGATCGCGTTGCGGAGAAGCTTGGCATTGGCATGTATGAAACCCCGACGGGCTGGAAATTCTTCGGCAATCTGCTCGATCATGGCAAGGTCACGATCTGTGGTGAGGAAAGCTCCGGCACCGGCTCAGACCATGTGCGCGAAAAAGACGGGCTTTGGGCGGTTCTGCTCTGGCTCAACATTCTTGCCGTGCGCAAGGAAAGTGTGAAAGCCATTGTGGAGGAACATTGGGCGCGTTTTGGCCGCAACTATTACACCCGTCACGATTATGAAGCGGTGGATTCCGACATTGCAAAGAAGCTGGTTGCTGATTTGCGTGGCAAGCTTGCAAGCCTGCCGGGCACAAGCGTCAATGGCCTTAAGATCGAAAAGGCCGATGATTTTGCCTATCACGATCCGATCGATCATTCGGTAAGCGAGCATCAGGGCATCCGCATTTATTTTGAAGGCGGCGCACGCGTGGTGCTGCGTCTTTCAGGCACCGGCACATCGGGCGCCACAATCCGCATCTATATCGAGCGCTATGAAGCAGATGCAGCCAAGCATAATCTCGACACGCAGGAGACGCTCGCGACACTGATCGATGCAGCAGAACAGATCGCTGAGGTGAAAAAGCGCAGCGGACGAACTGAGCCTTCGGTGATTACGTAAATAATAAAAGGGCCGCGTTGCGCGGCCCTTTCGTTTTATTCAAAAACAATTGCCGGAGCGGACTTGCCAGCACCCTCACCGGATTTCATATTCGCCCAAACCTTGGCTGCTATATCGCGATAAATTTTCGCGTGCTCGCTGTCAGGTTCCACCACCGTAATCGGTGTGCCGTTATCCGAATGCGCGCGCACATCCATGTGCAGCGGCACTTCACCAAGGAACGGCACATTAAGACGTTCGGCTTCCTTGCGTGCGCCGCCGTGACCGAAAATGTCGTAGCGTTTGCCGGTATCGGGCGCGATGAAATAGCTCATGTTCTCGACAATACCCAAAAGTGGCACATCCACCTTGCGGAACATGGCAAGCCCCTTGCGCGCATCGATCAGCGCCAGATCCTGCGGCGTTGAAACAACAACGGCACCCGCCAGCGGCACCTGTTGCGCCATGGTGAGCTGTGCATCACCCGTACCCGGGGGCATATCGACGACCAGAACGTCAAGATTGCCCCATGCCACTTCGCGCAGCATCTGTGTCAGCGCCGACATGACCATGGGGCCGCGCCAGATCATCGGGGTTTCTTCATCCACCATGAAGCCCATCGACATCACTTTGATGCCGTAGTTTTCCATCGGCTTGAGCGTCCGGCCTTCGATTGTTTCCGGGCGACCGGAAAGGCCAAGCAGGCGCGGCATGGATGGGCCGTAAATATCGGCATCGAGAATGCCGACTTTCAAGCCATTTGCGGCCATGCCGAGCGCCAGATTGACAGCCGTGGTGGATTTGCCCACCCCACCCTTGCCGGATGCGACGGCAATGATGGCACCAACTCCGGGAATGCCGGGCTTTGTAGCCGGACGCGGTTGTGGTGGTTGGCGATTTGGTGCTGCCGCAGCCTGCGCGGGACGCGGCTGAGGTTTTGGCGGCGGAGCATCGTCACTTGTGCGCCCGCCCTTCTTTTCAGCCGTCAGCGTGACCAGCGCACCGGACACGCCCGGAATTTCCTTGACTGTCTTTTCCGCAGCCAGCCGCATCGGCTCAAGCGCATTTGCGCGATCCGCCGGAACCGTAATGGAAAAGAAAACCTTGCCGTCGGCAATAAAAATATCCGACACCAGACCAAGCGACACCACATCGCTTTCGAAATCTGGCCCTGTCACAGCCTTCAGCCGCTCCAGAACCTGTTCACGCGTTACGCCTGACATTCTTCCAACCTCGTCTGCGGCAAGCTCTCCGCTTGCTCGCTTTGCATATCTTGAGATAATCCAGTTTCAGCCAAAAGGCCAATAGATGTGAACAAAGAGTTTTAAGCCAGGCAGGTGACATAATGGCCAAAGCCATCCACACAATGATACGCGTTCTTGATGAAGCGCGCTCAGTTTCCTTCTACGATCAGGCTTTTGGCCTGAAGATCGCTGAACGCATCGATTTCGAAAGCTTCACACTGGTCTATCTGCGCAATGACGAAGCCGATTTCGAAGTTGAGCTGACCGTTAATAAGGGGCGCACTGAAGCCTATAATCTCGGCGATGGCTATGGCCATGTCGCTTTCGTGGTCGACGATCTTGATGCGGAACATGTCCGTTTCGCAGAACTCGGCTTCAAGGTCGGCAAGCTGGTCGATTTCAAGAACGGTGATGTGCCGGTTGCGCGCTTCTTCTTTGTTGAAGATCCGGATGGCTATAAGATTGAAGTCATTCAACGCGGTGGACGGTATCAATAAGGACAATGCGGCGCGTAGAGCGCATAAACTGACCGCTCACCTGAGTGCATCCTAATCAACAAGCTTCTATTTGACGCTTGGCAAAGACAGCCGCTTCGGAATAGATAAAGTCGATCCTGAGGGAGAATTTTGGGTTGAACATGCGCGCAGTCCAGTTCCGGGCAACATTGGCAATACGCATTTTGAGCGTATTGGCGTTGTTGCTCGTCGCTTTTGGACACAAGCCGGTGATATTCGCTGCGCCCGAACCATTGCTGCTTGCGCAATATGTTCTGCCCGATGGCAGCTATCCGGTGCTTTGCATCACCGACCATGCAGTCGATCAAGAAAGTCATGATCAGGACCAGCATCTGCACAACAGCAATATTTGTGATGCCTGCCGCATTTCATCAGCACTCCTTTGCCCCTTGCCTGCTGCATCGACCGGGGCCGCACCCAACATTGCAGCGGCAGAAGTTATTTTTCCATCAGAACCCATTTTAAAGCAGACCATCTATCCACCGTCCGCGCCACCACAAGCGCCACCCTTCGCCTGAGATTCGTCTTCGCTTGCAAGCGTTTCAATGCGCTGCATCCCGACATATGATTATTCAGGTTTGAAACAATGAAAAACACTCGTCTTTTTACATCCGCCATTTCGCTTTTTGCCCTTTGCGCTTCCGCGGGAATCGTCAATGCCCATTCCTCGCTTGATCAGAGCGAAGCGATGGCTGGCAGCCGCTACAAGGCGATTATCCGCATCCCGCATGGTTGTGATGGCAAAGCGACCACTGCTGTCAAAGTGGAGCTTCCCGAAGGATTTGTTTCCGCACAGCCACAGCCGAAGGCTGGCTGGAAGATCGAAATAGCCAAAGGCGACTATGCCCAAAGTTACAAGATCCATGGCAAGGATGTGACCTCAGGCCTTAAACAGGTGACATGGAGCGAAGGCGAACTGCCAAGCGACTTCTATGACGAATTCATGGTTGTCGGCCAGCTTGCCAAATTCGACAAGGATACAACGCTTTCCTTCCCTGTGACGCAATTCTGCGGAACGGATGATTCCGTGGCCTGGACAGACATTGCAAAGGATGGTCAGAACCCGCATGATCTCAAGCATCCAGCGCCACAGCTTCGCGTGTTGGCCGCAGCAAGTGCCGACGAACATGCCGGACATGATATGCACGGCAATGCGAGCAGCAGCACACATGCAGATCATGGCGATCATGCCATGGCTGCAATCAAGGTGGGTGATCTGAGCATCAGTGGACCTTCTATCCGTGCCATGGTTCCCGGTGCGAAAGTTGCCGGCGGTTTCCTCACCATCAAAAATGACGGCAAAGAGGCTGACACGCTGGTTGGCGTTACAACGACCGGCGTCAAGCGCGTTGAAATCCATGAAATGACCATGGAGAATCAGGTCATGAAAATGCGCCCACTCAAGAACGGGTTGGATATTCCCGCAGGCGAGAGCGTTGCGCTGAAATCGGGCGGCTATCACCTGATGTTCATTCAGCCCGAGCATCCTTACAAGGAAGGCGACAAGGTTTCCGCGACGCTTGAATTCGCAAAAGCCGGGAAGGTCGATGTGGAGTTTCCGGTAACTGCGCAAAGCGGTAAGTCTGACGACCATTCAAACCACTAAAGCATGTCGCGAAAAAGTGGGAACCGCCTTTGCGGGGAAATCAGTCTACCGGACTGATTTCCATTCCCGCTACGATCAGAGAACGACATGCGTCAAAACAAGAAGATAGAGCGTGCGTATCGGGCAAGATTAAGCGCGACACGCTCTGAATAGAAAAGACGGGTGCATAGACGACTTATGCGCCCGTTTGCCGCAACCGCTACCCAATTGTAGCGATTGCGTTCTTCGGCTATTGCTGCAAACATGACTTCAATAGTCTAGAATAATTCTACACTATTGAAATAATTCACTTTTATAAAAGATGAGTAATTGACTCCAGATCAATTTACAGCTTTTATGCAGTTGAGTTATTTTGTGCAGCCTTTGATGTTTGGGCCTTGAACCCGTTCGATTGGAGGACCCGATGATCGGTGTCAGTGAATGCCGGTTCGCAAATGTAGATGGATTGCCGTGGCAACTTCATCTTTTGCCGACCGGATACTGCAATGTGCGAGGGGAAACAGAACGCCTCGCAAATCATAAGCAGCGAGACGGTTTGGCTGTTTATACCTCTGAACGGAGGCGCAAATGAATATGCGTATCTCCGAACTCAATGGCACCAACAGCGTGGGCTATTATGACCGCCTGCCGGAAAAGCTGGTGCTTGAGGGCTACCGCCGCTGGACTGCGGGGTTTGAAACCGGCTCAATCATTCCATGGGAAATGACCTGGGGTCTTTATGCGGAAGTGCTTGGCGCGTCAGAAGCGAAACGGGCTGTGGGCGAACTTTCGCAGTTTATCCGCGTGTTGCGCCATTGCGCCAGCTGCCCACTGCGCGCCTTTCCATTCGATTCGCACCATGTTTGCCGGGAAGAGTGCCTGACACTCGGTCTTATCTCCGGCATTCAGAATCAGGATGGCTTGTTGCTCGATCCCTGTCTTGAGGCCATTGCCTGCAAACGACGGTGCAATGATGTGGCAGACGCCGCGCGCAATTTTGCCGACACATTGGCGGATTTCGGACAGACTTTGCTGCCAATACCCATCCATGCCATCGACAGTGCTTTGAGCATAACCCGGCGCGCGACCTTTCACTGATGTGAAAAACGCTGCGTAGGATTTTTTTGATTTAGGCCGCGCAAAGCGGCACGAGGAGACCCAACATGCAAGCCAGAACCGAACGACGCCTCGGCTTTGTTGCAGCCATTGCGCTCACCACAGCAGCCTTTGCGGTGCCAGCGGTATCGACACAGATGGCACAGGATATCACTGCGCCTGCAAAACGCCATGCATCGGTGGATAGCATGAAGCTTGAACTTTCCCGCCTTGTCGCCTTTGCCGACAGTGCGTCTAAGCCTGTTCATTACGAGTAAACAGAAGACCGATCAACCGGGCGAAACGCCTCCAGTCCGTCCGGTCGAACATGAGAGCGCGTGCATTGTTGATATGCACGCGCTCTGTTTTTTGCTTCAAACCTATTGCGATCAGCTCACGATGATCGGCGCTTTTCCCTGAACACGGTTATAAAGATCAATAATGTCCTGGTTCATCAGGCGGATGCAGCCTGACGACATAGACTGGCCAATAGACCACCATTCCGGCGAGCCATGGATGCGGTAACCCGTATCACGACCATTCTGGAAGATATAAAGCGCACGCGCCCCAAGCGGGTTTTGTGGACCCGGCTCCTGACCATTACGGTATTTCTCAAGGTCCGGTCGGCGCTGAATCATTTCAGGCGGCGGCGTCCAGCGCGGCCATTGCTTCTTATACTGAACATTGGCGCGGCCCTGCCATTCAAAGCCTGCCTTGCCGATGCCAACGCCATATCGCAGCGCTTCGCCACCGGGCAAGACATAGTAAAGAAAGTGATCTTTGGTAACGACAACGATCGTTCCCGGCGCTTCGCCTGTCGGATCGGGTACGATCTGCCGGCGGAACTCTTTCGGTACTTTCTGATAGGGAATTGCCGGAAGCGCATAAGGCCCTTCCTGCACCGAAGCATACATCACATCCGGCGTGGTAATATTCTTATCAATGCTGATCTGCGGACGCATCGGCGTGATGCCACCCGTCGACATTGGATCGACATTCATCTGGAATGCAGACATATCCATGCTTTGCGAACAGCCTGCAACACCGCCCAGCATCGCAGCACCAGTGCCCATCAGAAAATGACGGCGGCTTAATCTTTCAGTCAGTTTCGACATACAATTCGCCCAACTCAAAATACGGCAAAATACCTTCTTACGCTGGGAACAATTTGCGTCTTTATGGTTGAGGAAGCGTTAAACACCTCGCGCAAACGTTAAGAAAAAACCGGGGGCGCAACAGTGGGTAGAAAAAAGGCCGGGGGATATGCCCGGCCTTTGATCGCATTTTCGATCAATAATCTTTTTCGTAGAAAATACCGGCGCTGGAGTCACCCTCCGATCCCAACGCACCCTTGACCTTGAGATTGCGGGAGATGTCCAGATTAACCGTTCCTTTGGTCGTGCCAGCAGAACCCGCTTCGACACCCAGATAAATATTATCGCGAATATAACGACCTGCACGGACCGCAGTCTGCCCCTTGCTATCGGTCACAACATCAATGTCATCAAGCCCCGTGCCCTGACGCAGCTTGCTCATGAGCGAATTATTCGAACCACCCGCAAGCTCGGCAGCCGCAGCCGCAAGCTGGGCGATCTGGAAGGCTGACAACTCACCAATCGAACGCTTGAATATCAGATGCGCCAGCACTTCATCCTGCGGCAATTCCGGCGAGGAGGAGAATGCGATGTTCAGATTATCAACCGTACCCGTCACCGTCACAATTGCCGTAATGTCATCCCCTTCACTGCGGGCAACGAAATTGAGCTGAGGATTAAGATCACCGACCAGCGTGACATGACCTTCATCAAAGGTAATGCGCTGGCCGAGAATTCCGATGCGGCCACGAATAAGATCAAACGAGCCAACAGGCTGGATGTTTGTCACTGGACCGGTCAAACGAACGCGGCCGCCAAGTTCCGTATCCAAACCCCGGCCCCGGACAAATATCTGGTTGGGTGCGTTGACAAGCACATCAAGACGCGGAACCGTCGGACGGGACGTTGGTGTCGGCACGCTGCCACGACGTGTCTCAACCTTGGCACGCTCCAGCGTTTTAAGAACATTTGCCGGTGTGTTGATATGGCGTACAGGGACATAGGCCGCGCCACCGCCCAGATTTTCTGGCACAGTTATTTCTGCACGTTCAACATCGATACGGCCAGCAATCAGTGGATCACGCATCAATGGCCCGGTGATCGAAATGCCACCACTCACAGTGGCAACGACGAGCTTGCCGTCAGCATACCGCGCACGATCAAGCTTGATGTCGATATTGGTCGGGAAATTTGCGCTCGCATTTGTCGAAATCGTACCGCTTGCGGAAATCTTACCTCCACTGCCAAAGGTCGCATTGACCTGACGGAGCGTGATTGTCTCACCCTCCATCGCCCCCATCACATTGATGGCGTTCAATCGGACATTGGTTTCTGGATCGATAAACTGCGCACCCGATGTCGAGAACATACCGCGCAGTTGCGGTCTGTCAAAGCCACCTGAAACATTGGCTGTCAGCGAAAGTGTACCACTCACCTGCGAACCGCGATCAGCAAGGAAACGGTTGGCGAGCGCCAGCGGAACATTGCCCGAAACATCTACGCCAAGCCCCTGCCCCGAAAACGGCACCTTGCCTTTGGCTGTGATGTTGAGACCCTGCGGACCATCCACGTTCAAAGAAGAAATATCAACCGCCATGGCCGCGTAATTACCCGCAGCCTGCAAGCTTAACGGCGCAAGTCCGTTGTCCCGCAACGGCTTTGCAGCCAGGCCTGTACCACGCAGATTAAACTGGGCTGCCGGATTGGTCAGCGGTCCTGTGACCCGTGCCGTGCCGGTGACATTGCCTGCAAGGTCCTGTCCTTTTACCGCGCCGTTGAGTGCTGCCAAAGGAAGATTGGTCAGGTTGACATCAACTGCAAGCTCGCCTTTGCCAAGCGGGACGCCGCCCTTAGCGGTGACATCAATACCGCCGCCGCCGCTTACATGCGCATCGACATTCAAACGATTGCTGTCAGAACTGCCCTTTGCATCCGCATCAAGCGGCGCAATACCCTGATCTTTAAGCTGCGCTGCGCTCACACCACGCGCAGAAATATCAAAAGTGGCATTCGGATTCTCGCGCGTACCGGTAACGCGCGCCGTACCGTTAACGATACCGCCAAGACCAAGTTCGGGTTTGAAAGTATTGGCCAGCGCCAGCGGCAAATTTTTCAGTGCAACCGAAAGATCAAGGCTTTCTCCAATCGCACCATTCACCTTGACCTGTCCATCGCCGGTATTGACGATGATATCGCCGAAAGAAATATCGCTGCCTTTCATGGCAATGGTTGCGGGTGCAGCAAGCACGGCTGAAAGCGAACCCTGTTTCACGTCAGCTGAAGCAAGCCCCAGTTCAAAACCGCCATCTTTTGGCTCAAGCGAACCGGATGCATTGGCCAAAGTGCCAATCTTGAGCTTGGTGCTCGCGGTAAAATCGGTCTTTGTCCCTGTTGCATTGGCCTTGGCATCAAAACTGTCGATTCCAAAAGTGCCAACCAGAATATCGCGTGCGCTGGCCGTTCCATCGACAACCGGCACGCCGAACAGATCCTGCGCGCTTGCGGCAATATCTGCAGATGCGATATGATTTCCGTTGATTTTCAGACCATTGGCCTTGGCGTTGACAGTTGCATTCTGGCGTTCACCATTGGCATCAAGCGTGATGTCGGCATTGGCGGAACCCGTCGCATCAGCAAGGAAAAGTGCAGCTGCGGTTGAAATATCAGGCGCATCAACCATGAGTTGGCCCGCAAGCAAACCTTTGGCATTCTGCGTCACGTCACCGGAAACATGTGTGCCGCCTGCATTGAACACGAGATTGGTCAGGCGCTTCTCGTCATTGACGATATCGATGAGCGTGCCAAGATCGATCTTCTGGCCATTGAGAAGTGCGCTGCCTGAAAGCTTGCCTGAAAGCGATGCGCCTGTTGTGGCATTGCCATCCAGCAACGCATTGAAATCGAGCACGCCGTCGGCGAGCTTGCGATCAGCAAGTGTTCCCTGTGGTGCGTCGGCGCGCAGCGCCAGTGCGATCAGCTTGTCATCGCCGCGCGCGCTGCCTTTGATCGTCATGCGGCCTGAGGCTTTGTCAGACAGAAGCTTCATATCGGACAGCATGACACCGAAATCGAAATCTGCCTTATCAGATGCAAAAGAGCCGTTGGCGGTGATTTCGCTCAGCGCATTTCCAATGCGGAAATCGCGTGCAGCAAAGCCTGCCGCACTGCGGGCAATTCCACCGCTCATGCGGACTTCGCCATCAAGAATATTATCGACAGCTTGCGTACCGGTGCGCATATTTTGCGCCGTGCCATCGAGATTAAGATCAAAAGCACCACTGATGGGGCTAACCTTACCGGAGGCCTTCACATCAATGCTGCCCGCAAGATCGCGCCCGGCCAGTTCCGCATAAGGAGCGAGGCTTGCAATTTTTGCAAGAATATCGCCGTTGAAGATGAAATCATCGATGCTGCCGTTTAGCTCAAGGCTCAGGCCATTGCCCTCAATACCAGCCTTTTCAAGCTGTACCGGGGAACCGGAACGCCAGCCACCATTGATCAGAACATCAATTTTATCACCCAAAGCTTCGGCGATTTTCCGATCGGGCGCGTTGATGCCGCTTACACCGCCATCAACGTTAAATGTGATATGGCGGTTCGTTGCATCATTCAGATTTTCAGCCACACCCCCCATATCAAGGGCGATGCTGGAAGCCGAAACAGAGGCATTTTTAAAGCCGGAAACCGCAAGCTTACCCGTCCAATCATTGGTCGGACGATCACCGTAGGCGATTTGCAGCGTCGCATTGTTGATCGTGGTTTGCGCACCTTTGACCGGCAGCAAAACTTCACCTTTGCTGTCATCGCGAATATCTGCATCCACACGCAACTTGTTCAAAAAGCCGCTCGTATCGGATTCAGCAGAAGCCTTGATCTTCATCGCAGCCGTATTGAGTGCAAGATCATCAAGACGGAACCCGCCGCCATCTTTCAGAAGCCCATTTGCGGTCAATGCCGTATCGGCACCAAAGAAATCACGGAAAGCAGGCGGGACAAGAACAGAAATCGGGCCATTGATCTGTGTGGCAAAGACACGTCCATCAGCGCGGCGCACCAGTGTAAAGCCACCCGTCAGCGTGCGGCTGCCATTGGTATCAAGGGCCAGATCAATCTTGAGATCATCAAGCGTACCATTGCCCGTCAGCGTCAGATCGACAGGCGGATATCCCTCAATATTGAGCAGATTGGCAACGATACCATTGGCAGGCTCGCTCACTTTCAGATCAAGATCAAGTTTCTGATCGGCATTGGCATAGGCTGCGCGCAAGGCAAAATTGCCACCCGGACCATCCAAACGCTTGATATCGAACGTGGAATTCAGCGAGCCATCCGCCAGCGACAGACTTCCATTCAGCGACACTTCCGATTGCAGCCCAAAAATCTCCTGACCAAAATACAGATGAGCGACATCAAGACTATCAATATTGATCGACAGCGGCAGTTCCGGCAGGCTGAAAGTCGATGATTCCGGCGATGGAAGACTGTTGTCCGGCAACGGCTTGCGAATGAAATCAATGCGTTCAGCCACCAGCGACTGAATGCTCAAACGGCCGGTAAAAAGCGCCGTGCGGCTCCAGTTGAGCTTTGCATTTTCAATGCGCAGCCAAACGCCTTCGCGGTCAGCAATCGTGATCTGCCCGACACTTGCCTCAGACGACAAAAGTCCGCTCAGACCCGAAAACTGGATACGGCGGTTGGGCGCGGAAAGTTTGCTCTCCACAAAAGAAATGAAATAAGACTTCTCCTCTTCCTGCTGCGGCTGCTGTGCGAGCGCTGGAATGGCGAAGAGAATGAAGGCCAAGAGTGTTAGAAATCTGGTCAAAACGCCTGTCCTATGCCCACATAAAATGCATAGCTCGGATCGCCCGAGCGGCGGTTAAGCGGAAGAGCGACATCGAGACGGATCGGCCCAAGCCCTGTCAGGTAACGCAGGCCAAGGCCCGTGCCTATGCGCATTTGTTCTGAAAAATCCGGATAGGACTGTTCGCCGACATAGCCTGCATCGACAAAGCCCACGACACCAATTGAATCGGTGACACGCGTACGCACTTCACCCGATGCCTCAACCAGCGAGCGCCCGCCAATCGTGTCGCCCGTCGCTGTTTGAACACCGATACTGCGATAGGAATAGCCACGAACTGAGCCGCCACCACCTGCAAGGAACAACTGATTGGGTGGGATATCCGCAATACCGGCGCCAACGACAGAGCCAAGTTTCACGCGGCCAGCGAGAATAACGCGGTCTGTGGCACCAAAGCCGTAATAAGCGCGTCCTTCCGCCGTGAAGCGGGTCGCAAAATTGCCACGCTGGAACTCATAGAACGGCTGAATGTTGCCTTCCAGATAAACACCCGAGCTTGGATCGGGCTTGTTGTTCCGGCCATCGTAAAGAAGATTGCCTTCAAGACCACCTGTCGTAAATTCGCGTTTTCCGAAATAATCGTCATCGAAGCGCCCATGGCTTGCCTTGGCATAAAGCGCGCCGGAAAGCTCATCACTGAAAATCTGCGTGAAGCCGGTCTTCGCATTGATCGACGTTTCCGTATAGGCATCAAGCACTTCGCGCTTGGCATCAAGGGCGGCAACGAAATCCGTGTCAGGCGTGTAAACGCCGGGCTTTGCGAAGCTCGTTCCAAGCGTATAGGTGTAATTGGACGGATCGAAGGAATTGTCCTGTGAACCGCCGACACCACTGACCTTGGCATCGAAACGCAAGCGCTCGCCGCGCCCGAACAGGTTGCGGTGCATCCAGTAACCGGTGACACCAAAGCCGTCGAGCGTGGAAAACTCGGCACCAAAACCAAAGCGGCGTGGCTTGCGCTCCTGAACATTGAGCGTCATTGGCAGGCTGCCATCCGGCCCAATCTTTTCGGCTTCTTCAAAATTCATCGAGCGGAAGACTTCCATGCGACCAAGGCGCTTTTTTGCATCTTCGATGTCTTTGGGGCTGTATTGCTCACCCGGCTTCAATCCGGTCATCCAGGCGACAAATTGCGGGTCCATGCGCGCAGTACCAACCACGCTGACGGGGCCGTAATAAGCCTTTCTGCCCGGATCAAGCCCGATATCGGCAGCAACCCTATTGCCATCATGATCGGCAACAATGTCTTCTTTGGTGATCCTGGCTTTGGCATAGCCCTGCTGACGCCATGCCTCGATCGCCAGCCGCTCGGCTTTCAGGATGGTGCCTGAACGGGCGACCTGACCAGGAGCAAAACCGGCCTTTTCGACCGATTCCACCTGTTCCCTTTTGTCTGCAGGCGGCGGTGCGATATTGGATATGGCCGTGCGCGAGAACAAAAACTGCGGACCCGGATCAACCGAAATATCGATCTTCGCATTGTTTGGAATATCGGTATCGACTGGAATATCATTGGCTTCACGGCCATCAACCTTGATGGAAATCGTGCCGCCGTAACGACCTTCACCATAGAGTGCTGCCAGAATACGGCGATAATCGCCCCGTGCTTTCGCCAGAAGGCCCGCAGAACCCGATGCAGGCGTCTGCTCGTCGGAAACAAGGCCGGAGGCCCCTTCTATAACGGATTTAAGATCAGCATCGCTGCCATCGGCATTCTTGCGATTACCAACAGCGTTGACCTCAACCGAATAGCTTTTGGGATCAATAATATCAGGGTCGACACTCTTGTCCTTACCCCAGAGGCGTATACCAAAGATTTCGAATGCCAAAGCGGGCGAAACGGTCATTGAAGCAAATTGCACCGCCAATGCGAGTACAATGAGACTTCTTCCCTGTATCGTCCTGTTACGCCTAGTCATACACGTTACTGTCCGGGTTCCAGAGCGTATTTCAATCTGATTGTATCAGATCAACACTCTAAACATTCGTTTCATGCGCATATTATCCGAAAACTGTTTTACACTTTTCGGGATGCGCGCTCCTTGACGACCGCCTCGGTAGCGCTTCGTCCTCCCCCACAATCCCAGGACGATTCAGGGATTAGCATAGAGTGGTGGGAAGACCAAGCTTCAACCCAGATGCGGTATGACATTTCGGGCTCAGACGAGAATCACAAACCTCCTTGCAAAGCCCGAAGTCATTTATCCCCTATTGTGAATAGATTGAGTCAATGGAGAGTTAATGGCGCGTTTTAACATTATAAAATGAATGCGGCCCGCCGGAGGGAGGGAATCCGGCAGGCCGCGTCTCAGGTCATGGTCAGGGGAGGAGGAAAATGACCTGATATGAAATCATTTATGCCGGTTCAGCGCCCGGAGTGATATGGGCGCATATTGCCGAATTGAGGGCGAACACCTGTCCCAATCCGGTAAGGGGCAGTTCGCCCTGACCAGTGCGGACCTCTGGCAGGACCAACACCCCAGGCAGGATTCCATCCCCGGTGAGAGCCGGCATAAGGATCGTATCTCGGTCCCCAGCCATGGCGCCAGCCCGGATATGCGCCGTGACCTCCGCGCCATCCCCAATAGGGAGGCCATCCCGAGGTCCAACCGCGATCCCAGCCGTAACCCGGTCCCCAGCCACCACCGCCAATGATAACAGTGGTGCTTGAACCGGAAGGATAATATCCCGATGGATAGGCGTTATAAGGATCGACAGGGTTAAGATAGGCACGGTTCGGATAGACTGGCCCCCTCACATAGCCGCCAAAGCTTATGAAACGCGCTGAAACCCAGCCACGATAACCACCGCTGTTTACCTGACACCAGCGCCCACGACATGGGCCCGCATCCACCCGGAGGCCAACCGGTAATGCGGCAAGCCGCCCGTAATTGACGCCCGGCCCACTGCGGACATTTACAGTCGCAGTCACGGTCGCAGGCACAGCAAAAGCCACGGCAGGAACAAAGAGTACAGACGAAAAAATGAATGCGCGAACAAGCTTTTTATTAAGTCGTTTCTTAAATAGAAACATCGATAATTCTCCAAATATGCAACTGTAGAAATGCAATACAAAGAAAACCATTGTGTATCATATAGCCCAAATTATGGACAAAAGCAATAGTGACCAATATTTAGCAAACTATAACGTCTATTTGAATGCAAAGAACGATGAATATTACAGCATAATAATAAGTTTACTAAAATTTTATACATTCATTATTTGCTTTAAAGGGCACATCGCGCCCATTTCCTTTTAAGGCCATCCGTTAGAAACGTCCTGTCTGTTTTCCCTCACCCATTATCCCACGCAAAACCGCTACGCACTTTTGCTGGAAATGCTCTTTTGCTCACGCATTATCCCCCGCAAAACCGCTGCGCACTTTTGCTGGAAATGCTCTGTCTTCACCTTCGCATCCGTGCTGTTGCGAAAGCCAGCTTCCCTTTTTCGGGAACTGCCTCAAACAAACCAAAAGCGCCCCGGCAAAGACCGGGGCGCCATGCGGCTTTTTAAGGGGGAGAGGGAGGAAAAAAGCCGCAAAACCGGGCCGTCAGACCTGGTTAAGAGGAGACAGAAGGCCAGCACGAGCCAGCCTCCTGAAATTCACTTACGGCAGATTACGCACATCGCCCGGCGTCATATACATCGGCATCATATTGGTATCGAGGTGATGCATAACCCAGATGGAGCCAGCCAGCACAATCGCCAGAATGATGGCCGTGAAAATGAGCGCCAGAATGTTCCAGCCATTTTCCGACTTCGGATCAAGGTGCAGGAAGTAAACCAGATGCACCACGATCTGAACGGCGGCCATTCCGATAACAATCGCTGCGGTCGTTGCCGGCGTGAAGTAGCCATTCATTGCCAGCATAAACGGAACGATGGTGAGGATGATCGCCAGTGTCAGACCAATCAGGTACGACTTCAGGCTGCCATGCGCGGCTTGATCGTGTGTTTCGTGTCCAGAGCTCATCACAATACACCCAGCAGATAGACAAGGGTAAAGACGCCAATCCAGATGATGTCCAGGAAGTGCCAGAAGAGGCTCAAGCACATCACGCGCGTCCGGTTCTTTTCAGTCAGGCCATCGCGCAGAAGCTGGGCGGAAAGCACCAGAATCCAGATGAGGCCCGAGGTAATATGCAGACCGTGGGTTCCAACCAGCGCAAAGAAGGCCGAAAGGAATGCGCTGCGGCTTGGACCTGCACCTTCAACGATCAGGTGATGGAACTCATAGATTTCCATCGCAAGAAACGCGAAGCCGAGCAGAAAAGTCACGCCCAGCCAGAAGAGCACGCCTGCACGATTGTTCCTGAACATGGAGAGCGTCGCCAGACCATAAGTCAGCGAAGACGCCAGCAGGATCATCGTTTCTGTCAGAACAAACTGCAGATCGAACAGTTCACGGCCAGTCGGGCCGCCCGCGAACTGATGCGCCAGAACGGCGTAGGTTGCAAAAAGGCCCGAGAAGAGAACGCAGTCACTCATCAGGTAGATCCAGAAGCCGACCAGTGTGGTCGACCCTGCATCATGATGATCTTCGTGAGCCGGATGCTCGTTGCCGCCCGTAAATGGTGCAGCCGTATGAACGGTAGCGCTCATGGATCAGACCTCCTGAGCATTCAGTTGCCGCGTATAGGCGTCTTCGACGCGCTGTACTTCATCGGCCGAGACATAATAGTCCCTGTCATTGTTGAAAGAGTGGGCAATGGCGACAGCCAGAACACCAACAGCTGCAGCAATTGCGAGCCACCAGATGTGCCACACCAGCGCAAAGCCCAGAGGAATACAGAGCATACCAATGATGAAGCCCGTGCCTGTGTTTTTCGGCATATGAATGCGGGCGAAGTTTTCAGTGCGGCGCACATAACCGTTCTGCTTCATATCCCACCAGCTGTCGTGATCGCGCACATGCGCAACTTCAGCAAAGTTGTAGAATGGTGGAGGTGACGAAATCGACCATTCGAGCGTGCGTCCGTTGCCCCATGAATCGCCATTGACGACGCGCAGCTTTTCACGATCACGAATGGAGATCATGATCTGGAGAACCTGGAAGACAATACCGCAAAGAATAATCGCAACGCCAACTGCTGCAATGATCAGATAGATATGCCAGGCTGGGTTTTCCGTATGGTTCAGACGGCGTGTCATGCCCATCAGGCCGAGCACGTAGAGCGGCATAAAGGCCATGATGAAGCCAACCAGCCAGCACCAGAACGCCTTCTTGCCGAGACCTTCATGCAGCTTGAAGCCAAACGCCTTTGGCCACCAGTAGATGAGACCGGCAAAGCAGCCAAACAGAACGCCCGAGATAATCACGTTATGGAAGTGGGCGATCAGGAACACGGAGTTGTGCAGCACGAAATCTGCAGGCGGAACAGCAAGCAGAACGCCCGTCATACCACCAACAACAAAGGTACACATGAAACCGAGCGTCCACATGACCGGCGTTTCGATGCGCAGGCGCCCCTTATACATGGTGAAAAGCCAGTTGAAGACTTTTGCACCTGTCGGGATCGAGATGATCATGGTCGCAACGCCGAAGAAGGCATTGACGCTTGCACCGCCACCCATGGTGAAGAAGTGATGCACCCAGACGAGGAACGACAGAATGGTAATGGCAACGGTCGCATAAACCATCGACGCATAGCCAAACAGGCGCTTGCCGGAGAAAGTGGCAATGATTTCGGAGAAAACGCCGAAGCACGGCAGAACCAGAATATAGACTTCCGGGTGACCCCAGATCCAAATCAGGTTCACATACATCATCGGATTGCCACCAGCATCATTGGTGAAGAAGTGGAAATCCAGATAACGGTCAAGCGACAGCAGTGCCAGCGTCACAGTCAGGATCGGGAACGCAGCCACGATCAGAACGTTGGAGCAGAGTGCGGTCCAGGTGAAAACCGGAACCTGCATCATACCCATGCCCGGCGCACGCATCTTGATGATGGTGGTGATGAGGTTCACGCCCGAAAGCAGCGTCCCCATACCGGAAATCTGCAAGGCCCAGATATAATAATCCACCCCGACATCCGGGCTGAACTCAAGACCTGAAAGCGGCGGATAAGCCAGCCAGCCGGTCTTTGCGAATTCGCCGATACCAAGCGAAATGTTAACCAGGATGGCACCGGCAACCGTGAGCCAGAAGCTCAACGAGTTGAGGTATGGGAAAGCCACGTCGCGCGCACCGATCTGAAGCGGTACGGCAAAGTTCATCAGGCCAACAATGAAAGGCATCGCGACGAAGAAGATCATGATCACGCCATGCGCGGTGAAGATCTGATCATAGTGGTGCGGCGGCAGGAAGCCTTCATTGGCGCCGGAGGCGATTGCCTGCTGCGCGCGCATCATAACAGCGTCCGAGAAGCCGCGGAACAGCATCACGAAAGCCAGAATAATGTACATAATGCCGATACGTTTGTGATCGACAGAGGTCAGCCAGTCGCTCCACAGAACGCCCCACTTCTTATAGTAGGTAATGGCTGCGAGAATAGCGAGCGCCCCACCAGCTATCGCGGTCAGTGTGACCATGATGATAGGCTCGTGATAGGGAATCGCTTCGAGCGTAAGTTTTCCGAACATTTCTATTCTTACTTCGATTGGAGTGCGATCAGCAGCTCAAGCCCCGGATGAAATGCCCGGGGCCAGCTACATAGGCAAATCAGTTTTCAAGCTGCGTCATACGCTGCGGCTGAGTCAGACAAAGAATGTCATTTGCCCACTGGCTGAAATCGACGGGCGAAGACTTGCGCAGATCTGCACGGGCTTCACGCACCATCTGTTCCTGATGCATCAGATCATCAAGACAAACCGATTTGCCATCCCAGCAGCGGTTCACAATATTATGAAACAGCGCTTTGTCATTATAGGCAAAGAACTGAACCGGAGCCTTCTCGCTTGGCTGAACCAGCGAAGCATAACGCTCACGCGTCAGTTCCTGACCGGACGCCTTGGCATCGGCAACCCACTTGTCAAAACCGGCCTGATCAAGCGAGTGCGCCTTAAAGCGCATCTGGGCAAAGCCCTGACCGCTATAATTAGCGGAAATGCCGTCAAACACGCCCTCATGATTTGCAATCAGGTGCAGCTGCGTCTGCATGCTCGGCATGGTGTAAACCTGGCTGCCAAGCTGCGGAATAAAGAAGGAATTCATAATGCTGCTGGATGTCAGCTTGAAGTTCACAGGAACATCAACCGGCATCGCCATTTCATTGACCGATGCAACACCCAGATCCGGGTAAATGAACAGCCATTTCCAGTCCAGCGCGACAACTTCAACATTGACCGGCTTCACGTCTGAGACAAGCGGACGGTAAGGGTCAAGCTTATGCGTTGATATCCATGTCACAGTGCCAAGCAAAACGATAATAACGACAGGAATAAGCCAGACAGCCGCTTCAATCTTGTTGGAATGATGCCAGTCCGGCAGATATTCTGCCTTTTCGTTGGTGGAGCGGTACTTCCAGGCGAAATAGAGCGTCATGCCAATGACCGGAAGCACGACCAGCAGCATAAGGCCAGTCGCAAAATAGATGAGGTCGCGTTCCGCCAAACCGATCTCTCCTTTCGGAGAGAGCAGAACCTGGTTCTCGCAGCCGGCGAGGAACGCCGTGAGGGCCAAGACGGCGAACGAAATGATCGTCCGGGGGGTGCCGTGTTTCATTTGTCTTTCCATCCTGCACACAGAACTTCAGCTCTGGTGCATTCGTCATTTCCTAGATTTCGGTAAGTTCTGAAAATTTCAAAGGTACCGTTATAACGAATAAAGCTGTTTGTCACGCGCCAGACTGAAAATGTACTGGATCGAAATGTCGCGGCTGCATATGCTTTGTGAGTCATAATCGACCCATCCGGAATCAAACTGGACAAACCCAATTCCCGTCGGCGGCTCTCTACAAGTTAAAATCAAAAAATTCAAGACGATACCCAGCGTTAAACTGACCGTAACTGAACCTTAAACAAAGATACCACACAAAAGAATTCATGAGGATTAAACAATACTAATGTAGATTATTTTATATAATGCAACTTAATCATAACAACATTTAACAGCTGACAATATTGCCAATAACACAAGTTTTAAAATAACTCCATAAATTTTGCCATTCACTCAACGCAGATCGATTCGCGAATCGCTTTTAATAATACCAATTCAACTTGCAGGCCCATGATCTGGAAGTATCCCCGACCATTATCATCGCCAGAGCGCGCATTCTTTTTGTTTTACACAGGAGCCAAAGCATCATAGCGGGATCACAAAGGATCCTCTGGTCGCACTTTACGGCCTGCACGCTGCGCAGTTTTGCTGGAAATGATCTTTTGCGCTACGCATTATCCTACGCAAAACCGCTGCGCACTTTTGCTGGAAATGATCTTTTACTCACGCATTATCCTACGCAAAACCGCTGCGCACTTTTGCTGGAAATGATCTTTTACTCACGCATTATCCCACGCAAAACCGCTGCGCACTTTTGCTGGAAATGATCTTTTGCGCTACGCATTATCCTACGCAAAACCGCTGCGCACTTTTGCTGGAAATGCTTTGACGGAAAACACATGATATTTGGGAACTGGCCGATTGAACAAACTGAAGGGGCAATGCTTGCCTATGCAATCACGTCAGGTGCACACAGCTTTCGTAAAGGCACCGTTTTAACCCGCGACCATCTCGATATTTTGCAAAAACAAGGCATCACGCATGTCTTTGCAGCACGCCTCGAAGACGACGACATCAGGGAAGATGAAGCAGCGCTTGCCGTCGGAAATTTGCTCATTTCAGAGAATATAGAAGCGGGAAAGCCCGTTACAGGGCGTATCAATCTGTTTGCCCGTCATGACGGTCTGTTTCACGCGCAAGCAACTGCCATCGACACCATAAACCTGCTTGATCCGCGTATTTCCGTTGCAACATTGCGCAATGACTGCCGCGTTCAGCGTGGCCAGATGGTTGCGAGCGTTAAAATCATTCCCTTTGCGATACCAGCAAAGCTGATTGAAAACCTGCGCTGGCCAGCAACCTCGCAAAATATTCTGGATGTGAGGCCGTTCCAGGCCATGACGGTCGGGATTATCCAGTCTCAATTGCCGTCCATACGCGATTCAGTCCTCGACAAAACACGCAAGCTCATTTCCATGCGCATTGAGCATAATCACGGATCAGTGGGGGCTGAACACCGCGTGGTTCATGCGCAAGATGCGCTCATGCGGGCAATCAGTGAACTCCGGCATGCGTGCGATCTCATCCTCATAGTCAGCGCCTCTTCCATCGCAGATGAAGCGGACATTGTCGCGCGCGCAATTCTCGCTTCGGGTGGCGAGATTTTGCGTATTGGTATGCCGATTGATCCGGGCAATCTTCTGGTTCTGGCAAAGCTTGGGGAGAAATATATTATTGTCGCGCCCGGATCCGCACGCAGTGCGCGCGAAAACAGCCTCGACTGGATACTGGATCGCTTGATGGCGGGTGTGAGGCTTGATTCAGACGATCTGGGAAAAATGGGGGTCGGAGGACTTCTGTTTTAACAATGATAGTCAAACACAAGAATACCATCGAGACCATTTTCGGCCAGTTCGACAAGCTTTCCGCCAACGACCACGTGATCAGGATGAGGAAGATAGGCATCGCGCGCCGCTGCATCGGTAAAATCGACAACAAAGCCGTGCTTAAATCCCTTTTCGAGCGCTTCGGGACTGTTATTTTTACCCGCTGTAATCGCAACGATGCCGTCGATTTTGCCCCGCAAAGCAACCACCTGATCAAGAGCGGCTTTTATCTGCGCGGGTTCGACATCCGATCTGAACCGAATAAGAACGATATGGCGTATCATTGATTGCCTCCTCACGAAACGCTGCGCAAGACTAGTTCCAGATCCGGCAGCTGTGAAGTGTTTCCTTCGGGCTGCAAAACGAAAAAGGCCGGGATGAACCCGACCTTCCGCTTTCATTCGGTTTGCGCCATTACATCCGTGGTCGCATCACCGAATGAATTCCCGATACGAATTTAGATTTAGCATTGTTGCATTTCAGGATTGTGACAGTCTTCAGAAATCCATCAAAAGCCCGAAAAGAATAACCTGAAAGCGCAATGCCCAGCATATAGGCCCATCGGTCGCCCATAGGCCACGTGTTAACCTTTGCCAGAGCTCCTTGCGATCACAACACGCGAAAACCCAACGCGCGCTCACGCGTGTTCTGTCCGAAAACGCATTCTCCCTTTTCGGGATGCGCTTTGATCAAGCTGCCATCGGTGTTTGTACAGGTTCCGGATGATTATAGTTCCAGACCTCAATCAAACATTGCCGCATCAGATCGAGATCCACCGGACCAATCCGGCTGAGTACCAGATCAAGTTCATCCGGCTCGACACCTCTGTTAAGAAGTTCGACTATGGCTTCGATCAAAACTTTTTTGTCGTCAAATCTATAGCGCTGCATCAAACCTGCTCCGCTAAATGCCCCATTTTGATACAAATAAACTAAACCACTATGGTTAACCGAAGCTTACCATTATCAGCCGTTCGAGATGAAATTGCAGTCCGGGAGGACGCTCTCACTCTTCCGGCAAGCTCAGTCGTGTCAACCTTGGAAAACACTACGCAACGAAATATAAAATTACACTTTTCAACATTATGTCGCAATCGTACTATATAAGAGAGGGAATTCAAGTAAAAAAAGTAAATTTATATCACATTAGAAACCTCTACTAAGGAGCAATTATGCACTCCCTCAAAAAACATGCGCTTTTTTCGCTTGGTTTTGTCAGGATACTTGTTCTGAGTGTGTTGATTGGCGGGAGTTTTCTTGGTGGCTATTTGGTAACAATTCAGTATAAAGGCAATGTCCACACCATCATCGCAGGGCAAGCCTATCGCTCCAATCAGCCTGATCCATCGCGTATTGCACAGCTGAAGACGCTTTATGGCATCAAAACGATTATCAATCTGCGTGGCGCAGAGCCGGGTTCGAAATGGTATGATGACGAAGTTGCAGCGTCTACAGCGCTTGGAATTCAACACGCAGATTATGCGATGTCATCGCGCAAACAACTCAGCAAAGAGCAAACACGCGCGCTCATTGCTTTGATGCAGCAAGCGGAAAAGCCAGTGCTTCTTCATTGCAAAGCAGGATCGGACAGAACCGGGCTTGCCGCTGCCCTTTACATTGCTGCGGTTGCCAAAGGCGGCGAGCGCAAAGCCGAAGGACAGATGTCGATCGCCTACGGTCACTTCGCACTTCCGTTCAGCCCGACCCGTGCCATGGATGACACTTTTGAAGCCATCGAAGCAGAGCTTGGTTTTCCCAGCTCATAAAAAGCCTCAACTGTTATTCGCAAAACAAAAACGCCGGGGTTTGATCCCCGGCGTTTTCGTCAATTGCAAATGGCTGATCAATCAAGACCAACGATCTTGCCGTCTTCCCATTTGAAAACGTCAAAACTTGGCGATGAAAGATCACCCGTTTCGCCATAGGTCAGCTTACCAATAACCGTTTCGATTGGCTTGCCATCGCGAAGTGCTGCGGCAACAGCTGCGGTATCTTCCGTCGTACCAGCGCGTTCAATACCGTCTGCAAGCACCTGAACAGCGGCAAAAGCGTTCATGGTGAATGCTTCAACCGGAATGTTCTTGGCTGTCAGCGCATCAACGGCTTCCTTGGAAGCTGGATTCTTCGTTGCATCAACAGCATTGGTGAAGAGTGTGCCTTCAGCATTCTTCTGACCAATCGCCCAGAACTCGGTGTTGGACAGACCTTCACCGCCAAGAATCAGGGCATTCAAACCTGCATCATGCATCTGACGGGCCAGAAGGCCGCCTTCACCATGATAACCGCCGAAATAAACGATCTCCGTACCAGCGGCTTTCAGCTTGGATACCAGAGCACTGAAATCTTTATCGCCGGGGGTGACGGAATCGTATTGAACTTCGGTGATACCATCCTTGTTGATTGCAGCCTTGAAGGAATCTGCGAGACCCTTACCATATGCGCCCTTGTCGTGAACGATGGCGACCTTCTTGTCCTTGAAGTTTTTCAGGAAGTAGGCGGCCATGACATCGGCCTGCTGATCATCGCGACCGCAGGTGCGGAACACGTTTTCCAAGCCGCGCGACGTCAGATCAGGACCGGTTGCAGTTGGCGTAACCATAAGAACGCCGTTTTCCGCAAAAACGTCGGAAACAGGGATCGCGACGCCGGTCGTGACCGGGCCGACGACGAACTTGATGCCATCACCAACAAGCTGGTTTGCCGCAGAAACGCCCTGTTTTGGCTCACCGGCATCGTCGGCAAATTTCAGAACGATCTTTTCGCCTTTGATACCACCATTCTTGTTGATGACTTCAACAGCGGTTTCCGCACCCTTCTTGACCTGGTCGCCATAGGCGGCAACCGGACCTGTGAGTGGTGCGACAACGCCAATCGTAATATCTGCATAAGCAGCGCTGGCAAAACCGAGAGTAGCGGCAAAGGCTACGCTGGAAAGAAGCTTGAGGTTCATTCTTTTTCTCCTTTGGTGAGGCCCCGTTTTTCCCGATGGCCCCAGACAACCCATGCCGGTCAAATCGTAGCGCATATGCGCTGCAGCTTTGCCGGGCCCTCCCTTTTATTTCAATCATACGATCTTAAAGGGTCAATCCAAAAACGCGCCGCACCATCACCCTTTTGGGGTGCCAGAGCCATAATATTATCCGAAATTGCATCTGCGCTTTCGGAAACATGCTCCAGAACGGCAGCACGCTTTCATGATGTAATAAGAATGCATTTCCAGCTTCCGATTGCAAGGGGCCAAGTACCCGCAACTACAACGAAAACTGCCTCCCAAAAAATGCTTATCCTCCTCTCTTCCATGGTGGTGTTTGCTTTGCAAAAAAGGCCGCGATTCCTTCCGCAGCCTCTGGCGTTTCCCATGTGTCGGCGAGACGGGTGAGTGTCATTTCGATCACCGCTTCGTCGATCGGTGCACTGAGCGCGTGCACCAGCCGTTTGGACGCTGCGACCGCATTGGGTGCAGTCGAAAAATAGGGTTTGATTTCCCGCTCTATTGCAGCATCAAGTTGCTCTGCTTCGACCACGTGATGCAGCAATCCAATGTGCTTTGCTTCCTTTGCATCAAACAATCGTGCCGAGGTAAACGTTCTCAGTGCATGGACCTGTCCGATCCGCGCAACCACATAGGGGCTGATGGTTGCCGGGATCAAGCCAAGCTTGGTTTCCGTCAACCCGAACCGCGCATCACAGACACCGATCGCTGCATCGCAAACGCTGATAAGCCCGACACCACCGCCAAAAGCCTGTCCATTGATCCGCCCGATCAGAGGCTTGGGGAGATCGCGCAAGGCTTTGAGCATCAGCGCCAGTTTGCGCGCCGCTTCTATTCGTTGAGAGCGGTTCGCGTTCACCTGCTCCTGCATCCAGCCAAGATCGCCACCTGCGCAAAAGCTTTTGCCGCTGCCGGTCAGAATAACGAGACGCACCGCGTCATCATCTGCCAGTTGCAGCGTAGCGTTGAAAAGCTCATCGATCATAAGACCGGAAAGCGCATTGTGCTGCTCGGGGCGATTGAGCGTCAGTGTCGCGACACCGCGCTCATCAAGCGCAATTTGCAAGGTTTCGAACGCGCTCATGCAGCCTTATCCTGCGTGAGCGCTTGCGCAAACAACGCTGCCGATCTCAGCTTTTCAATATCAAGGCCGGTTTCAAAGCCAAGCCGATGCAGCATGTCCGCGACTGCCAGCGTATCGACATTGCCCTTGGCACCCGGTGCAAACGGACATCCCCCCAGTCCGCCCACCGATGCATCAAACACCCGAAGCCCCTTTTCCAGACTGGCCCGGATATTATCAAGCGCACGGCCATTGGTGTCGTGATAGTGACCGGCAAGACTGTGCGCAGGCGCGATATTCAACACGGCATTGAGCATGGCGCTCACTGTTTCAGGCGTGCCGCGCCCGATTGTGTCACCAAGGCTCACCTCGTGGCAGCCAAGCGAAAAGAGTTGCTCGGTGACTTCTGCAACCGCCTGCGGCGCAGTTGGCCCATCATAAGGACATTCGACAACGCAGCTGACATAACCGCGAATGGCCAGACCATCATTGATCGCTGCACCAATCACTGGTGCCAGCCGCTCGATGCTCTCTGCAATCGTGCAATTGATATTGGCTTTGGAAAAGCCCTCGGAGGCAGAGATGAAGACGGCAATTTCATCAACATTTGCGCTCACCGCAAGCGCATAGCCCTTCATATTCGGCACCAGAACCGAATAGCGGACGCTGCCGGCACGGTGGATACCGCGCATCACCTCTTGCGCATCGGCCAATTGAGGCACCCATCTGGGGCTGACAAAACTGGTTGCTTCGATACGGGAATAGCCACAAGCGGACAGGCGATCAATCAGCGCAATCTTGTCGGCTGTCGGAACAAAACGCTTCTCATTTTGCAGGCCGTCACGTGCTGCCATTTCGACGATTTCCACGTGTTCAGCCATGTTCTTCTCCTCTTTTTGTTTGAGCATGATCTTGTCCGAAAACCGGTTCCCACTTTTCGGGATCATGCTCTTCCTCCAGTTGGACTAACAGCGCGCCTTCATCGACCTGATCACCTGCTGCAACGCTCACGGAAGCAATTTTTCCATCACGCGGTGCTGTCAGTGAAAGCTCCATCTTCATCGCCTCCATCGTCACAAGCCGGTCGCCTTTGGCGACACTTTCGCCTTCCGCAACGCACACCAGCCGCACAAGTCCTGGCATCGGCGAGAGAATGCGGCTTTCGCCCGAAACCTCCTCCTCCGCACCGACAAACTCAACATGATGAAACAAGGCGTCGCGTCCATGGAGCTGAACGCTCACGTCAACGCCGATGCGCATGACGGATGCCTGTTCAAGGTGACCATGAATTGAAAAGCGCACCAGACCATTTTCATGAGAGCGGATTTCCAGATCGCCAAAGCTAAAGCCAAAAAGCCTGCCGCTTTTGATCGTAAAATGAATTGTCTGGCGCTCACCATGATGATCAAGCAGGACGGAGCGCGCTGCATCATCCCATAGGCGGAAACCGCGCAGACTGCTCCATGGATCATTGTTAAGCGGCGCATCCAGCAAATCAAGCGCACCGAGTGCTGCCAGCGCAAAAGCAATATCCGAAGGCTGTTCTATTCTGAAAAGTGTGGACGCCTCACGCGCAATCAGCCCCGTATCAACATCGCCAGAACGAAAGGCTTCAAGCTTGCAAAGTTGGGACAAAAACTGCCGATTGGTGACAAGTCCTGCAATACGCGTCTTGTTCAAAGCGCCTTCGAGCCGGGTCAACGCCTCATCGCGCGTTGCGCCATGGGTGATGATCTTGGCAATCATCGGATCATAAAACGGCGTGATCGTATCGCCAGAGCGCACGCCGGAATCCACGCGCGCATTTTGAGGCGCTGCAAACAGCGCAAGCCTGCCGGTCGCGGGCAGAAAATCACGCGCCGGGTCCTCGGCATAAAGCCGCGCCTCAAAAGACCAGCCATTGATGGAAAGCTCAATCTGCTGCTTCGGCAAGGCTTCGCCGGACGCCACACGCAATTGCCACTCAACCAGATCAAGGCCGGTTATCGCTTCCGTCACCGGATGCTCAACCTGTAGCCGCGTGTTCATTTCCATGAAGAAGAAGCGGTCAGGGTGCAGCCCTTCCGACACATCGGCGATAAATTCCACCGTGCCTGCGCCGCAATAGCCGATGGCTTGGGCAGCCTTGACTGCCGCCTCGCCCATGGCAGCGCGCATTTGAGGCGTCATGCCGGGGGCGGGGGCTTCCTCAATCACTTTTTGATGGCGGCGTTGCAGCGAGCAATCGCGCTCAAACAAGTGCACCACATGACCAAAATTATCACCAAAGACCTGCACCTCGATATGGCGCGGCTTGGTCATGTATTTTTCAATCAGCACGGCGTGATCGCCAAACGATGCTTCTGCCTCGCGTCGCGCACTGTCCAATGCAGTTAAAAAATCGGCGGGATTGTCGACACGACGCATACCCTTGCCGCCGCCGCCCGCACGCGCTTTAATCAGCACAGGATAGCCTATGCGATCCGTCTCGCCTTTGAGAAAGGCGGCGTCCTGATTGTCGCCATGATAGCCGGGCACGACGGGCACTCGGGCTTTTTCCATCAAGCGCTTGGCGGCATCTTTCAGCCCCATCGCGCGGATGGCTTTGGCCGAAGGGCCAATGAAGGTGAGCCCTGCTGCCTCGACCGCATCCACAAAGCCGGCATTTTCAGAGAGAAAACCATAGCCCGGATGAATGGCTTCCGCGCCCGTATCCAGTGCCGCCTTGATGATCGCATCAATATTGAGATAGCTTTGCGCAGATTGTGCCGGACCGACGCGCACCGCCTCGTCAGCCATTTCGACATGAAGCGCATTGGCATCTGCATCCGAATAAATCGCGACAGTGGCAATGCCCAATTTGTTCGCCGTTCGGATAATGCGGCAGGCGATTTCTCCGCGATTGGCAATCAGTATTTTTTGAAACATCTGACCGCCCTCTTTACATTCTAAAGATGCCGAAGCGCGTCGGCTCGACCGGCGCATTCAACGTTGCAGAAAGCGATAGACCGAGCACTTCGCGGCTCTTGCGCGGATCGACAATGCCGTCATCCCAAAGCCGTGCCGATGCATAAAGCGGGTGGCTCTGACGCTCGAACATGTCCAGGGTGGGACGCTTGAACTCCGCTTCCTCTTGCGCCGACCATGTGCCGCCGCTGCGCTTGATCCCGTCACGCTTGACGGTGGCCAGAACGCCTGCCGCCTGTTCGCCGCCCATCACCGCAATACGGCTATTCGGCCACGTCCACAAAAAGCGCGGAGAATAGGCCCGCCCGGCCATGCCATAGTTTCCCGCCCCATAAGATGCACCAATCAGCATGGTTATCTTCGGCACATTGGCGGTGGCGACCGCCGTCACCAGCTTGGCCCCATGCTTGGCGATGCCTTCGGCCTCATATTTGCGACCAACCATGAAGCCGGTGATATTTTGCAGGAAGATCAGCGGAATATTGCGCTGGCAGCACAACTCTATGAAATGCGCACCCTTTAAAGCAGCTTCCGAAAACAAAACGCCATTATTGGCGATAATGCCAACCGGCATTCCATAAAGACTGGCAAAACCGCAAACCAGCGTCGGGCCAAATCGTGCCTTGAACTCATCAAACTCGGAACCATCGACCAACCGCGCAATCAGCTCGCGCACATCATAGGGAATGCGGGTGTCAGCCGAGACAATTCCGAGAATCTCTTCCGCGTCATAAAGCGGGGCAGCACCCTCGCCTCTTGGTATGAACGCACGCTTTTCACTGTTGAGATTAGCGGCGATGGCACGAGCGATTTGCAGCGCATGAGCATCGTCATGGGCGAGATGATCGGCCACGCCGGAGAGCCGGGTATGCGTGTCACCCCCGCCCAGATCTTCAGCGCTTACCACTTCGCCGGTTGCAGCTTTGACCAACGGCGGACCCGCCAGAAAAATCGTGCCCTGATTGCGCACGATCACCGTCTCATCGCTCATGGCAGGCACATAAGCGCCGCCTGCCGTGCACGATCCCATGACGACTGCAATCTGCAGGATGCCCGCTGCCGACATCTGCGCCTGATTATAAAAAATACGCCCGAAATGATCGCGATCGGGAAAAACCTCATCCTGATTGGGAAGGTTCGCGCCACCGGAATCGACCAGATAAATGCAAGGCAAGCGGTTTTCGCCTGCGATCTCTTGCGCGCGCAGATGCTTCTTCACCGTGATCGGATAATAGGTGCCGCCCTTCACCGTTGCATCATTGCAGACAATCATGCATTCACGGCCAGATACCCGGCCAATGCCGGTGATCATGCCCGCGGAAGGGGCCGCATTGTCATACATGTCATGCGCCGCCGTCAGCCCCACTTCCAAAAAGGGTGATCCCGGATCGATGAGCTGCGCAACACGATCACGCGGCAAGAGTTTTCCGCGCGCGATATGACGCTGCCGCGCTTTTTCGCCACCGCCATCCATGGCCATGCGTGATGCCTCTGCCACCACATCAAGCGCTGCCAGCATAGCCTTGCGATTGGCTTCAAAGACGGGGCTGCGTGTCAAAATTTCAGATTTCAGAACCGGCATCAGCGGGTCTCCTGAAAGAGTTCCCGTCCGATCAGCATACGGCGGATTTCCGACGTGCCTGCACCGATTTCATAAAGCTTTGCGTCACGTAAAAGACGCCCGGTCGGATAATCATTGATATAGCCGTTACCGCCCAGCGCCTGTATGGCCTGCAAAGCCATTTGTGTGGCGTTTTCCGCTGCATAAAGAATGCAGCCAGCCGCATCCTTGCGCGTCGTCTCGCCACGATCACAGCTCGCTGCCACCGCATAAACATAGGCGCGCGAAGCGTTGAAGCTCACATACATATCGGCAAGCTTACCCTGCATCAGCTGAAACTCACCAATCGGCTGGTCGAACTGCTTGCGCTCATGCACATAAGGCACAACGACATCGAGACAGGCCGCCATGATGCCAAGCGGCCCACCGGCCAGCACGACCCGCTCATAATCAAGGCCGGACATCAGCACATTGACGCCCTTGCCTTCTTCCCCCAGCAGGTTTTCGGCGGGCACTTCACAATCCTCAAACACCAGTTCGCAGGTGTTGGAGCCGCGCATACCGAGCTTGTCGAGCTTTTGCGCGGTTGAGAAGCCTTTGAAGGTTTTCTCAATGATGAAGGCACTGATACCACGCGGACCCGCTGCCGGATCGGTCTTGGCATAGACAACAAGCACATGCGCATCGGGGCCGTTGGTGATCCACATCTTGTTGCCGTTGAGAATATAACTGTCCCCGCGCCTTTCGGCTGTCAGCCTCATCGACACAACGTCAGAACCGGCTCCCGGTTCGGACATGGCAAGCGCACCGACATGCTCGCCGGAGATAAGTTTGGGTAGATATTTCGCGTGTTGTTCGGGCGAACCATTGCGCTTGATCTGATTGACGCAGAGATTGGAATGCGCGCCATAGCTCAGGCCAACCGAGGCCGATGCACGGCTGATTTCTTCCATTGCCACACAATGCGCAAGATAGCCCATGCCTGCGCCACCGTAATCTTCTGGTGCCGTGATGCCCAGCACGCCGAGATCACCCAGTTCGCGCCACAGATGCATGGGAAATGCGTTCTTGCGATCAATATCGGCGGCAAGCGGCGCAATGCGGCTTTCCGCAAAACGGCGAACCGTATCACGAAGGGCTTCGATCTCCTCGCCAAGACCGAAATTCATGCCCCCCAAATTCTGGCCCGAAGCAAACATACTCGTCCTCCACAAGTTCTGCCCGGCTGCTGTTTTTAAAAACAGCTATGTTCCGTTCAGAGTGTCGTGTGGAGACCGATTAGGCAATGGCTTTGCGCGGCGTTCTGTGGCTATTTATTACCCTATAACGAAATTTTCTTTCGCGCGCCATTCCGCGTCAAGTCTCCTGAAGCTCGGCAATATCGCGATAAAGCTCCAGTGCTTGCGGGTTTGCCAGTGCTTCCCGGTTTTTCACCTCGCGCCCATGCACGATGTCGCGCACGGCAAGTTCGACAATCTTGCCGGATTTGGTACGCGGAATATCACTGACAGCGATGACCTTTGCAGGTACATGGCGCGGTGTAGCGCCGGTACGGATTTTGGCTTTGATCCGCGCCTTGAGAGCGTCATCAAGCGAAACGCCTTCAGCAAGCCGCACAAAGAGCACCACGCGCACATCGTTGTCCCAATCCTGCCCGATGCAAAGTGCTTCCGTCACTTCCGGCATCTGCTCGACCTGATTGTAAATCTCTGCTGTCCCGATACGCACACCACCCGGATTAAGCGTGGCATCCGAACGGCCATGAATGACAATGCCATCATGCTCGGTCCATTCAGCAAAATCGCCATGGCACCAGATATTGTCGAAACGCTCGAAATAGGCTGCCTGATATTTCGCGCCTTCCGGATCGTTCCAGAATTGCAGCGGCATACAAGGAAAGGCCTTGGTGCAAACCAGTTCGCCCTTCTCGCCGCGCACCGGCTTGCCATCATCGTCCCAGACATCAACAGCCATGCCAAGGCCAGCGCCCTGAATTTCGCCCTGCCAGACAGGTTCTGTCGGCACGCCCAGTACGAAACAGGAAACAATGTCCGTTCCGCCTGAGATGGATGCCAGATGCACATCCTTTTTGATTGCCTCATAGACAAAAGCAAAACCTTCCGGTGACAGCGGCGAACCGGTCGAGGAAATGGTGCGCAGAGCGGACAGATCATGGGTTTCACCGGGTCGCAGCCCGGCTTTCAAAACGGCGTCGATGAATTTTGCCGACGTGCCGAAATAGGTCATGTCTTCGGACGCCGCATAATCGAACAGAACATTGCCATCGGGATAAAATGGCGAGCCATCATAGAGCAGCAGCGTTGCACCGGACGCGATGCCGGACGCCAACCAGTTCCACATCATCCATCCGCAGGTGGTGAAATAGAAGAAGCGGTCGCCTTCGCGAATATCCGCGTGAAGACGGTGTTCTTTGAGGTGCTGCAACAGCACGCCGCCAGCGCGATGCACAATGCATTTCGGAATGCCGGTCGTGCCGGAAGAAAACAGAATATAAAGCGGATGATCAAACGGCAGGCGCGCGAATTCGACCGCTTTTGCTGAAAAAGGGGCAACGGCTGTGTCAAGGGCAATGCCGTTCCGGGCCTTGCTGGCCACCGCTTCCGCTTCGCCCAAATAGGGAACGATGACCGAGCGTTTGCTGCTGGGCAGCCTGGCTGTCACTTCGGCGATCTTGTCACTCACATCAATGCGTTTGCCGTTATACCAGTAACCGTCGCAGGCAAAAAACAGTTTCGGCTCGATCTGGCCAAAGCGATCCAGCACACCCTGCGCGCCAAAATCCGGCGAGCACGAAGACCAGATTGCCCCGATAGACGACGCTGCCAGCATTAGAGCGACAGCCTCAGGCATGTTCGGCATCATGCCTGCAACGCGATCACCGGGCTTTACTCCTTCTGCAAGCATGAACTGCTGGAGTTTCGAGACCAGCGCATGAAGGTCATGCCATGTCAGGCGGCGCTCGACCTTGTCTTCACCACGAAAGATGATCGCCTCTCCCGCACCATTATGACGCAGGAGATTTTCTGCAAAATTAAGTTTGGCATCGGGAAAGAATTTCGCCTCACGCATATGACCATTGTCGACCAGCGCCGTTTGCCCGCGCTCACCAATGACATTGCAAAAATCCCAGATTAGACTCCAGAAAGCGGCACGATCTTCAACCGACCAGCGGTGCAAATCGGTGTAAGTGGCAAGTTTCCGTCCCGCCCTCCCCTCGGCCTGCACGCGAAAGTGCTCGAGCGGGCTTGTCGCAATACGGTTTGCATCAGGTTGCCACAGGGGCTGTTTATCAACGGAAACGGCCGCAATAGTCATCATTCCTCCCAGAATCACGCCGAGCTGAAATCACTCCGACGATCAGCTCCAAAACAAATGTCTAAAAGAGACCCACCCATCCGTCCATATTTTTCCAGATGCTAGAGCGCGTTTCGATCTGACTGAATGAGATCGGCTCTTAAACTTTTTGTTTTATCGCGCATCTTTTTCCGAAAACCGTTTCACACTTTTCGGGATGCGCTCTAATGCGCTGATTGTCCTGAACCCAGAAGGTTTTCCGTATCGCTTTCGCGGTTTAGCCATCGGTTTATCCGATTAACGAGCCAGCGATTGATTGGATTTTCAAAAATATGCCAGGCTATAAAAGCCGCAACAACGCTGACTGTAACACCACCCGCAATCAGCATCACAGCACCGATTGTGGTGTCTCCCCAATGTTGCGGAAGAGCGTTGAAGAAAATCAATCCGACCAATGGATGCAGAATGAAAATACCAAAGCTGTAGGGCGAAAGCCGCACCAGAACAGGCAGTCGCAGGGGGGTGTAAACATCCTGGGTAGAGGCGATGTAGAGCACATAAACTCCACAATAAAGGAAAGCCAGCCGCAACGGCCCTTCAAGCGTGTTGGGTTCACCCGCCACAGCTGGCGGATGATAAAATAGAAAAATCGCCACACAAACGGCAAGCGCCAGCTTAATCGCGAGCACTGGCATTATCGGATGCGCACGGCGCGCAAGCCACATGCCGAAAAGGAAAGAAGGCAGCGCCCGCAGCACACCCACATCGGCCATTTGAATGCGTGTCAAGGAGGGGGCGCCCAGCCTCTGCGCCAGATACTCTCCAACCGCTACAACAAGGATAACAATAATGAGAACAAAACTCCCCAGCCTGCGGCAAAGAATATCAAACAAGGGAAAGCAGAGATACATCAGGAAAAGTGCGCTCAGAGACCAGCTGACGTAATTATAAGAGAGCGTTTTTCCAAGCCCCCAATCATGAATGAGCAGCAATTGTGTGAGCCCGTCTGACAGGCTCATATTGGGCTCGGCGGAAGGGTGAAGAACATCGGCTGCCGTCAAGACTGACAAAAGGGCAAAGCAGGCAAAGGTTATGGCGTGCAGCGGATAAATCCGCGCCAGGCGCTTGCCAACAAAACCAAGATATTGCCGTCTGTTCCAGACGTAATTCTGCTTTCTCGCTAGAAACAGACCTGACACAATAAAAAAGACATCAGTAAAATAAGCAAATGGTAATATAATGTCTTGCAGCGGGGCGTTTTTCACAGGGATGCGAAAAGAATAATGAAACGCTGCAATTCCAAGACACAGTAGAAATCGCAGACCGTCGAAATCAGGAAGCCTTTTCACCCAACCGACCGCTAACAATTACTTTGGTGGAGCTTCACTAACAACATTGAGATAAAAGTCGAGGGAAACTTAATTTTTCCGAAAATAAAACCGTCCGGCTAGAGCGTATCGCGCTTAATCATACCCAATACGCTCGCTCTATGTTCTTATTTTTACGCATGTTGTTCGCGGATCGTAGCGGGAATAGAAATCAGTCCGGTGACGAATTTTCCCCGCGAAAACGATTCCTAGCATTTCGCGACCGGTTTTAGGGCTCAACGGTTTTTTATAGAGTGGTGTGGGGAAATTTGGTGGAGCCAAGCGGGATCGAACCGCTGACCTCTTGCATGCCATGCAAGCGCTCTCCCAGCTGAGCTATGGCCCCATCAGACAGAAATTTGCTGCCCGTTGAGGCGGCTTATTAAAGGGCAAGTTACAGAAGATCAAGAGATAAAACGCAACTCTTTTCATATCTGCCAAAAATAATTTGTCGATCATCAACAGGCGTGAGATTGCAGCCCAGAAAACAGCAAGGCGACTCATTGAGCCGCCCTGCTTTAAATCGTCCATGAAGGCGTTATCAGACTTCTTCGTCGTCGCCGCCAACGCCGCCGCCCAGAATACCGGAAACGTCGTCGTCTTCATCTTCTTCCTCTTCAAGGAAGGTGTCTTCATCGTCATCGCCCAGATCGACATCGTCGTCGAGGTCAGGAAGATCTTCACCACCCTTGGCTTCGTCATCCGCATCTTCAAGAGAAACGAATTCCGGCTTTTCGAGCGCTGTATCGAGCTCTTCGGCTTCTTCTTCCTCTTCGGCCGCACGGCTTTCCGCTATGGTCGCTTCAAAATACGACCGTGGGTAGGAAATGCCTGTATAGGGCGAAACAATCGGATCACGATTGAGATCGTAAAACTTTTTGCCCGTTTCCGGATCGATGCGCTTGGTACCAAGTTCAGCTTTTGCCACGTTTAGCCTCGTGAGTTGATTTCTCCGTCGCGCCTGCGACGCTTACATGCTTTAAGCTCGCCATCAAACTCCTCAACCGTCCATCAGTCGGGAGAAGGCGGAAGACGCGCATTACGGTGTTGTTTTGGTGCATAAACGCAATTTGCAGCTTTTGTCAAAGCGAAAGACGCATTCTGCACGCGATCTGTGTTTCAAAACACGCATTCGCGGATGACCCCGCGCTGTTCCTGTGCTAGGTAGCTGCCGCTTTGATCAATCCCGCGTGCATAACGCCCAAATGAGACAGTAACAAATCCATGTCCCATTCCGCTACCCCGAAACCTGCAATCGCCCGCCGCTCAGAGGCACTCAAGGGCGAAATTCGCATTCCGGGTGACAAATCTATATCGCATCGTTCCTTCATGTTCGGCGGTCTGGCTTCGGGTGAAACCCGTATCACCGGCCTGCTCGAAGGTGAAGACGTTATCAACACAGGCCGCGCCATGCAGGCGATGGGTGCCAAGATTCGCAAAGACGGCGACGTCTGGATCATCAATGGTGTTGGTAATGGCTGTCTTTTGCAGCCTGAAGCCCCGCTTGATTTCGGCAATGCCGGAACCGGTGCACGCCTCACCATGGGCCTTGTCGGCACCTACGACATGACCACAACCTTCATCGGTGACGCATCATTGACCTCACGCCCCATGGGACGCGTGCTCAATCCGCTGCGTGAAATGGGCGTTCAGGTGAAGGCTGCCGAAGGCGACCGCATGCCGCTGACACTCACCGGTCCCAAAACTGCAAACCCGATCAGCTATCGCGTGCCGATGGCGTCCGCTCAGGTTAAGTCCGCCGTTCTGCTCGCAGGTCTCAATACGCCGGGTGTTACAACGGTCATTGAGCCTGTCATGACGCGTGATCACACCGAAAAAATGCTTCAGGGCTTTGGTGCTGACCTGACGGTTGAAACCGACAAGGACGGCGTGCGCCATATCCGCATCGTCGGACAGGGCAAACTCACTGGCCAGACCATCGACGTGCCGGGTGATCCATCCTCAACCGCTTTTCCACTGGTTGCAGCCCTGCTGGTTGAAGGTTCGGACGTCACCATCCGCAATGTGCTGATGAACCCGACCCGCACCGGCCTGATCCTCACCTTGCAGGAAATGGGCGCTGATATTGAAATCATCAATCCGCGCCTTGCCGGCGGTGAAGACGTTGCGGATCTGCGCGTGAAGTCATCGAAGCTCAAGGGCGTTGTCGTTCCGCCGGAACGCGCACCTTCCATGATTGATGAATATCCGGTTCTGGCGATTGCCGCTTCTTTTGCCGAAGGCGAAACCGTCATGGACGGCCTTGATGAACTGCGCGTCAAAGAATCAGATCGCCTTGCAGCGGTTGCGCGTGGCCTTGAAGCCAATGGCGTTGATTGCACCGAAGGTGAAATGTCGCTCACGGTTCGCGGTCGTCCTGACGGCAAGGGCCTTGGCGGCGGCACGGTTGCCACACATCTTGATCACCGCATCGCGATGAGCTTCCTCGTCATGGGACTGGCCGCTGAAAAGCCAGTTACAGTTGACGACAGCACGATGATTGCCACCTCGTTCCCGGAATTCATGACCATGATGCCGGGTCTTGGTGCAAAAATCGAAGTCAGCGCGCAGCAATGACAAGTTTCGTCGTTGCCATCGACGGACCGGCAGCCTCGGGCAAGGGAACCCTTGCCCGGCGCATTGCCATTCATTACGGCATGCCGCATCTCGATACCGGCCTGACCTATCGTGCCGTTGCGAAAGCGCTTCTTGATCAGGGGCTGTCGCTGGATGATGAAGCAATTGCTGCCGATGTGGCACTTCATCTTGATCTGCATGCGATGGACAAGGCTGTTCTTTCGGCCCATGCAATTGGCGAAGCCGCATCCAAAGTGGCTGTCATGCCCGCTGTGCGACGCGCTCTTGTTGAAGCACAGCGCGGCTTTGCCAGAGCCTTGCCATCCAGCGTGCTTGATGGGCGCGACATTGGAACGGTGGTTTGTCCGCAAGCCGCTATCAAGCTTTTTGTGACCGCCTCACCGGAAGTGCGTGCACAACGCCGCTTTGACGAGATTATTGCAAAGGGTGGAACGGCCGATTTTGATGAAATTCTGGCCGATCTCAAAAAGCGTGACGAGCGCGACATGAACCGCACGGATTCCCCGCTCAGGCCTGCTGAAGACGCACACTTGCTAGATACGAGTAAAATGAGTATAGAAGCGGCATTTCTGGCAGCGAAAAAGCTGATTGATCACGCTTTGGCGCAGCATCCGGCATAAAATCAGGAAAGCCGTGAGGTTTTCTGCTATGATCCGCCCGGAAATGCTCGATTATTCGGGGTTTGTTCCTATATAGGGCACTCCCAACATTATAACCTGACTTCGCGTTCCACGCGCCGGTTGTCCCAAAGGGACGGAGCCGAAGGACAGGCCGAACGCAACTCTAACCCCCGGCGCCGCATCCGATGTTGTTTTATACCGGATGCATCAGGAGTATTTATGTCTGAATTCAATCCAACCCTTGCAGACTTCGAGTCGCTGCTGGCTGAATCCTTTGCCAACAATGACCTTGCAGAAGGTTATGTTGTAAAGGGTCGCATCGTTGCCATCGAAAAAGACATGGCAATCATCGATGCCGGCCTCAAGGTCGAAGGTCGCGTTCCGCTGAAGGAATTCGGCGCGAAGGGCAAAGACGGCTCGATGAAGCCGGGCGACGAAGTTGAAGTCTACGTTGAGCGCATCGAAAACGCACTTGGCGAAGCTGTTCTGTCGCGCGAAAAAGCACGCCGCGAAGAAAGCTGGGGCAAGCTCGAACAGAAGTTCGCCAATGGCGAACGCGTCGACGGCGTCATCTTCAACCAGGTCAAGGGTGGTTTCACCGTCGATCTGGACGGCGCAGTTGCCTTCCTTCCACGTTCGCAGGTCGACATTCGTCCGATCCGCGACGTTACCCCGCTTATGCACGTCCCACAGCCTTTCGAAATCCTCAAGATGGACAAGCGCCGTGGCAACATCGTTGTCTCGCGCCGGACCGTTCTTGAAGAAAGCCGTGCGGAACAGCGTTCGGAAATCGTTCAGAACCTTGAAGAAGGCCAGGTTGTTGAAGGCGTTGTCAAGAACATCACCGATTACGGTGCGTTCGTTGATCTCGGCGGCATTGACGGCCTCCTGCACGTGACCGACATGGCATGGCGCCGCGTCAACCATCCATCGGAAATCCTCACCATCGGCCAGTCGGTCAAGGTGCAGATCATCCGTATCAACCAGGATACACATCGTATCTCGCTCGGCATGAAGCAGCTCGAGAACGATCCTTGGGATGGCATCGGTGCGAAGTACCCGATCGGCAAAAAGATCACCGGTACTGTAACCAACATCACCGATTACGGCGCATTTGTCGAAATCGAGCCAGGCATCGAAGGTCTGATCCACGTTTCAGAAATGTCGTGGACCAAGAAGAACGTACATCCAGGCAAAATCCTGTCGACCACTCAGGAAGTCGAAGTCGTTGTGCTCGAAGTTGATCCGGTCAAGCGCCGCATCTCCCTCGGCCTCAAGCAGACCCTCGACAACCCATGGACGACTTTTGCCGACAAGTACCCTTCGGGCACAATCGTTGAAGGCGAAGTCAAGAACAAGACCGAATTCGGCCTGTTCATTGGTCTCGACGGCGACGTTGACGGCATGGTTCACCTTTCCGATCTCGACTGGAACCGTCCGGGCGAGCAGGTCATCGAAGAATACAACAAGGGCGAAGTTGTTAAGGCCGTTGTTCTCGACGTTGACGTTGAAAAGGAACGCATCTCGCTCGGTATCAAGCAGCTTTCCGGCGACAAGGTCGGTGAAGCAGCCGCTTCGGGTGAACTGCGCAAGAACGCTGTTGTAACCTGTGAAGTCACAGCTGTTACCGATGGTGGCCTTGAAGTCCGTCTCGTTGACCACGATCTCGACAGCTTCATCAAGCGTTCGGATCTGTCGCGTGACCGTGACGAACAGCGTACGGAACGCTTCTCGGTTGGTCAGAAGGTTGACGCCCGCGTCATCGCCTTCGACAAGAAGACCCGCAAGCTGCAGGTCTCGATCAAGGCGCTCGAAATCGCTGAAGAAAAAGAAGCCGTTGCTCAGTACGGTTCGTCCGACTCTGGCGCTTCGCTCGGCGACATTCTTGCCGCAGCCATGAAGAAGTCGGAAAACAACTAAGTTTTCGACCTCTTAGAGAAATGAGAAAGCCCGCCATTGGCGGGCTTTTTCTTTTTGATCTCGGAGCGGATCGGCGCGATTAACAAGCTGTCCTCAGATAACACCAAGCAAATGGATCAGGCCAAGGCTGATCAGCCCAAGAGCCAGCAGCGAAAGAATGACGGCAAGGGTCACGCGGCCACCGGCAGAGGCGACCGAACGCACATCCACACCCAATCCCAGCGCCGCCATTGAAATGATCGTCAGTGCTGTGGATGCATATTGTATGGCTGGGAGAGCGGGTTGCGGAATGAGATGAAAGGCCCGCAATGCCATCATACCGAGAAAGCCGATGATAAACCACGGCACTAGTTGCAGAAAGCCGGGCTTCACGTCTGCATCCCGATTGCCTGCAACAACAGACAACACCAGTATAACCGGCCCCAGCATCAGCACGCGCACAAGCTTGACCAAGGTTCCAAGCTGTACGCTGATTGCCGCAACGGGCGCGGTTGCAGCGAGCACCTGCGGCACCGCATAGACCGTCAGTCCCGCCAGGACGCCATATTGCGTGAATGACAACCCCAGCAACGGCACGAGCAACGGCAGGCACAGCACCACAACAACGCCCAGAATTGCCGTGAATGCGATGGAAGCGGCCACATCTTCGCTGTCTGCACCAATGACGGGGGCAGTGGCGGCAATGGCCGAGTTACCGCAGATGGAGTTGCCACAGGCCACAAGAACCGCCATGCGATGCGGCAGTTTCAGCAATCGCCCTATGCCATAGTTGAGCGTAATCGCAAGTGCCACAACGGCCGCGATACCCATAATCAGTCCGGGACCGGCGGCAACGACCGCGCTCACGCTGATCGAAGCACCAAGCAAAACGACCGCAATCTCCAGCAGCAGTTTGGCGGAAAAGCTGATGCCTTTGGCAAACTGCTTGCCGGGTCGAAAGAGTGTTCTGACGGCGGTGCCCAGCAGAATAGCCAGCACCAGCGCTTCCAGCCAGGCTTTGCCGGAATAATGCTCCTCAATCTTTTCAAGCCCGATTGCCACAGCCGAAACAGCAAGGCTGAGTGCAAGCCCCGGGAGAATGTTCTGAAATTTTGTGGCAGTTGCGGTGTTCATTGGAATCAGCATTCACATCTTGAGAAATATTTTCCAATCGAATGCGCTTATTCTTCTGTTCATTCCATCGCATAATATGGCATAATTCATTCGATAAAATCGAATGATCATAGCTATGACACTGGAACAATTACGTATTTTTATCGAAGTGGCCGAGCGTGAGCATCTGACACGGGCGTCTGAAGCGCTTCATCTCACGCCCTCGGCGGTGAGTTCAGCGATCCGCATACTCGAAGATCGCTATGGCGCAATGCTTTTCAACCGCATTGGACGGCGCATTGAGCTGACGGGCGATGGCCGCATGTTTCTGGATGAAGCACGCGCAACGCTGGCGCGCGCGCAATCGGCGGAGCGTATGCTGTCAGAGCTTGGCGGCGGAAAACGCGGCATTCTGGCGATCCATGCAAGCCAAACCATCGCGAGCTACTGGCTGCCACCCTATCTGGCACAGTTTCATGCGACGCATCCGATGATCGATTTGCGCCTCACGCTCGGAAACACCGAAAGCGTCACACAGGCCACGCAAGAAGGATTGGCAGATATCGGGCTTGTGGAGGGTGCTGTTCAGGCCCCCACCCTCTCGCTGCGCAAGGTTGCTACGGATCAGCTTATTGTTGTCACAGGACCAACCCATCAATGGCGCGATGCCGAGAAACTGACCTGGGATACTCTGTTTCACGGCCAATGGATTTTGCGAGAGCATGGCTCAGGCACCCGCAGCGTGTTTGAAGATGCGATGCGGGTCGCAGGCTACAATCCTGCGCGTCTTAGCATCGCGCTCGAGCTTCCATCCAATGAAGCCATCTGCTCGGCGGTGCTTTCCGGCAATTATGTTACGGCAATTTCGGAACTGGTGGCAGCGCCGCATCTTGCGGCAGGCACGCTCGTCAAAGTCAATTTCACTCTCCCGCAACGCCAGTTTCTGATGCTTTCTCACAATGACCGCTATCAGACCAAAGCGCTCAAATCTTTCGCCGACATGCTGATGAGCGAACCAAACATGTCGCGCACAGACCACCTCTCCGACGATCAAGCACGCTAGGCTTTCTCCACGGGTATATCCCCGCATATCCCGGCCCAATATGCGGATCGGGAACGATACGCACGTCAATCTGGAGGAGGTCGACATGAGCAGGAATAGAGGCGTTGTATACATGCGCCCCGGTAAAGTCGAAGTTCGTGATATTGATGATCCGGTCTTGAGCGCCCCGGACGGGCGCAAGCTGGATCATGCCGTTATTCTCAAAGTGATTACCACCAATATTTGCGGCTCAGACCAGCATATGGTCCGCGGCCGCACCACCGCCATGCCCGGCCTTGTTCTTGGCCACGAAATCACCGGCGAAGTGATTGAAAAAGGCAGCGATGTGGAAATGCTCGACGTGGGCGACATCGTGTCCGTGCCATTTAACGTTGCCTGCGGCCGCTGCCGCTGCTGCAAATCGCAAGACACCGGCGTTTGCCTTACCGTCAATCCATCACGTGCTGGCGGCGCTTATGGCTATGTCGATATGGGCGGCTGGATCGGGGGACAGGCACGCTATGTCATGGTGCCTTATGCCGATTTCAATCTGCTGAAATTCCCGGATCGCGAACAAGCCATCGAGAAAATTCGCGACCTGACCATGCTTTCCGATATTCTACCCACCGGCTTTCACGGCGCGGTGAAGGCAGGCGTCGGCGTTGGCTCAATCGTCTATGTGGCGGGTGCCGGTCCGGTCGGGCTTGCTGCGGCCGCCTCTGCCCGTATCCTTGGCGCCGCGGTCGTCATGGTTGGCGACTTTAACAAGGAACGGCTGGAACACGCACGAAAAGTTGGCTTCGAGCCAATTGATCTTTCAGCAAGCGATCGTCTCGGTGACATGATTGCCGAGGTGACTGGCAGCAATGAAGTGGACAGCGCCATTGATGCCGTGGGCTTTGAAGCGCGCGGCCACAGTGGTGGCGAGCAACCGGCTATTGTTCTCAACCAGATGATGGAAATTACCCGTCCGGCAGGGTCTATCGGCATTCCCGGCCTTTACGTGACCGAAGATCCCGGCGCTGTTGACAGTGCTGCCAAGCATGGCAGCCTGTCACTGCGCTTTGGTCTTGGCTGGGCAAAGGCACAGTCTTTCCATACGGGCCAGACGCCTGTGGTCAAATATAACCGTCAACTCATGCAGGCCATTCTGCATGGTCGTCTGAACATTGCCGAGATCGTCAATGCGCAGGTGATTTCATTGGAAGAAGCGCCGCAAGGCTATGAAAGCTTCGATCAGGGCGTGGCGAAGAAATTTGTACTCGACCCGCATGGCATGCTGACAAGGGCCGCTTAAACAGTCATTGCCGGGAGCCAAAACTCCCGGCAATTCACTTCAGCGAATGGACTTCACGATTTCAGGCTGCGTAAAGCAGGTTGGAGCCTGCCCGTTTCTGGACTGCCAAAGACCAATTGAGCGACGGGTCTTGAAGCCCGGCAGGCCATCAGCCTTGCCAATATCGTAACCCTGCGCCTGCATGCGCTTCTGCATGGCCTGAATGTCGGAGCGGTACATGGTGCCAATCGTGCTCCACGGGTTTTCAAAATCACCAGCGCCATAAGCAATCCGATCTCCGACATGGCCGATGAACAGCGCATAGAGATCGCTCATATTGTAATCTTTAATGGCGTAGAAATTCGGCGTCACAATAAAGGCCGGGCCATAACGACCAGCCGGCATCAGCAAAAAGCCCTCGCCGCGCATTTCATTGGCCGGAAACGCCTTGCCATTGGTGCGGGTGATGCCAAGCTTTGCCCATTCGGCGAATGTCTTGCCCTGATCAGGCCCTTCCAGCGAACAGGAAATGTTTTGCGGCACATTGACCTCATACCCCCAGTCGCGTCCAGCCTGCCAGCCATGGATCTTGAGATAATTGGCAATGGAGCCAAGCGTATCGGGAACCGAATTCCAGATATCGCGCTTGCCGTCGCCATCAAAATCAACGGCATGTTTGAGATAGGATGTCGGCATGAATTGCGGCTGGCCGAGCGCACCCGCCCATGAGCTTTTCATTGAGCCATTGGCTATGTAGCCGCGTGATGTGATCTGAAGCGCTGCAATCAGTTCCTTGCGGAACATATCCTTGCGCGTTGCCATAAAAGCCTTGGTGCCCAGCACTTCAAACGCATTATAAGGAATTTTGACCGTGCCAAAGCCGGATTCACGTCCCCAGATTGCAACAACAATCCGCCCCGGCACGCCATATTGCTGTTCGATGCGTTTGAGCAAGGCTGCATTCTGGCCAAAGCGTGCCTTGCCGCCACTCGTGACAGAGCCTATCGTTTTGGCATTGAAATATTTGCCCGGAGCGCCGAATTCGGCCTGCTTCTGCTCTTTGGGTGTGGTTGGCTTCTCCCCCGGAATAACCAGATCAGGCAGTTTCCAGTTGATTGTCACGCCAGCAAAAGCCTGCTCGAAAACAGCACGCGAAACGCCTGCGGCTTTTGCCTCCGGCCAGAGGTCTTTTTCGATCCAGTTACGATACTGGCTTTCAACCTGCGCTTTGGAAGGCGCTGCGAATGCGGGCGATATGGCAAGGCTGGCAAACAGGCCGAGAGCAAGCTTCAGGCTTCGTTTCCATTTGCATGCCATTGTGAAATTCTCCCAAACGCAATCAGAGTGCAGTTCGCGCCCGCAATGCAGCCGCAAGCGTTCCTTCATCAAGGTAATCAAGTTCACCGCCCACCGGCACACCATGCGCGAGCCGTGTGACGCGGACTTCTAAATTCGTCAGCTGATCGGTGATGTAATGGGCCGTGGTCTGGCCTTCGACTGTCGCGTTAACGGCCAGAATCACTTCCTTGATTTCACCGGATGCGACGCGTTCAACCAGCCCCTTGATGTTAAGATCATCCGGGCCGATGCCATCGAGCGGCGACAGACGACCGCCCAGCACGTGATAGCGCACATTCATGGTGCCTGCGCGTTCCAGCGCCCAGAGATCGGACACGTCCTCCACAACAATCAGCATCGATGGATCACGACGATTATCGGTGCAGATCGTGCATGGATCGGATGTATCGACATTGCCGCAACACGAGCAGATACGCACCTTTTCGGCGGCATCCTGCATGGCGCCGCCAAGCGGGATCAGCAGCGCCTCTTTTTTCTTGATCAGATGCAGCGCTGCACGGCGCGCAGAGCGCGGCCCCAGTCCCGGCACGCGGGCCAGAAGCTGGATCAGACGTTCAATTTCAGGACCGGCGATACGTTTGGACATGCTGCTTTGGGCGTAAGAAAAAGGGAAATAAATATAAGGGAGCGAAGCCGCTCCCCCGTCCTTAGAACGGCAGCTTAAAGCCCGGAGGAATTGGCAGACCCGCAGTCAGGGACTGGGTTTTTTCAGCCATTTCGGCTTCGAGTTTTGCCTTGGCATCATTATGGGCTGCAATGATCAGGTCTTCGAGGATTTCCGTGTCCTCTTCCTTCATCATCGAAGGATCGATCTTGAGCGACGACAAGGTGCCTTTGCCCGAAAGCGTGACCGTGACCAGACCGCCACCCGAAGAAGCGGTTGCTTCAAGATTGGCAATTTCGTCCTGCATGGTCTTCATCTTGGCCTGCAGTTCTTTTGCCTGTTTCATCATGCCCATCATGTCACGCATGGGTTCACTCCGTTGTCTTTGAAATTCAGTCGTCGTCAGAAGGCGCGCCGGGCACGTCTTCAACGCTATCCGAGTCTATATCGTCATCATCACCCTGTTCTGCAACGGCAATGCGGACGTCTGTGATCTTTGCACCCGGAAAAGCGGCCAGAATGGCGGCGACATCAGGATCAGCGCGTGCGTCGGTCACAAGATTATCGCGACGCTCGGTTTCCGCTTCTGCAACGGTCTGCCCCGAAACATCACGCGCAACCGTGACCACCCAGCGAATGCCGGTCCAGTTCATAAGGCGCTGCGAAATATCGCTGACCAGCGATTTCGGCGCATCATCCGTCAGACCGATTTCAAGCCGTCCGGGGGCAATTGAGGACAAGCGCACGCAATTCTTGACCAGAATCTTGAACTGCATGTCGCGGAACTTATCCGCCAGTGCAACAATGTCATTGAGGCTGTTGATCGGCACCGAAGGCTGCGGCGTGTTATCGACAAACTGCTGCGGAGCCGATGCTGCCAATGCCGACTGAACCGACTGCGGCTGTGTCTCGACCAATCGCATGGCCGTCGCAGGACCACCCGATGAAGGCATCATGGTTGAGCCGGCCACCGCATCAACACTGCCACGCGCTTCTGGTTGCGAACCGCTATTTGGCCTTACGCCGCCTGGTAATTGCGGACGCGGCGCTGAAACAGTGCCGTTTTCAAGTCCCTTCAGCGCTTCATCAAGCGTTGGCAAATCAGCTGCGTGGGCCAGACGGATCAGCAGCATCTCTGCCGCCTGCACAGGCCGTGTTGCCGTATCCACTTCAGCAATGCCCTTGAGCAACATCTGCCATGTGCGCGACAGCACGCGCACTGAAAGCTTTTGCGCAAAATCACGGCCACGCACCCGCTCATCTTCCGAAAGCGTTGCATCATTCGCCACATCCGGCGTGAAGCGCAGGCGCGTCACCAGATGATTGAAATCGGCAAGATCAGTCAGCACCACCGATGGGTCGGCTCCGACATCATACTGCGCGCGAAACTCAGTGAGAGCGCCAGCAACATCGCCACGCATGATCATCTCGAAGAGATCAATGATACGGGCGCGGTCGGCAAGCCCCAGCATGGAGCGCACGGCTTCCGCTGAAACATGACCGGCGCCATGCGCAATCGCCTGATCAAAGATCGAGAGCGAATCGCGTGCCGAGCCTTCGCCAGCGCGTGCAATCATCGCCAGTGATGTGTCATCGACTTCGATTGCTTCTGCCTGCGCAATGCGCCTCAGATGTGCGGCCAGCGTGCCCGATTCGATGCGGCGCAGGTCAAAACGCTGACAGCGCGACAGAACCGTGATCGGTACTTTGCGGATTTCGGTGGTGGCGAAGATGAATTTTACATGCGGCGGCGGCTCTTCAAGCGTCTTCAACAGGCCGTTAAAGGCCTGATTGGACAGCATGTGCACTTCGTCGATGATATAGACTTTATAGCGTGCCGAAACAGGGCGATAGCGCACCTGCTCGATGATTTCGCGAATATCGTCGATACCCGTATGCGAAGCCGCATCCATTTCGATCACATCGACATGGCGGCCTTCCATAATCGCCTGACAATGCTCGCCCATAATGGAGAGATCAATTGTCGGCTGGTCGACAGAATCAGTCTTGTAATTAAGCGCACGCGCCAGAATGCGCGCTGTTGTGGTCTTGCCCACACCGCGTACACCCGTCAGCATCCAGGCTTGCGCAATGCGACCCGTTTCGAACGCATTTTTCAGCGTGCGAACCATCGGCTCCTGACCGATCAGATCATTGAAATTCTGGGGGCGATATTTGCGGGCGAGAACGCGATAAGCGCCAGTTTCGGATTTTGTGTCCATTGCGACCCTTCCGTTCCCTGTTCGCTTTTGTCCAGGCTGAAACCTTAAACAGTTTGGACCGGAGACGAAAGTGACTTCGACATTGGCATATCAACCATCAACAGTCATGATCGTCGTGAAAGAAAGGTGGGAGGCTGGCACGATGACCCGTGCCGTGCTCGTTGGGGCTGCTTCCTTCCGGACCTGACCCGGTTGGCGAGTGGCTCGTCCACCACCAACCTCCCACGCTGCATATCGTCAATCGGCGCGCAAAAAGCAAGCGCAGAGACAAAAAAACTGATAAGAATTATTCTATGAAACAGTTTGAACTCGATAAACGGCTTGATGCCGACACTTTTTCAGTCGCTCCGCTCGGCCTTTGCGAGCTGCGACTGATGAATGACAAGCGCTGGCCATGGCTTATTCTGGTTCCACGACGCGCCGGGCTGAGTGAAATTCACGATATGACACCGCTTGATCAGACCATGCTGACATTTGAAGCCGCGATGGTCTCACAGGCGTTGAAGAACGCCACACAGTGCCACAAGATCAATACGGGCGCTCTGGGAAATATGGTGCGTCAGTTGCATATCCATGTGATTGCTCGCAATGAAGGCGATGCCGGTTGGCCCGGCCCTGTGTGGGGGCACGGCACCCGCGCACCTTATGCGGAAAAAGACGCTCTTCGCTTCATCGAAGCGATTCGCACTGCTCTCTGATTCTCCCTTAAACTTTTCGAGACAATCATGGTTTTCAGTCTTTCAGACCTGCCGGATATTGAGCCGAGCAGTCTTGTTGGCTTCGCCGGCAATCGCATAGACCGACTTTCAGAAAAACGTCAGGACGATTCTGCGTTTAACGCACTGGAATTGCCTGAAACCCGCGTGATGGTTTTGGGCAACCATAAGCTTCTGCTTGATTACACGGATGAAAATGCGCCGCGCGCGCTGTTCTCGCTTACGCAAGCGCAGGCATTTTCGCCCGATCTCGATGAGCCTGTGCTGCTGGGTTTACAGGATGGCGTGCCGATTGTGGCACTGATGGCGCCGCTTGATCCCGATGCACTGGCGCACCCGTTTCGCGCACAGGATTATCGCAGCATCTATATGGAAGGGCTGGTTTCCACCGATCTTGTTGGCGCATTGGCGCAGGCGGCGGCACTGACTGCATGGCACAGCAATCATCGTTTTTGTGGGCGTTGCGGCACAAAAAGCCAAATGCGCGCCGGAGGCGCAAAACGCATTTGCCCGAATTGCGGAGCCGAACATTTTCCGCGCACCGATCCTGTGGCAATCATGCTGCCTGTTCGGGGTGAAAAATGCATTCTCGCACGCAGCGCGCATTTTACCGCCGGTTCCTATTCCTGCCTTGCTGGCTTCATCGAGCATGGCGAGACAATTGAAGCTGCCGTGCGGCGTGAAAGTTGTGAGGAAATGGGCCTGTCGATTGGTCGTGTTGGCTATTATGCCAGCCAGCCGTGGCCATTCCCTTATTCACTGATGATCGGCTGTCATGCCGAGGTGCTTTCCGATGATTTCACCATTGATCATTCGGAACTCGAAGACGGTCGCTGGTTCGACAAGGCAGAAGTCCGTGCCATGCTTTCAGACACCCATGAAAATGGGCTGCGTGTCCCGGCAAGCGGCGCCATCGCAACCCATCTGATCAGAGCCTGGGCAAACAGTTAGATCAGTCAAACCGATCTAACTGTTTTTTCTGCGCATTTTCCTACGCGAAACCGGTTCCCACTTTCGCTGGAAATGCTTGCTACTCAGCTGCGAGCAACTGCGTGCCCCGCGTATCGGCCCCCTTATAGACACCGAGAATACGCACTTCCTTTGTGAAGAAGCGCAACTCTTCGAGCGCCAGCTGGAGATTGCGATCTTCCGGGTGACCTTCAACATCGGCATAAAACTGTGTCGCGATGAAACGGCCACCGATCTGATAGCTTTCCAGCTTGGTCATGTTGATGCCATTGGTGGCGAAACCACCCAACGCTTTGTAAAGTGCTGCTGGCACGTTGCGCACGCGGAAAACAAAAGTCGTGACAATGCGCTCGTCCTTTTCAGGGCGCGGCTCCCACTGCTTGTTCTTGGACAGAACCACAAAGCGGGTCACATTGTCTTCCGAATCTTCCACATTCTCTTCGAGAATATCAAGACCGTAGAGTTCAGAGGCCAGACGCGGCGCAAGGGCCGCCATGGAGCGATCCTGCAAATCAGCCACAAGGCGCGCAGCGCCTGCCGTATCGCCTGCGATCACCGGCTTCCAGCCATTTTGCCGGATGACTTTGCGGCACTGGCCAAGCGCATGAATATGGCTGTGAACCGTTTTGATCTCTTCGCGCTTCACACCCGGGAGCACCATGAGCTGAAAGTGAATCGGCAGAAAATATTCACCCACGATATGCATATCGGCGAGCGGCAGCAGATAGTGAATATCCGCAACGCGGCCTGCAAGCGTATTTTCAATCGGGATCATCGCAAGATCCGCAGCACCGCTTTCAACCGCATTGAAGGCATCTTCAAAAGTCGGGCACGGCAAAGGCTCCATATCGGGAAACATGTTGCGGCACGCCGTATCGGAATTGGCGCCTGCTTCACCCTGAAAGGAAATCCGGTTGGTCTTCATCGTGTTTGTGCTTTCTCCAATGCTCCGCAACAATCGAAGCTTGCTTTAGAGCGCGTTTCAATCTGATTGAATCAGATCGGCGCTCCAAATCCTTTTATTTTAAATCATAAACCCTTTGCGATGATTTCGCGCGCCCGGTCAAGATCAGCCTGCGTATCAACGCCAAGTGGAACTGTTGTGACGATCTCGGCATCAATGCGCATTCCGTCTTCAAGCGCGCGAAGCTGCTCAAGCTTCTCGCGCTTTTCAAGGGTCGATGGGCCGATCTTCACAAAGCGTTCAAGCGCTGCTCGGCGATAGGCATAAAGGCCAATGTGATGATAAAGTGGCCCATCGCCATAGGGGGCTGTGGCGCGCGTAAAATAGAGCGCGCGCAGACGCTCACCATTGTTCAAAGGCGAACCGACGATCTTGACGACATTCGGATTGACCTTTTCTTCTTCCAGCTTGATTTCAACACCAAGGGTCGCAATGTCTGCGGGACCGTCCTGCAAGGGACGCAATGCGCGACGAATGGTTTCCGGATCGATGGTTGGCAAATCGCCCTGCACATTGATGATGGCTTCCACCTCATTCGCCGGATCGAGTTTCTGAAGCGCTTCATAGATTCGATCCGAACCCGATTCATGATCGCTGCGCGTCATGATCGCCTCATGACCATGCGCGATCACTGCGGCGAATATCTCATCACTGTCGGTTGCCACAACCGTGCGCCCCAGCGAGGCTGCCACAGCCCTTTCGGCCACATGCACGATCATCGGCTTGCCACAAATATCGGCGAGCGGCTTGTTCGGCAGCCGTGTGGAACCGAGCCGCGCCGGGATAAGTGTCAGGGTTTTCATCTTCTCAAGCATGATCGACTCTTGGTGTTTCATTGAAAGCAGCGGCCTTATGACGACCTTTATCTGCTCAATAAATGCAGCAAAAGTGTCAAAAAGTCACGGGTGCAGAACCACTTATAGGTGTTGCATCCCCCCCTTAAAAGACCTAGTTTCCGCCCGATGCCGGGGAGAGACTTGCCAGCCTTTCAACATAGGTTCTGCATGCCGGCTTTGGAGGGCGTTGAGTAGAGGGAGCGCTGACCGGCGATGAATTCAACCCGAACTAACAAGTTTATAATGGCTTTTCTGGCAACGGTTTTTGTTGTCATGACGACGGGCATTTTGTCCGATACGCTGTTTCATGCGCCAGCCCCTGAAAAGCCAGGTTTTATAATCGAAGCAACAGAGGCTTCGGCGGGCGGTGGTGCAGCAGCACCTGCCAAGGAAGAAGTGTCGATTGCAGTTCTGTTGCAATCCGCAGATGCTGCGCGCGGACAGAACGTTTTCAAGCGCTGCGCTGCGTGTCACACGGGTGAAAAAGGCGGTGCCAACAAGGTCGGACCACATCTTTGGGACGTACTGAACCGCCCGGCTGCATCTGTGGAAGGTTTCGGCTATTCGGCTGCGATGAAGGAATTTGGAGCTGCGGGTAACAAGTGGGATTATGAACATCTCAACAAGTTCCTGACCTCACCAAAGGGCTATATCAAAGGCACAGCCATGGGCTTTGCTGGCGACAAAAAGGACAATGAACGCGCTGATCTCATTGCTTATCTGCGTTCGCTTTCGGACAATCCGGCCCCGCTTCCAACCGTCGACGCGGCCCCTGCGAGTGAAGGTGAAAAGCCTGCGGAAGCAGCACCTGCCGAAGGTGGCGAAACACCGGCAGCGCCTGCACCAGCAGCCCCGGCAGAGCCTGCACCGGCTCCAGCCAATTAATCTTTGATGAAACAATGATAAAAACCGGGTTTCGACCCGGTTTTTTTATGAGCGTGCGGTCTGCTCAGATCAGACTTCTGCTCTGGCGACATGTTTTTTCAACTTGTGCCTTTCTTCCTCCGCAAAAAGCCATAAAACTTGCTCCCAATATATCCGAGACAAGAACGGAGATGCTGGATGAGAGCTTTTTGGGCGGGCGCGTTTGCAATTACGATGCTCACAGGAACGATGTTGAGCGGTACGGTTTCCAGCTCCTATGCCAATGATGCCGATCCGCAATGGCGCTATTCCTCCAGTCTGCTTGGAGAGCCCAAATATCCAGCCGATTTCAAACATTATGACTATGTGAACCCGGATGCACCCAAAGGCGGTGCACTCAACATGGTGGCGGTGGGCACATTCGACACGCTCAACCCCTATGTCATTCAGGGTGTTGCGGCGGCGGGCCTGTCAGATTTTGGCGGCGGCATGCTCTACGACACATTGATGAGTGATTCGCTCGATGAAGGATCGATCCAATATCCATTGATCGCGGAAGCGTTGCAGTACCCTGATGACTTCTCATGGGTCAAATTTCGGCTCAATCCCAATGCCAAATGGCATGATGGCGAGCCGATCACCGTCGATGATGTGATCTGGTCATTTGAAGTGCTCAAAAAGCAGTCGCCCATGTATAACAAATATTATGGCGATGTTGAAAAGGCGGAAAAGACCGGCGACCACGAGGTCAAGTTCACCTTCTCGCAGACAGGCAATCGCGAACTGCCGCAGATTATGGGCCAGCTTGCCATTCTCCCCAAACACTGGTGGACGGGCAAGGATGCGCAGGGCAAGCAGCGCGATGTAACCCGGCCGACACTGGAAATCCCGCTCGGCTCCAGTGCCTATAAGATCAAATCCGTGGTTCCGGGGCGCTCGATTATCTGGGAGCGCGCCGACGAATATTGGGGCAAAGACCTGCCGGTCAATGTCGGGCGCTATAATTTCAATGAAGTTCGCTACGAATATTATCTCAACGAAGATGCGACATGGGAAGCCTTCAAGAAAGGCGGACAATATGACTACCGGCTTGAAAACAGCGCCCGGCGCTGGGCTGAACAGTATGATTTCCCCGCTGTCAAACGGGGTGATGTGATCAGGAAATCCTTTCCCTATCATGCGGTCGGACGCATGCAGGGCTATTTCCTCAACACGCGCCTCGACAAGTTTCAGGACGTGAAAGTTCGCGAAGCACTGACCTATGCATTTGATTTTGAATCGATGAACCGCCTGCTGTTCTTCAATCAATATCAGCGCATCAATAGCTATTTTGCCGGCAATGAGCTGCATCTGAGTGGTGTCCCGACCCCTGAAGAACAAGCCATTCTCCAAAGCGTTCAGGATCAGCTGCCAGCCGATGCACTGACCAAGGAATTCAAACTGCCTGTCTATGATACACCACAGGCGACACGCGACAATCTGCGCAAGGCGCTTGAGCTTTTTGGCGAGGCTGGCTGGAAATTGCAGGGCAACAAGCTCGTTGATGCAAAAGGCACGCAGTTCACAATCGAGTTTCTGGGCAAGGATCCGACCGATGAGCGGATTTACAATCCGTTTGCCGCAAGCCTGCGCAAGATCGGTATCAGTGCCACCGTTCGTATTGTCGACAGCGCGCAATATCAGGCCCGCGTCAATGATTTTGATTATGACGTTATAACTTCTGTTATGCCGCAGAGCGGATCACCTGGCAACGAACAGCGTGACATGTGGGGCTCGAAAGCTGCCGACTATAAAGGCAGCCGCAATTATGCCGGTATCAAAAACCCGGCAATCGACAAGCTGATTGATCGCGTTGTCTATGCCAAGGATCGTGCGGAACTGGTGGCTGCGACCCATGCGCTCGACCGTGCGCTTTTGTGGAATTATTACGTCATTCCGCAATGGTATTCCGACCATATCAATGTCGCTTACTGGAACAAATTCGGCATGCCTGAAACGCAACCCGACTATCTTGGAATTGACCCTTTCTCCTGGTGGGTGGGCCCTGCCAAGGAGGCAAAGCTCAAAAACAGCTCGAATTAAGGGGGCATATCGGCCATGCCGGGCTTACATCTCAATCGCCGTCATTTTCTCGGACTGACAGGCAGTGCTGCAATTGCGGCCTGCCTGCCGCAAACGGCTTTCGCAAAGCTTGCCACAGGCACCCCCCTGCATGGTCTGTCAGCCTTTGGCGATCTGAAATACCCGCCCGATTTCACGCATTTCGATTATGTCAATCCCGATGCGCCAAAGGGTGGCACCTTCACACTGGCACCCAATACGTGGGTCTGGAACCAGAACACGCAGACATTTAACACCCTCAACACCCTGACGTTCAAAGGCGATGCGCCGCCGCGCATGGAGCTAACCTTTGACAGTCTGATGGCTCCGGCGCTTGATGAACCGGATTCGGTTTACGGTCTGATTGCGCAAAGCGTTACGCTTTCTAAAGATCGTCAGAAATGTCTCTTCCGGCTGCGCAAAGAAGCGCGCTTTCACGACGGTTCGCCCATCGAAGCCAAGGACGTCGTTTTCACTTATGAGATGCTCAAAAAGAAAGGCCATCCACTGATCCGGCAGGTGCTCTCAGCACTCGAAACGATCAAAGAAATCGGCCCACACGACGTGCGCATGCACTTTGCTTCCGGTCGTGGGCCCAGCGCTGTTCTCAATGCAGTGACATTGCCGATATTGTCAAAAGACTGGTTCAAAGATCGGGATTTCGAGGCGGCCAGCATGGAAGCCATCCTTGGATCAGGCGCTTATCGCGTCGGTCCAATCACGGCCGGACAGCTTATCGAATATGAGCGGGTCGAGGATTATTGGGCGAAAGATTTGCCGGTTGCGCGTGGTTCAGCCAACTTTGATCGTATCCGCATTGAGTTTTATCGCGACCGTCAACCGGAATTTGAAGCCTTCAAAAAAGGCAATATCGATTTCCGGCAGGAAAGCGTTTCAAAGACCTGGGCAACAGCCTATGATTTCCCTGCCATTCAACAAAACAAGATCATCAAGCGCACGTTCCCAAAAGAAAAAAGTCCACTCATGCAGGCATGGGCGCTCAATCAGCGGCGGGAGCGTTTTCGCGATCCGCAGGTGCGCGAGGCAATCAATCTGTGCTTTGACTTTGAATGGACCAATGCAAACCTCTTCTATTCGACCTATGAACGCTCGCAATCCTGTTTCAACGGCTCAGATTTTCAGGCGGTCGGATTGCCCACGCAAGATGAGATGAAAGTGCTTGAGCGCTATCGTGGCAAAATTCCCGAAGCGGCCTTTGGGGATGCTGCTCTCATGCCGGTTTCCGATGGCTCTGGGCGCGACCGCAAGCAGTTTTCACGCGCCATCGCCCTGCTCGAAGAGGCGGGTTTTGTGCGCAAGAATGGCCAGTTCCATAGCAAGAATGGCGAAAAGCTCTCGCTTGAGCTTCTCAGCAATTCCGAGAGTTTCTCCCGCATCTATAATCCCTTCGTACAGAAAATGCGGGCCATTGGCATTGATGCGAGCCTCAGACTGGTGGATTCCAGCCAATATCAGGCGCGCATGCAGGATTTCGATTTCGATCTTGTCGGCATCGCCATGCAATTTGGTGCAACGCCCACCAAAGAATCGCTTGCGTCCATGTTCGGGTCAGAAGCTGCAAAAACACCGGGCAGCTATAATCTTCCGGGCACATCAGACGCAATGATCGACGCCCTGATTGATGATGTTGGCAATGTTTCCACGCGCGAAGAGCTGGTTGCAACAATCCGGGTGCTGGATCGGTACTTGCGTATCCGGCTCGAGTGGATTCCAAATTGGACTGTCGCGAATCACCTGGTCGCCTATTGGGATCGTTTTGGTTTCAAGGAGCCAAAGCCCGATTATGGCTTTCCGGTTGAGACGCTGTGGTGGATTGATCAGAAGAAAGTGGAAGCTGTTGGCAAGCCGTAACAACAAACTGAACATGCGGAGCATTGAGAGCTGATGGGCGCTTATATTTTACGCCGCCTGCTTTTGATGATCCCGACCATCCTCGGCATTATGGCCATATCTTTTGCCGTGGTTCAGTTTGCACCCGGTGGGCCGGTTGAGCGCGTCATTGCGCAGCTTTCCGGTCAGGGTGGCGATGCGCTGGATCGCCTTTCCGGTGGTGGCGGCGATTTTGGTCAAAGCAATATGGACAGCGGTTCGTCCAGCTCCAAATATCGCGGTGCGCAGGGATTGGATCCACAATTCATTGCCGATCTGGAAAAGCAGTTCGGCTTCGACAAGCCGCCGCTGGAACGCTTTGGCCAGATGCTGTGGAACTATATGCGTTTTGATTTCGGGCGCAGCTATTTCCGCGATATCAGCGTGATCGACCTCATCAAGGAAAAGATGCCGGTCTCAATTTCGCTTGGACTTTGGCTCACCTTCCTGTCCTATCTGATCTCGATCCCGCTTGGCATTCGCAAGGCGATCAAGGAAGGGACGCGCTTTGACACCTGGACCAGCGCGATCATCATTGTCGGTTATGCCATTCCGAGCTTTCTGTTTGCGATCCTCTTGATCGTGCTTTTTGCCGGCGGCTCGTTCTTAGACTGGTTTCCGCTGCGTGGCCTCACCTCGCCTGATTTTGCGCAAATGTCATTTTGGGCCAAGATTGGCGATTATCTCTGGCACATGGTTCTGCCGGTTACAGCCCTGGTGCTCTCGGCTTTTGCCACAACCACACTGTTGACCAAGAACTCGTTTCTGGAAGAAATCCGCAAGCAGTATGTGACGACGGCGCGCGCCAAGGGGCTGACCGAAAATCAGGTGCTTTATCGCCATGTGTTCCGCAATGCGATGCTGATCGTGATTGCCGGTTTTCCGGGAGCGTTCATTTCTGCCTTCTTTACCGGCTCATTGCTGATCGAAACCATCTTCTCGCTCGACGGGCTGGGGCTGCTTGGCTACCAGTCGATCATCAATCGCGATTATCCGGTTGTGTTTGCCACCTTGTTTATTTTCTCGCTGATCGGCCTGCTCGTCGGTCTTCTGTCCGATCTGATGTATACATGGATCGATCCGCGGATCGACTTTGACCGGAGGGATGTGTGATGACCGACACCACTCTTACCCCTCAGGCAAAGCGTGTTAAACGTCCATTTCTTTCGCCGCTCAACCGCCGCCGCTGGCAGAATTTCAAGGCCAATAAGCGCGGTTACTGGTCGCTGTGGATTTTCCTGTTTCTGCTGGTCGCAGCCCTTTGTTCCGAGTTCATTGCCAATGACAAGCCGATCCTTGTTTCCTACAAGGGCGAGCTGCTGGCGCCGGTTTTTGTCGATTACCCGGAAGAAAAATTCGGCGGCTTTTATGCCGTCACCGATTATCGCGATCCGGTGATACAGGAAGAGATCAACGCCAATGGCTGGGCGCTCTGGCCACCGGTGCGTTATTCCTACAACACCGTCAATAACGACATTCCAGAGGCTGCCCCCTCAAAACCATTCTGGCTTTATACGCAAGAACAGCGCTGCCAGCGCTATCCGCTCGGCGTCAATGATCCCAATTGCATTATCGGCAATTTCAACTGGCTTGGCACCGACGATCAGGCGCGTGACGTGTTTGCGCGCGCGCTTTACGGCTTTCGCATATCGGTGCTGTTTGGTCTCATCCTCACCTTCTTCTCGGCAATCATTGGCGTGAGCGCCGGTGCCGTGCAGGGTTATTTCGGTGGCTGGGTCGACCTCATTTTCCAGCGGGTGATCGAAATCTGGTCATCCATCCCGGTTCTTTATCTGCTTTTGATCATTGCCGCGATTTTGCCACCCGGCTTCTGGGTCTTGCTGGGCATCATGCTGCTGTTTTCATGGGTGGCCTTTGTCGGCGTTGTCCGGGCCGAATTCCTGCGCGCGCGAAACTTTGAATATGTGAATGCAGCCCGCGCGCTTGGCGTGAAAAACGCCACCATCATGTGGCGGCATCTTTTGCCAAATGCCATGGTCGCAACACTCACCTTCCTGCCCTTCATCCTCAATGGCTCAATCACAACACTGACGTCGCTCGACTTCCTTGGTTTTGGTCTGCCGCCGGGTTCGGCCTCGCTTGGTGAATTGCTCGCACAGGGCAAGAACAATCTTCAGGCGCCATGGCTTGGGATTACCGGCTTTGTGGTGATCTCGGTCATGCTATCGCTGCTGATTTTCATCGGTGAAGCCACCCGTGATGCATTCGATCCACGAAAGGCGTTTCAATGAGTGGGTCCATGAACAAGCCGTTGCTCTCTGTGCGTGATCTTTCGGTCGCCTTCCGCCAGAATGGTGAAGAACGCATTTCCGTCGACCGCGTTTCCTTCGACATAAGACAGGGGGAAACAGTCGCACTTGTCGGTGAATCCGGTTCCGGTAAGTCGGTTTCAGCACTCTCCATCCTGAAACTTCTGCCTTATCCGTCAGCCAGTCACCCATCAGGGGAAATTCTGTTTGACGGCAAGGATCTGATGAAGGCTCAGGAGCCCGAATTGCGGCGCGTGCGCGGCAATGATGTCACCATGATCTTTCAGGAGCCGATGACTTCGCTCAATCCGCTGCACACGGTCGAGCGGCAGATTGCTGAAATCCTGAAAATGCATCAGGGCATGGGGGATCAGGCGGCGCGCGCGCGCACGCTGGCGCTTTTGCATGAAGTGGGCATTCGCGATCCTGAAAAACGCCTTGCCTCCTTCCCGCACCAGCTTTCAGGTGGCCAACGGCAGCGCGTTATGATCGCCATGGCGCTCGCCAACAAGCCGAAGCTGCTGATTGCCGATGAGCCGACAACTGCCCTTGATGTGACCGTACAGGCGCAGATTTTGCAGCTTCTTGCGGACCTTAAAGAATCGCAGGGCATGTCGATGCTCTTCATCACCCATGATCTCGGTATCGTGCGCAAGATCGCCGACCGTGTCTGCGTGATGAGCAAGGGCAAGATTGTCGAAACGGGTCCAACGCGCGAAATTTTTGATAATCCGCAGCACGACTATACCAAGCATCTCTTGGCGGCTGAACCAAAGGGCGAACCGCCACTGGCTGATCTTTCTGCCAAAACGGTGATGGAAGGCAAGGATGTCCGCGTCTGGTTCCCGATCAAAAAGGGGTTTCTGCGCAAGACCGTCGATCATGTGAAAGCCGTCGATGGCATCGACGTGACACTGCGCGCCGGCCAGACGCTTGGCGTGGTGGGTGAATCGGGTTCAGGCAAAACAACACTGGGTCTCGCCCTGTCGCGCATGATTTCATCCAAAGGCGAAATCCGCTTCGAGGGGCGCGACATTGCGCAGTTCAGCTTCAAGGATATGCGCCCGTTGCGCCGGGAAATGCAGATCGTGTTTCAGGACCCGTTCGGCTCGTTAAGCCCACGCATGACCATTGCCGATATCATTGCCGAAGGTCTTCTGGTGCATGAGCCAAAGCTTTCGGCGGATGCGCGCGACGAACGTGTGGTGGCAGCCCTTAAGGAAGTGAACCTTGATCCTGAAACCCGCTTTCGCTATCCGCATGAATTTTCAGGCGGTCAGCGCCAGCGCATCGCGATTGCACGCGCCATGGTGCTCAATCCGAAATTCGTGATGCTCGACGAGCCAACCTCAGCGCTTGATATGAGCGTGCAGGCGCAGGTGGTCGATCTTTTGCGCGCATTGCAAAAGAAGCATGATCTCGCTTATCTTTTCATCAGTCACGATCTGAAAGTGGTGCGGGCACTGGCCAATGATGTGCTGGTGATGCGCAATGGCAAGGCAGTCGAATATGGAACCTCGCAGGAAGTCTTTGCCAATCCCAAAACCGACTATACAAAAGCGTTGATGGCGGCAGCCTTCCACATGGAGACGACCACTTCGGGAGGAGTAAAACAATGACAGGCAAGAATGATAAAAACATTCTTCTCGCACTCACCAATTGGGATCCGGCGATCTGGATCGACAGTTTCAAGGCGCATGGGCCGGATCGCAGTGTGGTGACAGAACGCACAGACAACGACCCAAGCATCGAATATGCGCTTGTCTGGAAGCAGAAGCCCGGTTCACTGACAAATCTGCCCAATCTCAAAGTGATCTTCTCGCTGGGTGCTGGCGTCGATCATGTCTTTCATGATCCCCATATTCCTGATGTGCCGCTGGTGCGTGTCATTTCAGATGATCTCACCATGCGCATGACAGAATATGTCGTCTGGCAGGTGCTTGACCATCACCGGCTTGGTGCAAGCTATCGCAAGCAGCAGAAAAACCATGTCTGGCACGAAGACCCGCGCCAGCCAGCAGCCCATGAAGTCACCGTCGGTATCATGGGGCTGGGTGTTTTGGGCCGCGATGCAGCCGAGAAACTAAAAACGCTCGGCTTCAATGTAACGGGCTGGAGCCGCCGTCCGCAGGAAATCGACGGCATTCAGACCTTCAACGGCAAGGAAGGCTTTGCGCGCTTTCTCAAGACTGCCGATATTTTCGTCTGCCTTCTGCCTTTGACGCCCGACACCAAGGGCATCCTGTCCATGAGCATGTTTGCGCAATTGAAAAGCGACGGGCCGCTGGGCGCGCCTGTGCTCATCAACGCTGGTCGTGGCGGCTTGCAGAACGAAGCCGATATTCTGGCAGCGCTTGATCGTGGCTTGCTTTCCGCAGTCACGCTTGATGTGTTCAATCAGGAGCCATTGCCAACCGATAACCCGCTGTGGACGCATCCGAAAGTCACAATCACCCCACATGCGGCTGCGAGTTCATCAGCCAGTGCAATCGTTCCGCAGATCATCCGGCAGATCGAAGCCTTTGAACGCGATGGAACGCTGGAAAACGTGGTCGATCGCGCCACACAATATTAAAAGATTAACCGGCTAATTACGATGCGCAATGTCTTTGCGCATCGTGATTGATGTTGTGCGGTTATAGCCGGGATGCGCAGTCTCAGCGGTTAAACGATAGCCCAGCTTTTCAAAAACCACGCGGTTGCGTATCAGCTCAATGCGCACCTGAAGCTCGATCACCGGCTTACCCCGCGCAACAGCTGTCTTATCAGCCTGTTCCATCAGCTTGCGACCAATGCCCTGCCCTTCCAGCGCTGGTGCCACCGCAAGTTTGCCGAGATAAAAATGGTCATGCTTTTCTTTGATAAACACGCATCCAGCCAGTTCGTCACCAAGAAAGGCTGCAAAGCCCTGTTCATCGCGGGCCTTGATCTTAAGGTTTTCAACCGTCAGCAGATGCACGGATGATGGCGGATCGATGATGCCATCCATATAGGCGAAACTGTCGCGAACGAGCGTCAAAAGGGCGTTCCAGCGGTCGAAGTCGGGGCCAATCGCAATCATGCGAAGCTGTGTCATTTCGGTTTGCGCGCCTTGTATCGGATGGTTTCGAAACGCACATTCAAGGCGTTGTAAAGCAGAAGCCGACCGATCAGCGGCTCGCCAATTCCTGTTACCAGTTTGATGACTTCCATCGCCTGCAAACTGCCGATAACGCCCGGCAACACACCAAGAATACCAGCCTGCGCGCATGTGGGCACAGTCCCAGGCGGTGGCATATCGGGGAAGAGATCGCGATAGGATGGGTTTTGTGTGCCGTCAGCACCTTGCCTATAAGGCATAAGAACAGTGACAGTGCCATCAAAACGGCCCATCGCACCGGTGACCAGCGGGCGCTCGGCCACGGCACAGGCATCAGCCAAAGCATACCGCGTGGCAAAATTGTCAGAACCATCGACAATCACGTCGTAATCGCCGATCAGGGCCTGCGCATTTTCGGCATTAAGCCGCAAGGCGTGCGTTTGAACATGCACATGCGGATTGATACGCGCGATGGATGCCTTTGCACTCTCCACCTTCGCCAGCCCGACACTGTCCGTATCGTGGATCACCTGCCTTTGCAGATTTGACAGCGAAACCGTATCGTCATCGACAAGACCGAGTGTGCCAATGCCTGCCGCCGCCAGATATTGCAGCACAGGCGCACCAAGGCCACCGGCCCCCAAAACCAGAACACGGGCGGCTTTCAGCTTCTGCTGGCCCGGCCCGCCAACCTCTGGCAGCACGATATGGCGCGCATAGCGCTCCAGTTCTTCCGGTGAAAAAGGCTTTGATGATGCATTCATAATGGCTCAACATAAGCCCGCGCAAATGCGCTGTCAGCGACTATTTTCAGATTTTTGTCAGTTGGCCCGCCGCCACATTGAAAAACTGCGCATCGCCTTCCAGCGCCTCAAAAAGCGATCGGTCAGTGCCAGTCATGAATGCCTGTCCGCCAAGATCGTCAAGGATGCCGAACAGTGCTGCACGGCGTCCGGTATCAAGATGAGCAGCAATCTCATCAAGCAGAAGAATCGGTGCCATGCCGGACAATTCTCCCGTTAGTCTTGCATGTGCCAGAATAAGGCCGATCAGCAGTGCTTTCTGCTCACCCGTTGAACAAAGGGCTGCGGGCATCGATTTGGGCCGATGCTGGACGATGAGATCGGTTCGATGCGGGCCTTCGAGTGTGCGCCCCGCGGCGCGATCGCGCGCACGGCCATCGCGCAACGTGCGGCGAAAATCCTCTTCCAGATCAAGAGCTGCTTCCAGAGCGATTCGCTGTTCCAGCGATCCTTCGAGAAAGCAATCTGCCTTGGGGAAAGGCCCATCTGTCGGCAGACGCTCAATCATCGCCGCGATCAGCCGCATGCCTTCTGCGCGTGCTGCCGCAATGGCAATGCCCAGTTCCGCCATCTGGCTTTCAATCGCATCAAGCCATTGCGTGTCACCATTGCCATCACTGAGCAGACGATTGCGCGCGCGCATGGCCTTTTCATAATCGAGCACCCGCTTGCCGTGGCCCGTGTCAATGGCCAGCACCATGCGGTCGAGAAACCGCCGCCGGTCCGAGGCGCCACCGGTAAACAGCCCATCCATAGACGGCACAACCCACAACACGCGTGCATAATCAAGCAACTCATCGCCCGATGCGGCTATGCCATTGATGCGGACCTTGCGGCCACCTTCGCCCCCGCCTGTCGTACCCGTGCCGATTTCAGCGTCGCCATAGATCATGCAGTCAAGTGCTGCATGAATGGCAAAGCCGTCATGGCTCCCCGCGCGCGCCACATCATCATAGGATGCGCGGCGCAGCCCCCTCCCCGGAGACAGAAACGACAAAGCCTCAATCAGATTGGTTTTGCCCGAACCGTTTTCGCCGGTCAGCACCACATGGCCGGGGCCAAGCGGCAGCGAAAGCTCCGCATAATTGCGGAAACTGACAAGTTTAAGCCGCCGGACCGAAACTCGATCCGGGCGGCTTATATTGGATTCAGACATGCTCACGGTCGGTTTACAGATCCTAGACGCGCATCGGCATCAAAACATAAAGCACATCTTCATCGCCGGTATCGCGCACAAGCGTCGGAGAGCCTGCATCGGCCAGCATGAAGACTGCATCGGTGCCTGAAAGCTGGCTTGTAATGTCGAGCAGATATTTCGAGTTGAAACCAATCTCAATCGGGTCAGCATCGTAATCGGCAGCCAGTTCGTCAGTCGCACTGCCCGAATCGGGATTGTTGACGGTAAGCGTCAACTGACCATCGGCAATCGAAAGCTTTACCGCACGGCCACGCTCGCTTGAAATGGTCGAAACACGATCAACGGAGGCTGCAAAATCCTGACGGCTGATGGTGAGCTTCTTGTCATTGCCCGATGGAATCACCCGCTGGTAATCCGGGAATGTCCCGTCGATCAGCTTGGAGGTCAGAACGACAGAACCAACAGTGAAGCGAATCTTTGCATCCGAAAGTTCAACCGAAACGACCGTATCCGGCGCGTCGACGAGCTTCTGGAGTTCCGCAACCGTTTTGCGCGGAATGATGATGCCTGGCATGCCCTCAGTACCCGAAGGGGCTTCCAGTTCAGCGCGCGCAAGACGGTGACCATCGGTTGCAACAGCGCGCAGCTTGAGCGCTCCATCGCTTTCAATGGCATGGAAATAAATGCCGTTGAGATAATAACGGGTTTCTTCCGTCGAAATCGCAAACTGCGTGCGATCAATCAGGCGCTTTAAGGCCTGCGCATCAATGCGGAAAGTATGCGTGAAAGAACCCGAAGTCAGTTCCGGGAAATCCGACTGTGGCAGGCATTGCAGGCGGAAGGACGACTTGCCCGAAACCACAGACATGGAACCGCCATCTGGGTTCGTCGACAGCATGACTTCCGCACCATCGGGCAGCTTGCGCACGATATCATAAAGAAGATGCGCCGGAACGGTGGTGGCTCCCGCCTGTTCGACCATGGCAGCGGTCGCTTCATTGACCTCGAGATCAAGGTCCGTTGCCTTGAGGGCAAGGCTTGCGCCTTCGGCCTGCAAAAGCACGTTCGACAGGATAGGAATCGTGTTGCGACGTTCGACAACGCGATGCACATGATTGAGGGATTTAAGAAGGTTTGACCGTTCCAGGGTTACACGCATATTGAAACGCACTCGCTCTCTAGGACTGGGCAACCGCGCAACGGGCAGACGCCCCTATCAATAAGGCACCTGTGGCGCCAGAAGGTTTGCTAAAGTGGCAGATTTTTGAGGCGAAAAGCAAGCCCACGCCGCGTCTCAAATCGACACAGCGCAGGCTTTTTAACTCATTTCTATCGATCAGGCGGCCTGATCGTTGATCAGACGCTTGAGAAGCTCAAGTTCCTGCGCAAGCTTGCCATCGGCACCGACCAGGTCTTCAATCTTGCGCACGGCATGAAGCACGGTTGTATGGTCACGTCCGCCAAAACGGCGACCGATTTCCGGCAGCGAGCGCGGGGTCAGCATCTTGGCAAGATACATCGCAACCTGACGCGGCTTGACAATGGTGCGCGTACGGCGGTTCGACAGCAGATCCTGTTTGGAAACATTGTAGTGACGTGCAACAATGCGCTGAATTTCTTCAATGCGGATGCGCTTTGGCTCACCAACGCGGGTCAGATGGCCCAGCAGTTCATCAACACGGTCGATGGAGAGATTAGGCTCGAACGACTGGCGGAACAGAAGCTGGTTGAAAGCGCCTTCCAGCTCACGGCCCGATCCGGTGACGGTGCGGGCAACATGGGTAAGGATTTCATCCTGAATGTTGAGGCTTGGATCTTCCACCTGTGCGGCAGTCAGGCGGCGACGCAGCATTTCAACGCGCATTTCGTAATCCGGCGCTGCAACTTCGAGAGCCACACCACCCTGAAGGCGCGAACGAACGCGGACATCAAGCGATTCCAATTCCGATGGTGGGCGATCTGCTGCCACAACCACCTGCTTGGCGCTGTCGAGCAGCGTGTTGAGCAAATGACAGAACTCGTGCTGGATCGATTTCCCCTGCAGGAATTGCATGTCGTCAATGACCAGCAGATCGATATCGCGCAACTGTTCCTTGAACGAGAGCGCATTGTTGTCGCGAATGGCGGTGGCAAAGCGCCACATGAAATATTCGGCCGTCAGATAAACAACACGTGCCTTTTCCTGACGCTGCAAAGCTGCGGCGGCAATGGCCTGCAAAAGATGCGTCTTGCCAAGACCAACGGATGCATGAATGAAAAGCGGGTTGAAGCGCACGGCACTTGAGCCTGCTTCTGCAATGGTGCGGGCGGCGGCAAGAGCCACGCGGTTGGAAGCACCATCGATAAAAGAATCAAACGTATAACGCGGGTCGAGGGGAGAGCCGAGAACCGCGCCTGATGCCGATTCGGCGACGACTGTGGAGCCGCGCTTGTCAGCGCTGGGCTGACCGACCGGGAAAACCACCTTTTCGCGTATTGCAGCCGGCGACTTTGCTTCGGCGGCATCACTGGTTTCAGCAGGTGCTTGCGCACGAACCACACGGCTCACGCCGCGCACGACCACTTCAACTTTCAGAATCTGCGGGTTTTCTTCCTGCCAGAGTTCCGTCAGCAATTCGGAATAATGATTGTTGATCCATGAGCGAAGGAAAGCTGTCGGAACGGACAGGCGGACAACGCTTTTGGAGAGATCGTCCAGTTTCAGGCGGCCAAACCAGCTTGAGTAAATCTCGCTGCCAACGCGCGCCTTGAGCTTTGCCGTCAGACGATCAAAAACGTCATCGCTGACGCCAGTATCAGCACTCACCATGAGGCTTGTGTCTTTTCCTTTAGCAGAAGATCCATGGATACGGTTCGCATGCGCATCATCACCCATCGTTGCCGTCGACTTACCAGTCATCATTGCCATCATCTCGCCTGCCTTCACATTCTTACGCGCCATTTTTGCGGCGCTTGTCGTTATTTCCCGCGTAGGTCCGCCTGATCTTTTGATCCGGTCGCCTCGCAGGTACACATTTTAACTCAAGCCCTCACGGGAAGGGCCAAACACAAACTCAAACAGTCCACGCTTCGAACACATGCCATGGACCAACCCCCGGACGCTCCTTTTCGGTTACGCGTCGACTCACAAAATCCTTGCTCAAAGCTGATTGCCCGGAACGGGTCTTGCGACAACCATTCAATTGACGAAGATGCGCCTAAAACAGCATTCCGGTTAATGAATGGTAAGCACCCCCATAAGAGACAAACATAACAGGAACAGGACCTTAGACACAGAACTAAGCATTCGCGGAGGAACATTCCGCGCCAATATAGAACAAATTTTAATGCTAACTCTGAGCCGTGGCCCACCTCTCTTGAGCCCTGACTTTAACGAAGCCTTGTGGCAAAGAGCAAGTCTAAGAATTGCTGTTTTTTCTTCAATTAAGGCTTGCATGGCCTGCAAACGCGACCGGAGAATCGGGCATCAAAGAAATAACACCTTTGGATTCAATGTGTTTTGATTGCTGATTTTTTAGACGGCCACTGTCTGTTCTCCTAGGAAAATAATTTTTAATAATTTGCTTGACTCAAACCCGCTTCCGAGTCCTTCGGCACGCCTGTGGATAAGTGTGGATAATACCTCACAAGCTTTTGAAAAAGAAAAGGAAATTGCACCAGTCACTTTCTGGAACACTGCGAAATTTTACGAATTAATTGCATAATTAATACAGAGCGGTGCCGGCTCAAACATATCAGCGCATTCCTTAAAATCATTCCAAAAAGAAAAACCCGGCTAACAATGAGCCGGGTTTCTAAAACCTGATTTTAATTTCAGGAAATATTAGGCGTTCAGAGCCTTAACACGTGCGGCAAGGCGCGAAACCTTACGAGCAGCTGTATTCTTGTGAACGACGCCCTTGGAAGCGGCGCGCATCAGTTCTGGCTCAGCAGCCTTGAAAGCAACCGATGCTGCTTCCTTGTCGCCGCTCAGGAGCGCATCTTCAACCTTGCGGATGAAAGTGCGAACGCGCGAACGGCGCGACTTGTTGATTTCGGTGCGTGCGGCTATCTTGCGCACTGCCTTCTTGGCCGAAGGAGTATTGGCCATAAATGCCTCTCTTTTTCTGTCAGCTAGCCCATTTGGTCAAACCGTTGGGCACAAAACCACTAGGGCAGCCATAATGCCTAGGGCCACCGATCCGTGCCGGGCTTATAGATCAGCTTTATCTTCGCGTCAACGAGGATTCTGATCTGCAAACCAGCCAGAAGGCCGGATATGCGGCCTTCTGGCTGAAATTTCCGCCGCCTGAGACGCCAATCTGGCTAAACGGCACGGGAAGCTCTGTCTTTATAATCACACGATCAGCGATTCTTGAAAGATGGCGTGCGCTTGTCGATAAAAGCGGCCATGCCCTCTTTCTGATCTTCCGTCGCAAAGAGCGAGTGGAACAGGCGCCGCTCAAAACGCAAACCTTCATCAAGGGTGGTCTCGTAAGAACGATTGACCGATTCCTTCACCATCTGCACGGAGAGCTGTGAGAAGGAAGCTATGCGTTCCGCCGCCTTCAGCGCCACTTCGATGAGTTCCTCCGGTGCAACCAGACGCGAGACAAGGCCGCAGCGTTCGGCCTCTTCGGCCTCCATCATGCGCCCCGTCAGACACATATCCATCGCCTTCGATTTGCCAACAAAGCGCGTGAGACGCTGCGAGCCACCCATGCCCGGCATCACCCCCAGAGTAATTTCCGGCTGGCCGAATTTGGCATTGGTGGCGGCGATGATGAAATCACACATCATGGCAAGTTCACAGCCCCCGCCCAGCGCATAGCCTGAAACGGCGGCAATGATTGGCTTGCGCACGCGATCCACCTTGCGCCACTCCGCAAACATGTCCTGCAAATAGGCATCAACGAAGTTGATCGGCTGCATTTCTTTAATGTCGGCACCGGCCGCAAAGGCCTTTTCGGAGCCGGTCAGAACGATCGCGCCGATTCTGCCATCGGTGTCAAAAGCAGCCAGTGCTTCGGTGAGTTCCTTCAGCACAGTGCTGTTTAATGCATTAAGCGCCTGTGGCCGATTAAGACGGACAAGACCAACGCCACCGCGCGTTTCTACAATGATCGTTTCATAAGCCATGGGGAAACCTCTCCTCCTTGATCGGTTCATATTTTGCGGCCAAGGTGGACCGAGGCTTTGCATTTGGCAAGACCAGCCAAATATCAACTTTGGCAGGAGGCGCAGAAAAAGGTCGAGCGGCCCGCCTGTACGGCACGCTCCACCAAAGCACCACAGCCCGGTGCACGGCATGGCTGCGCCTCACGCCCATAGACAGAGAATGAGTGCTGAAAATAACCGAGCGCGCCATTGGCCTGAATATAATCCTTAAGACTCGACCCGCCCGCGGCAATCGCCTCGGCAATCACGCTGCGAATATCGCCCGCCAGACGCTCAAGCACCGGCTTATCATTGGCAATGGAACCCGCAGACCGCATGGGTGAGAGCCGGGAGCGCCACAAAACCTCACAGACATAGATATTGCCCAGTCCAGCAATCAGACGCTGATCAAGAAGCGCCGCTTTCAGCGGTGTTTTGCGGCCTTCAAAGAGGGTTCCAAGCAATTCACCTGACAGGCGATTGCCGGTGGGTTCAGCGCCCAGCCCTTTGAGCAGAGGATGCATATCCAACGTGCCTTTTTCTGCAAAAAGCATGAAGCCGAACCGCCGTGGATCATTATAAATGATGCGTGCGGCTGCACCATTCGGGCGCAGGAGATGGAAAACGACATGATCATGTTTGGCGATTTTGGATCGCTCATGATGAAAGTCACCGGGTATGGCTTGCGCATCATCCGCTTCAATCCGAAACGAGCCGGACATGCCGAGATGGCAGATGATCGACAGCCCGTCATCAAGATGCAGGGTCAGATATTTCGCACGCCGCCCCAGCGCATCTATATGGCGCCCCGCTAGACGTTCAACAAAATGATCCGGAAAGGGAAAACGCAAATCGGGCCGGTTTTGCTCGACCCGCGCAATTGTTGAACCTTCCATAAAAGGTTCAAGACCCCGGCGAACCGTTTCGACCTCTGGCAATTCGGGCATTGATCATCTTTCAGGCAATGACTGTGGTTACACGCATATAAGCCTATCGCCTTGCGTTTGCCATCCGTTAACCCAAACCAGATTGAAGCTGTTTCCAACCGATATTAACGGTTTATTTTCCTTGTTTCTTAAACTCATCACAATTGGCAGGCAATAAAAGAAGCCCCAACGAGACTTCAGCTCAGGGTAAGTAACATGCCGGCTTTGATGACGCGCTTTTTCAAGAACAGATCGGGTGCAGCGATGATCGAATGCACACTCATCGGTGCGCTGGCGATTATTGCTGTCGTCAGTGGTATGGCGCTTTTTGCAGGAAAGCCCGCTTCCGCTTTTGACTATCGTGCAGCGCAGGTTCAAACTTACGATCAACGCTGAATTTCATCGCTTCATGCAGAATTGAATAGCCACCCGGTTCACGCAGGGGGGCTATTTGTTTATTGGAGTTATTATAAATTTTTATTGCCGAGGATTATCATGACCGTTGAGATCATAGCCGCAAAATCAGCCGAAAGCCGCCCAGTCTGGTTCATCAGCAAAAATGCCATTGATCAGGCGGGATTGACGCAGGATGCCCTAAGCTGGGCGAAGGCCAATGATTTTAACGGCCAGGCCGGTCAGGTTCTGGTGCTTCCCGGTACCGATGGAACGATTGCTGGGGCGCTGTTTGGCACCGGGGATATTGCACAGGGCGGACAGTCGCAGTTGCTCGCCGGAAAACTGGCGCGTGGTCTGCCCGAAGGCGACTGGCACATTGAAGGAAAACCGGATCACGCCGAGCTGACTGCCCTCGCCTTCTTGATGGGTGGCTATAATTTCACGCGCTACCGCAAGGGCAGCGACAAGATGATCCGTCTGGCGGTGCCGGAAGGTGTGGATGCCGCAGAAACGCAATCGATTGCGTATGCCGTGACGCTGGCACGTGACCTCATCAACACGCCCACCAATGATATGGGGCCGGACGCGCTGGAACAGGCAACGCGCGATCTTGCTTCCAGAAATGGCGCGAAAGTCAGCACCATTGAAGGTGATGCGCTGCTCAAACAAAACTTCCCGATGATCCATGCGGTCGGTCGCGCAGGCAGCATCGCGCCGCGCCTTATCGATCTCACATGGGGCAAGGACAGCGATCCGAAAATCACGCTGGTCGGGAAAGGCGTATGCTTTGATACCGGCGGTCTCGACATTAAGGCTGCAAGCGGCATGTTGCTGATGAAGAAAGATATGGGTGGCGCTGCCAATGTGCTGGGCCTTGCGTCCATGATCATGGATGCCAAGCTCCCCGTGCGGCTGCGCGTGCTCATCCCGGCGGTCGAAAATTCGATTGCAGGCAATGCATTCCGCCCGAGCGATGTGCTGCAAAGCCGCAAAGGGTTAACGGTGGAAATCGGCAATACCGATGCGGAAGGCCGTCTGGTTCTGGCCGATGCGCTGACACTGGCCGATGAAGAAGAGCCGGACCTGATCATCGACATGGCAACGCTCACAGGGGCTGCGCGCGTCGCACTCGGCCCCGATCTGCCGCCTTTCTACACACATGATGATGCGCTGGCTGCGACTATTGCAGACAAAGCCACCGAGACGGCTGATCCGCTCTGGCGCATGCCGCTGTGGCAGCCCTATACGCAAAAACTCTCATCGCGCGTTGCGGATCTCAACAATGTCACCACCGATGGTTTTGCCGGTTCCGTTACGGCTGCTCTGTTCCTGAGCCGCTTTGTTGAGAAGGCAAAGGCTTGGGCGCATTTCGATATTTACGGCTGGGTGCCGGTCGAAAAGCCTGCTTCGCCTGTTGGCGGCGAAGCACAGGCCATTCGGGCGCTTTATGCGCTTCTCAAAGAGAAATACGCAGCCCGGTCGCAACAAAGATGAAATGACTTGCCTGCAAAAAGAAAACAGCGTTGAATGATACGGGTCCGAAACAATGACCAAGCATTCGGTATGACATGCCCGTTGAACTGAAGCCTTTGCAGGCACTGACATTGCTGAGAACGCTTTCGCTGGCACAGGTGCAGGATGAAATGCCTGACCTGACCACGCGGCAGGTTGCTGTTCTTCTGACCATTTATCTGGAGCCGCCGCCGCATACGGTGCGCGGCCTTGCAGCCAAGCTGAATGTCACCAAGCCGGTGATAACGCGTGCGCTCGACACGATGGGCACGCTCAATCTCGTCTCCCGGCATCGTGATGAAAAAGATCGTCGAAATGTGCTAGTTAAAAGAACAGTCGCTGGCGCGCTTTATGTCGAAAGACTGGGCGATCTGGTGATCGCCAATGCCAGGGAGTTACCATTGTGAGCATGCTCGACCATCGTTTGAATGCCTACCGTCCCGATCTCGCCGATGAACGGTTGAGCGGTCAGGTGGAGGCGAGGCGTTTTACGTCCGGCACAGTGATGCAGGTTTGCGATTCGGTGGTCGATCTGCGCGCCGACCCGCGCCCGGACAGCGGACCGCAAACGCAAATTATCTTCGGCGATAGGGTTCGTGTTTTTGACGAACAGGCTGGCTGGTGCTGGGTTCAGGCTGAACGCGACGGCTATACCGGCTACGTATCAGCGGCTTCACTCGAAAAGCCGGAAGCTGAGGCGACGCATATGGTGATCGCGCCGCGCACATTCGTCTATCCTGGCAATGATCTTCGCTTCCCGCACACCAGAACATTGTCGCTTGGCGCGCGCGTGCGAATCGTCGGCTCCTCTGAAAAACGCGGCACCGAATATGCGCTGCTTGCGAGCGGCGAAGCGCTGATTGCCCGGCATCTCAAGCCATTGAGCGACCATGCCGAGGATTTCGTTGCGGTTGCCGAAACGCTCATGCATACGCCCTATCTCTGGGGCGGGACATCCGGCTTTGGTATTGATTGTTCCGGCCTTGTCCAGCTTTCAATGTGGGTGGCGGGTCGCAAAGTGTTGCGCGATTCGGACATGCAGCAAAACACGCTCGGCGAGGTTATCGCGCCTGATGCGGATTATTCCAATCTCAAGCGCGGCGATCTCGTCTTCTGGAAAGGCCACGTTGCCATTTGTGCTGCGCCTGACATGCTGATCCATGCCAGCGGTCACACGATGAGCGTCACATTGGAGCCGCTTAAGGATGCCATCAAGCGGATCGCCTATCTTTATGATCTGCCAACGCTGATCCGCAGGCCGTAAGTGTGCGACCATGAAGGCAAAAGCGACAATAAGAATCGCAGGGCTCATTCTCGGTCTCGCCCTTTTTTTGCCTTCAGCCGTCTCGTTTGAAAGAATTTCCCGTATGACCATAACGGCGTCCCCGGCAAGCTTTGCCAGCGTCAACGGCATTGAAATGTATTACCGTGTCGTGGGCAAAGGTCCGCCGATCTTGCTGATCCATGGCGGTCTTTCCGACCAGCATGTCTGGGATGCGCAACTGCCGATTCTGGCACGCGATCATATGGTGATTGTGGCAGACAGCCGCGGACAAGGGCGCTCGACACGCACCAATAAACCGATCACCTATGACTTGATGGCCGATGATTATGTGGCGCTGCTCGATTATCTCAACATTGACAAAGTCGATCTGGTTGGCTGGAGCGATGGCGGCATAATTGGTCTCGATATTGCCATGCGCTATCCTCAACGATTGAAAAGCCTGTTCGCACAGGCTGCCAATGTCACGCCGGAAGGCTCAACCGGCTTTGCGCTGGCGCGCGCGCAAGGCAAGCCAATTCCCGAACTGCGCCATTATGCAAGCATCGACAAGGAAATTCATGCCCTTTGGGCCAATGAGCCGAATTATTCGATTGATGATCTCGCAAAAATCAATGTGCGGACCGCCATCGTGATCGGTGATCACGATACGGCCATCACACGCGAGCATACGGAATTCATGGCGCATCATATTCCGGGTGCGAAACTGATCATCCTGCCCGATTCGGGCCATAGCGTTCCGGCGGAAAACCCGCGCCTTTATGCACGATCGGTGCTCACCTTCATCGCTGGCAATGCGGCTGCTGATCGTCTCACCGCCAGCAAATAAAGTCAGGTTCTGTTCGGAAGCACACGGTCCGGCGGACGATGACCGTCGACAAAAGCCCTGATATTAATGATCACCTTGTCACCCATATCAACACGGCCCTCAATCGTGGCCGACCCCATATGCGGCAGCAAGACGACCTTGCCCTTTTGCGCCAGTGAGAGCAGGCGCGGATTGACCGCAGGTTCATGTTCGAAAACATCAAGGCCTGCACCGGCAAGCTTGCCCTGCTCAATCAGATCGACCAGCGCATTTTCATCGATAATCTGGCCACGCGCTGTATTCACCAGATAAGCCGTCGGCTGCATCAACGCGATCCTGCGCGCGGAAAGCAGATGAAACGTTGCCGGTGTCGAGGGACAATTGACCGAGATGATGTCCATACGGGCCAACATCTGATCAAGGCTGTCCCAATAGGTGGCTTCCAGCTCTTCTTCGATCTGCGCGCTCACCCGCTTGCGGTTGTGATAGTGGATCGAAAGTCCGAAAGCCTTGGCGCGGCGCGCAACCGCCGTGCCGATGCGGCCCATGCCGACAATACCCAGGCGCTTGCCCCAGATGCGGCGGCCGAGCATCCATGTCGGCGACCAGCCCGGCCACTGGCCATCGCGCTCGTTGAGCACGTTGGCACCTTCAACCAGACGGCGCGGCACCATGAGAAGGAGCGCCAGCGTCATATCAGCGGTGTCTTCGGTGAGAACATTGGGCGTGTTGGTGACGGTAATGCCGCGCTTTGCAGCCGCAGCCACGTCGATATTATCAACACCATTGCCGAAATTGGCGATGAGTTTGAGATTGGGCCCAGCCTGCTCAATCGCTGCCGCATCAATCACATCAGTGATGCAAGGCACCAGAACATCAGCCTCTTTCATCGCTGCGATGATTTCGGGCTGCGACATGCGATGGTCGTCTATGTTCAAACGGGCCTCGAACAATTCCCGCATTCGGGTTTCCACCGGGTCAGGCAGTTTCCGGGTCAGAACAACCAGCGGCTTTTTCTTGTTCGACATCTCCACCCCATTTTTGTGAGCCCATTATTTGAGCAATACCACCTGTGCAGGCGCACAAATTTCACAGGAAACCTGCCTTGCCGTTTAACACGTTGAGACCTCCTTAACCAAGAAGGTGCAATATGTGATTTTGCTTCGGCTGCTCATCTCTAGCAAGGCGGCGCAGCAAAGACAAAGAAAAACAGAATCGTTAAAACGGCATCAAACGCGGGAAAACCGCGAAATTTATTAATTCAGCGGTTTCAGACGCTCCTCCCCCTGTCCTGAAACTGCATCGACATGACAGGACGGCGAGAGGTCAGAATTGTACCGAGTACTTTCGCAACGCTTTTTCATCGCAGTGCTTTGCAGCATCGCATTGCTTTTGGTCATCGCATCTCTTGGCGCACCAACCACGCACGCCGCCAATGCCGCATCCCCCGCCGGCACCACACTTGGTGCAAGCGGGCTGCCTGTGCCGCGCTTTGTCAGTCTCAAACCGGCGCGCGTCAATCTGCGCATCGGGCCGGGACGTGATTATGCGGTTTCGTGGCTGTTCATGAAATCCGGCCTACCTGTCGAAATCATTCAGGAATATGACAACTGGCGCCGCATCCGCGATGCCGATGGCACGGAAGGCTGGGTCTATCAGTCACTTCTTTCCGGCAAGCGCACGGCTGTGACAGCACCCTGGCTCAAAAACGATGCAGGCTCCATGATCATCATGCGCCGTGATCCAGTGGAAACGGCCAGCGTCGCAGCAGAAATTGAGCCCAATGTGATCGGCACCGTGCGCGAATGCAACGGGCAATGGTGCCGGATGGACGTGCAGGGTACGCGTGGCTGGATCAAACAATCCGACCTCTGGGGAGTTTACCCGGATGAGGTGTTTGACTGATCCTGTATCGCCCCTATCTTGACGCTACACAGTTTGTGAGGTTAATTCTCACGAAGCAAAGATAAGAAGGAGTTTTATGCGCAGACGTTCATTGTTGCCGTTTTAACGGATTTGGACCTCACCCAGCGGGGTGGGATTTTTGTGCATATCAAAACTCTGGAAACATCATGAAAAACAGGATTATCGACATCCGCGCTTATGAAGCGACGGACAAACCAAGTTTGTCGTCCATCTGGTATCGCGCTTCGATGGAAGCCCATGCATTTCTGGGTCAGGATTTGCTGCGCAAGCAACAAAAGCTGATCGAAGACGTGTATCTGGAAAAGTCCGAAACTTTTGTTGCGGTCCTTGAGCGCAGGCCTGTGGGCTTTATCGGCCTGCTGGACAGCTTTATCGGCGGACTGTTTGTCGATCCGCACGATCAGGGCCATGGCATCGGGCGCCGTTTAATCAACCATGCTCTGGCAAAGAAAGGCAAACTCTCACTTGAGGTTTATGCCGACAATAGAAGCGCTTGTGCGTTTTATCAAAAGCTTGGTTTTCGGGAAATCAGCCGCCGTGCGCAGGATGACAACGGACTTCCATTTGCCAATATCCTGATGGAAATCAAGGCATAATAAAGAAGCGGGGCGATTGCTCGTCCCGCTTTTCATTCCTATTCTTTATGGGTTCTTACCAGGCTGGAATAACCGAGCCCTTGAAGGTTTCTGCAATAAACTGCTTCACTTCCGGGCTGTGATAGCTGCTGATGAGCGTCTTGACCCATTCAGCATCCTTGTCTTCGCTGCGCACGACCAGCACATTGACATAAGGCGCCTTTTCACCTTCGCGGATCAGGGCATCGCCTGCCGGGTTGAGGCCTGCTTCCAAGGCGTAATTGGTGTTGATGACCGCAGCATCCACATCTTCGAGTGAGCGCGGCAGTTGCGCTGCATCCAGTTCCACGAACTTCAGGTTCTTCGGGTTTTCCATCACATCGATTGATGTAACCTTCAGGCCTTTCGAAGAATCAAGCTTGATCAGACCATTATCGGCAAGCACCAGCAGCGCGCGACCGCCATTGGTCGGATCATTCGGGATGGCAATGGTGGCACCATCCGCCAGTTCCGAGATATTTTTCAGCTTTTTCGAATAGAGGCCCATCGGGAAATTGACCGTTTGTGCCACGGTCTCAATGGGAAAGCCGCGATCTGCAACCTGATTGTCGAGATAGGGCTGATGCTGGAAGGAATTGGCCTCAAGGGCCTTATCGGCCAGCGCCATGTTGGGAATCACATAGTCAGAAAATTCCTGAATATCGATGTCCATGCCCTTGGTCGCTGCAACTTCCTTGACCTTTTCCATGATCTGCGCATGCGGACCGGGCGTCACGCCTATGCGGATCTTTTCGGCAAAAGCGCTTGCCGTTGAGAAAAGGGCGAATGCGGTGGCCGCAATGATCAACTTACGCATAGACGTCTCCTGTCAAATCGTTATCGACGCATTCATGCCCGGTTGGGAGGACCGCTTTCAAATGCGCCTGAGAAAGGGATGGGTCGGATGAATCATTTTAGACTTCAGCGCGCAACAAAAAAGCAGCCCGAAAAGGCTGCCTTTTTAGAAAATTATACCAAATGCCTAACGCGTCTTGCGGCGAAGGCGGACGATAATGTCCACATTGACGATTTCCATACCCTGCGGCGCTTCGGGCATGTTGGAAACGGTTGGCTGTCCACGCTCACCGTGCGGTATATCGAAAACCACATTCTCGCCTTCGAGGAAGAAATGCTGGTGGTCGGAAATATTGGTATCGAAATAAGTTTTCGACCCTTCGACCGCAATAATGCGCAGCATGCCGGCTTCGGTGAACTGGTGCAGCGTGTTGTAGACAGTCGCAAGCGAGACCGGCACATTTGCGAGGACTGCTTCTTCATGAAGGTCTTCAGCGGAAAGATGGCGGTCGCCCTGCGCATAGATCAGATTGGCAAGCGAAACACGCTGGCGCGTCGGGCGCAAACCCGCGCCGCGAAGCCGCTCTTCCATTGAAACCATCGAGTGGCTGGCATGATAATTCTGCATTTTCACCCTTGGATCCGTCACAAGCTTGTAGCAATTTCGTCAAACATTAAACGGGCTGTTGCCCATTGCATACTGACATTGATATATGCCGTTGCGGATTAAGTATCAATAGGCATGGCAATCCCGCCTTTTTTTGGAAAGCCAACGGCACTATTTTACTGATGGAAACACTCTGTGTTAGAGGTGTTCCCGAAAGACGACAACCCGACCGTTTCTGACGCAGAAATGGTCACAGCAGAATAATCCTCAAGGGAGGCGTAATGGCAGAACAGAAATCGAGCTACGGGTATGAAGAGCTCTTGAGCTGCGCGCGCGGCGAGTTGTTCGGTCCCGGCAATGCACAGCTCCCCCTGCCGCCAATGCTGATGGTGCACCGCATCACCGAAATTTCCGAAACAGGCGGCGAGTTCGACAAGGGCTATATCCGTGCCGAATACGACGTCAGCCCCGACGACTGGTACTTCCCATGCCATTTTCAGGGCAACCCAATCATGCCGGGCTGTCTTGGCCTCGACGGCATGTGGCAGCTGACGGGCTTCTTCCTTGGCTGGCTGGGTGAACCCGGTCGTGGTATGGCGCTGTCCACCGGCGAAGTGAAGTTCAAGGGCATGGTTCGCCCGACCACCAAGCTTCTGCAATATGGCATTGACTTCAAGCGTGTGATGCGCGGTCGTCTTGTTCTGGGCACAGCCGATGGCTGGCTGAAAGCAGACGGCGAAACCATCTATAAGGCAAGCGACCTGCGTGTTGGCCTTTCGAAAGACAGCGAAAGCGCTTAAATTTATCATCATTCACGGGCGCGACCGTAGAAAACATCGAGTTTTCATACGGCCGCGCTCAAAACATGCGAAGATCGCACCTATCTAATCGTTAAGAGGTCAGCCTCGCCGGCTGATCACACGAAACAGGTGCAAAGGAGAACGCGATGCGGCGTGTGGTCGTAACGGGTATGGGGATCGTATCCTCAATTGGAAATAACACCGAAGAGGTTACAACCTCTCTGCGTGAGGCCAAATCCGGCATTTCCCGTGCTGAAGAATATGCCGAACTCGGATTCCGTTGTCAGGTACACGGCACCCCGAAGATCGATGTCGAGGCGCTTGTAGACCGCCGCGCCATGCGTTTCCATGGCCGTGGTACGGCCTGGAACCACATCGCCATGGATCAGGCGATTGCCGATGCCGGACTTTCGCAAGAGGAAGTCTCCAACGACCGCACAGGCATCATCATGGGTTCCGGCGGTCCTTCGACACGCACGATTGTCGACAGTGCCGACATCACACGTGAAAAAGGCCCCAAACGCGTTGGCCCTTTTGCCGTGCCGAAAGCCATGAGCTCGACCGCATCGGCAACGCTCGCGACCTTCTTTAAGATCAAGGGCGTGAATTATTCGATCTCGTCAGCTTGTGCGACATCGAATCATTGCATCGGCAATGCCTATGAAATGATTCAGTATGGCAAGCAGGACCGCGTTTTCGCGGGTGGCTGTGAAGACCTCGACTGGACCCTTTCGGTGCTGTTTGATGCCATGGGTGCCATGTCGTCAAAATATAATGACACGCCGTCAACTGCTTCGCGCGCCTATGACAAGAACCGCGATGGTTTTGTGATTGCAGGTGGTGCTGGCGTTCTCGTGCTGGAAGACCTTGAAACAGCCCTTGCGCGTGGCGCCAAAATTTACGGCGAAATCGTCGGCTATGGTGCGACATCTGACGGCTACGACATGGTTGCGCCTTCGGGCGAAGGCGCGATCCGCTGCATGAAAATGGCGCTTTCAACCGTCAAGGGCAAGATTGACTACATCAATCCGCACGCCACTTCGACACCTGCAGGCGATGCACCGGAAATCGACGCCATTCGCCAGATTTTCGGATCGGGCGATGCCTGCCCGCCCATTGCCGCCACAAAGTCGCTGACCGGCCATTCGCTGGGTGCAACGGGCGTGCAGGAAGCAATTTACTCGCTTTTGATGATGAAGAACAACTTCATCTGCGAAAGCGCTCACATCGAAGAACTGGATCCTGCCTTCGCGGACATGCCTATCGTCCGCAAGCGTATTGATAATGCTCAGCTCAACACCGTGCTTTCCAACTCCTTCGGGTTTGGCGGCACCAATGCGACGCTGGTTTTCCAGCGTTACGAGAGCTGAGAGAGAGGGAAAATATGGAAGGCTTGATGCAAGGTAAACGCGGCCTCATTATGGGGGTCGCGAATAATCATTCACTCGCATGGGGAATTTCTAGGCAGCTTGCAGCACAGGGCGCCGAACTGGCATTCACCTATCAGGGTGATGCGCTCGGTAAACGCGTAAAGCCGCTGGCCGAACAAGTCGGTTCGGATATGGTTCTGCCTTGTGATGTTGAAGATATCGCTTCAGTTGACGCTGTTTTTGCTGAAATCGAGAAGAAATGGGGTAAGCTCGATTTCATCGTTCATGCCATCGGCTTCTCGGATAAAACGGAGCTGAAGGGACGTTACGCAGACGTCACCACACGTGATAATTTCAGTCGCACCATGGTGATTTCCGCCTACTCCTTCACCGAAATGGCACAGCGTGCAGAAAAGCTCATGAAGGACGGCGGCTCGATCCTGACGCTGACCTATGGCGGTTCGACCCGCACGATCCCGAACTACAACGTCATGGGCGTCGCAAAAGCAGCTCTTGAAGCGATGGTTCGTTATCTGGCTGCCGATTACGGCCCGCAGGGCATTCGTGTGAACGCGATCTCAGCCGGTCCTGTGCGCACGCTGGCTGGTGCCGGCATTGGCGATGCACGCGCAATCTTCAGCTATCAGCGCCGCAATTCGCCACTGCGTCGCACCGTCGATATCGACGACGTCGGCAAATCGGCTGTTTATCTGCTGTCGGATCTTTCGAGCGGTGTGACCGGCGAAATCCATTATGTGGATTCGGGCTATAACATCGTTTCGATGCCCACCCTGGAAGAACTCAAAAGCTCAGATGCCGAACGCGGCGAATAAGCTTTGTTTTCACCAACAAAAAAGCCACCTGCGAGGGTGGCTTTTTTAATTACTTTTTTGCATCAAAGATTTTGAAGCCATTTGCCTCTTCAAGCACACTCACATTCTTGAACGCGCTCTTGAGTGTCGCCTCATAGGGCAACTGGCGGTTTGCAACCATCAGCAAGCGTCCGCCAACCTTGAGCCGTGAGGCAGCCGCAGCAATAAACGTCTGACCAAGCGACATGTCGGTCGCCCGTCCTTCGTGAAAGGGCGGGTTCATGATGACGGTGTCATAAATGCCCGTCAGCTTTTCACTCGTCACGTCAAACCAGTTGAACGCAATCGGCACAGACGGACTGAGACGCTGCAGATTGCCGCGAGCGGCTTCCAGTGCCTCGTAATCAGCCTCGAAGAGATCGATGCTCTTGAGGCGATCCACATGTTTCAAGCTTTGTGCTGCAAGATAGCCCCAGCCAGCACCCAAATCCGCAACATGGCCGAACACGATCTTTTCCATATGGGGAACGAGCAGCGCGGAACCCTTGTCGATGGCGCCATGTGAGAACATGCCGGGTTCGGTGCGGAACACTTCGTCAATATCAGCTGCCAGCGGTTTCAACGCATGGATGAAGTCATCATCGAGATCAGCCGGACGCTGCAACCAGAATGCCACGGCATGGTTCTTGGACAGGCGGTCGCTGATTTGCGCAATATTGCCGACCCATTTGCGGAAACTGTCAACGCCCAGTTTCTTGTCGCCACAGACAACGATCCAGCCACCCGGCTCAACACGCGTCAAAAGCTCCGCAAACCACGCCTCATTGCGCCCGCGATGTTTTCCGAGCAGAAGTAGCCCGCCGGAAAAACGCGCACTGTCGGGCAACCTCGGCTCAACCTGAAAGCCTTCCTTTTTCAGCGCCAGAAAATCCGGGCGCCATGGTTGCAGGCAGGTCAGCGCCTGCTTCCATTCGTCCTCAAGCGACCGGTCCGCAGAAATTCCACAGGCGAGGAAGGACTGGCCCTCTTCAGGCATATCCAGAATATCCTGCTCGAACGGCAGAAACAGTGTTTTTTGTGCTGGTGTCATCATGCTTCACCCATGCCGTTCAATTGTTCTGCGCGCAACAAAAAAGCGCGCCCCAAATGCCCTGGGACGCGCTCTTTCTCAATTGATTGCAGACTGCAGCGCTTATTCAGCGTCGGCTTCTGCCTTCTTTTCAGCAACGATTTCCTTGCCGGTTTCCTGATCGACAACCTTCATCGACAGGCGAACCTTGCCACGCTCGTCAAAGCCCATGAGCTTGACCCAGACTTTCTGGCCTTCCTTGACCACATCCGTGGTCTTGGCAACGCGGTCAGCAGCCAGCTGCGAAATGTGAACCAGACCATCGCGTGGACCGAAGAAGTTCACGAAAGCGCCGAAGTCAGCGGCCTTAACCACCGTACCTTCGTAGATTTCGCCGACTTCCGGTTCTGCAACAATCGAATGAATCCACTTCTTGGCGGCTTCGATTTCCTTGCCGTTGGACGAAGCAATCTTGACCGTACCATCGTCTTCGATGTTGATCTTCGCGCCTGTCTTTTCGACGATTTCGCGAATGACCTTGCCGCCCGAGCCGATAACATCACGGATCTTGTCGGTTGGAATGTTCATCACTTCGATGCGCGGAGCAAACTCACCGAGTTCTTCACGCGAGGTGGAAAGAGCCTTGCTCATTTCACCCAGAATGTGAACGCGACCGCCCTTTGCCTGTTCCAGAGCAACCTTCATGATCTCTTCGGTGATACCGTCGATCTTGATGTCCATCTGAAGAGCAGTGATGCCGTTTTCCGTACCGGCAACCTTGAAATCCATGTCGCCGAGGTGATCTTCATCACCGAGAATATCGGAGAGAACAGCGAAGCGTTCGCCTTCCTTGATCAAGCCCATCGCAATACCAGCGACCGGACGGATGATTGGAACGCCTGCATCCATCAGCGCCAGCGAGGTGCCGCAAACGGTAGCCATCGATGACGAACCGTTGGATTCGGTAATCTCGGAAACAGCGCGGATCGTGTATGGGAACTGTTCAGTAGCTGGCAGCATTGGGTGGACTGCGCGCCATGCGAGCTTGCCATGACCGATTTCACGACGGCCTGGCGAACCCATACGGCCTGTTTCACCGACCGAATATGGCGGGAAGTTGTAATGCAGCATGAAGGATTCCTTGTAGGTCCCCGTCAGTGCGTCAATCATCTGCTCATCTTCGCCGGTGCCAAGCGTGGCAACAACGATGGCCTGTGTTTCACCGCGGGTGAACAGCGCCGAGCCGTGGGTGCGTGGCAGAAGGCCAACTTCCGAAACGATCGAACGAACGGTCGAAAGATCACGACCATCAATACGGCTGCCGGTATCCAGAATGTTCCAGCGAACGATCTTCGCCTGAAGATGCTTGAAAACAGTAGCAAATTGTTCAGTCGAGAATTCCGGTTCTTCAACGCCTTCGGGGAAGAAGTGATCTTTCGCCTTGGCCTTGGCAGCGTCAACAGCCAGATAACGCGCCTGCTTTTCGGTGATCTTGTAAGCATCGCGCAGATCGTTTTCAACAACTGCGAGCATCTTGGCTTCAAGGTCCGACAGGTCTTCCGGCTGGAAGTCACGTGGTTCTTTGGCTGCAACTTCAGCAAGCTTGATGATCGCATCGATGACGGGACGGAAGCCCTGCTGTCCGAAAACAACAGCGCCGAGCATGACATCTTCGGAGAGTTCCTGTGCTTCCGATTCCACCATCAGAACGGCATCAGCAGTACCGGCAACAACCAGATCAAGCTTCGATTCCGGCATTTCGTCGATATTCGGGTTCAGCACATATTCGCCGTTGATGTAACCGACGCGCGCGCCACCGATCGGGCCCATGAAAGGAACGCCGGAAAGGGTCAGTGCAGCCGATGCTGCAACCATCGACAGAATGTCCGGATTGTTTTCAAGGTCATGCTGAATGACGGTGAGAACAACCTGTGTATCGTTCTTGTAGCCATCAACGAACAGTGGGCGGATCGGACGGTCAATCAGACGCGAAACAAGCGTTTCGTTTTCGCTTGGACGGCCTTCACGCTTGAAATATCCACCAGGAATCTTGCCAGCTGCGTAGGTCTTTTCCTGATAGTTTACGGTCAGCGGGAAGAAATCCTGACCCGGCTTTGGTTCCTTGGCAGAAACGACAGTCGCCAGAACAACGGTTTCGCCGTAGGTTGCAAGAACGGCACCGTCAGCCTGACGGGCGATCTTACCGGTTTCGAGTGTAAGCGGACGACCGCCCCATTCGATTTCTACTTTATGTGTATTGAACATATCTCGTCCTTATATGGAGACGCCGCGCAAAAGCGCTGGGACATCATCCGGGTTGGCGGACACGCCACGGGCAAGACAACGGGAAGTTCGTTATGACCAGAATATTCAACCCGGAATATTCTCTTGCACGAACCACCTGCAATCCTGCCCCATGACTGGTCCAGGTCATGAGCCTTATGGCTCGGTTGGCATGACGGAATGCACCCGGTGCACCGTCTCATGCCAGATGGGCTTTTGCCCTTTAAACGCATTCTCTTTCAGGATAGCGGCTATCCGCTCGTCCTTGGAATACAGTCGGTAAGTCTGCGCGCATCTTGCAAGATGCGCTCGTAAAACAAACGGGCGACGTTTTGAGACGTCGCCCGATTTACCGTTAGCGGCGCAGGCCCAGACGGGTAATCAGCGCCTGATAACGCGACTGGTCGATGCCCTTGACATAGTCAAGAAGACGGCGACGCTGCGAAACCAGCTTCAGAAGGCCGCGACGCGAATGATTGTCATTCTTGTGGCCCTTGAAGTGTTCGGTGAGGTTGGCAATACGCTCGGAAAGAACGGCAACCTGTACTTCAGGAGAACCGGTATCGCCTTCCTTGGTGGCGTATTCCTTGATAAGTGCTTGTTTGCGCTCAGCAGTAATCGACATCGTACACCCTTTCTTGATGAGAGGAAAAACAGACGCCCAGGCCGGGATGTCGTCCAGCGCGGGCCATGAAAGCAGCAGGCATATCCCATTGCTCGCTGTGCCTATAAAGCAAATCCGCTCGAATTGAAAGAGGTCAGTCATCTAACGTCTGCAACGGCGAAACCTATTGGCCAATTCATCATAATGGGTCTTTTGGGCAAAAATGGGCATAAAGCACAGCCATGACTTCCATCACAGCCGGATGTTCAATCTTGTAGAAGAGCAATCTGTGTTCCCGGCGATAGCTGAGAATGCCTTCCTCCTTCAGCTTGTTAAGATGCTGGGACATTGACGTCTGTGCAATGCCTGTTGCGTTGATGAGATCGGTCACGCTTTTTTCGCCATTCACCAGCTCGCACAGAATGAGAAGCCGATGCGGATTGGCCAGTCCTTTTAGAAAATTGGACACGATATCTGCCCGAGCCGGCATTTCTTGATTGATGGACACTGTTGCCTCTTTACGATTTATATTTTTGTGATATTATAAAAATATGAATTGAAACGCAAGACAAAAGGGCAAAACCGTGACCAAGAACTATCAGGACATCACCAAGGACATATCGCAATATAGCGGCGAGCTGCGCAAAATGGTGCCCGAAACCATGCAGGCGTTCCATGCGCTTGCAAAAAGTGCGGGCGCATCCGGTGAACTGGATCAGAAAACGAAAGAACTGATTGCGCTTGCAATCGGTGTGACGCAGCGTTGCGATGGTTGCATCGGCTTTCACGCAAAGGCGCTTCACAATCTTGGCGCAACCCGGCAGGAAGTGGCCGAGGTTATGGCGATGTGCGTCTATATGGGCGGTGGCCCGGCCCTTATGTATGCCGCCGACGCCATTCGCGCCTTTGATCAGTTTCAAGCCGCCTGAAAACAAAGCGCGCCGTGAAACCATCGGGGTCACGGCGCGCTGAAACTCTATAGAAACCACTGGTTCGGTTATGCTGCGGTGAACACACGCTTGGGCTTGAACTGACCATGCTCAATATAGCCAATGGCAAGCAACTTGCCATGTGATGTTACGCAAGCCTCATCCGCTTCCAGTGGCGCATCACGGCCCCGGATGATGACCGGGTTCCCAAGGCGCACGCGCTGTGCCTGATCATCAGACAGAGCCACCTGCGGCAGGCAATCAAGGGCTGCGCCTGTATCAATGATCAGCGCATCAAGTGCCGAAAAATCGCGGCGCGGCGCTGGCTGCTCGATAACCTCTGCCTCTGCCTCGCCCTCTTCCTTCTTGGGCGGCAATGGCGGCCATGCTTCTTCAAGCTCGGCCAGCGTTACCATATCCTCATCGGTGAAAGGCGCGACTTCAATGCGGCGCAGGTCCGAAATATGGCCAAAGCAGCCAAGATCGCGCCCCATATCGCGTGCAAGTGATCGCACATAGGTGCCCTTGGAGCATTCGACTTCAAATTCGGTACGGTTCTCGTCCGGGAATTCGACAATCTCAAGACGGTCAATTTCGACTTCACGGGCCGGAATTTCAACCGTTTCGCCTTCACGCGCCAGATCATAGGCGCGCTCGCCTGCAATCTTGATGGCTGAGAACTGTGGCGGAATCTGTGAAATGACGCCGGTATAATTGGGCAACAAAGCCTCGACATCTGCACGTGACGGGCGATTGTCTGAATTTTTAGTGGCAACGCCTTCCAGATCGTCGGTCGAGCGCTCTTCACCCCAGCTCACCGTGAAACGATAAACCTTGGTTCCATCCATGACGTAAGGCACGGTCTTGGTTGCTTCGCCCAGCGCAATCGGCAGCATGCCGGATGCCAGCGGATCAAGCGTGCCTGCATGACCGGCTTTTTCAGCGTTGAACAGCCACTTGATCTTCGAGACCGCCTCTGTCGATCCCATGCCCTTTGGCTTGTCAAAAATAACCCAGCCAGAAACCGGACGGCCTTTTTTCTTGCCCCGTCTTGCCATGCTTTATGCGTCTCCATTGCGCGAAGCGTCATCTGCTTCACCGTCATCATCATTGTCACGTGCCAGATCACGCGCCACTTCCGGCGAACGCAGAAGCGCATCAATCTTGGAAAAATTGTCGAAGCTGGTATCGGCCCGGAAGCGGAATTCCGGCATATATTTCATCTGATTTAGGCTTGGAGCCACACGTCCACGAATGAATTTCGCATTTGCGGCCAATGCCTTGATGACAGCCTGAACATCGGTGCTGCCGAGCGGCGTGATGAAACAGGTCGCAATTTTCAGATCCGGCGACATACGGACTTCCGACACCGAAATAACCGTGCGCTCAATCAGATCATCACGGATTTCTCCGCGCTGAAGAACCTGCGCCAATGCATGACGCACCTGCTCGCCCACGCGGAGCTGCCGCTGGGAAAGGCCACCCGAGCCTTTGGGGTCTGGAGAACGGGCCATAGCTATATCCTCGATAAACACCATGAATCGCAATCCAGCCCCACGGGGCCGGCCGATAACATGACGACAAATTGGCAAGCGCTATAAAGCGCAATTTACCACAATTCAGACGGGAGTCAGACCCTCGGAACCGGGCAACGGATTTATGAAAAACCGGACCGCCCATAAAAGGGGCGGCCCGGCATAACAGCATTAAAGGGTACGGGTAATATGTTCGACGCGGAACGCTTCGATCGTATCGCCTGCACGGATGTCGTCGTAATTTTCGAACGCCATACCGCATTCCTGACCCATCGGCACTTCGGACACTTCATCCTTGAAGCGCTTGAGTGTCTTGAGCTTGCCTTCGTGGATAACCACGTTGTCACGAATGAGGCGGACGCCTGCACCACGTTCAACCTTACCATCCACCACACGGCAACCGGCAACCTTACCGACCTTGGTGATGTTGAAGACTTCGAGAATCTCAGCATTACCAATGAAGGTTTCACGGCGTTCTGGCGACAGAAGACCCGACATCGCTGCTTTCACATCTTCGATCAGATCGTAGATGATGTTGTAGTAGCGAATTTCGGTGCCCTGCTGGTCGGCTGCATCACGCGCCTGCTTGTTGGCACGCACGTTGAAGCCGATGATCGCGGCATTGGAGGCCTCGGCCAGCGACACGTCGCTTTCCGTGATACCACCTGCACCCGAATGAACGATGCGCGCACGCACTTCGTCGGTGCCGAGCTTTTCGAGAGCGGAGATAATCGCTTCGACCGAGCCCTGCACGTCGCCCTTGATGACAAGCGGGAATTCCTTGGTGCCCGTCACCTGCAACTGGCTCATCATCTGCTCAAGCGAACCGCGCTGACCAGACTGACGTGCCACGGCCTTATCGCGTGCCAGACGCTGACGATATTCGGCAATTTCACGGGCCTTGGCTTCATTGGCAACAACCGCGAAGCGGTCACCAGCCTGTGGCGTGCCCTGAAGACCGAGAACTTCCACCGGCATTGCAGGACCAGCTTCCTTGACATGATCACCACGGTCGTTGACCAGAGCGCGCACGCGGCCCCATTCATTACCGGCAGCGATAATATCACCCGGACGAAGCGTACCCTTCTGAACCAGAACGGTTGCAACAGAACCACGACCGCGATCAAGCTGCGCTTCGATGACAACACCTTCAGCCGTACGGGCCGGATCAGCCTTCAGGTCAAGAATTTCGGCCTGCAACAGAACAGCTTCAAGCAGCTTGTCGAGGTTCAGCTTCTTCTTGGCCGACACTTCAACATCGAGCACTTCACCGCCCATGGTTTCCACGAACACATCGTGCTGAAGCAAGGCTGTGCGAACCTTCTGCGCATCGGCTTCCGGCTTGTCGATCTTGTTGATGGCAACGATGATCGGCACACCAGCCGCCTTGGCATGGTTGATCGATTCAATCGTCTGCGGCATCACGCTGTCATCGGCTGCGACCACCAGAATGGCGATGTCGGTTGCCTGTGCACCACGTGCACGCATTGCCGTAAACGCTGCGTGGCCCGGTGTATCGATGAAGGTGATTTTCTGACCGTTCTGTTCGACCTGATAGGCACCGATATGCTGGGTAATGCCGCCTGCTTCGCCGGAGACCACATTGGCCTGACGAATCGCATCCAGCAAAGAGGTCTTGCCGTGATCGACGTGACCCATGATGGTGACAACCGGTGGACGCGAAACCATTGCACCCTGATCGTCTTCCACGTTGAAGATACCTTCTTCAACGTCCGACTCAGCAACGCGCTTCACGGTGTGGCCGAATTCTTCAGCGATCAACTGCGCCATATCGGCATCGACCACATCGCCCGGCTTCATCATCTGGCCCTGCTTCATCAGGTACTTGATAATGTCAACCGAACGCTCGGTCATACGCTGTGCGAGTTCCTGAAGCGTAATCGTTTCAGGAATAACCACTTCACGCGAAATCTTTTCGCGGGTTTCCTGCATCTGCGAGCGCTTGAACTTTTCCTGACGGCGACGCATTGCCGAAAGCGAACGCGAACGGCCTTCATCTTCCAGATTGCTGGAGATCGTCAGCTTGCCGCGGCGGCGGTCGTCTTCACCCTTCACCACCTTTGGTGCACGCACTTCCGGCTTGGCAGGGGTGCCACGACGGGCGCCTGCCGGACCGCGACGATCATCGTCATCCACATTGCCACCCGGCTTGCGCTGCTGGCTCTGTGGAAGCGGCTTGTTTGCCGTTGGAATAACGTCTGCAATCGCCGGCGATGCCGGGCGCTGACCTTGTCCCTGACCGGGACGACCACCCTGCTGTGGGCGACCGGAATGCTGCGGACGTCCACCCTGCGGCGTGGCGCGCTGATCATCACGACGTTCCGGAGAACGCGTTTCTGTCTGTGGGGCGCGCTTGGCTGCTTCCGCTGCGGCGCGTGCCTTGGCTTCCGCTTCCGCCTTCAGACGTGCTTCTTCTTCAGCCTGACGGCGAGCGGATTCTTCACGTTCCTTGGCACGACGTGCATCCTCTTCGGCGCGGCGCTTGGCTTCTTCGGCAGCGCGCACGCGATCTTCCGCATCACGAACCAAAGCACCTTCAAGCGCACGGCGGCGTGCATCCATTTCTGAACGCGACAGCGTGTTGAGCACCATGCCTGAGCGATCAGACGGACGCGGGCGCTGCTGCTGGCCGGAGCGCTGTGGCTGACCAGAGCGAGACTGCTGCTGGCCCGGACGCTGATGCTGTGCTGTCTGCGGGCGCGGTGCAGCGGCGGCAGGTGCCGCAGGCTTTGGCGGCTGCGGCGCGGGAGCGGCCGGTTTTGCTGCAACCGGAGCTACTGGCGCAGGCGCCGGTGCTGGCGTTGCCGCTACCGGAGCCGGCGCAACAGGAGCCGCAGGTGTTGGGGCGGGTGCTGCAACGGGTGCTGGAGCCGCAGGCGCAGGCGCTGCAGGCTTGAGTGCCGGCGCTTCCGCTTCAGGCTTCTCATCAGGCCGTGAGAACTTGCGCTTCTTCGTTTCAACGACGACAGCCTTTGTGCGGCCGTGGCTGAAATTCTGGCGCACGGTGCTCTGCTCAACGCCTGGGCGCTTAATGGTCAGCGTCTTCTTGGAGTTGACGCTCAGCGTCTTGTCGTCGTTTGTTTTATCGCTCATTACGTTTCCGTTTCCTTCGCAGCTTCTGCTGCTTTACCCGAGCATTATCCCACGCGATCAGATCATTTTGAATAATGCTCCGGTCATCCACCTCAGCGCATAATCCGGTTAGGCCAATCAAGCCGACAATCCGGTTCATGCTCCAGAGCGGATCCTATATTCTCGGAATTCAAGAGAACCGCTCTACTAATTTATACCACAGCAGTGTCGGACTGCCGTTTCAATTCGCCGTTTCAATTCACTGGGCTTTCACCTCGATAGCGATGCAATAAAAGCAATCGTTGCACGACCCCGGCGGCTGCCTTTGTATCGAGCACGGCTGCATGTATCACATTTCCACCCCCAAATGCCAAATCCATTTCTTCCCCCTTGAAAAGAGAGAAGGCCGGGATTTCGGGGCCATCCATATGCACGACGACACGTCGCGCCTGATCTAGCTTGCGCACACCATCTGTGGCGGCTTCCTGCGCGTGCAGCACCAGAGCCGCAGCGCCGGAGCGGATCGCCTGATCCACTTTTGTCGATCCCGATACCACAGCACCCGACTTGCGGGCCAGCGCCAGACTGCCCAGTGCAGATTTCGTCAGCAACTGGTCAACCAGTGCGCCAAGATCCGCCTGCGGCGTTACACCTTCCTTCAGCGCCCGCGCAAACAGCTTGCGCTTGACAGCTTCGTCCACCAGACGCCGTTCCGCCTTGACCCAGCAGCCCCTGCCCGGCAGGTTACGCTTCAAGTCCGGCACAACCGAACCATCAGGACCGGCCACAAAACGGATCAGATCATCCGCAGAACCGCTTTCGCGTGTGACGATACAGGTTCTGTCATTCATATCCTGCTCCACACGCGCTGCCGACTTTGCCATGAACTGCCTTTTATTCAACTTACGTAACTGGCAGCGGCCTAGCAGAGGTAAAGCCACATCACAATATCAAACTCAATTTAGAGCGTTTCCTGTTTTGAGTGAACAAGGAAACGCTCTAAATATTTTACGAAGCGGCTTCTTCTTCGCCTGCTTCAAGCTCTTCCTCGACTTCCGTCGCGACCAGCTCGTCTTCGGTGATCCAGCCAGCCTTCAAACGTGCCGTCAGGATCATCTGTTCCGCATCAACGCGCGACACATCGAACGACGACAGGATACCGCTGTGTATAACGGTCTCGTTTTCCTTGCGCTCACGCCAGCCGACCAGATCGTCAACCGCATAACCGGCGAAGTCTTCGATGCTCTTCACGCCATCTTCGCCAACCGCAACCAACATGGCTGTGGTGAGGCCCGGAAGCTCGCGAAGTTCGTCTTCAACGCCCAGTTCTTTGCGGCGCTCATCCTGTTCGGATTCGATACGCTCAAGATATTCGCGGGCGCGATCCTGAATTTCACCAGCCGTATCGTCATCGAAACCATCGATGGAGGCGATTTCACCCGGCTCAACGTAAGCAATTTCCTCAACAGAGGCAAAGCCTTCCGAAGCCAGAACCTGACCAACCATCTCATCAACGTTGAGGGCTTCCATGAAGAGGTTCGAACGCTCAGCAAATTCCTTCTGGCGACGTTCGGATTCTTCGTCTTCGGTCAGGATGTCGATGTCCCAGCCCGTCAACTGCGACGCAAGGCGCACATTCTGACCGCGACGACCAATTGCCAATGATAATTGGTCATTCGGAACCACAACTTCAATACGTTCCGCATCTTCATCGAGAACAACCTTGGCAACTTCAGCAGGCTGAAGCGCATTGACGATGAAGGAAGCCGCATCTGGCGACCATGGAATGATGTCGATCTTTTCACCCTGCAATTCGGCAACAACGGCCTGAACGCGGGAACCACGCATACCAACGCAGGCACCGACCGGATCAATCGACGCATCACGCGAAACAACGGCGATCTTGGCGCGCGAACCCGGATCACGGGCAACCGACTTGATCTCAATGATGCCGTCATAAATTTCCGGCACTTCCATGTTGAACAGCTTCGCCATGAAAGATGGATGAGTGCGCGAGAGGAAAATCTGCGGACCGCGCTGTTCGCGACGAACGTCATAGACATAAGCGCGGATACGGTCGCCATAGCGGAATGCTTCACGCGGGATCAGCTCGTCACGACGAACAATTGCTTCCCCACGGCCAAGATCGACAATCACATTGCCATATTCAACGCGCTTGACGGTGCCGTTGACGATTTCGCCGACACGATCCTTGAATTCATCATACTGGCGGTCACGCTCGGCTTCGCGGACCTTCTGCACGATGACCTGCTTGGCAGACTGCGCAGCAATACGACCGAAGTCCATTGGAGGCAATTGATCAGCGATGAAATCACCGACCTGCGCATCCGGGTTGCGGTCGCGGGCCGTGAACAGCGAAATCTGCGTGGAATAGTCTTCGACAGTCTCGACCACTTCGAGCAGGCGCTGGAGCTTAATCTCACCGGACTTTGCATTGATGTCGGCGCGAATGTTGCTTTCCTGACCATAACGCGAGCGCGCTGCCTTCTGGATCGCATCGGCCATGGCCGCAAGAACGATCTCGCGGTCAATTGACTTCTCACGTGCGACCGCATCGGCGATCTGCAGAAGTTCCAGCCTGTTTGCACTGACTGCCATAGGTCTCTCCTTGGTGACGCATCCGGCCTTCTTCGAGTACCGGACGCCTGAAACTCACTTTGAAACTTATTTCTTTTCCGTTTCAGATTCCGCTGAACCTGCTTCTTCCGTATCGCCGCGCAGACCATCGCCCAGATCATCACCGGGAATGCGGCCTTCACGCAAAGCTTTGTCCTTGCGCAACGCATCACGGATCAGATCATCGGTCAGAACCAGACGCGCATCCGCAATCAGATCGAAGGGAATGCGAACGACGGGCTCATTGCCATAGGAAATCTGATCGCTTTCGATCACGACCGAATCGCCATCGCCGATCACGATACGACCGCGAAATTTTTTGCGGCCCTCATGAACAATCGACGTTTCGACCTTTGCGATGTGCCCGGCCCAATCGGTAAAATCGGACTTGCGCACCATCGGACGATCAATACCCGGCGACGAGATTTCAAGATGATACTTGCCGCTGATCGGATCTTCGACATCGAGAACCGGAGCCACGGTGCGGCTCAACAATTCACAATCCTCAACCGTCATGGTGCCGTCAGACCGCTCGGCCATGATCTGCAATGTCTGGCCATTGAGGCCGGAAAGGCGCACACGCACAAGGCGGAAACCCAGCGTATTGATCACCGGCTCCACAATGGATGCTATTTTTGCATCGATGCCCGTTTCGCGAATGATACGCTCATCTGCGGTTACGGCCTCAGCTGCCTGTTCGTGTTCGCTCACTCGATAAACCTTCTTCACTGGGCCGCAGGTAACAAAAAAGAGCGGGTCCGGGAGGGCCCACTCTTGTTCAAACGACCAAGAATTTGAGACTTATATACCAGCCGATGCTGATTTTTTCAAGACCCGCATCTGAGATAGATTACAGGCGGATGAAAGTGAGGTAGGCCGCACGGCGACCTTCCCGAAATGCCTTGGCTTCATAACGGGTTCCCGGCCAGCCATCATAGGCATTGTTCCAGTCGTCCGGGCCTTGTGCCTGCCACTCAAAAGCCGGATGTCTGCGGCAATGCTGAAGCGTCCAATTGACATAATGTTCGATATCGGACGCAAAGCGGAATTTTGCACCAGGCTTCAGCAGACGTGCGAAACGATCGAGATTGGCATCACTGACAAAGCGCCGCTTCCAATGGCGACGCTTGTGCCATGGATCGGGATAAAACAGGTCAATTCCAGAAAGCGACGCATCCGGCAGCCAATCGAGCACATCGGTCGCATCTTCATCATAGAGGCGAAGATTCGGGCGTGGCGCGTCATGAAGCGCTGTGAGCATTTTTGCCATACCGTTGACGAAAGGCTCGACACCGATAAAGCCAGACTGCGGATAACGGCCGCTCTCATGATGGAGATGTTCGCCACCACCAAAGCCGATTTCCATACGCACATTTTCAACCGGCGCATCAAACAACGTCCGCAAATCCTGCGGTGCAGGTGTGTCGGGGTCAAGTTTCAGGCGCGGCAGCAGATCCTCAAACAGACTGTTCTGATGCGGACGAAGCGGCTTGCCATGACGGCGGCCGAAAAAATTTCCGGCCGCACGTACGGGATGATTTTCATCGCTCATTTAAAAACAGTCACGCTGAAAGAGCGCTCTTCAATGCCTTTGTGAGATCGGTTTTTTCCCATGAGAAAGAACCATCACGACCCGGCTTGCGGCCAAAGTGACCGTAGGACGACGTCTTGGCATAGATCGGCTTGTTAAGATCAAGATGTTTGCGGATGCCGCTTGGCGACAGGTCCATAACCTTGCGCAGGGCGTCCTCAACGGCTGCTTCTTCCACCTTGCCCGTGCCATGCAGATCGACATAGACGGAAAGCGGCTGTGCGACGCCGATAGCGTAGGAAAGCTGGATCGTGCAACGGTCTGCAAGATTGGCAGCAACGACATTCTTGGCAAGATAGCGCGCGGCATAAGCTGCGGAACGATCAACCTTGGTCGTGTCCTTGCCCGAGAAGGCACCGCCGCCATGCGGAGCTGCGCCGCCATAGGTGTCCACGATGATCTTGCGGCCTGTCAGGCCTGCATCGCCATCCGGTCCGCCGATGACGAATTTGCCGGTCGGGTTGATGTACCAGTTGCAGTTTGCGGCAATCGGAAGATCGCCAAGCGCCTCGCGAATATAGGGTTCGACAACGGAGCGAACCTTGCTGGAATCCCAGCTTGCATCCAGATGCTGTGTGGAAAGAACGATCTGGGTTACTTCCGCAGCCTCGCCGTTCTCATAACGCACGGTTACCTGGCTTTTGGCATCAGGGCCGAGCTTGCCCGGATCGCCTTCGCCCTTGTGGCGGGCTTCTGCGAGCTTTTCGAGAATCTTGTGCGAATAATAAATCGGCGCCGGCATGAGATCAGGGGTCTCGCGGCAGGCATAGCCAAACATGATGCCCTGATCGCCCGCACCTTCTTCGCCCTGACGGTCGGCTGCGTTGTCCACGCCCTGCGCAATATCGGCAGATTGCGGGTGCAAAAGCACATCAATCTTCACGGTGCGCCAGTTAAAGCCGTCCTGCTCATAGCCAATTTCGCGGATCGCTTTACGCGCCGCTGAACGGAAACGTGAAGGATTGATCAGCGGGTGACCATTCTTGTCATGCGCAATTGTGCCGTCCTTATTCTTCTTCAGGAACGTTTCAGGCACGCGCACCTCGCCGGCAATAACCACGCGATTGGTGGTGGCCAGCGTTTCACATGCGACGCGGACGGACCAGGGGTCAACGCCCGAACGGCGCGCCTCCTTGTAGATCATGTCTACGATTTCATCGGAAATACGATCGCAAACCTTGTCCGGATGACCTTCGGACACCGATTCGCTGGTGAAGAGATAAGAACTGCGCGACACGGGTAACCCCTCTTGAAAATCCAACGGACGACGATCCGTTATGGAAACACAGTAGCGCCCGGAACAATAAACAGGGTCCGGGCACATGTTTGTGTTAGCGAAGTTGGGATTAAACCGTCAATGCATATTCTTGTTGCGACACCGCGTTGCCGGAAAAAATTTGCCCGGCAAACGCTTTTTTTGGCGTGGCGACGGGTTATTCGCTCTCGGCCGCCAGTGACTTCACCAGATCGATAATCTTGCGGCGCACTTTCGGATCGGCAATTTTTGTAAATGCGCGCGTCAGCTGCACGCCCTCATTTGAGCTGAGGAAATCGACAACATAGGTCGCTTCATTGTCTTCGGCAAAGCCTGGCTGCGTGCTGGCATTGGAACCCGGTGCATCTTCAAAAAAGAAGGAAACAGGGACCGTGAGAACAGAGGAAATTGCCTGAAGACGGCTCGCGCCAACGCGATTGGTGCCTTTTTCGTATTTCTGGATCTGCTGGAATGTAATGCCAAGGCTTTCGCCCAATTTTTCCTGACTGAGACCCAGCATATTGCGACGAAGGCGGATGCGGCTGCCCACATGCACATCGATGGGGTTGGGTTTCTTCTTATTCTCAATCATACAGTGTCACTCCTCGCAACAGCGAGCTTTCATTCATGGCCTGTTCATGTGAACAGGGATAAAAATCAATATGGGAGGTAGTCAGACGAGTTCGCGCAATTAACCGTCACCGCGCTAATATAACAGCTTAACAAAATTGCCGTGTCAATGAAAACGCCTGCTGAAAGGCAGCCTGAACCACACGCATATGGCGAGTAGGGTTAACAGAACTGCAAGAGTCTGTTTGCCACCGGGGGCATTGCCCCAAAATGGCACACGTTCCTCCGGCAGATAGGCATCAATGACGCCCACCGCATCAAGCGGTAACTCATCTATGATTCGACCGTAAGAATCCACCACAGCCGAAATGCCGTTATTGGCCGCACGAACAAGCGGCAGCCCCTGTTCGACAGATCGCACCTGTGCCTGCCGGAAATGCTGATAAGGCCCCGGCGTGTCTCCATACCATGCGTCATTGGTAACATTGACAATCGCCGTCACCTTGCGGCCCGTATAAGACAGTTCATCAGGGAAAATCGCCTCATAGCAGATCAGCGGCAGGAAGGTCTGCCCTTCCATGACATTGATTGCGTGGCGCGTCTTGGCAGCGGTGAAGCCACCGGGCAATTCCACCACTTCCTGCAAGCCCCAACTGCGCAGCGTCCGCTCAAAAGGCAGATATTCGCCAAAAGGCACCAGATGCACCTTGTCGGTATAATCAATGATTGTACCCTGGCTGTTGATGGTCAGGATGGAATTATAATAGCGTGGCTCGCGACGCGGAACGCGTTCCTCCCTCACTGCCCCTGTCAACAGCACCTGATCATCGTCAATCACTTCAGAAATGCGTTGAAGCGCATCGGGCGTCAGCGAAAGGATATAGGGAACTGCGGTTTCAGGCCAGATAACGACATCGGGCCTTGGCTTGCCCTCAGCCGGCAGCTGTTTTGTCATGGCAATGAACTTGTCAAAAATCGCGCGGCGTTCGTTATCATCCCATTTCAGGCTCTGTGAAATGGAGGGCTGAACCACGCGGATTGAAAGCGTAGTACGCTCCGTATCAGGCGCTGGTGCACGCGATAACGTCCATGCGCCAAAGCCAATATGGGCAGCAAGCAAGATTGCGGCCAGAGCAATGCCGCTTTTGGCCAGACGCCCGCCGCTCAACAATGCCGGTGCGGAAAAAACAAGGGCCGCAAGCGCACTCATTCCAACCAGACCCACAATCTCGACCGATTGCATCATCATCGGTGTGGGCATGAGCGCATAGCCCAGCGCATTCCACGGGAAGCCGGTGAAAACAAAGGTTCGCAGCCATTCGACAAAGCCAAAGGCGAAAGCAATCGCGAAGATGCGTCCAATGCCCTGCGACCAGAACAGGCGCGCGATCATCGCAGCCAACCCATAGAAAATCGCAAGAAATGCAGGCAGGCCAAGAACGGCTAAAGGAACCGCCCAGGCAAATTGCTCTGCATCGACAAGAAGGGCCGTGCCGATCCACCACAGGCCCGACACGAAATAGCCAAAGCCAAAACACCAGCCGATGAAGCCTGCGGGAAAAAACCGCCTTATCAGGCCTTTGTTCTTATCGGGGATAGCACCGTCAATCAGCCAGACCAGAAGCGGAAAGGCAACGAAACCGGCAATGGCAATATCAAAGGGCGGCTGCGTCAGCGTTGCGACAGCGCCACTGAGAAAAGCAACCAGCGCACGGCGCCATCCGCTCAATGAAGAGATCCTTCCCGCAAATCTCTCGATCATCAGGCCTCTTTGGATGTTTCCGAGGTGTTGCCGGATGCATCATCGGCGCCCACCGTGGATGGATGTCTGTGATTGTCCGCTTCAGAAAGCGGTACAATACGCACGCGTTTGACGCGCCGCGGATCGACCTCAAGCACATGGAACTCGTAGCCGGGGATCGCCTGTACGACTTCACCGCGCAACGGAATACGGCCAAGGACGGAGAAAATAAGGCCACCGACCGTATCGACATCCTCCCCGTGTTCACCCGCTTCAAAGGACGGGCCGATCTTCTGTGTGAGTTCATCAAGGTCCGCGCGTGCATCAACGACAAACACGCCATCGGCTTCTTCGGCGATCATGATTTCTTCGTCGTCATGTTCATCTTCGATGTCGCCGACAACCATTTCAACGATGTCTTCCAGCGAAGCCAGGCCGTCAGTGCCGCCATATTCGTCGATGACCAGTGCCATCTGGATGTGCGCTGCCTGCATGCGCGCCATCAAACCGCTCGCCATCATTGAAGGTGGCACAAACAGCACCTTGCGCATGAGATCAAGCTCGCCAATCGTTTTGCTAAGATCAATGCGGCCTATATCGAACTTGGCGGGGCCTGCTTCACCGGCATCGCTTTGCGTGTTCTGACGCGCCTGTCTGGTGATATAATTGAGAACATCGCGGATATGGATCATGCCGCGCGGATCATCCAGCGTTTCAGCATAGACCGGCATACGCGAATGACCGGAGGTTTCAAACAGTTCCAGCGCTTGCCAGAGCGGTGTGGAAATTTCTATCGCCACAACATCAGCACGCGGGATCATCACGTCTTCGACACGGATTTCCCGCAGGCGCAGGATGTTGTTGAGCATCGCCTTTTCTTCAGGCGAGAAAGCGGAATCCTGTTCGCTTTCAGTGCTTGAAAGCGCATCAGCGAGATCTTCACGCAGGGAAGATGAGTGCCGCGAACGCATAAATGGAAAAATATTTGCCAGAAGGGATCGCTTTTCGCTCGATTGCGAGCGCTGCGTACTTTGCCCCTCAGTGTCCTGTGTGTCGCCTCGGCTATCGCCAGCGGTGGATGAGTTGTTTTGGTCAGCCATGATCAATCTGTTTCAATGTTCACATCGGATACAGCATAAGGGTCCGGGATGGCAAGAGCATGAAGGATTTCGCGCTCGCGGCTTTCCATCTCCTCGGCCTCATCATCGGTCTCATGATCATATCCCAAAAGATGCAAAAACCCATGCACGACCAGATGCGTGAGATGGTTATCGAGCGGCTTTCCCTCCTCAACAGCCTCGCGTTCAACCGTTTCGCGCGCGATGATGATATCGCCAAGCATCGGGCCTGGCTGCTCGCCAGCCTTTACAGGGTAAGCCGGGAAGGACAGCACATTGGTGGCCTTGTCCTTGTTGCGCCACTCGGCATTGATCTTGCGGATGGAAGCATCGTCGGTAAAAACCAGACTGAGTTCGCTCTTGGCGGGTTGAAGCCCAAGATTATCCCAGGCCGCCTCCACGGAGCGCTGCACAAGTCCTTCAAGGACTGTTTCTTCCGGCCAGTTGCCGGCTTCGATCATGATATCGATTTGGATCGCGTTGTCTGACACTTCTGCCGCGGCTTGCGATGAAACAGCCGCTCTATCCTTCCAGTTGTTAAAAGAAGCGTCCGCTAAAAAGCGGACGTAATATTTTTAAATCGTCATTATTCTACGCGAATACAAGAATAATTTTGAATTATTCTGACCGGGCATGCTTTTTCGCATCATCGTCGTAAGCGCCAACAATGGCGGCCACCAGTGGATGGCGCACAACATCCTTTTCGGTAAAGCGCACCTTGACCACCGAATCCACACCCTCAAGAACGCGCAGCGCCTCGACAAGACCGGATTTCTGACCGGGCGGAAGATCGATCTGGCTTGGATCGCCATTGACCATCATGCGCGAACCTTCGCCAAGACGGGTCAGGAACATCTTCATCTGCATGGAGGTCGTATTCTGTGCTTCGTCAAGAATGACAGCGGAATGCGCCAATGTGCGACCACGCATGAAGGCAAGCGGTGCAATTTCGATCACGCCAGCGGTAATGGCGCGTTCGACCTTTTCCGCAGGCATCATGTCGTAAAGTGCATCATAAAGCGGACGAAGGTAAGGATCGACCTTTTCCTTCATGTCGCCCGGCAGAAAGCCGAGACGTTCGCCTGCTTCAACAGCCGGACGAGACAGAATGATGCGCTCGACAAGGCCGCGCTCCAGCAGCATGGCTGCATGAGCAACTGCGAGATAGGTTTTACCTGTACCCGCGGGACCAACGCCAAAAACCAGTTCCGAGCGTTCAAGCGCACGCATATAAGCGTCCTGAACCGGCGTGCGTGCAAAGATTGTTTTCTTGCGCGTCGAAATCTGAGCTGAAGAAAGCTTACCCTTGTTCTCAAGGGTGGGCAGTATCAGCTGATCATCGGCAGCAATGGCCATGCGCAACGCGCCATCCACATCGGATGGCCCAAGTTCATGGCCCTTCTGCAAGGTTTCGTAGAGATTATCCAGCGCACGCCGTGCCTGTTCGGTTGCGGTGGGTTCTCCGCGAATGGAGAGCTGGTTGCCCTTTGAACGCACATCAACGCCGAGCTTCTGCTCAATCCGTGCCAGATTCTCATCGAACTGGCCGTAAAGCGCACTGGCAAGACGGTTATTGTCGAATGTAAGGACGATATGGGCCATATCGGAGGCCCCGGATGCGGCGCCAGTTGCAGAACTTGGCGCAGAACTGGCAGCCGGGCTTGAAATTGTGTTTGTTTGCGTATGGATGGTTGGCTTGGCAGGCTTAAGTTTTTCCGTAGCGCTCAAACGCATCTCCCAAAGGTTCACGCATTGCAATCGCAGTCTTGGCAGGACGTTCGGTCAAAGGCTACGCACCGCGACTACTGCCTGAACAACATCATGCGCTTAGACGCGCTTTTGCGCAATAAGACTATTGGTACCAGTCCCCGTAATTTTTACGCGGATGATTTCACCAACCTGATCGTCATTGTCATCGATGATTGCTGGCAGAAGCCAAGGCGAACGGCCAACCATCTGGCGCTCGAAGCGGCCCGGCTTTTCCAGAAGCACCTCCATTTCGCGACCGACCAGCGAATCCTGAAACGCATATTGCTGTTCGTTGAGCAATGCCTGAAGCCGTTGAAGGCGCTCATCCTTGACCGCTTCGTCAACATGATCGGGAAGATCGGCACCCGGCGTGCCCGGACGCGGCGAATATTTGAATGAATAGGCCTGCGCATAATGCACTTCACGCACCAGCCGCATCGTATCTTCAAAATCCTGATCGGTTTCGCCGGGGAAGCCAACGATAAAATCACCCGAAAGCGCCATATCGGGGCGCACTTCACGGATACGCTCAACCAGACGGATATATTCATCGGCCTTGTGGCGACGGTTCATCGCCTTGAGAATACGATCCGAACCCGCCTGAACAGGCAGATGCAAATAAGGCATCAGCTGGCGCAAATCACGATGCGCTGCGATCAGTGTATCATCCATATCGCGCGGGTGGCTGGTCGTATACCGCAGACGTGCCACACCGGGAATGCGTGCAAGGCGGAACAGCAACTCGCCAAGCCCCCATTCGCGGCCATCATCGCCTTTGCCATGCCACGCATTCACATTCTGACCCAGAAGGGTCAGTTCGCGCACGCCGCTGTCAGCAAGGCGTTCGGCCTCGGCCACAATCTGCGCCACACTGCGCGAGACTTCCGAACCGCGCGTATAAGGCACCACACAGAACGTGCAAAACTTGTCACAACCTTCCTGCACCGTAAGAAAGGCTGAAACGCCGCGCTTGCGGGTTTCTTCGCGCTTGGGTGCTGGCAGGTGCTCGAATTTGTCTTCGATCGCATATTCGGTTTCGACGACTTTTTCGCCGCCACGCACACGCGCAAGCGCATCCGGCAGGCGGTGATAGGTCTGCGGTCCGATCACCAGATCGACATTGGGCGCACGGCGCAGAATTTCCTGCCCCTCGGCCTGCGCCACACAACCGGCAACGCCGATTGTCAGTTCCTTGCCATTTGGTCCGCGTGCATCCTTCATCTTGCGCAGCCGACCCAGCGCAGAATAAAGCTTTTCCGATGCCTTTTCACGAATATGGCAGGTGTTGAGCAAAACCAGATCGGCATCATCGGGCGTGTCAGTCGCAACATAGCCCTCAGCGGCAAGGCTGTCGGCCATGCGCTGGCTGTCGTAGACATTCATCTGGCAGCCATAGGTTTTTACAAAAACCTTACGCGTGTTGCTGCCATTCGGGTTTGTCTTGATATCGGTCATATTTTCGCTCATGCGCGGCTATCTAGCGTCTTTATCGCTGCTTTGGAAGGCGACAAACTAACACTCTCAGAGCATTTCCTATTTAGAATGAATCATAGGGAATGCTAAATCTCTTTGTTTTTATCGCATTATCCCACGCAAAATCGCTCCGCACTTTTGCTGGAAATGCTTTAATCTTCCGCGATTTCGCGCCCGAGCAGCGAGGTCTGCAACAACGCCCTCACCCGGTTCTCCATGGTGCGCGCCAGCGCCTTGCGGTCCGTTTCGGCGGTGACCACAATCGGCTCGCCAAAACGTATTTCAACATCAATGGCACCTTCGCGCAGAATGCCTTTGAGATGCGGCATCAGCTGAACATCGCCCGGCCATGAAGCAATCGGGCGATGGTATCGGCCCATCGCCATGCCATGCACGCCGGTATAGGCAATAGCGACCGGCTGCACGATGACTTCCGGCACGCCCGCTTCCCGGATTGCGGTATGGGCTGCGCCAAAAAGTGCGGTCTTGAACGGCAGCACACGATTGCCATCCGATGTCGTTCCTTCGGGAAACAGCACCATGGCGTCACCATCAGCCAGACGTTTTGCAATGTCAGAGGTTTGTTCGCCGGTCTTGCCGCGCCGTTCACGCTCGACAAACACCGTGCGCTGCAACACGGCAAAGAAGCCAAATACCGGCCAGCTTCTGACTTGTGATTTGGCAATGAAAGACACCTGCCCCGCAGCCGAAAGCACGACAATATCGCTCCACGATGCGTGATTGGCAACCAGAAGCAACGGCCGGCCTTCCGGCATCTCGCCGACGATTGTAATGCGGAAACCGAGCAGGCGCGCAATGATACGATGGAAGAAATTCGGAAGCCGTCGCTTCCATGTGTTTTTGAGTTTCAAAAACACATATTGCACCGGAATGAGCGACAGGCTGAGCGCCACCATGGCTGCAACAACCAGAATAATGCGGATGGCACCGATCATTGCGGCCTCACCAGATCGCGGCGCAGAATGAAAGCCGAAGAACGGCCATTGGCCGTTTCATAATAGGCAGGGCGATCACCGACCTTGTTGAACCCCATGCGGCGATAAAGAGCCAGTGCTGCGACATTGTTTTCATCGACTTCCAGAAACAGCGTCTCGGCGCGCTCCTGATAGAGATAGCGCAGCACGGCATCCATCAACGCATGGCCGATGCCCTGCTTGCGCACCGCATTGGAAACCGCAATGGTGAGAATTTCCGCCTCACCGGCAACGAGCCGCGCCAGCACAAAGCCACACGCCTTGCCCGGCTTGCCTTCGGGCCGCGCCACAAAGCCAAAAACGCTATCCTGCGCGATCAGCGAACGGAAATCGTCCGAACTCCATGCGTGATGGAAGGAAAGCGCATGAACTCTTTGAATTTCGCCGCTGTCATGAACATCAAGCTTTTCCACCGAAACGGGTTTGCTACCGAAGCGCAGAAACGAAAGTCCCATCACCGCGCATCCCCGTCCGCCCTGCGCGGCAAGGCAAATCCGGTTTGTGGCTTCACATCCGGTCCGCGCATATAGAGCGGCTTTGGTGCTTCACCCGGCGCGCCGATGGCTGCAAGCTTTGCATACGTGCCGATTTGACCCGTTGGCTCAAGGCGCACGACACTGAATGTGCCAGCCAGAATTTCATTGAGCGCAGCAGCAGCCGAGCCAGCCAGAACCGTTTCAGACGGCTGTTGCTGAATAAGCGTCAGCGCTTCGTCACGCGCGAGCACCACTGGCCCGGTTGTGGCCACCGCATCACCACCAAAGGCCTGCGCGTAAATTTCACCGCGATGCGCTTCAAGCAGCACCAGAACCGGCTGTCCCGGCTGGCTGAGCGCTACTTCAGCGGCAAGCGCATCAAAGGCGCTGATGCCCATAGCCGGACGGCCAAGAGCCAGTGCAAAACCGCGTGCCGCAGACACACCAATGCGCACGCCGGTAAATGATCCGGGACCGACATTGACCGCCACGCGATCAAGTTCAGTCATGGCAATACCGGATTGCTCCATCACGCGCCCGATATAGTCCATCAAAACTTCGGCATGACCTTTTCCGATATTCTCGCTTATTTTGGCAAGAACCCTATCCGTGCGCGAATCATAGACTGCGGCAGCACACCAGGAAGAGGCGGTATCAAGGGCAAGTATCTTCATGAGCCATCGGGTAAATCAGAAATCGGCTTGCGACAAGCAAAACACATGAATCTTGCGAAAATTACTACATATTTTCGGAACAAAACGCCATGCACGGCGTTAAAATTGAGGATGCGGGGCAATTTTCAATTTCGTATCCCTGAACCGGCCTTTCATTGAGATCTGGCGGGACCGGTTTCAGAAAACAAATCTGTTTTTCAACAGCGGTTTCTCAACCGTTGGAAAAAGCCGGATCGTGCAAAGGATATGAGGATAAAATGTCCAAGAAGTCGATGCATGCAACCCGCAACGATCTTCCCTCCAATACAAAGACCACGATGATTGCGCTGCTGAATGAAAATCTGGCTGCGACCATCGATCTTGCCCTCATCACCAAGCAGGCGCACTGGAACCTCAAGGGGCCTCAGTTTATCGCCGTGCATGAATTGCTCGACACGTTCCGTGCCGATCTTGACGGTCATGTGGACACAATTGCAGAACGCGCCGTGCAGCTTGGCGGCACCGCCTATGGCACGACGCAGGTTGTCGCAAAAGACTCCAAGCTTAAAGCCTATCCGACCGATATTTACGCTGTGCACGACCACCTGAACGCACTGATCGAGCGTTATGGCGATGTCGCCAATCTTGTGCGCCAGTCGATTAAAGATGCTGATGAAGCAGGTGATGACACGACCGCAGACATTTTCACTGCTGCATCGCGCAGTCTCGACAAGGCGCTGTGGTTCCTGGAAGCCCATGTTCAGGAAAAAAACTGATTTTAGTGCTCTAAAGACCTATAAAAAGCCCGGCTCTAAGCCGGGCTTTTCATTTGCAACAGTTAATTAGCCCATTCGCCGCCACGCATCACAGGCTCGCGGCTGCCATCTGCATTGACGCCATCAACGTCAATCTTGTCAGATCCGATCATCCAGTCGATGTGAATGAGGCTCGAATTGCCGCCCTGCGCTTTGATCTGTTCTGGCGTCAGCTTTGCGCCATCAACAAAACATTTCGAATAGCACTGGCCGAGCGCGATATGGCTCGCAGCATTTTCATCAAACAGCGTGTTATAGAACAACAGCCCGCTCTGCGAGATCGGTGAGGAATGCGGAACAAGCGCCACTTCGCCCAGGCGACGTGCGCCTTCATCGGTATCCAGCACCTTGTTGAGCACTTCTTCGCCACGGCTTGCCTTGGCCTCGACAATGCGGCCGCCTTCAAAGCGCACCGAAATATTGTCGATCAATGTTCCCTGATGCGACAATGGCTTGGTGCTCGATACATGGCCTTCAACGCGCAACGCATGGGGCGTGGTAAAGACTTCTTCGGTCGGGATATTCGGATTGCAGGTAACGCCATTCTTTGCCGTCGATGCGCCACCATGCCATTCGTGGCCGTCGGCGAGACCGACCGTCAGGTCGGTACCCGGACCCTGAAAACGCAGCGCACTATAGGCCTTTGCATTCAGAAAACGCGTGCGGGTGCGCAGCGCTGCATTGTGTGCGGCCCATGCCCCGACCGGGTCATCGACATCAACGCGGGAGGCTGCAAAGATCGCATCCGCCAGCTTGCGGGTCGCAACATTTTCCGTTTCATTCGGAAACATCAGCTTGGCCCATTCCGGGTTCGGATAGGAAATGATGTTCCAGTTGATGTCAAAACCGGCAATCTTTTCGAGTGCTGGCTGATAGGCTTTGGAATTGGCGCGATTGGCGCGCGAAACCTTTGATGCATCCTGCGCCGACAGCAGCATCGGATTATCGGCTGCAATGGCAAGACGGGCCGCCCCATTGGCATAGGCTTTTGCCATGCCTTCATAGAGCCAGTCGGCTGCACGATCAAAGCTTTCATCGCTTGCATTTTCATACCGTGCCAGCGCGATTGCATCATCTGAGAAAAACGGCGTGACAAGACCCGCGCCTGCTTTATAGGCATGTTTTGCAATCAGGCGTACCAGCGGCAGAGCAACAACGGGCGCCGTGATGACAAGGTCCTGTCCTTCGCGCAATTGCAGGCCCACACGCACGGCAACTTCGGCCAGACGTTCGAGTTTTACCGGATCGATGACGGGAGCGTTATTGTCAATTGCCATAGGGCTGCAAACCTCGTGTTTGAAAGAATCAGCGGCAGTGTATCAGAGCCCTTAATTTCACCACTCTTTTTCCTGCAACTGCGCTATATTCTTATAGCGGTCGATAATTTTTTGATTTTACGAGAGCAACTTCATGAAGAAAACTGTGCTTCTTATCCTCGGTCTGGCGGGACTGCTCGCAGGCTGTCAGACCATGACACCGGAACAGCGCCGTGCGGCAGATGAACAGACCTGCCGCAATTATGGTTTCAAACAAAGGACCGATGCTTTTGCAAATTGTATGATGCGGCTTGATCTCGACCGCCGCGCAGACAGTCGTGCATGGCAAAACAGAGCTGATTTCTACGATGGACCGATGGTGATTTATCAGCCAGTTCCCGTTGCAGTGCCCGTCAAATAAAAAAGCGCCCGCTAAGGGCGCTTTTTACATCTCAAGCTCTTGTTAGAGCGGTGCTTCCGGGCGTTCCTGCGACAGAAGCATCGCGCCGATTGCATCGACGTGCTTTTTGTCAGCCGCATATCCAAGTGACACATTTTGAACGTTTGGCGCCGTTTCATCAAATGTCGGCTGATAGCTTGCCACCTGCATCACAGCCGGCTTTTCAGCTGGCTTCACAGGAAGGGTCGCGAGCCGGTTGCCACGAGCCTGTGGGCCCGAACCATCATTCTGCCGCGCTTCAACGCTGTTAGCTGCTTCGGCCAGAGCAACCTGAACAGTTGGCTGCGCCTGCGGAACAGGAACATCCTGCTGCGATGTCACGTTATAGAACGGGCCATCGGGCATGGAAGGCGACTGTGGTGTTGATACATAGGCCAAATTGTAAGGTATCTGCGGAACAGGATTCTCCAACGCACCATCGCGGCCACGCTTTTCATAGAAAGAGTTTCCGCCTGCAACCAGCACATAATGCATGTTGCGATAGGGGAACTTGAGGCCCGCCGTGTGGAAGAACATCGCGTTTTTCAGCTTTGGATGACGCTTGCCCTTGAGAACGGCATCGGCTGCGGCCTCAACATCCGGCATTGCCTTGGAATTCATCTTGCGGCTCAAAACACCGGGCGCAAACTGGTTTTTCTGCCCCACAACGCCACAGATTGTGTCGGGATAGCTGCCCGATGCAAGGCGGTTCATCACAACTGTACCGACAGCCATCAAACCATCCGGGCTTGAGCGGTTTGATTCAAAGAACATCGCGCGCTCAAGGCACTCGCGGTCTCTGGCAGTGTAGGTGAAAGTCTTAACGCCATTGACGGTCTTGACGTGGCTGGTTGCCGCTGTCTTTTCCGTCTTGGCCTTGGTTGTTCCGCCTGTCGTCGTGCAGCCCGTCACCAAAAACGGTGCTACGAGCAACCCGATAACAACAGGCCATTTCCATTTACCAGCGCGCGTCAACGGACAAATCTCATAATTAGACCCCTTACCTGATCCAGCCTGTCATACGCGCCGCATAGGCGCTTGCAAAACCGGCTATGATGCAAAGCCAAATAGAACGAAAATCAAAAATCGACTGTTTTGCAGTTACGCATCGACTACAAGGTTTTTGAATTTTTAGGCCAAAAAAAGGCAAAGGGTCAAATTTCAAAATCCACGTCACCAACAGGATGATGATGAAATCAACTTGAATCATAAGCTTGAATTTTGCTGCAAACCCTTCAAATATATTAATAAATCCTTAATGAGACCCGTCAATTCTTATAAGGTATTGATTTAACGCGATTCAATCTGGTTACAGACAAGTCACATCAGCGCCCCAATTCCCATTTTCTTTCAAGTTTTTAGCAATCGGAATTTTGGGCCAAAAAAGCACGTCGAAAACGCTGTTTTCACCACGCCAAATAAGCGCCTTCAACTTTATCGACAAAACTGTAATATCGCGTGAGAAGGGCCATTCCGGCGCTGCCAAAGGCCATAATTTCCGAATCGGCTGTTGTTATGGGTGAGGCAGAAAGCCTCTCACCAAACAAAAATCTCGCCGCTTTTTTCAAGCAGCGAGATGCCAATATACACATTTGAGGATGCCTGAACGGCTATCCAAAGGAATAGCCCGCGCCGCGCACCGTGCGGATCGGATCAAGCGCGCGACCGAGATTAATGGCCTTGCGCAGACGTCCGACATGCACATCCACCGTGCGGTCATCGACATAAATATCCGGTCCCCAGACACCATCCAGCAGCTGACTGCGCGAGAAGACGCGGCCCGGCGACATCATGAAATATTCGAGCAGACGAAACTCTGTCGGCCCCAGGCGGATTTCTTTTTCCTTTCGATAGACGCGATGCTGCTGACGGTCGAGCACAAGCTCTCCGACTTTCAGCACATGCGAAAGCACGCTTGGATTGGCGCGGCGCAGCATGGCTTTAACGCGGGCGAGCAGTTCCGGTGTCGAAAAAGGCTTCACCACATAATCATCGGCACCCACACTCAAGCCCCGAACGCGTTCGCTTTCTTCGCCGCGCGCCGTCAACATGATGACCGGCAGGCGCTCCGTCTCTGGCCACTGGCGCAGACGGCGGCACAGTTCAATGCCGGATACGCCCGGCAGCATCCAATCAAGAATAAGCAGATCCGGTACGTTTTCACGCAGTGCAATCTCGGCTTCATCGCCACGCAATATTGTATCGACGTGGTAGCCTTCGGCTTCGAGATTATAGCGCAACAGCACGCTCAGCGCTTCTTCGTCTTCGACCACAGCAATCTTGGGTGCCTGTGACATGCAGAGTTTCCTATCGGGTTAAGCGTAGCGACAAATGCAATTCCCCCGTTCGACCGCGTGCCGCCGCGCCTTCATACATATTTGAAATGGCTCGTCGCACTGCTACGGCAAGCCACGTTTTCAGGGTTTACGCGCCTCATCCACGACAATGCCGTGGCTCAGATCTTCTTTCGGGCGTTCCGCAGGCATTTGCAGGCCAGTCACGATATAATAGACCGTCTCCGCAATATTGGTCGCATGATCGCCAATGCGCTCGATATTTTTGGCGCAGAACAGAAGATGCGTGCAGGCAGAAATGTTGCGCGGATCTTCCATCATATAAGTCAGCAATTCGCGGAACAGCGAGGTGTACATCGCGTCAATTTCGTCATCGCGATCACGCACGATATTGATCTGCTGGACCGAACGCGTTGCATAGGCATCAAGCACGTCTTTGAGCTGCGTGAGCGCCAGTTCAGCCAGGGTTTCGAGGCCGCGATAAAGCTTGCCCGGCTGGCGCGATTCCGAAACGGCGGCAACACGCTTGGCAATATTCTTGCCCAGATCGCCCACGCGCTCCAGATCGGCAGAGATGCGGATTGAGCCGATGATTTCGCGCAGATCCACCGCCATTGGCTGGCGCTTGGCAATGATCATCACAGCCTTGTCGTCGATCTCGCGTTCGCTGGCATCGAGAATAAGATCATCGGAAATGACGCGCTGTGCCAGCGCGTTGTCGGCATTGACAATCGCTGCAACGGACTGCTCGACCATGCGTTCGGCATGACCGCCCATTTCCGCAATCTTGTGGGTCAGGAACTGAAGTTCTTCGTCATATGCGCTAACGGTGTGCTGGGACGCCATAATAGACCTCAAAGTAAAGGTGGCAGGGAAGCGGAACCGAACCGGCTCTCGCTTTTGCTGAAATATTCCTTAGCCAAAACGACCGGTGATATAGTCCTGGGTGCGTTTTTCGGTCGGTGCGGTGAACATCACATCCGTGTCGCCCACTTCCACCAGATTGCCCAGATGGAACATGGCAGTGCGCTGCGAAACGCGTGCTGCCTGCTGCATGGAGTGGGTCACGATGACGATGGTGTAGTTCTGGCGCAATTCGTCGATCAGCTCTTCAACCTTGGCGGTTGCAATCGGATCAAGGGCCGAGCACGGCTCGTCCATCAGGATCACTTCAGGGCTCACAGCAATGGCACGTGCAATGCACAGACGCTGCTGCTGACCACCGGAAAGACCTGTGCCTGCATCATGCAGACGATCTTTGACCTCTTCAAAAAGGCTGGCCTTCTTGAGGCTTGTGACCACGATTTCTTCGAGATCGGTCTTGTTGCGGGCAAGGCCATGGATACGCGGACCATAGGCAACGTTTTCAAAGATCGATTTCGGAAACGGATTGGGCTTCTGGAACACCATGCCGACGCGGGCGCGCAATTCAACAACGTCGATCTTAGGATCGTAAATGTCTTCGTTGTCCAGCGTGATCTTGCCAGCAATGCGGCAGCCTTCGATCGTATCGTTCATGCGGTTGAGCGAACGCAGGAAGGTCGACTTGCCACAGCCCGATGGGCCGATCAGCGCAGTGACCATCTTTTCGGGCACGTCCAAATCGACTTCGAACAGTGCCTGTTTTTCGCCATAGAACACACAGACCTTGTCGCCACGCATTTTAATCGAAGGGGCGTTGGTGTTCATTTTTTCTCCTACGGCTTTTTCGAGAGATCGTTCAGTCATGAGATTCATCATTTCTCTCCCGTTTACCAGCGGCGCTCGAAGCGGCGGCGCAGAATAATTGCTGCAATGTTCATGACGGCGAGGAACAGGAGCAGGACGATAATAGCGCCTGATGTCCGTTCTACAAAGGCACGCTCGGCTTCATTGGCCCACATGAAAATCTGCACAGGCAGCGCCGTTGCAGGATCCATCGGGGTTGCTGGCATGTTGGCAACGAAAGCCACCATACCGATCAGCAGCAGCGGAGCTGTTTCACCCAGTGCCTGCGCAAGGCCGATAATTGTACCGGTCAAAATGCCGGGCGCGGCAAGCGGCAACACATGATGGAACACCATCTGTGTCTTGGATGCACCAAGACCAAGCGCAGCAGAGCGGATCGATGGCGGCACGGCACGAAGGGCAGAGCGCGTTGCAATGATGATGGTTGGAAGCGTCATCAATGTGAGCACCAGACCACCCACAATCGACGCCGAACGCGGCAGATTGAAGAAGTTGATGAAGACTGCAAGACCGAGCAGACCGAAGACAATCGATGGCACAGCCGCCAGATTGTTGATGTTGACTTCAATAAGGTCGGTCAGGCGGTTCTTCTTGGCATATTCTTCGAGATAAATCGAAGCAGCCACACCGATGGGCAGTGCGAGCACCAGCACGATCATCATCATGTAGAAGGAACCGACCAGCGCAACACCCAGACCCGAAGTTTCCGGACGGCTGGACGCACCATTGGTGAACAGGCCCCAGTTGAAAGCCTCGCTCATGATCCCTTCATCGCTCAGCTTCTTGATCCATGCAAACTGACGGTCGGAAACCTTGCGGTTTGCCTCAGGCACCGAGAGATCAATCTGGCCCTTATAGGCAGAATCAATATCAGCGGCAGCGAGTACGGGAACGATCTGCGTTGTGCCAATCAGCGATGGATTGTCCATCACCATCTGGCGAAGCTGAACGCGGACACCATCGGAGAAGAAGCGTCCGACTTCGCGCATTTCTGCGCGATTTGTGGATGCTACACCGAGTTTTTCCGCCAATGCATTGCGCACCAGAAGCGGATAATTGGCCGTGATCAGCACATTCGGATCGGTTGCCAGTTTGTTACCCGGATCGATAACCTGCGCATCAAGCTTAACGGGCAGGTAAATCGTCGTCTGTCCAAAGGCTGTATAGCCCTTCGAGAAAACCGAGAACAAAAGCGCGAAGAGGAAGAACACGCCAATCGCAATGGCGAGGATGCCATAGAGGCGGAAGCGGCGTTCGGCAGCGTAGCGACGCTTGATCCCGATATCGCGGCGCTGGGGCTTTGTTACCGCAGTGCCGGCATTGAGAGTTGAATCGGTCATTATTCGTACTGCTCCCGGTACTTGCGAACGATGTAGAGCGCAAAGATGTTCATGATCAGCGTCAGGACAAAGAGGGTAATACCCAGCGCAAAGGCAACCAGCGTTTGCGGCGAATCGAATTCAAGATCGCCCGTGAGCTGACTGACGATTTTGACAGTGATCGTCGTCATGGCTTCAAAAGGATTGGCACTCAGGCGGGCGGCAACACCGGCTGCAAGCACCACGATCATGGTTTCACCAATCGCACGCGAGGCTGTCATCAAAAGGGCGCCGACAATACCGGGAAGCGCTGCTGGCAGAACGACACGCTTGATTGTCTCGGAGCGCGTGGCGCCAAGGCCAAGCGAGCCATCACGCAGCGAGCGCGGCACCGCGGTGATAATATCATCGGAAAGCGACGACACGAACGGGATCAGCATCACGCCCATGACCAGACCAGCGGTCAGCACACTCTGCGCCATGATGAAGCCCTGACCGCCCGCAATGGCCGCCGAGAGATCACGCAGGAACGGGCCAACCGTAATCAGAGCGAAGAAGCCATAAACAATGGTCGGGATACCGGCCAGAAGTTCTAGCACCGGCTTGACCACAGTACGCACACGCGGCGAGGCATATTCAGCCATATAGATCGCCGAGAACAGGCCAACCGGCACAGCAAACAGCATGGCAACAAAAGCAATATAGAGTGTACCGGCCAGAAGCGGGATCAGACCGAACTGCCCGACTTCACCACCCGAACCTGCGGCTGCAAAGCGTGGGTCCCACACGGTGCCAAAGAAGAAGTCCATCGGAGCAACCGACTGGAAGAAGCTCACAGTCTGAAACAGCACAGAGAAAACGATGCCGATGGTTGTGAGAATTGCGATGCCGGACGCAGCAATCAGCCCCCACAAGACGATGCGCTCGACATTGTTGCGGGCCCGTGTGCGGCGCTTGATGCCGGAAAGACCGAAAATCAGGCCAGCAACCGCGATAACCAGAGCAATTGCGCTGCCAAGCGTATGGGAAACCTTGTTTGCCTTATCAAGGAACAGAGCAACCGGGACCATATAGTCCTGACCTTCGGTTGCAAGCGCCACGCCCTTCGAGCCGAGCACGTCGCGCGCTTCCTTGTAAGTCTGCGGGAAACTGTCGATTTCAGCAGGCGTCAGCTTCTGCATGCCATCGGAGAGACTGCGGATCATGCTGAGCTGCAGACTGCGCTCGGAATATGAACCATCTTCAACGGCGGCAGGCATTTGTGCTGTCGCGGTGTGATCAAGATAAACGGATGTGCCGATCGCCCAAACCGCCAGAAACAGCACTGCCGGTAACGCGGAAACGAGGAAAACCCACCAGCCATGATAAAGCGGGCGGGAATGCATTTTCTCTGCATTTGCACCTGCGGACCTGGCAGGCTGCGCCTTGTCAATTGCAACGGCGCGCTGACGACCTATGAAGAATCCGATCAGTCCGATTGCAACGACACTGACGAGAACCAGAAAGAAGGACATTCAATTTCCCCGGTTGCCCCAAAAAATGCAGAAACAGCTTACCGATACAATAAAACAGCCAGCTTATTTCCACGCGAATACGCTTGTCATACCCAACCAGCGCCAAAGAGAAAGAACGTGGGGGCCAATGATCCCCACGTTCCACAGCTCAAAGCTTACTTAACTGCCAGAACCTTGCCTTCGGTGAAGGCAGTGCGCTGTGCTTCACGTTCTGCATCTGGCGCAGGAACCAGACCGTATTCAGCAAGCGGGCCGTCCGGGCCGACCATCTGTTCAGACAGGAAGAAGTCTACATATTCCTTGAGGCCTGGAATGACGCCCAGATGCGCCTTCTTCACATAGAAGAACAGCGGACGCGAAACCGGATATTCACCCGAGGCAACGGTGTCAGCCGATGGCGTTACGCCATTGACAGTGGCAACCTTGAGCTTGTCAGCATTGTTTTCGAAGAAATAGAGGCCGAAAACGCCAACGCCCTGCTTGTTGGAACCGATACGTGCCAGCGTTTCGCTGTAATCGCCATCAATATCAACAGCCCTGCCGTCCTTGCGGACAGCGATACAGGCGGAAGCGGCGGCCTTGTCATCAAGACCGGTCTTCTTGATTTCTTCAAGAGCGCCCGATTCTTTGCAGCCGTCAGCAAGAAGCTTTTCTTCAAAAACTTCGCGGGTGCCATGCTTTTCGCCAGGGATATAAGCCGCAATGTCCCAATCCGGCAGGTCTGCATTGACCTGATTCCACTTGGTGTTTGGATTGTCTACGAGCTTGCCGTCAACAATAACCTTGGCAGCAAGTGCCTTATAAAGGTCAACCGGGGTAAGCTTCCAGTCCGGGCCGTTTACATCTGTTGCAAAGACGATACCGTCATAACCGAAACGGACTTCCTGAACGTCCTTGACGCCAGCGTCGATGCAGGACTTGAGTTCCGTTTCCTTCATCGGACGCGATGCGTTTGCAATATCGATGGTGTTTTCACCAACGCCCTTGCAGAATTCTTTGATGCCTGCGCCAGAGCCGCCCGATTCAACAACCGGCGTCTTGAAGTTCGGATAGGTTTCACCAAAGGTTTCGGCAACGATCTTGGCATAAGGCAAAACGGTCGAGGAACCGGAAACCTGAATCTGTTCGCGCGCGTTTGCTGCGGAAACCGACAATACGGCAGCAATTGCGAGCGCTGCGGTCGAGGAAATCATCTTGTTCATGAGCACCAGCCCCTGTTGTAAAAGACACATGACGAAAAAGCGTCAACAGCCATCTACGCGCTCTATATAACAGTCATATGACAGCTGTGTAACAGCTTTGTATCATTCAAGCATGGGTGCGGTTTCATGCCTATATATGCAAACATAATAATATATGACTCACGCATTGGGGCGAGAAAGAACATAAGCGGCGGAGCCCAGCATGAAGATTGCAACGCCTATCGCGAGCCATGGCCCCGGCTGCGCACCCCACCAGAACATGCCATAGCCGAATGCCATGCCAAGGCATGCATATAGTTTTGCTTTGGGGGGGATCGCGCCACGCTCACGCCATTTGATGATCATCGGACCAAAACGCGGATCGGCCAGCAGACGCGCCTCGAACTTCGGCGAGGAGCGCGCAAAAAACCATGCAGCAAGAATGATGAAGATCGTTGTTGGCATCACCGGCAGAATGGCACCGACGATACCAAGAGCCAGCATCAGCAAACCGAGGCAGAGATAAACAATACGCTTGCCCGCCGAGACCGGCGGCAATTCTTTATCGGCATCGTCCTGTTGCGTATTATCCTGCATGATATTCCATTCTGAAGATGAGCGCTTATAGCAGGATTTTGGCTTTTGCATGCATAGGAGGCGTGGACAAATCTGCGTCATCACGCAGGGTTTCAACAAAAGTTACAGCAAGGACTCCAAACTTGATCATCAAAAAAGCATCCACAGGTTGCAGTTTTCGCGAAAAAGGCCGGATTTTGTCATCTTATGGATTCCGATGGAAAACTAGCCATACAAATAAAAATTGTATTGGCTCGGCTAAGCCATCGCCCTGTCGCAAGCAGATTTTCTTGAGGATCGCGCTTAAAAACATGAATCAAGGCAGTCATCCTCCAAATCCTAACGAATCGTAAGCAGATTTACAGAGATAACGCGATTCAATCCCAAATATTCCTGATTTCTTCTTGATAATCTAAATAAACAACGTCCAGTATAGGATGATATTCCGCTGAGATAATCGATTCTATCCCCTCATTATACTCTCAATAACATCACGCCATCGCCACATTTAGATTCCAGTTGGCACCGGTCTTTATCAGTCATGACTGTGAAGGCCTTTCGAAACGACTATTGGAATCACAATGAACTTCAAAATCCGTATGGCTATGCTCGCCGTTGCGACAACCGGTCTGTTCTCGATCACCGCAATGGAAGCTCAGGCTGCGCGCTGTGGCGGTGCTTCCTGGTATGCGCTGACCTCCCGCACGGCATCGGGCGAACGCATGAACCCAGCCGGTTTGACTGCAGCGCACAAAACATTGCCACTGGGCACCAAGGTTAAAGTGACCAACCAGCGCAATGGCAAATCGCTTGTCGTGCGCATCAATGACCGCGGCCCTTTTATCAAAGGACGCGTGCTTGATCTCTCCAAGGGCGCGGCTCAGCGCCTTGGTTTCGTGAGCGCAGGCCACACCAATGTGTGTTTCACACCGCTCTAACTACTTGATTTAATAAATTATATTGAAACCGCTATGGCCGCCATAGCGGTTTTTTTGTATGCATTTACACACGCAAAAGATGTATATAATCCACACCACCCGTGTTAACCATTAATTAAGAAGTTGGGCGAAGGCGCCACAGTCTTAATTGACTCAGGCCATGTTTCATATTTTAACTTTTCGTTAATAAATGCCCGTTGCGGGCTGTGAAAAGGGCGTTGAGTATGTTTTGTGTAGTTCGCTCCAGCTTGAAACTTATCGCTGCTGCCAGCATCGGTATTGCCGCTCTCACGCTCAGCTTTGGTGCGCAGGCAGCCTCCGGCCCCTTCATGCAGACGGGCAAGCTCACATCACAGCCAATCGGCCATTACGAATTCTGCAAGCGCGAAGCCGCTGAATGCAGCATCGTGAGCCGCGATACACGCGCGCTTTCGCTCAACAACAACAATTGGCAGCACATTCAGGCGGTCAATCTTTCGATCAATGAACGCATCAAGCCGATGACCGACATGGAAATCTACGGCGTTGAGGAATATTGGGCTTACCCGACCACGGTTGGCGATTGTGAAGATTACGCTCTGCTCAAGCAGCGTGAGCTGGCCAAGGCTGGCATTCCGATGACCGACCTGCTGATCACCGTCGTGCGCAAGCCGGACGGCGAAGGCCATGCCGTTCTGACCGTTCGCACGGATCGTGGCGACTTTGTTCTCGACAATCTGACCGACGAAGTTTTGCGCTGGGATGAAACCGACTACACCTATCTCAAGCGTCAGGCCGCCAACAATACAGGCCGCTGGGTCAGCATCGAAAGCCCGGACAATCTGCTCGTTGGATCGGTTAAATAAATTCAGGCAGAAGCGATCAGCCTTTCCGCTCCCATCCGATAGGAAATCGCACCGGCAAGGTGTATCCGGCTGATCTGATCGACACCGTCGAGATCAGCGAGAGTACGCGCCACTTTCAAAATGCGATGATACGCGCGGGCGGAAAAACGCATCTGTTCACTGGCATCGCGCAACAGTTTGATACCGGCAGCATCAGGCTTCGCCACGTCCTCAATCAGATTTGCCGAAGCATGGGCATTGGTCATTGATGAATCGAGCCCAAGGGCCGAATAGCGTGCGCTTTGGATGGCGCGCGCACGCGCCACACGCTTGGCAACACTCTCGCTTCGCTCTGATTGCGATGGCTGAATGAGATCAAGTGCTGAAACGGCAGGCATATCAACGCGCAGATCAATGCGATCCAGCAATGGACCAGAAATGCGCGCCTGATAATCGCTCTGGCACCGCGGCCCGCGTGCGCAAGTATGCCCCGGTTCCCCTGCCATGCCGCAACGGCAGGGGTTCATTGCGGCAATCAGTTGAAAACGCGCCGGATAGCTGGTGCGGTGATTGACGCGCGCAATCATGCATTCACCGGTCTCAAGCGGCTGGCGCAAGGAATCGAGCACCTGCGGTGTAAACTCGGGAAATTCGTCGAGAAACAATACGCCATTATGCGCAAGTGAGACCTCGCCCGGGCGCGCACGCAAGCCACCGCCGACCATGGCCGCCATAGACGCCGAATGATGCGGGTCGCGGAACGGTCTTCGATCGGAGAGTTTTCCGCCGGAAAGCTCGCCCGCAATAGAGGCAATCATCGAAACATCCAAAAGCTCGCGGGGGCTAAGTCGTGGCAAAATGGAAGGCAAGCGTTGCGCCAGCATGGATTTGCCTGATCCGGGTGGGCCGACCAGCAGCAGATTGTGATTGCCTGCGGCGGCAATCTCCAGCGCACGTTTGGCCGTCTCCTGCCCTTTGATGTCAGCCAGATCGGGCGGCACATCGGTTGAAACGCGCATGGACGGCTCAGGCCGTGTCAGCACCTGCGAGCCTTTGAAATGATTTGCCAGCGCGATCAGGCTGCGCGGTGCAAGGATATCAATATCAGCGCCGGCCCATGCCGCCTCCGATCCGCAGGCATGGGGACAGATCAGCCCCTTATCCTCACGATTGGCGCTGATTGCTGCGGGAAGAACACCCGCAACAGCGGTAATCGTACCGTCAAGCGACAGCTCGCCCAGCATCATGTAAGATTGAATGGCATCGGCAGGAATCGCACCGATGGCCGCCATCAGCCCCACTGCTATGGGAAGATCGTAATGCGACCCCTCTTTCGGCAGATCGGCAGGCGCCAGATTAACCGTCACCCGTTTGGTCGGCATGGAGAGGCCTGAGGCATGGAGTGCTGCCTGCACCCGCTCCCGGCTTTCCGCCACGGCCTTATCGGGCAGGCCGACAATCGACATGCCCATTTTTCCCGGCGCCACCATCACCTGCACATCGACAGGCACCGCCTCTATGCCTTGAAAGGCAACCGTTCCAACGCGCGCTACCATATGCCCCCGCATAACACGCAGCACAGCTATAAAGTGAGCAAGTGCTTAAATACAACCAAAAGATTTAAGCATTTTCAGTGAATGCAATCAAGAGAAAGGGCCAGTCTGATTGTGTCAGACCGGCCCTATCATTATCATCTTTAAGATGTGATCTTATTTACGCTTGGCTTCAACAGCGTCCCAGAAGAGCGCTGCAATATTGGTGCCGTCAAAGCGCTCAATTTCGCGAATGCCTGTTGGCGAGGTCACATTGATCTCGGTCATGTAATCCCCGATCACGTCGATGCCGACGAGAATAAATCCACGTTCCTTGAGCGACGGGCCAATGCGCGCGCAGATTTCCTGCTCGCGCGCAGTCAGCTTGCTTTGCTCTGCACGGCCACCAACATGCATGTTGGAACGTGCGTCGCTTTCCGAAGGCACACGGTTGATTGCACCAACCGGCTCGCCGTCAATCAAAATGATGCGCTTGTCGCCTGAGCGCACATCCTTGAGATAACGCTGCGCAATGAACGGCTCTTTGAAGAGCTGGCCGAACATTTCGAGAAGCGAAGTGAGGTTGCGGTCGCCATCGGCCAGATGGAACACGCCTGCACCGCCATTGCCATAAAGCGGCTTCAAAATAATGTCGCCAAACTCGCGGCGAAAATCCATAACCTCTTGCGGGTCTTTGGTGATCAGTGTTTCCGGCATCAGATCCGGAAACTCGGTGACGAAAATCTTTTCCGGGCTGTTGCGCACCCATGCCGGGTCATTCACCACCAGCGTCTTTGGATGGATACGCTCCAACAGATGCGTATTGGTGATGTAATTCATGTCGAATGGCGGGTCCTGACGCAGCAGCACCACGTCCATATCAGTCATGTCACGGCGCACAGGCTCGCCAAGCGTGAAATGATCGCCCTTGATGTCGCGCACTTCCAGCGTCTCAAGTCGCGCCGAAACAACGCCGTCACGCATGGAAAGCCGGTCAGGTGTATAGTGGTAGAGTTCGTGGCCGCGCTTCTGCGCTTCAAGCGACAGAGCAAAGGTGGTGTCACCTGCAATATTGACCGTGCTGATATGGTCCATCTGGACCGCAACTTTTAGCGACATGATTTCCTCGCGATTCTTAGTTGCCGGAACTTAAAACGGATTCAACAAGCAATATAGTCCTTTCTGCTTACACAAATATTTGTAGCTGGATCGCAGCCCTGCGCTTGATTATGCTGACGGTCACCAAAATCGGGAGGAGCAGGTGAGCGCAGTCAAGACAACCATATTTGCCGACCATATTGCAGAGTTGGGCGAAGGTCCGGGTTATGATCCACTGACCGCGCAATGCTGGTGGTTCGATATTCTGGGGCAGCGGCTTATTGAGAGAGACGACAGCGGTGAAGTGCGCACGCATGATCTTGGTATGAAAGCCAGTGCTCTTGCGGTCATTGATCGTCAACGCCAGCTGATTGTCAGCGAACATGGCCTGTTCGTACGCGAGCGCGCAAATGGACGCCTGACGCTGCATCACCCGCTGGAAGCTGAGAATGACATAACGCGCTCCAATGATGCGCGTGTGCACCCATCCGGTTCCTTCTGGATCGGAACCATGGGCAAGAAAGCCGAGAAAGATGCGGGTGCAATCTGGTGGTATCGCGAAGGGCAGGTAAAAAAGCTTTTCTCCGGCATCACAATCACCAATTCGATCTGCTTTTCACCCGATGGCAGGATCGCCTATTTTGCAGATACCGACCGCAATATTATCTGGCGGGTTGATACCGATCCCGAAACCGGTCTGCCCACTTCTGAAAAGAGCGTGTTTCATCATCGCGTAGAAGATGGTGGGGTTGATGGCTCGGTGGTGGACGCGGAAGGCACGCTGTGGAATGCCTGCTGGGGTGGGAGTGCGCTCAATGCCTATTCGCCGCAAGGGCGTCTGATCCGCTCAATAAAATTGCCGGTTACGCAGCCGACCTGCCCGGCCTTTATCGGTGCGGACGCCTCTGTGCTGATTGTCACCAGCGCATATGAGGGCATGAATGAAAATGCCCGCAATGCGGATCCGCATGCGGGCAAAGTCGTTTTGCTTGATCTGTCAGTCAGTGGTCGTCACGACCCACCGGTCAGGCTTTGAAGGTCAAACCCCTTCAACAATGACGATTTCGCCATCCGCCACAGTCTGGCGGATGGCTTTTGCCGCCTGATATTCGGGCGAATTATAACAATCGAGTGCGTGCTGCATCGTTTCAAATTCGATGATGACATTGCGGGCCCGGCCCGGTCCTTCGACGGCTTCAGCCTTACCGCCCCGCGCGATAAACTTCGCGCCATAGCGCTCAAAAGCTGGCTTGGCAGTGGAAACATAATCCTTGTAGCGCTCCGTATCACGGGCATCCACACGGGCAATCCAATAGGCTTTGGTCATTGTTTTCTCCTCCAGCAACTTATAGAGCCGACTTCATTTCTTCCAAAATGGCAAGGGCTGAAGCCCGGCGATCACTGGCGCTCACGATCGGGCGCCCAACGACGAGATGGCTTGCACCGGCTTTCAGCGCATCGGCAGGCGTCATGACGCGCTTCTGGTCGCCCTTGTCGCTGCCTGCCGGGCGAATGCCCGGTGTGACAACAGCCATCTCAGAGCCGATCGCCTGGCGGATCGCAAAAGCTTCGGCGGCCGAAGCCACAATCCCGCCCATGCCCGCATCACGCGCTTGCTCGGCACGCTTCAAAACCAGCGCTTCCGGTGTATCGGAATAGCCCGCTTCTTTGAGATCCGCCTCATCCATCGAGGTCAGGACCGTCACGCCAAGCAGGCAGAGATCAGAGCCTTTCGCCGCTTGCACAGCCGAGCGCATGGCTTTTGGATAAGCATGCAGCGTGAGCATCGAAACGCCCATCTTCGCAACATTTTCCACGCCCTTGGCGATGGTGTTGTCGATGTCCAAGAGCTTCATGTCGAGAAAGACTTTTTTCTTTGCCGCAATCAGGCTTTTTGCGAAATCAAGCCCGCCAGCAAACACAAGCTGATAGCCGATCTTATAGAAAGTGACTGCATCGCCGAGTTCTTCGACCACTGTCTCCGCTTCAGCAATGGTCGGTACATCGAGGCCCACGATCAGGCGATCCCGCAAATCTTTCGTCGTCATGCTATTCTCCGCTGTGATTTCTGATTTATTCGCACAACAGGGCGCGGTACGAAAGATACCGCGCCCTGAAATATGCGGATAGTACGGATTATCAGCGGCCCGGATGAACCGAATGCTTGATCAGACTTTTGCAAACAGCGCTCAGCATCTGTGCCTGACGTTCGTTTTTGAGCGTCCCATCATCATGGAAGGCATCGGCAGCACCACTGACCGAACATTGTTCGGTGACAACCTGCGTTCCAACAGCCATCAACACGGCGCGCAAATGATAGAGCCCGCGCATTCCCGCAAAAGCACCGTTGGAGGTTGAGCAAAGCCCGACCGTCAACCCCGCATAAGGCTTGAGCGGCTTGTCGCCATCCTTTGAAATGCGGCTGATCCAGTCGATTGTGTTTTTAAGAAGCGGCGGGATCGATGCATTATATTCCGGCGAACAGATCATCAGCCCGTCATGCTCGGCCAAGAGGCGGCCAAGTTTCATGGCATTTTCGGGAACGCCTTCTTCGGCTTCCAGATCCTCATTCATCATCGGCATTGGATAATCGGCCAGCGAAAGATGTGTGACCTTCGCACCCTGTTTTTCGAGTTCTTTTTCAGCCGCATCTGCCATATGGCCCGAAAAGGCTCCCTTGCGAATAGAACCGGCAAAAACCAGAATTTTTGCTGTCATAGAATTGCTTGCTCCGTGGGAATTCAGACGAGCGGGCTGCGATAGACCCAGAGCTGCGCAGGCGGCACATTGCGCACGACAAAGTCGTAATGCTGCACGATGTAATTGCCCTTGCCCGCTGGCACCGGCGGACGCGGGCCATAGGTAATCTGTATGAGCGGACGGCCGCGCGGCAGACGCGACAACAGGCTTTCCATCAGCCGAATGCGGCTTTCCATAGGAAAATTCAGCATGGGAACAGCGGAAACAATGCTGTCGAATTTCTGATCTTTCATCTCGCCAAGCGCCAGGTCAAGATCAAACACATCGCCATGAATGATGTTTACATCAGGGTAAGTCTTGCTGAGATGCTCGACAAAATCCGACGAATATTCAACGCAGTAAAGATCGGCCGGCTTCACGCCATGCGCAAGAATGGCTTTGGTGATAACACCGGTGCCCGGTCCGAGTTCAAGAACAGGCAGGCCTGATTTGGTATCAATGACGCTCGCCATGCGTCGCGCCGTAATCGAGCTTGTCGGCAATATCGCGCCGACCGCTTTCGGTCCGTCTATCCAGCCTTTGAAAAAACGGATTTCCTCATCGAACTTAGCGGCCAGTTTCCTGCCGAGCTGCACTGCCATTCCAATTGCTCCCACTGTCGTTATCAGACAAGTTACCGTATCGGCCCGAAAATCAAAACTTATTTTTGGAAAGCGCGATGCGGCATTTTCAACGAGCAGAGTGTCATTTGTGCGGCCAAAATGCCAAACGGCAATACTTTTAGCCGTTATAGTGCATTTATACGGTTAAAAGACCGCAGAGATCATCCTATTTGCGGCCAGACTACCCTCTTAAATTATTTAAGCAGGACAGGATCAGGGCGAGGCGTAAAAAAAGGGAGCCATTCGGCTCCCTTTTTTTTACTCACCTATACCTTCGAAAAACTCCTTCATCCGCGAGAAGAAGCCTGACGATTTGGGGCTATTCTCTTTGGATGAGAGCTGTTCAAACTCCTCAAGCAGCTCGCGCTGCCGCTTGGACAGATTCTGCGGCGTCTCAATGTCGATCTGGATATAAAGATCACCCACGGCCTGCTGGCGCAAAACCGGCATGCCCTTGCCCTTGAGGCGGAATTGCTTGGCGTTCTGTGTGCCTTCCGGCACTTTCACGCGTGTTTGTGTGCCATCCAGCGTGGAAACCTCAAAGTCACCGCCAAGAGCAGCCGTGGTCATTGAGATTGGCACTTTGCAGTAAAGATCGGCACCATCGCGCTGGAAGAATTCATGCGGTTTGACTGACAGGAAAATATAAAGATCGCCCGACGGTCCGCCGCGCGTTCCCGCTTCACCTTCGCCAGCCAGACGAATGCGCGTTCCGTCTTCAATGCCTGCCGGAATATTGACCGAAAGTGAGCGCTCCTGCGTCACACGGCCCTGACCGTGACACTTGCCGCATGGGTCCTTGCTGATCTGGCCACGACCATTACAGGTTGGGCAGGTGCGTTCGACCGAGAAGAAGCCCTGCGATGCGCGCACACGGCCAGAGCCGGAGCACATGCTACAGGTGGTCGGCTGTGAGCCAGCCTTGGCGCCAGAGCCGGAACATTCATCACAGGTAATGGAAGTCGGCACACGAATCTGTGCGGCCTTGCCGGAATAGGCTTCTTCCAGGCTGACTTCCATATTGTAGCGAAGATCGGCACCACGTTCGCGGCCGCCATTGGAGCGGCGGCGACCGCCACCCATCATCTCGCCAAAAATATCTTCGAAAATATCGGAGAAACCACCAGCGCCACCAAAGCCGCCACCGCCAAAACCATTGCCCATACCGCCATTTTCAAAGGCTGCATGACCGTAACGGTCATAGGCTGCACGCTTCTGCGGATCTTTGAGCGTTTCATAGGCTTCGCCGATTTCCTTGAACTTGCGTTCAGCATCCGGATTATTCGGATTGCGATCCGGATGATATTCCATAGCCAGCTTGCGAAAAGCGCTTTTGAGCACCTTATCGTCTGCTGTTCGCTCCACACCCAGAGCTTCGTAATAATCGATCTTCATCGTTCGTTATCCCGACGGCAGGAGCGAGCGCAAGAAATGCGGCTCCACGGTCCCATTTGGCGCAGATCGCTCAAAGCGGATCTGCTGGACTGTTGTCAATTTTGTCCGTCCGGTGCAACCGTCCCGAAAGGCCGCAAAAGCCCGGGAATGACCCGGGCTTGAGCGTTTACGGACAAGGCTTACGACTTTTTCTTGTCGTCGTCGATTTCTTCATAATCGGCGTCAACGACATCGTCGTTTGAAGAAGCCTGCTCAGCACCGGCAGCACCACCTTCTTCCGCAGCCTGTGCTGCTTCGTACATGGCCTGACCAAGCTTCATCGAAGCTTCGGCAAGAGTCTGGGTCTTCGCCTTGATGTCTTCAGCATTGTCGCCTTCAAGCGCGGTCTTCAGCGCTGCAATTGCGCTTTCGATTGCCTGCTTGTCTTCTGCCGAAACCTTGTCACCATATTCCTTCAGTGACTTTTCAGACGAATGAACGAGGCTTTCACCCTGGTTCTTGGCTTCAACAGCATCGCGACGCTGCTTGTCAGCTTCCGCGTTTGCTTCCGCGTCCTTGACCATCTTTTCGATGTCGGCGTCCGAAAGACCACCCGATGCCTGAATGCGGATCTGGTGTTCCTTGCCGGTGCCCTTGTCCTTGGCAGACACGTTCACAATACCGTTGGCGTCGATGTCGAAGGTGACTTCGATCTGCGGAACGCCGCGTGGTGCCGGAGGAATGCCAACGAGGTCGAACTGGCCAAGAATCTTGTTGTCGGCAGCCATTTCACGTTCGCCCTGGAAGACGCGGATCGTCACAGCCGACTGATTGTCTTCAGCGGTCGAGAAAGTCTGCGACTTCTTGGTCGGGATCGTGGTGTTGCGTTCGATCAAGCGTGTGAACACGCCACCGAGCGTTTCAATGCCGAGCGAAAGCGGAGTTACGTCGAGCAGCAGAACGTCCTTGACGTCGCCCTGCAGAACGCCGCCCTGAATGGCTGCACCCATGGCAACAACTTCGTCCGGGTTCACGCCCTTGTGCGGTTCCTTACCGAAGAACTGCTTCACGACTTCCTGGATCTTCGGCATACGGGTCATACCGCCAACCAGAACCACTTCATCAATGTCGCCAGCCTTGAGGCCTGCATCCTTGAGCGCTGCCTTGCATGGCTCGACCGTGCGCTGCACAAGATCATCAACCAGGCTTTCGAACTTCGAACGCGAAAGCTTGATGGCAAGGTGCTTCGGACCAGTCTGGTCAGCGGTGATGAACGGCAGGTTGATTTCGGTCTGCTGTGCCGACGAAAGTTCGATCTTTGCCTTTTCAGCAGCTTCCTTCAGGCGCTGCAGAGCAAGCTTGTCGTTCTTCAGATCGATGCCGCTTTCCTTCTTGAACTCAGCAACGAGGTATTCGACCAGACGCATGTCAAAGTCTTCACCACCGAGGAAGGTATCACCATTGGTGGACTTCACTTCAAATACGCCGTCGCCGATTTCGAGAACCGACACGTCGAACGTACCACCACCAAGATCGTAAACAGCAATCGTCTTGCCTTCGCTCTTGTCGAGACCATAGGCGAGTGCTGCAGCGGTTGGTTCGTTGATGATACGCAGAACTTCAAGACCAGCGATCTTGCCGGCATCCTTGGTTGCCTGACGCTGCGCATCGTTGAAGTAAGCCGGAACCGTGATAACGGCCTGCTTAACAGTTTCACCGAGGTAAGATTCAGCGGTTTCCTTCATCTTCTGAAGGATCATCGCGGAAACCTGCGATGGGGAATATTTCTTGCCGTGAACTTCAACCCAGGCATCGCCATTGTCGCCCTTGACGATCTTGTAAGGCACAAGATCCTTGTCCTTGGTGACCATTGGGTCATCAAAGCGGCGGCCAATCAGGCGCTTTACGGCAAACAGAGTACCTTCAGGGTTCGTGACCGCCTGACGCTTCGCAGGCTGACCAGCGAGGCGTTCGTCACTATCGCTGAAAGCGATAATCGAAGGCGTGGTGCGCGCACCTTCGGCATTTTCAATGACCTTCGCGCTTTTTCCGTCCATGACGGCGACGCAGGAGTTGGTCGTTCCCAGATCGATACCAATAACTTTAGCCATATTTCTCTCCATTCAGCAAACCGCCAAAACCTCTACCGAGCGTTCCATGAGCGGTTCCTATCAATTTCACAATGCCTGCTTCAAGGTGTGATGTCGGGAAGTGTTTTTCAAGCCGCCCGCCTTTTATCAAAGCCTGTGTGAGGCGTATATAAGAAAGGGTCTTTTTCACTGCAAGTCACAAGCGGCCTGACAAAGAAAGATTTCTTCCTGACAATTGTTCCAGTCACACAAATCAGACGTTCACAAAGCCGTCGCTTTTACCAGCGCGATATATTGCATCGATAAATTTCTGATTAGCCTTCGAGTTTTCCAGAGAAAACAGCATCACGCTTTCCCCTTTCGTGGCACGCACAAAGTTTTCGGCCTGAAGCTGATAGTGATTTATATCGGAAAATGACCATTCTGTCGCCTCCGTATGCCCGGCATTATGAAGTGTGATGCGGCCATGACCATATTTGCCGGTGTTGAAGGGCGCATGCACTTCGATAAAGCCTTTGTCACCGTGAAAAACCATGGTCTGACGACCGGCAAGCTGGGTGGCAACATAAAAGCTTAGATCAAAACCATCAAAGCGTGCCGACACATTGGCATAACGATCCGTACCAAACTTCGGATCGAACTCGACCGTCGCCTGAACCGAGAGCGGCTCTTTCTCTGTCACCATGCGCGTCACAACGGTTGGATAAACGCCAATATCCGGCAGCACACCGCCGCCCAGTTCCGGCTGATTGCGCATATTGGTCGGATCATTGTTGAAATAGCTAAAAGCTCCCTGGACATGGCGCAGCGTGCCAATCGCGCCGTCAGCGAGAAGATGACGCAGCTTGATCCATTGTGGATGGTAATAAACCATGAAGGCTTCGGCGATTGTCACTTTGTGCTTGTTGCGGGCTGCAATCAGCTGATCAATGTCGTCAGCTTTCAGCGCAATCGGCTTTTCGCAAAGCACGTGTTTCCCAGCCTGCGCAGCTTTGAGTGTCCATTCGATGTGCTGCGAGGTAGGCAACGGGATATAAACGCCATCCACTTCATCGCTTGCCAACAACTCTTCATAGGAACCGAAGGCCAGCGGTGCCCCAAAACGGTCCGCCACAGCGCGGGCACGCGCCAGATCGCGGCTGGCGATTGCATGAACAACACCATTGTCAGACACACAAAGTGCCGGAATAACCTGTGTGACGCCAATCTTGGCCGTGGAAAGAATACCCCAACGAAACATGCTATTCCTCTCTTTGAAGTTCATCGCTCGTATCCCATGGTTCGACAACCAGTTCCGGCCAGTACTCAAGCGCGCGTTGAGCTTTAACATTGGATGTATTGCGGTTATCGATGACACGATTGGGGCGTAAGAGGAATGAAAAAATGTCTTTGAGACCGAAAGGCGCGTGAACACATACCGTTCCGTCTGTTTCAAGCCTTGCGCCCACACATTGTGCAATTGCGGGATATCGTTCGATTGATTGCGTAGCGGAATAAAGCGGTTCATAAGGCTGGCCAAAATGTTGCTCAAACCACAAATGAACCCGAGCCTGGTTCCGTATTTCTACGGGCAGAGGAAAATCTTCGAATCGTATGGCACCTCTATCGATAAACTCACTCTCAGCTCCCCATGAACAATCACCGGCATCAAAATAGGCTATATCGATATCTTTGATGCCATATCCCGACGACCGCTCCGTCAATGCATTCCATACCGTATTATAAAGTGCTCCCGACACGATCCAACAATCGGGTAATTTCAAGTCACGAGCTCGATGCAAGGCATCTCTCAAAAGCGGATCATTCAAAATGATCTTTATGAAAAGTTCCTCTTGCGCGTTTGGTTCTAGACAGGAATGACGCAAATGTTTCAATGAAATCTCCTGACTTAAAAAATGACATAATAAAAAGACCCTGCAAATAGCAGAGTCCTTTATTTTCCATATAAAAAATACGCTTACATCTTCCGCAGCGCACGGGGTGCAAGGGTTAACAGGCCAAGAAGCGTCATGATTACGCCTACCCAAAGCGGCGCATACAGGCTATAACCTGACGATAGTGCAAAGCCACCCGCCCATGGGCCAAGCGCCAGTCCGATATTGATGACCGATGCATGCATGGCATTGACCAGTGCACCCGGATGCGCGATTCGCATCACACGCGCAATGAAAGCCGGATTAAGCGCAATACCCGTCAGACCAATCATGACAATTGCCAGCACCGTGGCAAATTTCAGCTCGGCAAACAGTGCAAAGATCACCATCGCAGCCAGCATGATCAGAATGCCAATGAAAATAGTTGCAATCGTATGGCGGTCCACAAAGCGCCCGATGACATAATTGCCGATAATATTGGCCGCGCCGTAGACTGCGAGCAGGAGTGGCAATTGCGCTTCCTCAAAGCCTGCAAGCTGTGCCGTGATCGGCGACAGGTAGCTATAGACCGAAAATGATGCGCCAATCACCAGCGCGCTGGTTGCATAAGCGCCCCAGAGTTTCGGCTTGCGCATTTCGTTGAGTTCGGAGCGTAAGTTGACCTCGGCATTGTCTGGCCTCGCTTCAATTTTGAGCGCAATCACCAGCGCACAGAACAAAACCAGCACCACAATCGCCCAGAAACTGGCCCGCCAGCCGAAGCTGTTGGTCATGGCGGTTGCGAGCGGCACGCCCAAAACCGTGCAAAGCATCAGCCCCGCAAAGACCAGCGAGGATGCACGACCGCGCAGTTCAGGCACCACCAGCTTCGCGGTGATTGCCAGCATCAGACCAAAACTGGTCGCCGCCGCCATGCCGGTGAGAACACGTGCCACCAGCATCACATGAAAATTACTTGTTAAAGCAGCAATACTTTGCGCCACAGCGTAAAAAATCAAAAGGAACAGCAGACCACGCTTGTTCTCGATTTTCAGCGCTAAAAACAGCACCGTCACCAGTGGACCGCCAATCGTCATGCCCAGAGCATAGACTGAAATCAAGTTGCCAATATCGGAGATGGAACGTCCGAAGGCTTGCTGAAGGGCGGGCATCATGCCCGAAATCATCAGTTCGGACGTTGTCAGCGCAAAAATGCCCAGCGTCAAGCAATAGACCACCAGAGGGATGGCGCGCGCCTGATTTGAGGACGTAGAAACCCCTTCCGCCGCAAGGGCAGAATCACACACTTCGTTCATGGGACGAATCCTATTTATATAGTCGGTACTACATAATGCATAACGCCTTGCTACGGCGCGTCAAGGGAATTATATATAACCAACTATAGAAAGGGAGAAAAATGGTTCCGCGAGGGCGTCCACGCAGCTTCGACCGCGATGCTGCATTGGAAAAAGTCATGAAGGTTTTCTGGAGCAAAGGCTATGAATGCGCCCAGATCAACGACTTCACAGCCGCGATAGGCATCACGCCGCCGAGCTTTTACGCGGCCTTTGGCAACAAGGAGCAGGCGTTTCGCGAGGCTGTGGACTATTATCGCCGTACCATTGGTGCCGCCCCTTTTGAGGCGCTTGAAAACGCGTCAACCATTCAGGATGGTATGCGGCAATGGCTGGAATTGAGCGCTGACAGCGCCTTTGAATGTCCGGCTGGCGGCTGCATGATCAGTGTCAGTTCCATCCAGTGCAAGCCGGAAAACGTGCCGGTAAAGGAATTTCTGAAAGCTGTGCGCCATAGCAATCATGAGCGGCTGTCCCATCGCCTTGAACGCGCTGTTGCCGATAAAGATCTGCCTGCAAGCACTGACCTGACGCAAATGAGCGAATTTTATCACATGATCCAGCAAAGCATTTCCTTTGAAGCACGCGATGGCAATTCGCGCGCCGCCGTTCAAAAGATCATCGATATGGCAATGCTCGCCATGCCTATACGGCACGCCGCCCAAAAGCATGAACCGGTTTAAAGCAAAAGCCCGGCTTGAAGCCGGGCTTTTTATTTTATGCTTATCCGCGAAGAACGCCGCCGGTCTGTTTGGTGACACTTGCGATCACCTGCTTTGACAGGGTTTCCAGATCTTCGTCGGTCAGCGTGCGGTCCTGTGGCTGCAACACCACTTCAACCGCAATCGACTTCTTACCTTCACCCAGCGAAGCGCCGGTGAAGATGTCAAAGACCTGAACGCCAACGATCAGCTTCTTGTCAGCCGAAGAAACGGCCTTCATCACGCTGCCTGCTTCAACGCTTGCATCCACCACGAAAGCGTAGTCACGCTTGAGGCTCTGGAACTGCGAGAGGTTCAAGGCTGGCTTGGTGCGGGTTGCCTTGGCTTTCGGCTCAGGGATCGCATCGATATAGATTTCAAAGCCGCACAGTGCGCCCGAAACGTCAAGCGCTTCCAGCGTATCGGGATGGAACTCACCAAAATAGCCCAAAACCACCTTGGGGCCGAGCTTCAACGTGCCCGAACGACCCGGATGGAACCATGCTGGCCCACCGGCTTCGATCTGGATGCGGTCAACCGGTGCACCGGCTGCTTCAAGGGCTGCGAGTGCATCGGCTTTCGCATCAAACACACCAACAGGTGCTGCATTGCCTGACCAGAAACGGCCCGAGCCTTCAACACCAGCCGTACCGCGACGGATACCGCCTGCCACACGGCGCTGCTGTTCCGGCTTGTCGCCTTCATAGATGCCCGAGACTTCAAACAAGGCCGTATCGCCAAAGCCACGATCCGCGTTGCGCTGTGCGGCTGCAAGCAGGCCCGGCAAAAGCGAAGGACGCATATCCGACATATCGGCTGCAATCGGGTTGGCCAGCTTCAATTCCGGCTTGCCTCCGCCAAAGGCTTTGGCCTGTGCTTCGGAAATGAAGGAATAGGTCACAGCTTCCATCATGCCGCGCGAAGCAAGCGTGCGGCGTGCCAGACGCGTGCGGATTTGCAGCGTCGTCAGAATACGGCCATTAACCGTGCCAAGGCCCGGCAGCGGCTGCGGTGCAATCTGGTTGATGCCATGAATACGCATGACTTCTTCAACGAGATCGGCCTTGCCTTCCACGTCACCGCGCCATGTTGGTACGGTTGCCTTGATGAGTTTGCCATCGCCTTCAACGCCAAATCCAAGGCGCTTCAAAATGTCAAAAGATGCGTCATAGGAAACGTCGATACCGGTCAGGCGCTTGACTTCCGAAACCGGGAAATCAATCACCCGTGCGCTTGGAGCCTTATAACCAACCACGTCGAGAACCGTTGGCTGTCCGCCGCACAGTTCAAGCACGAGCTTCGTTGCCAGTTCTGCGCCCGGAACCATCATTTCCGGATCAACACCGCGCTCAAAACGATAACGTGCATCGGTGACGATGCCCAGCTCACGACCCGTGCGCGCAATCATGCGCGGATCCCAAAGGGCGGATTCAATGAGCACATCGACAGTATTTTCATCGCAGCCGGAATGCTCACCGCCCATGATACCGGCAATCGATTCAGGACCGTTATCATCGGCGATCACATACATGCCCGGCTTGAACTTATAGTCTCGCTGGTCGAGACCGAGAATGGTTTCGCCATCCTTTGCGAGACGTACTGTCAGGTCGCCCTTGACCTTGGCCGCATCAAAGACGTGCAACGGACGGCCCTGATCGAATGTGACATAATTGGTGATGTCCACCAGCGCATTGATCGGGCGCAGGCCAATGTCTTTCAGGCGCTGCTGCATCCATTTCGGGCTTGGGCCATTCTTCACGCCCTTGACCATGCGCAGTGCAAAACCTGTGCAGAACGGATTTTCCGCATCCTGATCAAGAATGATCTTAACCGGCGTTTCGCCTTCGCCTTTGACAGCTTCCGGCAGGGTGTTCTTGAGCGTGCCAAGACCAGCGGCTGCCAAATCGCGTGCAATGCCGCGAATGCCGGTGCAATCCGCACGGTTCGGCGTCAGGCCGATTTCGATAATCGGATCGTCAATGCCGAGATAGCTTGCGAAGCTTGTGCCAACCGGCGCATCTTCGGGCAGATCGATAATGCCATTATGCTCGTCAGACAATTCCAGCTCGCGCTCGGAACACATCATGCCGAAGCTTTCAACGCCCCGGATTTTGCCAACCGACAGCGTAACATCAAGGCCCGGCACATAATCGCCCGGACGACCCAGAACACCGACCAGACCAGCACGCGCATTGGGTGCGCCGCAAACGACCTGAACTGGCTGGCCCTCGCCCGTATCAACCGAGAGAACGCGCAGCTTGTCAGCATCCGGGTGCTGAACCGCGCTCACCACCTTGGCGATTTTGAAAGCTTTGAACGCGGCGCGGTCATCGACCCCATCCACTTCCAGACCAATATCGGTCAGTTTTTCGACGATCTGGTCGAGCGTTGCTTGCGTGTCAAGGTGATCCTTGAGCCAGGAAAGTGTGAATTTCATGTGTCTGTTCCTTCCTGTCTTTATGCGCTCAGACCGCCGAACAGCGTCGGCAAATCGAGTGGACGGAAACCGTAATGGTTGAGCCAGCGCACATCAGCATCGAAGAAGGCGCGCAGATCAGGCATGCCGTATTTCAGCATAGCGATACGGTCGATCCCCATGCCCCATGCAAAGCCCTGATAGACGTCAGGATCATAGCCCGAAGCGCGCAGCACATTCGGATGCACCATGCCGCAGCCCAGAATTTCGAGCCAGTCATTGCCTTCGCCAAACTTCACATGCGGGCCGGAACGGTCGCACTGAATATCCACTTCCACCGATGGCTCGGTGAAGGGGAAGAAGCTCGGACGCATGCGCATCGTGACATTAGGCACTTCGAAGAAAGCCTTGCAGAACTCTTCCAGCACCCATTTCATATTGGCGACATTGGCCGATTTATCGACGACCAGACCTTCGACCTGATGGAACATCGGCGAATGGGTGGCGTCCGAATCCATGCGATAGGTTTTGCCCGGAATGACGATGCGGATCGGCTCGTCGCGGCCTTCCTTATCGCGAATCGCCGCAAACTTCTCCATCGTGTGCACCTGCACGGGCGAAGTATGCGTGCGCAACAATTTGCGCTCACCCTTCTCGTCTGGATTGAAGAAGAACGTGTCGTGCATTTCGCGCGCCGGATGACCTTCGGGAAAGTTCAGCGCCGTGAAATTATAATAGTCGGTCTCGATATCCGGACCTTCGGCAATCGAAAACCCCATATCCGCGAAAATCGCCGTGATTTCATCGACAACCTGAGAGATTGGATGGATGCGGCCACGCGAGACTGCACTTTCGCGAACAGGAAGTGTCACATCGAGTTTTTCACGCTCAAGGCGCGCAGCAATCGCTTGTTTGCGCAGCTCTGTTTTGCGCTCGTTAAGTGCTTCTGTGACGCGGTTCTTCAGACCGTTGATGGCAGGTCCCTGCGCCTGACGCTCTTCCGGCGTCATCGAACCCAGCGTCTTCAGCTTTTCAGAAATCGTGCCTTTTTTGCCAAGGCTAGCCACGCGCACCGCTTCAATCGAAGGCTCGTCGCTGGCCGCAGCGATTTCACCCATGATCGTTTGTTCGAGTTGTTCAAGATCGCTCATCTATTTACGTCCCTGTCGTGCTTGCGGCACTCCACGCCTCTTGTTTATTTACGTCCCTGTCGTGCCTGCGGCACTCCACGCCTCTTGTTTATTTACGTCCCTGTCGTGCCTGCGGCACTCCACGCCTCTTGTTTATTTACGTCCCTGTCGTGCTTGCAGCACTCCACGCCTCTTGCTTTAGCTTCACTGTCGCGCCGCTGGCATCAGATACGAAAGAAAAACCCGCGCCAGCCGAGCCAGCGCGGGTTCCCAAAATTAACAATATCGCTTCGGGAAGGCGGCTGGCTTAGCGAACAGCGCCTTCAAAAGCGTTTGGTGTCTCGGTGTTCTTGAGGTACTCAAGAGCCTTCTTTGCAGAAGCAACCAGCGCACCGAACGCATCAGGTTCATGGATTGCGATGTCGGAAAGAACCTTACGGTCGATTTCGATACCCGCCTTTGCAAGACCATCGATGAAACGGCCATAGGTCAGGCCCTGTTCGCGGACAGCAGCGTTGATACGCTGAATCCACAGAGCGCGGAACGTGCGCTTGCGATTCTTGCGATCGCGGTAAGCATATTGCTTCGAACGATCAACAGCAGCCTTAGCGGTGCGGATCGTATTTTTACGACGGCCGCGGAAACCGGAAGCCTGCTCGAGAACTTTTTTGTGCTTGGCGTGGGAAGTTACGCCGCGTTTTACACGTGCCATGTTATGATCTCCTTAGAGGATAGACGGCTTAGAGGCCGTTAGGCAGGAACTGTTTTACGATCTTCGCATCTGCTTCCGAGAGCACCATGGTGCCGCGTGCATCGCGAATGAACTTGTTCGAGCGCTTGATCATGCCATGGCGCTTGCCTGCAGCCGCAGCTACAACCTTGCCAGTGCCAGTGATTTTGAACCGCTTCTTAGCAGCCGATTTGGTCTTCATCTTGGGCATTTTGCTACTCCTTTGTTTAGTCCCGGTCGTGCTTTCAGCACTTCACGCCTCTTAATATTTGCGATCCCCCTCGTGCCATTCGGCACTCGACGTCTCTTGTATTGAGTGGCGTCCGTCCTGCAAAAGACCGGAACCTTGTTTGACTCCCGGACCGACCAAGTCCGAAAAGCATACGAAACCGCCACGGCATGCCCTGCCGGGCGGTTCGAACGCGGCCTTATAGGCTTAAAGGCCAGAAAACGCAATGCCTGAATCAGCCCGAATTGCACGCAATCGCGCCTGATTTTCAATAAAGACGCAGCAAAATCGGCAATGCGTGGATGTTTTGCAGATATTCGATAAGCTCAAAGAACGGATAAGCCACAAAGAACACCAGTCCATCGGTAAATGTCCGATAAAGCCGGTCCGGTTTTACCAGCAGCGCATCCTCGTCGCGGAATGCGGAAAAGCGCGGAAAGAATCGCGGTACACGTGCGCAATAATCCGCGTAAGGCTTTCCGAAATTGGCTTTGAGAAACTTCTCTTCCGTGCGGATGACAATCGAAAAAGCCAGATAACACAGCACGCCAAAGGCCAGAGCAATAATGAAGCTGCCTGTCTGAGCGCCGATGCCGATCGCGCCGATGCTGCTGAACACATAAAGCGGGTTGCGGGTGAGCGAATAAGGACCGGTCTGCACGATTTCCGCGCTTTTGCGCCCACCGATATAAAGCGTGCACCACATACGACCGAGAATGGCCGCAACGATGAGGCTTATGCCGAAAGCTTCGATATATTCATGCAAATACCCATCGGATTGGGAACTCACAAACAGAAGGGCCACGACAAGAAGCCCTATAACAATGGCAATCGCAAGACGGCGTCTTTGCTGATACTTGCCCAGTTCGCCCAAAGTTTTCATGTTAATCTCTAACTGCTGAAATGTTGGAGCAACGAAAAGCCGCCCAAAGGCGGCTTTTCAAAGGCAGAGTTTTAAATTTAGCGCGGAGCCAGAACCATCATCATCTGGCGGCCTTCGAGCTTTGGCTCGGACTCCACCTTGGCGATGTCAACAGTATCTTCCTTCACGCGCAACAGAAGCTTCATACCAAGCTCCTGGTGGGCCATTTCACGGCCACGGAAACGAAGAGTTACCTTGACCTTATCGCCCTCTTCAAAGAAACGCAGCGCAGCCTTCATCTTCACTTCATAATCATGCGTGTCGATGTTCGGTCGCATCTTAATTTCTTTGATTTCGACCGTTTTCTGCTTCTTGCGTGCTTCGGAGGCTTTTTTCTGATTCTGATACTTCAGCTTACCGAGATCCACGATCTTACATACCGGCGGCTCGGCATTGGGCACGATCTCGACAAGATCGAGACCCGCTTCTTCTGCCATCGCAATAGCGTCTTGCGTCGGGATGCTGCCGTGGTTAAGGCCTTCGGCATCGATAAGCTGGACCCGGGGAACCCGGATATCACGGTTGGAGCGCGGTCCGTCTTTCTGGACCGGCGTCGCTCTGAACGGTCGGCGAATGGTCGTTATCTCCTGATTATTAACGTCATAGGCGGCTTAACTTCATGGCCCGCGACGGCCTTTTCCCATCAAACCCCTGTTTAACGCGGAAATGTGGTCAAGCGAGCGGTAAAGTCAATAGCATCTTTGACAGGGAAAATCACCCCCGACAAATAAAGAAGTATTTCGGGAGCGTTGAGCGACATATCGGTCACATTGCTCAATATTTCAAGGCAATGAGGTTTTCTAAGGCTCTCATAAATGGCAAATGAAAATCATGGGATCGCGATTGCTCTAATCAGGAGGCACAAAATGAGCGAAGCACAGCCGGACTTTATTGATATCGATGGTGCAGACATTGCCGTTCGCAACCGTGTCGGACATCATGCACCGGGTGTCGTCTGGCTTGGCGGCTACCGTTCCGACATGCTTGGAACCAAGGCCGTTGCTCTTGATGAATGGGCAGAAAAGACCGGGCGCTCCGCTTTGCGGTTTGATTATTCAGGCCATGGCTCTTCGGGCGGCGACTTCAATCAGGGTACAATCTCACGCTGGCTGAATGAAAGCCTCAGCGTGTTGGACAAATATGCGAAGGGGCCGCAGATCCTCGTCGGATCCTCCATGGGCGGCTGGATCGCATTGCGCATGGCGCAAGAGCTTAAAAAGGCTGGCAAGTCTCCGGCAGGAATCATTCTGATTGCGCCTGCGCCCGACTTTACCGCCGAACTTGTCGAACCATCGCTGACCGACGCACAGAAGAAAGACCTGATCGAACAAGGCTATTTTGAAGAGCCTTCGGAATATTCGCCAAATCCCTACATCTATACCCGTGCGCTGATGGAAGACGGACGCAACAATCTCGTACTCAAGGGCATTATCGAAACAGGTTGTCCGGTGCATATTCTGCAAGGGATGCAGGATGAGGCCGTGCCCTATCAACATGCGCTGAAACTCGTTGAACATCTGCCGGTGGATGATGTGACGCTGACGCTCGTGCGCGATGGTGATCATCGTCTGTCGCGCCCGCAGGACCTTGAGCTGCTGATCCGCACGGTTTCCGGCCTTGCCGAACGCTTATCGACAGGGGCATAGGGATGCGCTTTTCGGTTTTTGCTTCTTCGACCGTGGCGGCGATTGTCGGCTTTGGCGGCACGCTGGCGCTTATTATTGCGGCAGCAAAGGTGCTTGGTGCAACCCAGGCCGAAACCGCAAGCTGGGTGACGGCGGCCTGCCTTGCCATTGCCGGCTCGTCCGCATGGCTCAGTGTGCGTTACAAAATGCCGATTATCGCGGCATGGTCCACGCCGGGACTGGCTTTGATCGGTGCAAGTGTTGGCTTCACCATGCCGGAGGCCGTGGGCGCGTTTATCGTTACAGCCATCGCATTGATTGCAACCGGGCTGATCCGCCAGCTTTCCACGCTTGTCTCCCGCATTCCGTCTTCCATCGCATCGGGTATGCTGGCAGGCGTGCTTCTCAGCTTTGTCATTGCGGCAGCCAAAGCCGTACCGCTCGACCCTTCGTTCGTTTTGCCGATGGTGGTTCTGTTCTTTGTCGTGCGCCTGTTTAACCCGTCGCTTGCCGTTATTGCCGTGCTTGTGCTCGGTATGGCCTATGCCTTGATATCAGGGCGCGCACCGCAATTGCCTGCGCCGGAAATTTCGACGCTCACGATGATCTGGCCGGAATTTCACATGGGCGCGATCATCGGGCTGGCGCTGCCGCTTTATATCGTGACAATGGCCTCGCAGAACCTGCCGGGCTTTGCCGTTTTGCGCGCTTCCGGCTACGAGCCGCCAACAGGCCCGGCCTTGCAAGTGACCGGGCTTTTCTCGCTGATTTCTGCTCCATTTGGTGCTGCAACAAGCAATCTCGCAGCAATCTCCGCAGCGCTCTGCACCGGCCCCGATGCGCATCCCGACCCCAAAAAACGCTGGATGACGGGTCCTGTCTATGCCGCTCTTTATGTGTTGTTTGCCCTGTTCGGCGCGTCACTGGTTGCAATCTTCGCCGTGCTGCCTGCAACACTGATTGCCCTTGTGGCGGGCCTTGCGCTGACTGGCCCCTTCATCAATGCCATGGCGCTCGCCCTCAAACATGAAGAAGAGCGGCTTGCTGCGGTCATAACATTTGCTGTGACGGCTTCCGGCATCGCTTTTTTCGGTGTCGGATCCGCCTTCTGGGCATTGCTGGCAGGGCTTGGTGTGGCAACACTCGAACATTTGCGCAAAAAAATTCCGAGATAATCACATTGGTTAGCACCCACTAAGCGCGATTGAGCCGGGGATATTCTTGAAAAGCCGCAATTGGTTCACCACGTCCATTTCAAGCCGCGAGATCAGCAAACGGCCCGGAATTCACGGAGTAGACCATGACCAATTCTGCATTGATCCGCCCCGCATGGACATCAGCGACGATTGCGCTGATGGTGCTGGGTTTTATCTTCTTCTGGCCGCTTGGCCTTGCCATGCTCGCCTATATCATCTGGGGCGATCGCCTTGGTGATTTCAAACGTCAAGTGAACGAAAAGACCGACTCGATGTTTGGCTCTTTCAGAAACTGCGGCAAAAGTGAAAGCTTCGGCTTTGGCGGTTCAACCGGCAACGCTGCTTTCGATGACTGGCGTCGTGAAGAACTTGAGCGCCTGGCGGAAGAACGTCGCAAGCTTGAAGAAGCCCGCGCCGATTTCGAAGCCTATGCGCAGGAACTTCGCCGTGCCCGCGACAAGGAAGAGTTTGACCGCTTCATGAATGAGCGTCGCGCCAATGGCAAACGCACGCCAGCGAAGAACAACAGCAATGATGTCACGGATATCTAAACAGTCATTATCTCAAACGGCGCGGTTTCTCCGTGCCGTTTTTGTCGAGTTGTAGAAAAAATTCTGGCTTTTTTCGCGAATCACTTATCTCTAAGCGATGGGCTTTTCCTTATTTCGTTCCTCCCCGGCCAAAAAGTCGGCGACTGTCAGAAGCGAACGCATTCATGCGGTCGCGGGACGTGAATTGCCTTTGCGCGTGCTGGAAAACCCGCGCGCCAAACGTTTGACCCTGCGCATTGAAACCGGCGGCAAAGGGCTGCGCGTCACCATTCCACCGGGTTTGCCCGATCGCGAGGTGCAGAGTTTTTTAATCCGTCATGAAGGCTGGATCGAAAGCCGCATTGCAAAAATTCCAGATCAGGCTGGTGTTCGTGCAGGTGTGAAAATACCCATTCGCGGTGTGCCGCACCTCATCACCCATCAGCCCGGACGTGGCACTGTGGATTTGCTGGAAGGCAATATTCTGCTTGTTCATGGCGATCCCGCACATCTTGCGCGGCGTGTCAGCGATTACCTCAAGCGCGAAGTCAAACGTGACATCGAGCAACTGGTGGCCCGCCACACGGCAACCGTAGGCCGAAAAGCCAAAGCGGTGCGTTTCAAGGATACCAAAAGCCGATGGGGATCGTGTACCTCTGACGGCGTGCTTTCCTTTTCATGGCGCATCGGCATGGCGCCTTCGCCTGTGATCAATTATCTCGTCGCCCATGAAGTGGCGCATCTCATCGAGATGAACCACGGGCCAAAATTCTGGAAACTCTGCCAGGAGCTTTGCCCCGATACCGAGCGCTGCAAAGCATGGCTCAAGCGCAATGGCAGCGCATTACAGGCTATCGATTTTACATGACATCAAACATTCAAAATGCAGCACGTATGCTATGGGATTACCATTGCCTCTGCGATGAACTTCAGCCGGCCGATGTTATCATCGGATTGGGCAGCTATGATAGCCGCGTTGCAAAACATGCAGCAGAACTCTTCAAGCAGGGCCTTGGCACATGGCTCATGTTCACAGGCCATAGCGGCAACTGGACCAAAGGGCTTTACAAGGCATCGGAAGCCGAGGCTTTTGCAGAAATCGCGCTTGCTGAAGGTGTGCCGCAAAGCGCGATCATCATCGAACCGAATGCCACAAATATTGGCGAGAATATTCGCTTCGCACGCGACAGAATGGTGGCCGGTGCCATCAGCGCGATTTTTGTCACCAAGCCACAAACACAACGCCGGGTGCGTGCAACGGTTGACCGACAGTGGCCGGAAGCCAAGTCTTTTGTGACCGCACCGCCGACCTCTTTTGAAGATCAGCCGACAGCGGGCCATGATTTTGAAAAGCTGGTGCGCGAAATGACAGGCGATCTCAGACGCATTCTGGAATATCCGGCTCTGGGATTTCAGATTGCGCAGGCAGTTCCCCTTGCGGTCATGGAAGCGTATGATACCCTGATTGCTGAGGGCTATGATGACGCGGGTCCTCGCAGTGAAGCCGGAACAGCTTGAGTCGCGCCGCAATATGTGCGACGGAAACGCCATGGTTTTTGATATAAAAATATGCGGCCTCAAAACGCCTGAAGCAGTTGATGCTGCGCTCAACGGCGGAGCGACGCATATTGGCTTTATCTTCTTTCCCAAAAGCCCGCGGCATCTCACACCCGCCGATGCCGGTCTCCTGCGTGAAGCAGCAAAAGGCCGCGCCAAAGTGGTTGCTGTGAGCGTTGATGCGGACGACGAAACGCTGGATGAAATCGTTCGTGCCTCAAAGCCTGACATGCTGCAACTGCACGGCCACGAGACGCCGGAACGTGTGGCGGATGTAAAAAAGCGCTATGGCCTGCCGGTGATCAAGGCTTTTGCTGTGCGTGAGGCGTCAGATTTTGACGTGATTGCGCCTTATAAAGGCATTGCGGATCGCTTTCTTTTTGACGCCAAGCCGCCAAAAGGATCAGAGCTTCCGGGCGGCAATGGTGTATCGTTTGACTGGGCATTGCTCGATGCGCTTGACGCGGACGTCGATTACATGCTTTCCGGTGGACTGAATGCGGGCAACATTGCCGAGGCGCTGCAAAAAACGCATGCGCCGGGTATTGATGTATCGTCCGGTGTAGAGCGTGCGCCCGGTGAAAAGGACGTGCGTCTCATTATGGAATTCTTTCAGGCTGCGTCTGATACAAGACTTTAGCCTGCACATGACGGAGTGGCAGCAGTGAACAAGCCGGTTGAACCCAATTCCTATAAAACAGGCCCGGATGAAGAAGGCATGTTCGGCATTTTTGGCGGACGCTTTGTCGCCGAAACGCTGATGCCGCTGATCCTCGAATTGCAGGAAGCCTATGAGACGGCAAAGAACGATCCTGAATTTCAGGCCGAGCTTTCCAATCTCTCGACCTATTATGCCGGTCGTCCGTCAAAACTTTATTATGCTGAAGGCTTAACCAAGCATTTGGGCGGCGCAAAAATTTACTTCAAGCGCGAAGACCTGAACCACACCGGCAGCCACAAGATCAACAATTGCCTTGGCCAGATTCTGCTTGCCAAGCGCATGGGCAAAACCCGCATCATCGCTGAAACCGGCGCTGGTCAGCACGGCGTTGCATCGGCAACTGTTGCCGCCCGTTTCGGCCTGCCTTGCGTGGTCTATATGGGCGCCACCGACGTTGAACGTCAGAAGCCGAATGTTTTCCGCATGAAGCTGTTGGGTGCCGAAGTCAAGCCGGTCACGGCTGGCAATGGCACACTCAAAGATGCCATGAACGAAGCGCTTCGTGATTGGGTCACCAATGTCGAAGACACCTATTATCTGATCGGCACTGCTGCCGGTCCGCATCCTTATCCGGAACTCGTGCGCGATTTCCAGTCGGTGATCGGTACCGAAGCGCGCAAGCAGATTCTTGAGCAGGAAGGCCGTCTGCCAGATGTGATTATCGCAGCTGTCGGCGGCGGATCGAACGCAATCGGTCTGTTCCATCCGTTCCTTGACGACACGTCGGTCAAGATTGTCGGTGTTGAAGCCGGCGGTCGCGGTCTCGACGGCGTTGAGCATTGCGCATCAATGAATGCAGGCAGCCCCGGCGTTCTGCATGGCAACCGCACCTATCTTCTGCAAAATGAAGACGGCCAGATTCTCGAAGGCCATTCGGTTTCCGCCGGTCTTGATTATCCGGGCGTTGGTCCTGAGCATTCATGGCTCAAGGATAGTGGCCGCGTTGACTATGTGCCGATCCTTGATGATGAAGCGCTGGAAGCTTTCCAGCTTTGCACCCGCGTTGAAGGCATTATTCCGGCACTTGAATCAGCCCATGCGATTGCGCAAGCTGTGAAGATGGCACCCACCATGGGCAAAGATCAGGTGATGATCATCAATCTTTCCGGTCGCGGTGACAAGGATGTTCACACGGTCGGGCAGTTGCTCGGCATGGAAATGTGAGGATCGTATGAGCGATACTGTCGCCGACACCAACATCTACAGACCGCGCGCCGCATGGTTCGACGGGTTGACGGCGTGTGGTTCGGCGACGATCAAGCTCAACATCATTGAAGCCGATCCGTCCAATCCGCTTGCAGAGGCAGCTGTTGGCATCGCCCGCAGGCAGATTGCAGCCGCAGCAGACAGGCTTGAGCATACGCCGCATCTGGGTGCTGGCTTTGCCATTCTGCATCAGGGCGAAGAAAGCCTGTGGCTGTTGCTGCACTGGTGGCTGGAAGGCGGCATCGCAACGCAGATTCTCTGGCAATCGGACCTCGGCGACGAGATCGAATTTGAACCAGCGCAGCCTTTGCTGATGGCCTGTGTCTGGGAACTGGGAATCATCGACTTTGAACGGCGTGCCTGGATGGAGACGGCTATGTCCGGCCAATCCACCGCCGATTATCTTACGCGCATTTTGCCACGGGGCACGGTATGACCACACGCATTGACACCAAATTTGCAGCGCTCAAGTCCGAAGGACGTCCGGCACTGGTCACTTATTTCATGGGCGGCGACCCGGATTATGCGACATCGCTTGCCGTCATGAAGGCGCTTCCCAAAGCCGGTTCCGATGTGATCGAGCTTGGGATGCCTTTTTCTGATCCGATGGCCGATGGTCCGGCCATTCAGGCAGCCGGTCTTCGTTCGCTTGAAGCGGGCCAGACACTGAAGAAAACGCTGCAACTGGCAGCGGATTTCCGCAAAGAAGACAACACGACGCCAATCGTTTTGATGGGCTATTACAACCCGATCTATATTTATGGCGTTGAGCGCTTCCTTGCTGATGCCAAGACGTCCGGCGTTGACGGTTTTATCGTTGTCGATCTGCCATCCGAAATGGACAAGGAACTGTGCATTCCGGCCACGAATGCAGGTCTTAATTTCATCCGGCTGACCACGCCCACCACCGACGACAAGCGCCTGCCAAAAGTGCTGCATAATTCGTCGGGCTTTGTCTATTACGTCTCAATGAACGGTATTACCGGCTCGGCCATTGCCGACACAACACGGGTTGCCGATGCTGTGCGCCACATCAAGAAGAGCACCGATCTGCCGATCTGCGTTGGCTTTGGCGTGAAGACGCCGGAGCAGGCTGCCGCCATTGCCGAAGCTGCGGACGGCGTTGTTGTTGGCACTGCGATCGTCAAAGCAGTCGCGGACGAACTCGATGAAAATGGCAAGGTTAAGGGTGATCCGGTAACAGCGGTTACCAAACTTGTCAGTGCATTGGCTGCAAGTGTTCGAGCAACACGCCTTGAAGCTGCCCAATAAATCGTCCATTTAGACATTTAGTTAGTTTTGAAGAAGAAGAAACGGAATCAAACGTCATGAACTGGATCACCAACTACGTTCGTCCAAAGATCAATTCGATGCTCGGACGTCGCGAGATGCCGGAAAATCTTTGGATCAAGGATCCATCGACCGGCGAAATGGTGTTCCATAAGGACCTTGAGAGCAATCAGTTCGTGATTCCCGGCTCGGGCCATCACATGCGCATCAAGGCCAAGGACCGGCTGCGTTTCTTCTTCGACAATGGCGAATATACGACGCTGGAAAGCCCGAAGGTTCCGACCGACCCGCTGAAATTCCGCGACGAAAAGAAATATATCGACCGTCTCAAGGACTATCGTTCGCGCACCGGCATGGAAGACGCGATCATCAATGGTCTTGGCACGATTGAAGGTCTGCCGATTGTCGCAACCGTTCAGGATTTCGGCTTCATGGGCGGCTCGCTCGGCATGGGTGCCGGTGAAGCGATCATTCAGGGCTTTGAAAAGGCCATTGAACTCAAACGTCCGCTGGTTCTTTTTGCTGCTTCGGGCGGCGCGCGTATGCAGGAAGGCATTCTCTCGCTTATGCAGCTTCCGCGCACCACTGTTGCTGTGGAAATGCTCAAAGAAGCGGGCCTGCCTTATATCGTCGTTCTTACCAACCCGACCACAGGTGGCGTGACTGCCTCCTATGCAATGCTGGGTGATATCCACATTGCAGAACCGGGTGCATTGATCGGCTTTGCCGGTCCACGCGTGATCGAACAGACCATTCGCGAAAAGCTGCCGGAAGGCTTCCAGAGTGCTGAATATCTGATGGAGCACGGCATGGTTGACATGGTGGTTTCGCGTCTTGAACTGAAATCGACCATTGCAAGCCTGCTCAAAATCATGACCAAGCAGCCAGCCAATGCAGACAAACCTGGAACGACCCCGGCCCCGCAAAAGCAACAGGCTGATAACAAGGCAGCGTAATCGTGACAGGAAAAGCTGATGCCGTCATCGAACGGCTGATGCAATTGCATCCAATGGGTTTCGATTTCACACTGGATCGTATTCGCGATCTGTTGGAGAAACTCGGCAATCCGCACCTTAAATTGCCACCTGTGATCCATGTTGCAGGAACGAACGGTAAGGGATCTGCGACCGCCTTCAGCCGCGCACTTCTGGAAGCGGGCGGCTTCGGTGTTCACGTCCATACCTCGCCGCATCTCGTCAATTGGCACGAGCGCTATCGTCTTGCTTCGCCCAATGGCTCAAAGTTTGTCTCTGATGACGTTTTGGCCGAAGCAGTCGAGCGGGTAGAGCGTGCGAATGGGGACAGCCCAATCACTGTTTTCAAGATCATGACTGCTGTTGCTTTTGTTCTGTTTTCTGAACATCCAGCGGATGCTGTCATTATGGAAGTGGGTCTTGGCGGCAAGCTTGATGCGACCAATGTCATTGTCGATCCAGCCGTGTCTCTGATCATGCCCGTTTCGATTGATCATCAGGCATTCTTAGGCGATAGTATTGAACTCATAGCTGCCGAAAAAGCCGGGATTATCAAACAAGACTGTCCTGTCGTTATCGGCTTTCAGCCCTTTGCAGCAGCACGCGAGGTGCTGATCTCGACCGCAGAAAGGCTCGATTGCCCGCTTTCAATCTATGGTCAGGATTTCCTTGCCTATGAGGAACATGGCCGCATGGTGTTTCAGAACGAGCGCGGGCTGATCGATCTGCCGCTGCCGCGTCTGCCGGGGCGTCACCAGCTTGCCAATGCTGCCGCTGCCATAGAAGCCGTGCAGATGGCAGGCTTCACCATTACCGAAAAGGCCATTGAAAAAGCCATGATGGTTGTGGACTGGCCTGCACGTATGCAGCGTCTCACACACGGAAAACTCGTTGATCTGGCGCCAGCAGCGTCTGAAATCTGGCTTGATGGCGGCCATAATCCCGGAGCAGGCCTTGTAATCGCCGAGGCCCTTGGCGAGCTTGAGGAGCGCTCAACACGCCCTTTGTTTCTGATTACAGGGATGATCAAAGACAAAGATCCGGTAGGATATTTTGAAGCCTTTGCAGGGCTTGCGCGCCATGTCTTTACTGTATCAATAAAATCAAACGACAAGACAATTCCAAACACCGAACTTGCTGTCAGCGCACAGAAAGCCGGGCTTTCGGCTGAACCTGTGCATTCAGTCGAAAACGCACTAAAGATTTTACGTGATACATGGCCTCATGATGAAGCCCCGCCGCGCATCCTGATCGGTGGTTCACTTTATCTTGCGGGCGAAGTCCTACGCGACAATGGAACACCGCCCGTTTAACAAAAAACCCGGCATCAAGGCCGGGTTTTTTATATCTCAAAGACTTGCTGATTAAGCAGCAGAAGCCTTGATCCAGTCGGCAAGGCGGCTCTTTGGAGCAGCGCCAACCATGTTGGCGGCAAGTTCGCCATCCTTGAACATCAAAAGCGTCGGGATCGAACGCACGCCGAACTGTGCTGCGAGTTCCGGGTTTTCGTCGATATTGACCTTGGCGATCTTGACCTGACCGGCCATTTCAGCGGCGATTTCGTCCAGAGCCGGCGCGATCATCTTGCAAGGACCACACCATTCAGCCCAGAAATCAACGACGACAGGCTCGCTTGACTGAAGAACGTCCGACTGAAAATTGCTGTTATCGACTTTTACGGTTGCCATAGGGCTATCCTCATATCTGTTTGAGAGCATAAGACTCATCGAGAAACTGCTCCTTTGATCATATCATGTGGCGCGTCAGTCCGCATTCGTCAAGTTCTGGTTGCTCACCTTTCCTTGAGAGTCGCCCAGCGCCTTAAGCGCCTCTTCCATTGCCTCTTTCGGCAAAGGCAGCAGATATGGCCCTTCGGTGAAGAGCAACGCCGCCTCGACAACCCTTCCCGGATAAAGGGGGCCAAGCAGTTCCCTATAAAGTGCGAGCTGCGCGCGATAGGCGAAAGGCACCGCCTCAATGCTCCTTGGCGGCGGGCGATTGGTTTTATAATCGACAATCAGCACGCGGTTTTCATCCACGCTGATACGATCAATCTGGCCCGAGACGGCATGGTCTTTGCCACCGAGATTGATGGTCCCCATGACCGCCACTTCACCGCGCGATCCGCTCGCGAAGACCGGCCCGAATTTTGGATCGGCCAGAATGGTTGCCACACTTGCCCAGGCCTTTTGACGTTCAATTTCCGGCCAATCGCTCGCGATGCGTGCCAGATAGCCCTGTGCAAGCGTCTCGCGTTCATCAGCCCCGACTTCCGGCAGATATTGCAAAAGCATATGGATTGCCGTCCCGCGGCGAAGAGCAAAAGCGGGCGTCTCGCCGCTCTGCCCCAGAACCGGCGACAGCGTGTCGAGCGGTGGCTCCTCATCTGCTTCAATCAGCGCCGATGCGCCCGATGGCGCAAGCGGACGCGGCAGACCCGGTTCCGGCTTTATGGGCTTGAGATAGTCGAGCGGCAGCGGCGGCAGCTCTGCGATTTGCGCCACTTCCGGCTCTGCAATCTCAGTGAGACCGCGCGGCGTGTTGCGATAGCGCCGGGCTGCAACACCTGATACCGGATGCACAAAGGTTTCTGCCTTGGTTGTCAGCGCATCTTCGACCAGCCTGTGCCATGTCTCGCCGCTCTCGCGTGAGCCACGATAGCCGCAGACAATCAGCTTATCTTCCGCGCGCGTCATGCCCACATAAAGAAGACGGCGGTATTCTTCTTCCGCACGGGCCTTCAAGCCTTCAATCTGTGACGCCAGAAAGCCGGTCTGATAACCCGCATTGGGCTGCCAGAGATAGCCTTTCACCTGTGGACCGTCATTGCTGAGATCAGACGGGATCAGCTTAGGTGCGCGCGTTCCGCTCCAGACGGCATTGCCCGGATCAACCAGAAACACCACAGCGCCCTCAAGCCCCTTGGCGGCATGAACCGTCATGATGCGCACTTCATTGCGCCCCTGATCAAGCTCGCGCTTGATTTGCGGCGAGGCTGCATTGAGCGTTTCGAGAAAGGCCTGCATGCCCGGCAGACCAGCGCGTTCGGCGGAAAGCGCATAATTCTGGAATTCATCGATAATATCGCCCGCTTCTGGTCCAAGTCGCGCCAAAAGCTTACGCCTTGCGCCATCTGCACTTAAGATTCGCGCATAGAACTCGAAGATCGGCATGGTATCGGCCATATTGCGCCAGCGGCTCAATGTCTTATGCACGCCGATCAAAGCCGGGTCTTCAAGGGACGCATGATAAAGGCGCTCGAACAGCGTTTCGCCACTCTTGCGCGGATTGGCGAGCGCAAACAGCCTGTCATCATCCCAGCCAAACAGAGGGCTTTTGAGAAGAGAAGCCAATGACAAATCATCTGACGGCTGCAACACGAAACGCCCCAGCGCCATCAAATCCTGAATGGCGATGTGGCTTGTAAGCTTGAGGCGATCGGCACCAGCCACCGGCACATGGCGCTCTTTGAGCGCACGCGACAGTGCTGGCATGAACTGATCGCGCTTGCGCACCAGCACCATAATGTCTTTGGGCGCCAGTTTGCGGTTCTGGCCCGGAATGATTTCACCGCGATCCAGCCAGGTGCGAATGGTTGCTGCAATCTGCTCGGCAAGTTTTATGGCAGGTGCCTGCAAATGATCGACCGGCACACGCCAGTCGTCCGGCTCCTCCACCTCTTCCGGCGTCAGCATATCCCAGATTTCCACCTCGCCCGGCTCTTGATCGCGAATGGCCGAGTGAACAGTGGCACCTGACAAGCCGCGATTGGCTTCTGGGCGTGCAAACACCTCATCCACGGCCTGCAACACATCAGGCGCTGAACGGAACGAGAAGTTGAGGCTGACGCGTTCGAATTTAAGCTCTGCATCAGCGGCACGAAGGCTGACCGCCCTGCCCTGCGCTGCAAAATCCTCTGGCACTGCACCCTGAAACGAATAGATCGACTGCTTTTCATCGCCCACCGCAAACAGCGTGCGCTGCACATCGCGTTGTCCGAGGCCGGAGAAAAACTCTTCCGACAACATGCGGATGACCTGCCATTGGTCAGGGCTGGTATCCTGTGCTTCATCGACGAGAATATGATCAATGCCGCGATCTAGCTTATACTGCACCCACTGCCCTGCACCATTACGCGCCAGCAGCGCCACGGTGCGGGTAATCAGGTCTTCAAAGTCGAGCAGACCGCGCCTGCGCTTTAAATCATGATAGCGTTGCAGCAGATTATCAATCAGCGTGAGTGCGCTCAGATTAAGCCTTATAAGCCGCAGCTCCTTGATCTTATCAAGACCAAGTTCGACACGAGAAGCAGCTGAGTTAAAATCTTCCTCGAAATCCGGCAGTAGCTTTTTGACGGCACTTGAGCCGACATAGGAGCCGGATTTTGCCTCGCCCGTCGCTTTCAGAAATGCTGCGCGCAATACCGCTTGCTTATCCGAACTGCTTTTGACCTTCTCATATTGCTTGAGCTGCAACGCAAAATCATGCGCACGCGCCGCACCCTTCTGGATCGACAAAATGAGATCAAGCGTATCGTCGGAAAATTCCGGTACCGGCCACATATCATCCAGCAGATCGGACTCGCGCGTGTCGGGCCTGAAACCGAAATGCCGGTGCAAGGCCTCGCTGCGCTCGTCCACATTGCCAAGCGCTGCAATGTACTGCTGCAAGCCATTGCGTCGCCCCACGGCCTCATCAAGCAGCGCCTGCAAGCCCATCTCGCCCGCCGCCTGCATCACATCGGCAAAGGCGCTCGCAAGCTCGGCATCGCCGCCGCCATGTGCAGTCTCAAGCAGGGTGCGGCGGGCTTCGCCGACAAGCGCCACCTGCATGAGATCGTCCATCATTTCGAAGTGACCAGCAATATTCGCCTCAAGCGGAAACTGATGCAGGATGGCTTCGCAAAATGCGTGGATGGTCTGGATTTTCAACCCACCCGGCGTTTCAAGTGCGCGCGCAAAAAGCCTGCGTGCAACGGCAAGCCGCGCCGCTCCCGGACGCCTGCCTTCGAGCTTGATAAGCCTGTCGGCAAGGTCGGCATCCGGCAACATCGCCCATTCGGACAATCGCGCAAAGACGCGGTTCTGCATGACGGCCGCTGCCGCCTTGGTATAGGTCAGGCAAAGGATTTTCGACGGGTCGGTGCCTTCGAGCAACAGCCGGATAACGCGCTCGGTCAGAACGTGGGTCTTGCCGGACCCCGCATTGGCCGACACCCAGACGGATGCCAAAGGATTGGCGGCACTGGCCTGCGCGTCGATGGTTTCCTGTGGAATGACACGTTGCTTTTTCATTCGCCGCCCTCGCCGCCTGCGTCGCCACCGGCCGACCACTCCAGCACCCGCGCCAGATGATCGTAATCGCCCGAAAGCTCCGTTTCTTTGAACGGCAACGCGCGGGAAAGATAACCCTTAGCCGGATTCTGATATTCTGTGAGCAATTGCGCCAGCCGTTGCCAAGCCTCTTCGCCAAGAGCGGGTGCGGTCTTTTCCGATGGCGGCCGACCGATCTTCAAAATCGATTCCGGCTTCACCTCTCCGCCAGCGCGCAAGCGCACATAGGTCAGATCGGACGCACGAACCGACCCCAATTCGCGGAAAGCCCCGCGCGCAAGAAGGGCTGCTTCAAGCGCCAGCTGTGGCGACAAGAGGACATGCGCCTGTCTTGGCGATGGCGTGGAACCGGTCTTGTAGTCGATCACTTCCGCCGTGCCATCGCGCATCAGATCAATACGATCAGCACGGCCCGACAAGGTGATGCCAAGGCTTTCGACCTCGCGTTTATCCGATGCAATTTCGGCAAAGCGGGTCTGAACATTATAGGCGCGTTCGCGTTCCCATTCGAGAAACTGCGGAATAAGTGCGGTAAAGCGTGGCCACCAGACCGCTTCGATCTCAATGGGCAGATCCATATCTGCAAAGAAATGCCGGCCAAATTCTTCAAGCTGTTCGCTCGCATCAGCTGCCAGCGGATCGATGCCTTCTTCTGTAAAATGTCCGAGAATATCGTGAAACAGCGTTCCACGTTCTGCGGCTGCCGGATCACGGATCAATGGTTCCAACGGACGCAGCTTCAGAATTTTCTTGGCGAAGATCGCATAGGGATCACGGCGCAGGGTTTCAATTTCGGTCACCGAAAAATGCTTGGGCCGCGCGCTCACAGGCGGCTTTGGTTCCGGGCGTTTGACGAAAGGCACATCGGGTGCCTGATCGATTTCACGCGCCCAATGGATGAAGCGCTGACCACGCGAGCGCATATCCTTTGTCACGTCAGCACCCAGCACCGTTTCAAGCCGCTGCAACCAGCGCGACGGAATGGTCGGTGCACTGTCTGAGCGCTGCGAGCGTGACAGCACCACATGATCCATGCCGAGCGCCATCTGAAAATCGTGTGCGGCAAGGCCGGTACGACGCTCCGGCGGATCAAGCGCAATCATCGCCTTCATCGGGCGCGACATGAATGGATCATTGCGCGTCTTGGCAGGCCATGTGCCTTCGTTCAAACCACCGATCACCAGCGTATCCATGGTCTGCAAACGCGCTTCCAGCGCACCCCAGATGAAGACACGCGGATGGCCGCCCGGATGCGGCTTGACCGTTTCGCCCGACATCAGGGCTTCAAGAATTGCCGGCCATTCAATGGCCTCAAAATCAAGTCCCGCTTCGCTCGATACCAGCTGACGCAAAAACGAAGCCAGCTTCTCGCCATGCTCGCCGGAATAATAGCGTGTGACACTGCCACTTTCGTCACGCGCCAGATTTTCAAGCGCTTCCACAGTTACATGGCTGATCTCGCCGATATCTGTTCGCCGGTTAATGGTGGCAAATGGTGCCAGTGGCGCAACAGCCTCTGACAGGCTCACGCAAAGCGCGCGCGCCGCTTCAATCATGTCGGGCGTGACGGTTGCGTGCCATGCCGGTCGCCATGACTGGCTGGCACTCTCTTCCATGCGGCGGTCGAAAAATGAAGGCAGATCGATGATCGATGCCCTGCCCGTGCCGCCGCGAAATGCCACCAGTTCGAGCGTTTCCGCAGCCAGTCGCCGCTCAATACGCTTGCCACCAAGCCGTAACATCGGGTGCTTGACCAGTGCCAAGAGTGCCACCGGATCACCGGGATTGAACACGGTTTCGACCATGAGACGCATCAGCGTTGCGGTTTCAATATCCCGCAAATGCCGACCGCCGGAATCATCGGCATCAATGCCAAAGCGCGCGAGTTCGCCCACCACGCGGCGCGCAAGATTTCGATCCGCGGTGACGAGCGCCGCCGTCTTGTTTTCATCGCTGATCGCATCACGCAACGCCAGAGCCACGGCCAGCGCTTCCTCACGCTCATTGGCGGTTTCAATCAGATCGATCTTCTGTGCTGAGTGCAGCAATGCTTGCGGGCGCATATCCGCATCGCGGTTAAGCAGGCTCCATGCATCGGTGGTCTCCGCCGGGCGCAATGCTTCGCTGACCACACGCTCCAGCACGCGCTTCTCTTTCGGCATATCTTCGATATGCTCGACATCGTCGCGTGAAATTCCGATGGCTTGCAACAGCTTATGCAGACCATATTGCGGGTGGCCAAAGGTGGAGGGATTATCATCCGATGCGCCCAGCAACTTCCACGCGCCTTCATCAAGATCACGGTCCAGCCCCGGCAGAACCACAGCTCCTTGTGGCAGTCTGGCAATCGTTGAAACAAGCTCGGCGGTCGCAGGAATGGAACCCGTGGAACCGGCCGCGATCACAGGACCTTGAGGCGGATGATCCTGCAAACGCCGCACCTCGCCCCAGATCAGCGCGTTGCGGTGCGCTGCCGGATTGGACAGCTTGCGCTCGTCCAGAATTTCCGGCCAGAGTTTCGTGACAATATCGAGAAAGCCAAGCGTGACCTGCCACCAGTCGGCCAGATCATCGGGTGCAATGCTTGCAAGCTCACTCCATGTGGCGTTGTCGGTTTCAACCTGATCCATCAGACCTGCGAGATCACGCGCCAGCCAGATCGCGTCGGAAGTGGTGGCTGGAACCGACACATCCTCAACACCAAAAAGCGCCCGCACATGTTCAGGCAGCGATTCACGCCATGGACGAATGAGCCGTGCCAGCAGCAACAGCCGCTCGGCCTTGCCGATTGGTGGATTGAGATCGAAGGCGCCGCTTGTGGCTGCGTTGAAAAAAGCCGCATCCTCGTCGACGTCACCCAACGGGCGGATGGTGGGCAGGATCGCTGATTTAGCCGGATTCATATCGACCAGAATGGAACGGAGCGCACGCGCTGCACGCCGCGTCGGCACATAGATGGTCGCGTTGGCAAGCGTCAGCGGATCAGCGGCATCACCCGGAAAACCTTCCACCAGACGGCCTTCCAGAAGCGCTTTGGCAAAGGCTGGCAGAAATGCGGTGCCGGATGGAATGGAAAACAGTTTTGGTGCTCTCAAATCAGTTCTCCATTCAGAGCGCATCCCGAAAAATGTGAGACTGTTTTCGGACAAAGATGCGCGTCAAGAAATACGTAAAGCGGAAAGTGCTGCCTCCGCCTCGTCGATGGCTTCCGGTGTTCCCACCGTGAGCCAGTGCCCAGTCATGGGCATACCATATAAGCGCCCGGCTGCAATGGCGTCATCAAAATAGCGATTGAGCGATGAAACACCCGGCTCAGCATTTGCAAAAATACGCGGATGCAGGATTGCAGCACCGGCATAGATGACGGGATCACCCGCGACATCCCGCAGACGGCGCAAGCGGCCCTCATCATCGGCAACGAAATCGCCCTTGCCTTCAAAGCCGGTTGCCTGATCAAGCCGCGCGGTCATGAGAAGAATGTCCATGCGCGCATCGTCCCAGACATGCGCCAGCGCCGAAATATTCGGCTGTGCTTCATCACCCACCCAGAACGTATCGGCATTGAGCACGAAGAACGGCTTACCCCCAAGCTGTGGCAGCACATTGATGATGCCGCCAGCAGAATCAAGCAGCAAATCGCGCTCGTCGGAGATCGCGATTTTCGGCTTTGTGCGGTTGCCAAGATAGGCAATCAGTTGCTCGGCTAAATAATGAACATTGACGATTGTATTCTCAACGCCTGCTATTGCCAGCGCATCTAGACCCCAGTCGATCAGCGGCTTGCCCGAAACCTTAACCAAGGGCTTGGGCATGGTTTCGGTGATCGGGCGCATGCGCTTGCCAAGACCGGCTGCAAGCATAATTGCTGTGTCAGGACGTGTCATTGTTTCTCCAGCAATGCGAGATCATCAAACCATTTGGCGACCGGCGCCATGACCGGATGCTTTAAGACACGGCTAAGATAGTCGTGAATGCGGGGCAGATGCGCGAGATAATGTGGTTTACCATCGCGCTCATCGAGCCGCAAGAAGAGACCCAGAAGCTTCGAATTGCGCTGTGCGCCCATAACGGCATAGGCCTTGCGGAAAGCCGTTTCGTCGAGCACATGGCCAAGCTTGCGGCGTTCATCCAAATAGGCTTCCACCACTGCCTTTTCGAGCTCCGGTGTAACCGTCACACGGGCATCAAGCGCCAGTGAAGCCACATCATAGGCAGCAGGGCCGATCATCGCATCCTGAAAATCGATTGTGCCAATTTTGTTTGCGCCTTGCGCAGTCTCAAACCAGAACAGGTTTGGCGAATGATAATCGCGCAGCAGCAGACTTTTCTCGCAATCGGCAATCGCGTCGAGAACCTTGTGCCATGCCGCTTCATAAGCCTGCGCTTCTGCATCAGTCAGCTTGCGGCCCACCATGCGTGGTGCATACCATTGCCCGACAAGGCTCACTTCCATGAGCATCGCGTCGCGATCAAAAGGTGCAATGATGTGATCTGGATAGCCTGCAACCGGCGCATGATCAGGCCACTTGACCCCATGAAGATGTGCGAGAAACCGTCCCGCCGCTTCATAGCGTTCAGCCACGGGCTCACCCGATGAAGCGCGAATGCCTTCAAGCCCAAGATTTTCGAGGATCAGCAGTCCCGCATCAATATCAACGGCGCGCATTTGCGGCACGCGCAGGCCATGACTGGCAAGAAGACCGTCAATCGCAACAAAGGCCTGAATATTCTCTGCAATATGCGCAAGCTGTCGATAGGATTTTCCATCACGCAATGGCGGATCATAGGGCATCGCGGGCGCGTTCATCAGAATTTCCACACCGTGCTTGCTTGTGATGATCTCATATTTGCGTGGTGAAGCATCGCCCTGCAAATAGCGGCGTATGGCCCCCACCCGGTCATTCTTTTCAAGAAAGTCGCGGATTTTCAGCGTGCGCTCTAGACGCGCAATCGCAGCTTCCGGTCCGCTGATTGCAAGGCGCCGCCCTACCCCTTCATGGGTGAGTGTCACGGCAAAGCTTGGCTCCGGCAAAAAACCTTCCGCCTGCTCCGGCCATTCGGACAGCACCACACCATCGTCGAGAAACTCGACCAGCCCCAGCTCATCCAGCTCTTCGCCATGCGAAATCCGGTAAAGATCGGCGTGGGCGACAGGCAAGCGCAGCCCCTCATAGCTTTGAACAAGGGTAAATGTCGGGCTTGGAACTTCAAGCCCCTCATCATCAGCAATCGCGCGAATGATCGCGCGTGCGAGCGAAGATTTACCCGCGCCCAGATCGCCCGATAAAGTCACAAGATCGCCCTTGACCAGCGCCAAAGCGAAATCTTCGCCAAAGCGCCTGGTGGCGGCCTCATCGGGCAGGAAACATTCAAAGTTAAAGACGGGGGTGCTCATAAAGCCCCATTTACCCTATTCGGCAGCAACACGGAAGCTGCGTGCTTCTGATGGGAAGCGGCAAATCACAGTCGTGCCAATATCTGCGCCGGTTTCGATTTCCACGCGACCGCCATGCAGTTCGACAAAGCTTTTCACAATCGAAAGGCCAAGCCCTACGCCGCGTCTGCGACCACCATTCTGATAAGCCTGGAAACGCTTGAAAACCGTATCCAGCACATCATTTGGCATGCCGGGGCCATCATCATGCACGGCAAACAGGATCTCCGTGCCATCACGTCTGACCTCAAGTGAAACGGTCGAACCTTCCGGCGCATAATTGGAGGCGTTGGACAGGAGATTAAACAGCACCTGACGCACGCGGTTGGCATCAGCACGGAACGTTTCGACATCATCGGCAATATCAATGCTCAGCCCGATGTCATGCTCCTGCAGGCGCTCGCTGACCCGCTTCGCGGCAGCTGAAATCTCGGTCATAACGGCGACATCATCAATATCGAGCTGCATGATACCGGCATCCACCGTTGCAAGATCAAGAATGTCGTTGACGATGGTCAGAAGCACTGCGGATGATGTGCTGATGTGATCCAGATATTCAAGCTGGCGCTCATTGAGCGAGCCGAAGGCAGGCGTTTGCAGCAGTTCGGTAAAGCCGATAATATTGGTCAGCGGTGAGCGAAGCTCATAGGATACATGCTGCACGAAATCATTCTTGATCTGATGGGCAAGTGAGAGCGCTTCGTTCTTTTCCTTAAGCGCGCGCTCAACGCGCACGGTATCGCTGACATCGATAAAGGTCAGCATGGTCTGGCCTTTCGGCAGCGGCACCACAGCATAGGACAGGATAATGCCATCATCCAGCTCCACCTGCCCCATGCGCCCATTGCGCTCGTCCAGAAAGCCGGTGACAGAAGAAACAAAATCGTCCCAGATGCCATCGCCGCCGCGCTGGCCGCAGAGCTTGGAAATGGTCGAGATATGTGTGCCTTCAACGGCAATGGCCGCTGGCAGCGCCCAGAGGTCGGCAAAAGACGGATTGGAAAGGCGCAGACGGCCATCGGAACCGAACACCGCCACCGCTTCCGCCAGATGATCGAGCGTTTCGCCCTGCACCTTGATCAGCGTGTTGTAACGGCCTTCAAGCTCGAATTTCTCGGTCATGTTCTCAAAGAACCATGTCACGCCGCCCTGCGGGTGCGGATTGGCAACCACGCGCAGAATGCGCGTATCCGGCAGGTGCCACATATGTTCCTCCGGCTCGACAGCGCGATAGGCTGCGAGCAGAGAATCCTTCCATTTGCGCCATTCCGGCTGCTCGGGAAGCTTGCCTTCGGAACGGAGCCGATCAAGAAACAGCGTGTTGCTTGGGTGGGTTTCGAGCCAGGCCGTATCAAGCGACCACAGCGAAACGAAAGCCTGATTGAAGAATTGCAGCTTCATATCAGGATCAAAAATGGCAACTGCCGTTGAAAGCTGATCGAGCGTCTCAGCGTGGCTTTTCAGCGTGCGGCTCAATTCTTCGCGAACCTGCTCGATTTCACTCAGATCAAAGCCAAGACCGGCGGAGCCTGCATCCGTGCTCACATCCGTCACATCGTAGATGCGGCGGTCGCCCCGCACCACGGCAGGCAGTTTTTCATAAAGATCCGGCTCGGCAAAACGATCACGCTCCAGACGCTGGCGCGCCTGAACGCCAAACAATTCGCGCCCTTCCGAACTTGCCTGCGTGCCATCTGCTGCATCGACCGCGCGCGCATAGGCTCCATTGACCCATTCGATATGCCCGTCCGAGCCACGCACCCAGACCGGCTGTTCAATGCGATCAAGCAGATGACGCAGAAGTGCAAGCTTCTCGGAGAATTCGCGATTTTGCGACTGAAGGGCGGCACGTTCGGCCTGTACCCCCTCAAGGCTCAGAAAACGCACCACAGCAAAGCTGCCCGACGTGCGTCCATAAACATCAAGCAGCGTGCCATTAACAGTTTCGACCGTCAGATCGAAGGCATGGGCCTGCTCGCGCAAGGCTGAAACCGCACGTTCAAGCTCGGTGACGGCCTGCGGGCGCAACCAGCGTCCAAAAGCCAGAAAGGTTGAACGATCCTGCGGTGCGCCGCAATCAAAGGGCAGTTGGCCGACAACATCGGCCCGCGTGCCCTGGGCGTCCCAGACAACAATACGCTGATCTTTGAGGTTGAGCAGGGCGTCATTGCGCTGCGCAATCAACCCCATATCCGAGAGACGCGAGCGCAAATCATTGTTTTCTTGGGCAATTTTTGCCCGATCGCGAATGAGCCAGCCAGCCGACAAAAGGGCTGCACCCATTGCGCCCAGAAAGATGGAAAACTGGATGACTTCGAAAGCGCCGACGCTGCCGCCAAAGGGCAGCGCGATACGGGCGGAATGCTCCGCATCCTGCGCAAAAGCCGGCGCTGCCGCAACCAGTGCGGCAAAGGAAACCGTTGCCTTGAGGATGACCCGTTTGAGAGGGCGAAATCCAAGCGAAGGCGAGCCTTTCAGATCTCTGCCTGCGCTGAATGCGGATTTGCTCCGCAAGCTCCCCGTTGAGCCGACTTCTGGCATGTTTCCCTTGTCTCCGCCGCCCGGAAGCACCCTCAAAAAGAGGGCCCCCGTATTTCAAAATTCTTTATTCCGGCTCTCTCACATCGCCACAATGCTGAAAGCCAGAGCCGTTTTGAGGATAAATAAGTCGACCGTCTTTCGTCTTTGCAGACAAAACACGCCCAACGCAAACACCCGTCAAAACACATTGATTCGTCTTCACAATACCCTCCCCGTGAATCCACGTGAAGCGTGTTCGGTGTAAAAATAAAGGCCGGGCAACTTTATGATGCCCGGCCTACAAGATGTAGCAGTATGGTTAACAGATACTTAATACCTGTAGTGTTCTGACTTGAATGGGCCCTGTGGAGTGACGCCAATATAAGCAGCCTGTTCCTCGGAAAGAACCGTCAGCTTGGCACCAAGCTTGTCGAGATGCAGACGCGCGACCTTCTCATCAAGATGTTTCGGCAGAACATAGACTTCGTTCTTATACGCATCGGTGCGCGTGAAGAGTTCGATCTGACCCAGCACCTGATTGGTGAAAGAGGCTGACATAACAAAGCTCGGATGACCGGTTGCATTGCCAAGGTTCAGCAGACGACCTTCCGACAGAAGAATGATGCGCTTGCCGTCCGGGAATTCAACCAGATCAACCTGTGGCTTCACATTGGTCCATTTGAGATTGCGCAGGCCTGCAACCTGAATCTCATTGTCAAAGTGACCGATATTGCCAACAATCGCCATATCTTTGAGCTTGCGCATATGATCAAGCGTGATGACGTCCTTGTTGCCGGTCGTCGAAATCACGATATCGGCAGTCGAAGCCGCATCATCAAGCGTTACGACTTCAAAGCCGTCCATTGCAGCCTGTAGTGCGCAGATCGGATCAACTTCCGTGACCTTCACGCGTGCACCGGCACCGGCGAGCGATGCTGCCGAGCCTTTGCCAACATCGCCATAACCGCAGACAACAGCAACCTTGCCAGCCATCATGACGTCTGTGCCGCGACGAATGCCGTCAACCAGCGATTCCTTACAGCCATATTTGTTATCGAATTTCGACTTGGTCACGCTGTCATTGACGTTGATTGCCGGGAAGGGCAGGAGGCCCTTTTTCTGCAACTGATAAAGACGGTTGACGCCGGTGGTGGTTTCTTCGGTCACACCCTTGATCGCATCACGCTGACGCGTGAAGAAGCCCGGTGTTTCAGCCATACGCTTCTTGATCTGCGCGAAGAGAACTTCTTCTTCTTCGCTTTCCGGCTTGGAAAGAACGTCTTCACCAGCCTCAGCGCGCGCACCGATCAGGATATACATGGTGGCATCGCCACCATCATCGAGGATCATGTTGGATGGTTCGCCATCCGGCCATTGGAAGATCTTGTCGGTATAGGTCCAGTATTCTTCAAGCGTTTCGCCCTTGATGGCGAAAACCGGCGTGCCGGTGGCCGCAATTGCTGCGGCTGCATGGTCCTGTGTCGAGAAAATGTTGCACGAAGCCCAGCGGACATCCGCGCCCAACGCCTTCAGCGTTTCGATCAGCACGGCGGTCTGGATCGTCATGTGCAGCGAGCCGGAAATACGCGCGCCCTTGAGCGGCTGTGTCGGACCGAATTCTTCACGCGCAGCCATCAGGCCCGGCATTTCGGTTTCAGCAATATCAAGTTCCTTGCGGCCCCAATCGGCGAGGCTGAGATCCTTGACGACAAAATCCTGACTTGCGGTCATCATCTGCTCCAATCAAATTTGCTTAGAGCGTGTCGCGCATAATCGTAGCCGATACGCTCGCTCTATCTTCTTGCTTTTGCGCATGTCGTTCTCGGAAAACCGGTTGCCCCTGTTCCCAAACATGCTTGAGAAGCCCGGATCCGGAAAAGGGAACGGGCCTCGGCTGGCGACCTGATTAGCAGATCAGCATGCGCAGCACAATGCCACATAAAGAGTTCTTTATGTGTGCATATCAACTTATCGCGGAGATTGGTCTTTCAGGCCTCTTCGCCGAACTTATCGGCAATCAGGCCGCCAAGCGCATCAAGCACGGCCTCAGCCTGTTCGCCCGATGCGCTGACATCGATGCAGCAACCGGGCGAGGCTGCAAGCATCATCAGGCCCATGATGGAGGTTCCCCCCACAGTCATGCCGTCCTTGCTGACGCGTACATGTGCATTAAAACTATCGACAAGCTGCACAAATTTTGCAGATGCGCGCGCATGAAGTCCGCGCTTGTTGACGATCTCAAAAGACCGGAACACAGCGCTTTCCGCATCATATTCGCCAGTCACGGCCACAGTGGGATGCATGAATTATTTTCCTGTCAGCACCTGGCTTGCAACATTGATATATTTGCGCCCCGCATCCTGCGCTTCGCGCAAGGCCGCTTTAATATCGCCACCAATGCGCACACTGGAAAGCTTGATCAGCATCGGCAGATTCACACCTGCGATCACTTCGATCTTGCCTTCTTCCATCACTGAAATTGCCAGATTGGACGGTGTACCGCCAAACATATCGGTGAGAACGATAACACCACTGCCCGTATCGGCACGTTCCACCGCATCAACAATGTCACGGCGACGCTGTTCCATGTCATCTTCGGCACCGATACATACGGTCTCGAAATTGTCTTGCGGGCCGACCACATGCTCAACAGCATGGAGAAACTCTTCGGCCAGCCTTCCGTGCGTAACAAGCACGAGTCCGATCATACTTTCAAAGCTCCTGTCGTGTGCCCGCCGCTTCACCCCGCTGCCGGGTGCAAATGACACAAAAACCCTACCGGACATCGCCGGTGAGTTGTGCATCTTGGCAGGGCAAATCCTGATAGCAAGTGAAAAATCTCAGCGATGCCTTGAAAAAAGCAAAATGCCGCAGCGTTAGGCAGATTTTTTAGCAAGAGCGTTAAAAATCAGTGCCGAATATTCTCACGGCCATGGTTTGGAGAACAAAGTGGCCTCTATTGCGCGCGAAAGCGCGTTAGAATCACCATTCGACGACAGGGCAGGCAGCAACAGGCGCTTGAGCCCGATCCCCTCAAAATGCCATTTTTTATCGCCCGGATAGCGTTCTGCCTCGTCCGGGCCGACAAGCATCACCACCAGATCAAGAGGTGTGTGTTTCACATAAGAAACCGTGAAAAGCCCCGCACCGCGAATCTCGACACCACCGGCAAGCGCTTCGGGAACGCTGGCGATCAGTCTGCCGTCTTCAACATGCAGCAAGGTTCGGTCATCGGCAACAAGCGCGGCCTGCTCACCACGCAGCGTGGCGCGTTCGATAAGCGTGAGGGCCAGTTCCGTCTTGCCTGCACCAGACTTTCCCATCAGCATGACACCGCGGCCACGCAACTGAACCGTTGTTGCATGAAGGCCGCTTTTTTCCTGTTCGGGCGTCATGTCGGCATCACGAAATCGCTGGCAGATCGATGATGAAGCGCGCACCCTTCATTTCAGATCGATCATCCAAATCCATGATGTTTTCTGCGCTCAGCGTACCGCCATGGGCTTCAATAATCTGGCGACTGATCGACAGCCCCAGGCCGGAATTCTGGCCGAACGCTTCTGAAGCCGGGCGATCAGTATAGAAACGCTCAAAAATACGTTCAATGTTTTCAATCGGAATGCCGGGACCGTTATCTTCGACCAAGACTTGCAAGCGATTGCCTTCCCTCCTCAGGGTGACGACAATACGTCCGGTATCTTCCGGCACGAAAGACCGTGCATTTTCAATAAGATTGCTGACCACCTGCCCCAGACGCAAATCATGCCCGGCCACGAAAAAGCCTTTCTTGCCAGCGGGTAATTTGCCGGTATTGAGCACGATCTCTGTGCCAACCTTGTTGCGGCGGACTTCACGCGCAGCGGTCACGATGTTGTTGAGCAGTGATTGCATATCAACACGGTCGGAATGTTCGCGCGCCAGCTCCGCATCCAGACGCGATGCGTCCGAAATATCGGTGATCAGGCGGTCAAGGCGGCGCACGTCATGCTGAATGACGTCGAGCAGGCGTTTGCGCGAATCATCATTCTTGGCCAGTGGCAGCGTTTCAACCGCACTACGAAGCGAGGTGAGGGGGTTTTTCAGCTCATGGCTGACGTCGGCTGCAAAACTCTCAATCGCTTCAATGCGCGTATAAAGCGCATCGGTCATCGCGCGAATGGAGGTGGACAAATGACCGACTTCATCCTGACGTTCGGAGAAATCGGGAATTTCCTCACGGCTTTTCACGCCAAGGCGCACGCGGTCAGCCGCCGCGGCGAGCTTTCTCAACGGGCTTGCAATGGTTGAGGCCAGAAACAGCGACAGAATCACCATGACAGCTGCGACAACGCCGAACACACGGAACACGGCCATGCGTTCGCCCTGCACGATCTTATCAATATCGTCGCCCTCTGTGGAAAGCAGCAGAACACCAAGGATGGCACGTGATTGCTGGATGGGAACGGCCACCGAAACAACCAGCTCGCCTTGCTGGTTGCGCCGCTGTGCGGTTTGCGGTGAGCCGCTCAATGCGCGCACGATTTCCTGATAGGCGAGGCCGTTGCCACCCGGCTGCTCCTGATAGAGCGGCAGACCGCCCCCATAGAAAAGGCGTGAAAACCAGCCGGTAAAGCGTTCCCATACACTGGGCGTATCTTCCTCAATCGCCGGAAGATCATAACGGAAAACCGGGCCGCCCGATGCAAAAGCCGGCGCATAGAGCGAACGGGAATCCAGCAGCAGATTGGCGTAATGATCATAGATGCGCGCGCGGGTGCTGGTGGGTGAAATCAACTGACGCAGCAGCGGCGACACTTTTTCCGGATTAATCGGGAATTCCCAGTTATCAGGCGAATCGGGTGAGGGCGTGATGCTTTGCCCCGCCTGCAATTCCAGCAGTTTTTCCGGGTCAATCATCAGTGAATTGGTATCAACAGTTGCTGATGACGAAATGGCGGCGGCAATAATCTTGCCTTGCGTGAGCAGGCTTTCAATCTTGGCGTCGATCAGCCCCTCACGGAACTGGTTCATATAAAGAATGCCAGAGACCAGAACGGCCAGCGCTGCAAGATTGAGAAACAGGATGCGGCGCGTCAGGCTCGAAAACAGAAACTGACCGAGAAACCGGCTCAAAGGCGCAAAAAGCCTGCGCAGAAAAAGCGAGCGTTGCCGCCGCGCCCTGCGCTCTCTCATGCTAATCGCACTGTCTTTGCGGGTTTCGGCGACCATGTCGCTTCAATCTAACTTTCTCAATAGTAGCTTTGTCAAAAGTTGCCGGGTCTTTGAGACAGGCCCGGCAACCTCGTAAACTATATTATGCTTCGCGGAAACGATAACCAACGCCATAAAGCGTTTCGATCATTTCGAAATCATCGTCTGTCGCCTTAAACTTCTTGCGCAGACGCTTGATGTGGCTGTCGATGGTGCGGTCATCAACATAGACCTGCTCATCATAGGCCGCATCCATCAGCGCGTCACGGCTTTTCACAACACCTGGACGCTGGGCAAGCGAATGCAGGATGAGAAACTCGGTGACAGTGAGCGTGACCGGCTCGCCCTTCCAGGTGCAGGTGTGGCGTTCCTGATCCATGACCAGCTGGCCACGTTCCAGCGACTTGGCCTGCTGACCGGATGGCTTTGCAGTGCCGTCACGCGCCGCAACACGGCGCAAAACAGCCTTTACACGCTCGACCAGAAGACGCTGCGAGAACGGCTTGGTAATAAAATCATCCGCGCCCATCTTCAGGCCGAACAATTCATCGATCTCATCGTCCTTAGACGTCAGGAAGATGACGGGGAGGTCAGACTTCTGGCGCAGGCGACGCAGCAGTTCCATGCCATCCATACGCGGCATCTTGATATCAAAGATTGCAAGGTTGGGCGGACGCGTCATCAAACCATCGAGAGCGGACGCTCCATCGGTATAGGTCTCCACGCGATAGCCTTCCGACTCCAGAGCAATGGAAACGGAGGTCAGAATGTTGCGGTCATCGTCGACCAGCGCGATTGTCTGCGTTGCCGAAGCTTCCTTCATGCGGACCTTCTCCTTTTTTAAACCGCCCCGATCACGGTGGCGGTAGAAATTACAAACGCCTGTCAGCGTTGATCTTATTATAGTCACGCCGCTTTTGCAGTACAAATTAGGTACAAAATGTGGCAGCCGCTTAACTTCACAGAAATGCGATCTTTCGAATCGTGTGGCTTGGTTCATGCTGAGGCGAACATTTTCAGACTGGAGATCGTCATCGTAACCGGAAAATTAAACGATTTAAAAAATTTTCAATTTTTTTAAATCGATTAAATATTTGATTTAATTTAATTAATCTGCTTCTGACTGCCATCCCGATGACAAAGGGGCCAACCAACTTTCGAACCAGATGGCGGAGAGACCATGAAAGAGACCGGCATTCACAACACTGCCGCTTCCATTGCGACTTCAGGATTGAAGGAACTGTCCGCAGTCTTTTATAATTTTGGACCCGCACGGCTTTATGAAGAAACCATTCGCCGTGGCGAAGCAGAGCTTTCTGCGCAGGGTGCGCTTGTTGCACGCACCGGCCAGCACACAGGCCGCTCGCCAAAAGACAAATTCGTGGTTCGCGATGCCAACACCGATGATCAGGTCTGGTGGGACAACAACAAGCCGATGTCGCCGGAAGCTTTTGAGCTTCTTCATGCCGATTTCATCGAACATGCGAAGGGCAAGGAGCTTTTCGTACAGGATTTGATTGGCGGCGCTGACAAAGACAACAAGATCAATGCCCGTGTTGTCACCGAATATGCATGGCACTCGCTGTTCATCCGCAATCTGCTGATCCGCCCGGAAGAAGCAGAGCTTGCATCTTACGTGCCTGAACTGACCATCATTGATCTGCCTTCCTTCAAGGCTGATCCTGCCCGCTATGGTGTACGTACCGAAACGGTGATTGCGGTCGATCTTACCCGCAAGATCGTTCTGATCGGCGGCACGTCTTATGCCGGTGAAATGAAGAAATCCGTCTTCACCGTTCTCAACTATCTTCTGCCCGCCAAGGGCGTCATGCCGATGCATTGCTCGGCCAATGAAGGCCCGAACGGCGACACGGCTGTGTTCTTCGGCCTGTCGGGCACCGGCAAGACCACGCTTTCGGCCGATCCAAGCCGCACGCTGATCGGCGATGACGAACATGGCTGGGGCGAGCATGGCGTCTTCAATTTCGAAGGCGGCTGCTATGCAAAAACGATTCGTCTTTCGGCAGAAGCCGAGCCGGAAATTTATGCGACCACGCAGCGATTCGGCACGGTTCTGGAAAATGTTGTGCTGGATGAAAATCGCCAGCCGGATTTCAATGACGGCTCACTCACCGAAAACACCCGTTGCGCCTATCCGCTTCCCTTCATCCCGAATGCCTCTGCGAGCGGCAAGGGCGGTCAGCCGAAGAACATCATCATGCTCACCGCTGATGCTTTCGGCGTGATGCCTCCGATTGCCAAGCTGACGCCAGCACAGGCCATGTATCACTTCCTGTCAGGCTATACCGCCAAGGTTGCCGGTACTGAGAAGGGGGTGACCGAGCCGGAAGCAACATTCTCGACCTGCTTTGGTGCGCCGTTCATGCCGCGCCATCCATCGGAATACGGCAATCTGCTGCGCAAGCTGATCGCCGAACACAAGGTCGATTGCTGGCTGGTCAATACCGGCTGGACCGGTGGCGCTTATGGCACCGGCAAGCGTATGCCAATCAAGGCAACCCGCGCACTTCTTGCGGCAGCGCTTGACGGTTCGCTTAACAATGCGGAGTTCCGTACCGATCCAAATTTCGGCTTTGCCGTTCCGGTTGAAGTGCCGGGCGTGGATACATCCATTCTCAATCCACGTTCGACCTGGGCCGACAAAACCGCTTACGATGCACAGGCCCAAAAGCTTGTCGATATGTTCGTAGCCAATTTCGAGAAATTCGAAAGCCATGTCGATCACGACGTGCGGGATGCAGCGCCTGCAACCCAGATTGCGGCTGAATAAGCATATTCATCCTGAGGAGGAGGGAAAGCCCGGCCGAAAGGCCGGGTTTTTCTTTTGTCTAACGGATAAAAAGCGGTGTATCACTTTTAGCATGGAAGAAAGCCGCAACATCATTCGCATCACCAACCGCCTGACGATCCACGAGGACGATCTGGAGGAGAGCTTTATTCGCTCATCCGGTCCGGGCGGTCAAAACGTCAACAAGGTTTCCACCGCCGTACAGCTGCGCTTTCATGCGGCACGCTCCGGCCTGCCCGAAGATGTGCTTTCGCGACTTTTCAAGCTTGCCGGTCAGAAAGGCACCAAGGAGGGGGACGTTCTGATTGAGGCCAATCGTTTTCGCACGCAGGAACGCAACCGGGAAGATGCGCGCGAGCGGATGATTGCGCTCATCAAAGAAGCAGCCGTTCCGCCACCGCCGCCGCGCAGAAAAACAAAACCAACCAAAGGCTCGGTTGAACGCCGCCTCAAAGCCAAATCCGGGCGCTCGGATATCAAAAAAGGCCGCGGCAAGGTTTCCTTTGACTAAAATTTCCAGACTGTGGGAACAGACAACATGACAATCAATTATCACGAGCTTGAAACCAGCCATGGCCGCATTGCTGTGCGTGAAAGTGAAGGCGAGGGCGCGCCCCTCCTGATGATCCATGGCAATTCAAGTTCGGGCGCGATTTTTGCACCACAGCTTGAAGGTGAAATTGGCAAAAAATGGCGTGTCATTGCGCCTGATCTTCCGGGCCATGGCAAATCCGCAGATGCGATTGATCCTGATCGCAGCTATTCGATGGATGGCTATGCAGATGCAATGACGGAGGTCATGCAACAGCTCAGCATTGCCGATGCCGTTGTTTTCGGCTGGTCGCTTGGCGGCCATATCGGTATCGAGATGATTGCCCGTTATCCCGACATGCGCGGCCTGATGATTACCGGAACACCGCCTGTGGCGCGTGAGGAAGTGGGGCAGGGGTTCAAGAGCGGGCCTGATATGGCGCTTGCCGGGCAGGAGGTGTTTTCCGAGCGTGACGTGGAATCTTATGCACGCAGCACCTGCGGCGAGCCATTCGATGCATCACTTCTTGATATTGTTGCCCGCACCGATGGCCGCGCACGCCGCATCATGCTTGAAAAATTTGCCGCTGGATCTGGCGGCAACCAGCGCGACATCGTCGCCAGCGCAAAGCTTCCCATTGCAGTCGTCAATGGTCGCGACGAACCTTTTGTCGAACTCGCTTTTGTCTCAAAAGTGAAATTCGGCAATCTCTGGGACGGAAAAGCCCACGTGATTGACAATGCAGGGCATGCGCCATTCCGCGAGCAGCCAGCGGAATTTGACGCCTATCTTGCGCGTTTTATTCGCGACTGCACGACATAACAATTCTGCTGCTGCACATCAAAAGAAGTTGATTCTTTCCTGTTCGCCAAAGCGCACTAGATAGTGCGTGAGATTGCGAAAAAGGTGAAATGATCATGGGCATGACTGTTGCGGATCTTCTGGCTCAAACCTTGGCCGAAGCGGGCGTTAAACGTATCTGGGGTGTCACCGGTGACAGCCTCAACGGATTAAATGACAGCCTGCGACGGCTCGGTAAAATCGACTGGATGCATGTCCGGCACGAGGAAACCGCAGCCTTTGCCGCCGGCGCGGAAGCGGCTGTCACCGGCGAACTGGCCGTTTGTGCCGGTAGCTGCGGTCCCGGCAATCTGCACCTCATCAACGGGTTGTTTGATTGCCACCGCAACCGCGAACCCGTGCTGGCGATTGCAGCGCATATTCCTTCGTCGGAAATTGGCCTGGATTATTTCCAGGAAACCCATCCGCAGGAACTGTTTCGTGAATGCAGCCATTTTGTCGAGCTGGTTTCCAATCCCGCACAAATGCCGGAAGTGTTGAACCGCGCGATGCGTGCCGCCATTGGCAAGCGCGGCGTCGCCGTAATCGTCATTCCGGGCGATGTTGCGCTCAAGCAAGCCCCCGAAGGGATCAAGCAAAACTGGACGCCGATCTCGCTTCCCCGGATGGTTCCGTCTGATCAGGATGTCGCAAAACTCGCAGACATTCTCAACGGGTCTGAGAAAATCACCATTCTGGCAGGCAGCGGCTGTGCTGGCGCCCATGATGCGGTGGTCTCATTGGCCGAACAGCTCGAAGCCCCCGTTGTCCATGCGCTGCGCGGCAAGGAACATGTCGAATGGGACAATCCGTTTGATGTCGGCATGACCGGATTGATCGGCTTTTCATCCGGCTATCACGCCATGCTCAACTGCGACACGCTGCTGATGCTTGGTACCAGTTTTCCGTATCGCAATTTCTATCCCGACAAGGCCAAGATCGTTCAGATCGACAATGATCCATCACAGCTTGGTCGGCGGGCGCCGCTGACATTGGGTGTGACAGGCGATGTGGCGGAAACAATCGCAACCCTTCTGCCGAAGCTTAAATCCGCTCGCAGCACGAAATTCCTCGATGCCACCAGGACGCATTATACCAAGGCGCGCGAGGCACTGGATGATCTGGCCGTGCCGTCAAAACCGGGACAGCCGATCCATCCGCAATATCTGACCCGCCTCGTCAATGAGATTGCGGATGCGGATGCGATCTTCACAGCCGATGTCGGCACGCCAACCGTCTGGGCGGCGCGCTATCTCACCATGAATGGCAAGCGTCGTCTGCTTGGTTCTTTCAATCATGGCTCAATGGCCAATGCCATGCTTCAGGCGCTGGGCGCCAAGGGTGCAGCACCGGAACGACAAGTCGTTTCGCTGTCCGGCGATGGCGGTTTCACCATGATGATGGGCGATTTCCTGTCGCTGAAACAGCTCAATCTGCCCGCCAAGATCATTGTCTATAACAATGGCTCGCTTGGCTTCGTGGCCATGGAAATGAAAGCTGGCGGCTATCTGACGTCGGGAACGGATCTCGACAATCCGAATTTTGCAGCCATGGCCGAAGCCATTGGTATCAAGGGGTTCCGGGTGGAGGATTCCGCTGATCTGCCGGAGGCCTTAAAGCAAGCTTTTGCCCATGATGGTCCGGTTCTGGTTGATGTGGTGACAGCCAAGCAGGAGCTTGTCATGCCCCCCAAAATCAAGGCCGAGCAGGCGAAAGGCTTCAGCCTTTATATGCTCAAGGCCATCATCAGCGGTCGTGGCGATGAAATCGTCGAGCTGGCGAAGACCAATCTGGGCCGGTAGAGCTTGTTAAAATGCTAATTAAGTGCCCGAACTCATTGAACAATCCGGGAACAATCCGGACTTGACCAATTTGTTGGGCGCTGTACCTTACTGGCTATTGACGAACCGGAAGCCGCACGGGTTGCGATGACGGGTTTGATTGAAAGATACGGTCTTAACAACAAGGAGATTTGCCCATGGGAATTTTCGATTTCGTGAAATCGGTCGGAACCAAGCTTGGTTTCGGTGAAAATGAGCCCAAAGCCGAGGATCTGAAGAAGGAACTCGATTCGCATAATCTCGGCACCGATGGTGTGCAGGTAAGCGTGCAGGGCGACAAAGCCGTCCTGAGCGGCAATGTGAAGGATCAGTCAGCTTTTGAAAAAGCGATCATCGCCGTCGGCAACTCACTGGGCGTTTCCAAGGTCGAAGCTTCAGAGCTGAAAGTCGACGATGCCGGGACGACCGGTGCCGAACCTGTCTTCTACACGGTTAAGAAGGGCGACAATCTCTGGAAAATCGCCGAAGCCCAATATGGCAAAGGCAAGGGCGCAAAGAACGACATCATCTTTGAAGCCAACAAGCCAATGCTGACGCATCCGGATAAAATCTATCCAGGCCAGGTGCTGCGCATTCCACCGCTTGCTTGATTGCAAAAATGACCCAAAAGCGATCAGGGCGCCGAACTATTCGGCGCCCTTATTCTTTACGGGATATAAATCTCGGATTTCATGAATGTCACGGCGTTGCCGGTGAGCAAGACACGGTCACCTTTCAGCTCACATCCCAAATGTCCGCCACGGGCCGAAGCCTGATAAGCGGACAGTTTGTTTTTCCCGATCTTTTGAGCCCAATAGGGAACGAGCGTCGCATGGATAGATCCTGTAACCGGATCTTCCGGGATACCCGATCCCGCCGCAAAATAACGCGAAACAAAGTCGTGCGACAATCCTCGCGCGGTGATCACCAGGCCGACTGATCCCAGTTTCTCAATCTGAATATGATCGGGGACGAAAGCCCTGACCGCAGCCTCATCCTCAAGCTGCACATAGATATTCTCGAAATTTCTGAAGAACGTGGCTCCGCTCTCATTCTCAAACAGTGATGCTATGAACGGAGGAAGCTCGGAAAGCTGGTCGGGAGCAATGGATGGAACATCAAGCACATAATCGTCGCCCGCGCGCGAAACACTGATCTCGCCTATGCGGGTGTGAAAATGCAGTTCACCATCAATCTTGTGGTGCCAAGCCAGAACATGCGCCGTTGCCAGAGTCGCATGGCCGCAGAAATCGACCTCAAGCGTCGGTGTAAACCATCTGAGCTTCCAGCCATCCTCTTCAGGGCATGCAAAAGCTGTTTCCGCAAGATTGTTTTCGGCAGCGATTGCCTGCATGGTCGCATCGCTCAGCCAGTCTTTCAGGATCAGAACCGCCGCAGGGTTTCCGGCGAAGACATGTTTAGTGAACGCGTCCACCTGATACATTTCCAGCACTTGCGCCATTCTGGTTTCCTGAGATTTAAATCTTTCGAAGCGCCACTTCTTCGATCAGATGATCGCTGCCTTTGCGCAGGATAAGATCGGCGCGAGGGCGGGTGGGAAGAATGTTTTCGCGCAGGTTCTTCATGTTGATATTGTTCCAGAGGCCTTCGCCGATAGAACGGGCCGCATCTTGGGAAAGCTGCGAATAGCGATGGAAGAACGACTGCGGATTGACGAAAGCCGTCTCACGCAGACGCATGAAACGGTCGATATACCATTTGTGGATCAGCTCCGACTCCGCATCGATATAAATCGAGAAATCGAAAAAATCGGAGACAAAGGGCACCATTTTGCCGTCTTCCGGCAGATCGCGGACCTGCAAAACATTGATGCCTTCAAAGATCAGAATGTCGGGCTTGTCGACAATCTGATATTCGCCCGGCAGCACGTCATAACTTAAATGCGAATAAAGCGGTGCACGCACACGGCTCATGCCTGCCTTGATCGCCGACAGGAAACGCAAAAGCGCACCCACATCATAGCTTTCGGGAAAACCCTTGCGCTCCATCATGTTCTGATCGCGCAGAATCGCGTTGGGATAGAGGAAGCCATCCGTCGTCACCAGATCGACCTTCGGGCTTGAAGGCCAGCGCGCAAGCAGTTCTTTGAGAATACGCGCAGTCGTGGATTTCCCCACAGCCACAGAGCCTGCAATGCCAATGATGAAGGGCGTCTTGAAACTGTCCTCCATATTGAGAAACTGCTGGCGCTGGCGGAACAGAAGCTGGCTTGCTTCCACATGCGCATAGAGCAGGCGCGACAGCGACAGATAAATGCGCCGCACTTCATCCAGATCAATCGGATCGCCCAGCGAGCGCAGCCGTTTGACTTCTTCATAGGTAAGGGTGAGGGGGGTATCAGCGCGAAAGCCTGCCCACTCTTGCGCCGAAAAAAAACGGTAAGGCGAGTAACGCGACGGCGTTAGCTGGTCTATTTTTTCCCACATATTGTCGCTGCTCTCCCTCAACGCCAATTCAAGCACTTCGTGTTTGATCTGCATTTACGCCTTCGAACGACCGGCCTTTTCCTCAAGGCCCGTCTGTGCCGTGCGGCGCTGCAACTCTGCAAGAACCTCATTGAGCGGGACGTCTGCAATCTTCAGAACCACCAGCAGATGATAAAGCAGGTCGGCGCTTTCCGTGACCACTTCCGCGCGGTTTCCCTCAACGGCTGCAATCACCGTTTCAACGGCCTCTTCGCCAAGCTTTTTGGCAGCGCGCGTCTGGCCCTTGGCCACAAGGCTTGCCGTATAGGATGATCCATCCGTTGAATTTGCACGCTCTGCGACGATGCGTTCAAGGTCGGAAAGGGTGAACTCGCTCATCGGATTTCCTTTAGGCTTTTGCGCATGGCGTTATCGGAAAACCGGTTCCCACGTTTCCGCGACATGCTGTATAATCAACGGACCGGATCGAGCCGCATCGGAATGCCAGCCTCGGCCATATAGCGCTTGGCTTCGCCAATCGTATAGGTGCCGAAATGGAAGATGGATGCTGCAAGAACCGCGGTTGCATGACCATCACGGATGCCTGCCACCAAGTGATCCAGATTGCCAACGCCGCCCGAAGCGATCACCGGAACGCGCACGCTGTCTGCAACAGCCCGCGTCAGTGCCACGTCATAGCCGGCCTTGGTGCCATCACGGTCCATCGAAGTCAGCAGGATTTCACCGGCACCCAGGCTCACCACCTTCTGCGCAAATTCCACCGCATCAATGCCGGTCGTCTGGCGGCCGCCATGGGTAAAGATTTCCCAGCGGTCGCTCTCGCCTTCACCCGAAACCTTTTTGGCATCAATGGCCACAACGATGCATTGATTGCCAAACTTATCAGCGGCTTCCGCAACAAATTCCGGGTTCTTGACCGCAGCCGTGTTGATCGAAACCTTGTCGGCTCCGGCAAGCAGCAGCTTGCGAATATCAGCCACCTGACGCACGCCGCCGCCAACGGTGAGCGGCATAAAGCACTGTTCGGCTGTACGGGCGATGACATCGAAAATTGTCTCGCGATTGTCCGAAGACGCCGTGATGTCGAGGAAGCACAATTCGTCCGCGCCCGCCGCATCATAGGCGCGCGCTGCTTCCACCGGATCACCGGCATCAATCAGATCGACAAAGTTTACGCCCTTAACGACACGGCCGTCTTTTACATCGAGGCAGGGTATCACGCGTGCTTTGAGTGTCATGCTGCGGCCCTCAACAGGGATAGTGCTTCTGCCGGATTGATACGGCCATCATAAAGCGCGCGACCAGAAATTGCGCCTTCAAGCTTACGGGCATCGGGTGCGGCGAGGCGTTTGATGTCCTCCATGGAGGCAAGACCGCCCGAAGCAATCACCGGAATGGAAACGCTGTCTGCAAGACCAAGCGTTGAATCCCAGTTGATGCCAGCCAGAACGCCGTCACGGTCGATGTCGGTATAGATGATGGCTGCAACACCTGCACCTTCAAATTTTTTCGCCAGTTCCACCACCCCAAGCTCAGAGGCTTCCGCCCAGCCTTCAACCGCGACATAGCCGCCCTTGGCGTCAATGCCGACGGCAACCTGACCCGGAAATTCCTTGCAGGCTTCGATCACCAGCGCCGGATCGCGCACGGCGACTGTGCCGAGAATGACGCGGCGCAGCCCCTTGGAAAGCCAGCTTTCGATATGCTTGAGTGTGCGGATGCCGCCACCAAGCTGAACCGGATTTTTGGTGGCTTTGAGAATGGCTTCAACAGCCTTGCCGTTGACGCTTTCGCCAGCAAAGGCACCGTTGAGATCGACCACATGCAGCCATTCAAAGCCCTGATCCTCAAAAGCTTTGGCCTGTGCGCCAGGGTCTTCATTGTAAACGGTCGCCTGATCCATGTCGCCAAGCTTGAGGCGCACGCATTGACCGTCTTTCAAATCGATAGCGGGGAAAAGGATCATATCTTCAAGGCTTCCATTTCAGGAAATTGGCAATGAGCGAGAGACCGAGCAACTGGCTCTTCTCAGGATGGAACTGCGTGCCGATCATGTTGTCGCGGCCCACCGTTGCGGTCACATCACCACCGTAATCGGTGACGGCCAGCACGTCGGCTTTGTTCTTCGCGTCGAACATATAGGAATGCACGAAATAGGCATGCAAACCGTCTTCGCCGGTGTGGATACCATCAAAGACCGGGTGCGAATGTTTCACGTGAATCCTGTTCCAGCCGATCTGCGGAATTTTGAGCGTTGGGTCGGATGGCGTCATTTCACGCACATCGCCGGCAATCCAGCCGAGACCTTCGCTCACTTCCTTTTCAAGGCCGCGGTCGGACATCAATTGCATGCCCACACAGATGCCAAGAAACGGATGCGCCTTTTTCAGAACCACATCGTCCAGTGCTTCCACCATGCCAGGAACCGCATGAAGGCCACGGCGGCAGTCGGCATAGGCACCGACACCCGGCAGCACGATGCGATCGGCACTCGCCACACGATCCGCATCCGCTGTGAGTTCGATGTCCGCTTTCACACCGCTTTCATGGGCAGCACGCTCAAAGGCCTTGGTGGCCGAGCGAAGATTGCCGGAACCATAATCGATAATTGCAACACGCATTTTCAGTTTTCTCCGCGATGACCGACAAATCCGATCGTCGAGCCAAATGAGGAATAGGTGGGTCGAGGGGCCTCTTGCGCCCATTTAGGTTGGGGCGTTTCGTTGAGAGCCGTGGTTGGCTGCGCCGCATCTTCGAGACCGTAGAAATAGCGCATTTCCGCTTCTTCCAGATCAGCCGCATCGATGACTGCTTTCTCGCCAAACCCCTGCCGCTTGAGTTTTGCAATCTTCCAGGTGGCGCCTTCCAGCGCCACAAAGAGCGAAAACACCAAGGTGATCAGGGGAACCGCATTGGAGATGCCAAGCATGGCACCGGCAAATCCAAGCAGGATCGTTAGACCCAAAACCGCAAAAGCCTCAAACCACAGTCGCTGCAACAACAGCCAGACAACAGGCAGGATCAGCGCCAAAGTATAGAATCCGTCGCGCACAAAGACAGAGTTTTCAGCGCCGTCAGCGCCTTCTTTCTCCAGAACGACGAATTGCGCCATTGGCTTATCCCTTCAGCGACCCCTTGGTCGAAGGAATTGCATCCTTCTGACGCGGATCGGTTTCCAGTGCCGTGCGCAGAACCCTTGCCACAGCCTTGAAGATCGATTCTGCAATATGGTGATTGTTGGCACCATAGTGATTGTTGATATGCAGCGTAATGCCTGCATTCATCGCAAAAGCCTGAAAGAACTCGCGCACCAGCTCGGTGTCGAAAGTGCCGATCTTGGCTGTTGTGAAAGTCACGTTCCAGACCAGAAAGGCACGGCCCGAAACATCGACCGCAGCACCCGTCAACGTATCGTCCATAGCAAGATCCATCGATGCATAACGCACAATGCCGCGACGCTCACCCAGCGCCTTTGCCACAGCCTGACCAAGCGCAATGCCCGTATCTTCCACCGTGTGGTGATCATCGATATGCAGATCGCCTTTGGCCATGACGCGCATGTCGATGAGCGAATGTCGCGAAAGCTGCTCCAGCATATGATCGAAGAAGCCGACACCGGTTGTAATGTCGAACTTGCCGTTGCCGTCCAGATCGACAGAAACGGCAATGCTCGTTTCTTTTGTTGAACGTTCGATACTTGCTTTGCGGGCGCTTTCAGCCGTCATAGCATTTCCTCTGTTGAAATCTTTTGGCGTTCTAGAACAGCTGGCCGCTTTTGCCAATGCTTTTAGAACTGCTCGCAACATTCTGAATTTTATTCACGCACATTTTATCCAAAAACCGGCTCCCGCTTTTTGGAATGCGGTTTTCCCAGCAGCGCATTTTATCCAAAAACCGGTTCCCACTTTTTGGAATGCGGTTTTCCCAGCAGCGCATTTTACCCAAAAACCGGTTCCCACTTTTTGGAATGCGGTTTCCCCCAGCAGCGCATTTTACCCAAAAACCGGTTCCCACTTTTTGGAATGCGCTGTTAGCCATTTGCATTTTGCCAGATGGTTCTTAAATATTCACAACGAAACCCGATTCCGTTCGCGCTTGAGCCAAAGGAAAGAGGCTTCCCCATATCAGGGGCTTATGCGTTTGCCAGATGGAAACCTGTAAGCCGCCAAAGGAGTGATCCATGATCGAACACAATCCTACGACAATTTACGGCACGACCATTGTTACCGTTCGCAAGGGTAACAAGGTGGTCATCGCCGGTGACGGGCAGGTCTCGCTCGGCAACACCGTGATGAAGGGCAATGCGCGCAAAGTGCGCCGCATCGGTAAAGGCAATGTCATTGCCGGTTTTGCAGGCGCAACCGCAGATGCCTTCACACTGCTTGAGCGCCTTGAAGCCAAGCTCGAACAATATCCTGACCAGCTGATGCGCGCTTCTGTCGAGCTTGCCAAAGACTGGCGTACCGACCGCTATCTGCGCAAGCTCGAAGCCATGATGCTGGTTGCCGACAGCAAGGTGACGCTGGCATTGACCGGGACCGGCGATGTGCTTGAACCCGAACATGGCGTCATGGCCATTGGATCGGGCGGCAATTATGCGCTGGCGGCAGCGCGCGCGCTGATCGACACCGACAGGAATGCCGAAGAAATCGCCCGTAAGGCAATGGAAATTGCCGCCGATATCTGCATCTACACCAATCACAGCATTCTGGTTGAAAGCCTCGACGCCGAATGACCGCACCCGTGCAAGCCTCAACCTCTGACAAACAGCGTTGGGCTTGGGTGCTTTGATCGTCATCGGCTGCAACCTTCCGCTCAACGTGATCATGCCGCTGCATCCGTTCGAGTTCATTAAGCAGTGGCAAAGTGGAATTTAATCATGACCAATTTCTCCCCCCGCGAGATCGTCTCCGAGCTTGACCGCTTCATCATCGGCCAGAACGATGCCAAGCGCGCCGTGGCCATTGCTTTGCGCAATCGCTGGCGCCGGCAGCAGCTGGAAGGCCAGATGCGCGAAGAGGTCATGCCAAAAAACATTCTGATGATTGGACCGACCGGTGTTGGCAAGACGGAAATTTCGCGTCGTCTCGCCAAGCTTGCCGGTGCGCCTTTCATCAAGGTCGAGGCCACCAAATTTACCGAAGTCGGCTATGTGGGCCGCGATGTCGAACAGATCATCCGTGATCTGGTTGAAGCAGCGATTGGTCTCGTGCGTGAAAAGAAACGCGAAGATGTGAAGGCCAAGGCCCATATCAATGCTGAAGAGCGCGTGCTTGACGGTCTTGTCGGCAAAACGGCAAGCCCCGCCACCCGCGAAAGCTTCCGCAAGAAGCTGCGTGATGGCGAGCTGGACGACAAGGAAATCGAAATCGAAGTGGCCGATACGGGGTCAGGCCAGAATTTCGAAATTCCGGGTATGCCCGGTGCCAATATCGGCATGATCAATATTGGCGATATTTTCGGCAAGGCGATGGGTGGGCGCACCAAGACGCGCAAGACCACAGTCAAGGATTCCTATGCCATCCTGATCAATGACGAGTCCGACAAGCTGCTTGATCAGGATCAGCTTATTCAGGAAGCCCTGCGTTCAACCGAAAATGACGGTATCGTTTTCCTGGACGAAATCGATAAAATCGCAGCGCGCGAAGGCGGCATGGGAGCGGGTGTGTCACGCGAAGGCGTGCAGCGCGATCTGCTGCCGCTTGTTGAAGGCACCACTGTTGCAACAAAATATGGTCCGGTGAAAACCGACCATATCCTGTTCATCGCATCGGGCGCGTTCCATGTCTCAAAACCGTCTGACCTTTTGCCGGAATTGCAGGGACGTCTGCCGATCCGCGTGGAACTGAGTGCACTGACGCGCGAAGATTTCCGCCGGATTCTGACGGAAACCGAAGTCAGCCTGATCAAGCAATATATTGCGCTGATGGCAACGGAAGAAGTGAAGCTCGATATTACCGACGATGCGATTGATGCTCTGGCCGATATTGCGGTTGATCTCAACTCAACGGTCGAAAATATCGGTGCGCGCCGCTTGCAGACGGTGATGGAACGCGTTCTGGACGATATTTCCTATAACGCCCCCGACAAGGCCGGTTCGGAATTCAAGGTGGATGGGGATTATGTCCGCGAAACCGTTGGCGATCTTGCCAAGAATACCGATCTTTCGCGCTTCATTCTGTAAAACTAAAAAGTGACCGGAAAGCCACGCTGCGGTGGCTTTCGCCTCAAAGACAAGAAACCCCTCGACTTCATCGAGGGGTTTTTTTAATTTGCCGCCAAATTTACATATCATTTACCCTGTTGAGGCCGTTTTCCCGCAATGACCCGTCGACTGAACCGTATTGCAGGCATCTGCCTCGCCATCGCTTTCTCCTGCCAGAGCGCCCTTGCAGCCGTAAGCGTGCCACCCGGCAACCGCAACGCCGAACAGCCGCCCATTCCCGGCGCTTCCGCCAAGCGCACCAAGGAATTAAGCACCACCTATGAAGCCAAATATCGCAAGATTTATAATCTTCTGAAAAAGGATGCTTCGCTGCGCTCAAAGATCAAGTCGACGGCTTCGGCTTACGGCATTGATCCGATCCATATTGTCGGCGCGATTGTTGGCGAACACACCTATAATGTCGATGTCTATGACCGCTTGCAGACCTATTACGTCAAGGCGATGTCCTATGTGAACCAGGGCGTGAGCTTTGGCTATAATGGCGAAAACATCGGCCAGTTCGTCAAGCGCCCGGAATTTTCCGAGTGCCTCAGATTCAAGGACAGCTATTCGCTGTGGGGCTGCCGCGAAACAGTCTGGAACAAGCAGTTCCGCGGCAAATCCGTGGGCGGCAAAAGCTATCCGAACAACCGCTTCAGTGCCGTGTTCTTTCAGCCCTTCTATGCTGGCCAGACTTTCGGCTTAGGCCAGATGAACCCGCTGACGGCCTTGCAGATGTCGGACATGGTGAACCGCGTTTCCGGCCTGCCAAAGCTTGATGCCGATAATGGCAACGCGGTCTATAAAACCATCATGGACCCGGATCTGACGCTGCCCTATATCGCAGCGACGCTCAAACAGTCGATCACCGCCTATCGTCAGATTGCCGATTTCGACATTTCAAAAAACCCCGGCATTACCGCCACGCTTTACAATACGGGTGGGGCCGATGCGCGCGCCCGCGCGCTCGCCAATGAAAATGCAAAGCGCAAGGCCTCGGGTCAGCCGCCCCTGATGCCGCAGGAAAATTATTATGGCTGGCTGGTCAATACCAAGCAGGATGAGCTGAAAGCGCTATTTTAAGCCACGGCGGCGCTTACGCGCCGCCTCAATTTCTTCGCTAAGATGTTTGATCGTTTCCCGATCAATGACACGGATATTGCGCGCCAGAAGATTGGCAAGCTCGGTTGCCTGTGGCGACAGGCCGGATGTGTCAATCACCACCCGCGGATGCGAAATCGTTGCAAGATCCTGAAGCTCTTCCGCTTCATCCCAGATAATATTGAAATAGGTGATGATGCGTTGCAGCATATCCCAGGTTGGCTGGCCACGCCGCCCATGTTCCAATGCTGACAAATAGGCCGGGGACACACGCAGCGCTGCTGCCATTTCCTTCTGGGTAACATTGCGCTCTTCCCGCAATTCCCGCAATCGCTTGCCGAACGGCGTCATCGCAGCAGCCCCCCATTCTGCGTTTGCTTGCGCAGCCGCACATAAAGCGCACCATGCCCACCATGATGATGCGCTGCATCTTCATAGGCGCTGACCAGAAGCCGGAACAAGGGCGTTGAGAACCAGTGCGGCACGGCCTGTTTGAGCACGCCCTCGCTGCCAAATGATCGGCCTTTTCCGGTAATCACCATCACATGCTTGAGCCCACGCGCGTGGGCGCTGAGCAGAAAGCCGTAAAGCAGCTCATAAGCATCGTTCTGTGTCAGCCCGTGCAGATCGATACGCGCTTCAATATCCACACGCCCTTTGGAAATTTTGCGATGGGTGGGCCGATCAAAGGCATGGATCGGCATTTCCTTGAGTGAATTGACCTTCTTTTTTGGTGGCTGCGTCTCAGCAACAGGCGAGGGCGCTTTTTTCACAGGCTTCTTCTCAGCCTCCTGCGCCATCAGTTCGCTAAAAACCGAAAGCTCTTCAGCCTGAAGCTTTTTGCCAGCCAGTGGCTTGGCTGTCTTTGCAACCGTTTCCCAGAGAATGCGATCCTCGGGCTTGAGATAATCTTTTGCGGGTTTTTCGTTGTTGGAGGTCATCGATTAATTCCGCAAACTGCGCGCGGGACGAGCGCATAAAAATCAGCTTTGTCTTTTATGCCGCCTGCAATTTCACCGGCTTCATCCCCGGACCCTGCAAAGAGATCGCCGCGGGCCGGGCCAACAATTGCCGTGCCGGTATCCTGCGCAATCATCAGCCGGGAGAAGGGCGCGTTGTCAAATTTGGTCACAGTCGGCGCATCAACATAAAATGGCGTTCCGAAAGTATGCAAAAACCTGTCCACGGCGATGGAGCGTCCGGCGGTCAACGGAACCTTGGCGGCCGCAATCTGCCCAAGCTGCGGATCATCAACGGCTGCTTCGCGGAAAAAGATATAGGAACGGTTCTGCCAAATGAGGTCATCCGCCTTTTCGGGATGATCTTTGAGCCATTGGCGGATTGTCTGCATAGAAATCTGATCAGCCGGAATTTCGCCTTCCGCTACCAGAATACGCCCGATCCCCGTAAATGGATGGCCGGTTTTGGCAGCGAAGGTAATCCGCATATAACTGCCATCGGTCAGCTTGAGCCGTGCCGCACCCTGAACATGCGCAAAGAACGCATCGACCCGATCGGCAACATAAGCAAGCTCCAGCCCACGACCTCTGAGGCTGCCTTGCTCGATTGTGCGGCGGTCATCATATTCTAAAAGACCATCGGGCGTTTGGCGCGCAAATGCATATGAGGCATCAAGTCCCAAAGGACGGTTTTCGTCCGTGACTTTCACAAGATCATCGGGCTTTTTTAAAAATGGCACCGTAAAATGCGCGTCTGGTGTGCGTGATGCTTCGATCTCCGGCTCGTAAAAAGCGGTGACAAAGCCTTGGGCATCAATGCGGCACGGGACAAAATGCGCTTCGAAAAAACCACGCGCCTGCGCTGTGTTTGGGTTATCAAGCAATCGTGCAGCAGCAAAAGCCGGTTCAAGCGCCTTAAAAGAAATACCGAGACTGCCGCTGTTATAGCGGTTGTGTTGCGCATAATCGGCCGAACGGCGAAAGGCCGAAAAGGCGTGTGCCTGATCGTCCTGATCCCAGCCCGGGCAATCGGAAAAGCCCAGCGGGTGGAATAGTTTCGACAATTGGTTCACAGCCGGATCCGTAAAACGCGCTATTTAAAAGGGCCACTCAATTAGCGGCCCTTGGTCGTCACTCTCTTAATCTTCTGCTTCGGTCGCCACAAGCTTCCAGTTTGGATCGCGCAAACGGGTGTCGCGGGCAAAGGTCCACAGATCGCGGATTTCAACCACATTTTCCTGATCGCCTTCAACCACATTGCCGTTCTTGTCGAGTGTGGACGAAATCATCTGGCTGACAATGTTCAGCGTCACATGCGCCTCCGATCCCTTCATTTCGGCATTGGCGATTTCCGCCTTATCGATGCCAACAAAGGTGGAACGTATGGTTTCACCGCGTGCTTCGCGCTCATCAATCGCCGAAACAAATCCTTCATAGACTTCCCTGGACAAAAGATTTTGCAGAACATTGCGATCGCCATCGGCAAAAGACATGACGATCATTTCGTAAGCGATCTTCACGCCATCCACAAAACTCACCGGATCAAAAGATGGATCGGCGGCCTTGATGGAACGCAGCCCATCATTGACCGGTGTGCCGACCGGCGCAATTTTATCGATTGCGCTATAATCTTTTTCGCCGGAACGCTGCGGCAGGGAAACAACATTATCCGTTTCGCCGCCACTGGTCTGTGTGTCGGAATTACGGGCAGATGTATAGGGATCAACCGGCGGCTTTTCATTTCCAGTACGACGACCGAGAACATTGCGCAGCTGGAGAAATATCACCACCGCTGCGATGAAGAAAAATATCGTACCAAAATCAAAAAATTCCATACCGCCTGCCACCATTTAACGGATAACGATCACGAATCCCGCTCCCGCCATCAATTTCTTTCAATATACATATAGATCGCCTTGATTGATCATTCAAATCCCGATCACGCATACCTATTTGTTTTTAGGCGTATCTTATTGCGAAAACCGCTTTTCACTTTTCGGAATGCGCTCTATCTGCAAATTCATGATAGACTGAAGATCTTTGATGAAAACATCAATAAACATAGGATCATAACTGCCGTGTCCTTTTCCTTTGCCCCTCTGCTCATGCTGGCAATGCCGTTCATCGAAATTGCCGGCTTTGTGATTGTCGGCAGTAAAATCGGTGTTCTGGCAACGCTGGGTCTTGTCGTTCTAAGCACGATGCTCGGTTTTTTCCTGCTGCGCGTGCAGGGTTTCGGGCTGTTGCAGCGCATCCGCGCGGAAAGTGCTGCGGGGCGTGTGCCGGATCGCGAAATGATGCATGGCGCCATGATCGTGGTTGCTGCCATCATGCTGATCGTGCCCGGCTTTGTCACAAGCGCCATTGGCCTGCTGCTTTTCGTGCCCTTCATTCGCGATCTTGTCTGGAACCGATTTGTGCGCAATCGTCTCGTCGTTGCCACAGCGTCCACCCGCTATTCGGAAGCCTATCGTCCTTATGAGCGCAAAGAGAATAACGTGATCGACCTCGACCCGGAAGATTATACAGCAAAGCCGGACGAAAATTCACCGTGGAATCCTGACCACAAGGATCGTTGATTGCGCAATTACTAACCTAAAAACGGTTTCTTGCCTCATCTACCCACACATGCTAGCCAAGCATCGCTGCTTTACAGGCAATCAGATTAATCACAATAAAAGAAGGCATTCCGATAATGGCAAAAACGCCGAGCGATAAGCCCGTAGCGGACGAAGCAAAGAACGGCAATGGCGCAGCCACCCAGCCGTCCCTCAACATTCTGGCCCAGTATATCAAGGATCTTTCCTTTGAAAGCCCCGGCGCGCCTCTGTCGCTGCGCCCACGCGACAAAGCGCCTTCGATCAACATCAATGTCAATGTAAACGCCAACCCGCTTTCCGAAACGGATTTCGACGTTGTTCTGACACTCGAAGCCAAGGCTGTGGACGGCAAGGACGTTCTGTTCAACACCGAGCTGACTTATGGCGGCGTATTCCGCATTCAGGGCATTGCGCAGGAACATATGCTTCCGCTGCTGTTTATCGAATGCCCACGTCTGCTGTTCCCATTTGCCCGTCAGATCGTTGCTGATGCAACGCGCAATGGTGGCTACCCACCACTGATGATCGATCCAATCGATTTTGCACAGATGTTCCAGAGCCGTATGGCTGAAGAAGAAGCCAAGAACGCTGTAAAGAGCTGATCTTACGTTGATATCAAAAGAAAACCCCGCTTTTTGCGGGGTTTTTTTATGAAGAATACTTCTTCCAGATCGCCTTATCACCCATTTTGGCAACAAGGGCATCATGCGCGGCACGCTCTTTTTCACTGATGCGGGGTGCAAGCGGCACAGGGCGCTGACGCAGCGCAATTCGGCTGGCATGATCAGCGCGATCATCATTGCCGGAATTGTCAGAGGAGCTCAGACCGAGAGCTGTCTGCTTTCCGCCAATCAGTTCGATGTAAACTTCAGCCAGAATTTCAGAATCGAGCAATGCGCCGTGCAATGTGCGGTGTGAATTGTCGATGCCATAACGCTTGCAAAGTGCATCCAGCGAATTTGGCCCCATCGGATTTCGACGGCGCGCAAGCGCAAGCGTATCGACAATGCGATCAACGTCTATTTCCGGCTTACCCAGGCGGCTCAATTCGGCATTGATGAAACCAAGATCGAACATGGCATTATGCGCGACAAGCTTTGCGCCATCGAAAAATTCCATGAATTCATGGAGAATATCGGCAAAAGTCGGCTTGTCGAGCAATTGCTCATCGGTGATCCCATGAACCGCGAGCGCATCCGGATGAACCTTGCGCCCCTGTGGGTTGATGAATTTATGAAAGGTTCGGCCCGTGGGAAAGCGGTTGATCATTTCCACGCCACCGATTTCGATCACCCGATCCTCAAGCCGTTCAAGGCCAGTGGTTTCCGTATCGAAAACGATCTCACGCATTGAAAAACCTCTTAAATGATTGTTCGTTATAGCACAGGCGAAACTGCGCTCACGATGAAAGTGCCGGCTTTCCCCGCAATTGCGCAAGGATGGCGTTAATCTGCTGTCTCATGTCCTCAAAGCCGCCTGAAGAATCGAGAATGAAATCGGCGCGCGACCGCTTTTCAGCGTCCGGTGTCTGCCGGGCAAGAATGGCCTCCAGCTTCTCTTCCATCATGCCTTCGCGCGAAAGAACCCGCTTTCGCTGAATGTGGGCAGGGGCTGAGACAACCGCCACCTTGTGCACGCGGTTCTGGCCCTCCGTTTCAAACAGCAGCGGAATATCAAGCAATGCAATATCAGCCCCATCCGCACGCGCGCGCGCAAGAAAGGCGGCTTCCTCTTCATGCACAAGCGGATGAATGATGGATTCAAGCTTTTTGAGTGATTCCGGTTTGCCGAGGACAGCGCTCGAAAGCCTGGTCCGGTCAACCGTGCCATTGACAACTGTTCCGGGGAAGGCGGCTTCGATCAGGGGGGCGGCGCGGCCTGCATAAAGCTGATGCACCGCATCGTCGGCGCTATAGACCGGCACGCCCGCATCTGCAAACATGCTTGCGGCGGTGGATTTTCCCATGCCGATCGAGCCGGTCAGTCCGAGGATGATCATAAAGCGCCAGCCTTTTTCATATCATCCAGAATATGCGCGCGCAGCGCATCTGTCACTTGCGGTTTTTTGCCAAACCAGCGTTCAAAACCGGGAACCGCCTGATGCAGCAACATGCCAAGTCCATCGACCGTTTTGAGCCCCGCGCTTTCAGCCTTTGCCAGAAAGGGCGTTTTCAAAGGAACATAGACAATATCCGTGGCAACCGCTGATTTTTGCGCTTCGCTCAGATCAAGGGGAAAAACGTGTGTTTCTTCTCCATGCCCGCTCATGCCGAGCGCGGTCGTGTTGACGATCAATCCCGCTTCTTTGACAAAATGCTGCGCGGCATCCCATCCATGGGCAAAAACCCCATCGCCAAAATGGCTGGCCAGGTCCTGCGCGCGGCTTAAGGTCCGGTTGGCGATGGCAATGTGGGAGAAACCACGTGTCTGCAAGGCGTGCACAATCGCGCGACCCGCACCACCTGCACCCAGAACCAGAGCCGTATCGGCATTGTCCCAACCCGGTGCAAGCGCATCAAGATTGGCGGCAAAGCCATAGGCATCGGTATTGCCACCGCAAAGCCTGCCCTTTTCAAACCAGAGCGTGTTCACCGCACCTATAGCCTGCGCTGCTTCATCATGGCTTTCCACGCTCTCATAAGCTGCTTCTTTATGCGGAATCGTGACATTTCCACCGGCATAGCCATTTTGCGCCAATGAAGCAGCAAATTCGGCAAAATTTTCCGGCGCCACTTCAATGGCTTCATAAGAGCCGTCAAGACCGTGCTCTTTGAGCCAGAAGCGATGAATGAGCGGCGAGCGCGAATGTTTAATCGGAAATCCGGTGACAAATGCCTTTTTAGCCATCGATCAGATTTTCTTTCCTTAATTCAGCCAGAAGCGGCAGCAGCGGCAATCCGACAATGGTGAAATAATCGCCGTCGATTTTTTCAAAAAGCTGAATGCCCGGACCTTCGACCTGATAGGCGCCGACGCTGGAAAGGGCAATATCGCCAACGCGACCCAGATAACGGCCAATAAACCCGGGATCAAGATCGCGCATGGTCATGCGCGCCACCGAGACGTGCCGCCAGAAGGGCTTGCCGTTTTTCACCAGAACCACGCCGCTGTTCAACTGATGGGTTTTTCCCGAAAACTGCAAAAGCTGGCGGCGCGCCGCGTCCATATCCACAGGCTTGTGGAAAATCTGATCTTCCAGCGAAAGCGTCTGATCACAGCCAATCACCACAGCATCGGGATTGTTTTCACTGACCGATAAGGCTTTGGCTTCCGCCAGAACCTGCGCCACTTCTTCCGGTGTTGCGCCGGTCTTATAAAGCGGCGCTTCAACGGCGCGCTCGTCGATATCAGCGCTTTCGCTTGAAAATTCGATGCCAGCATTTTTCAGAAGTGCTGAACGAAAGGGGCTTTTGGAGGCGAGAATAAGTTTTGCGGTCATACCTGATCTTCCTTCTTGCCATCACGCAGCAAAGACTGGATCGCTGCGGCTGTTTCTTCAATTGACCGGCGCGACACATCAATGAGCGGCCAGCCGTTGCGGTTGCAGAGATTGCGGGCATAAGCCAGTTCTTCGGAAATTGAAACGCGGTCTGTATAAAGTCCGGTATTGAGCGAAGGCGCATTGCCAAGCGGGCGGTTCTGCCTGATTTGCGAAATCCGTTCCGCCGTTGCGACAAGCCCGACAATCAGCGGACGTTTTGCAGTAAAAAGCACATCGGGAAGCGGGATGCCCGGCACAATCGGCACATTGGTTGCCTTGATACCGCGATTGGCAAGATAGATGCTTGTGGGCGTTTTCGAGGTTCGTGAAATCCCCACCAGAATGACATCTGCTTCTTCTATATCGAGCGGCAATTGCCCGTCATCATGCTCCATGGTGAAATTGAGCGCGTCGATCCGGCGAAAATAATCGGCATTGAGCACATGTTGCGCGCTGGCTCGGCGATGCGCCGGTGCGCCAAGATAAGATTGAAACGTGTTGAGCACGGGTTCGAGCACCGAAACACTTGGTACACCCATTTCCACACAGGTTTCATCAATCATGGCCGCAAGCTTCTGATCAACAATTGTATAGAGGACGATGCCCGGCTCAGCATCGATATCTTCCAGAACTTTGCGCAACTGTTTCTCGGTGCGAATAAGCGGATAGATGTGCTCAATGGCGCGCGCATTGGCATATTGCGCTGAAGCTGCACGCCCTGCAGCAAGGAGAGTCTCTCCTGTCGCATCAGAAATCAGATGAAGATGAAAGTAAGAAAGCGGTCTGGTCACAGTTTTCTCCCGCCCCTGTTGACGAGTGTGCGTAAAACGCAGGTTTCATCCACAAGCCATGGCAGGCGGTGGGAAACTTGGCAAGTCATCCACAGCCAGCCAACATGTGGGCCGCTTTTGAAAGTCACTGTGGACAAGACTCGTAACATTTGGAAAACTCATCGATATACCCAGCTTGTCCACAAATAGTGCAAAACTGCGGCAATTGGTAACTCCTTATATTCAATGAAAGAATTTAGTTTTCATTGCATTTGGCAGAATGATCGGTGAATGTTCGCACAGGCTTTGATGGCCAGAGCGGAACTGTGGGGAAAAAGCGGACAAAGCTTAATCCCCGATTCCAACAGACTCTAAGAATCAAAAGATTCCTGAATCATCCTTTCTTTATGAAAGCCGGACGGGAAAACTTTCACACAAGATAACGAAAATCAGACAAGGTGGAATGCAATGAAGCGCAAAGTCTTGAAAGTCATAGACGGTGAGACAGTCTTTCCACCTCCGATCTGGATGATGCGCCAGGCAGGGCGATACCTTCCTGAATATCGCGAAGTCCGCAAACAGGCCGGAAGCTTTCTCGACCTTTGCTATTCGCCCGATCTGGCTGTCGAAGTTACACTTCAGCCTATCCGCCGTTTTGGCTTTGATGCAGCCATTCTGTTTTCCGATATTCTGGTTGTCCCTCATGCCCTTGGGCGTGACCTTCGCTTTGAAGAAGGAAGAGGGCCTTTGATGACACCGATTGATGCGGATGAAATCTTCTGGCTTGAAACCGAAGGTGTCGCAAAACGCCTGGAGCCGGTCTATGAGACGGTTCGGCTGCTTCGCGAGCAGTTACCCGACGAAACAACGCTGTTGGGCTTCTGTGGCGCTCCCTGGACCGTTGCGACCTACATGATCGCCGGTCATGGTACCCCGGATCAGGCTCCCGCGCGTTTGTTTGCCTATCGCTTCCCGGAAGCTTTCGAAAAGCTTTTGAATGATCTGGCGGATGTTTCGGCCGAATATCTGATCGAACAGCTTGATGCCGGCGCGGATGCGGTTCAGATTTTTGATTCCTGGTCCGGCGTTCTGGATGAAGATTGCTTTGAGCGTTTCTGCATTCGTCCTGTTGCGCGTATCGTGCAAAAGGTGAGGGCCGTATATCCTGACGCGCGCATTATCGGTTTCCCGAAAGGTGCGGGAATGCTTTATGCAGGCTATCGCGAAAAAACCGGTGTCGATGTACTGGGGCTTGACTGGTCGGTGCCGGTTTCTTTTGCGCAGGAATTGCAAAAGGAAGGCGCTATTCAGGGTAATCTTGATCCGCTGCGGGTTGTTGCTGGTGGAGCGGCGCTTGATGAAGGCGTTGATGCGATCCTCAAAAATCTTGGCAACGGTCCGCTGATTTTCAATCTCGGCCATGGAATTACGCCACAGGCACCGATTGAAAATGTTCAGCGTATGATTGATCGGGTTCGTGGAGGGTACTGATTGTGGCCTCTGACAACACAAACAGCGGCAAAGCCGCTCTGATCCGCATCATTGCCGCTTTGGTGATTGTGCTACTCGGTTTATGGGGATTGTTTCACGTGAATCCAGCTGATGCTTATCTTTGGGTCAAGTCTATCCACGTTATTGCGGTGATCGCCTGGATGGCGGGCATGCTCTATCTGCCGCGACTTTTCGTTTATCATTGTGCGGCAACGCCTGGCTCTGAAACCTCTGAAACCTTCAAGGTTATGGAGCGGAGGTTGCTGCGGTTTATTATAAATCCCGCTATGATTGTAACGTGGATTGCCGGTCTGTGGATGGCCTGGGAGATATTTGATTTTCAGGGCGGCTGGCTGCACGCAAAAATTCTTCTCGTGGTGCTATTGTCGGGCGTACACGGCTATCTGTCGAAGGCGACACGGCTTTTTGCTCAGGATAAGAACACCAAATCTGCAAAACATTGGCGTGTCATCAACGAAGTTCCAACCATTTTGATGATCTTGATCGTCATTCTGGTGATCGTGAAACCATTCTGATTTTTATATTTTTGCAAGATAGCCCGGATTTTTTTCCGGGCTTCTACCTTTTTCCTATTGCACAAATTTCCAGCAGTCCTTAACTGAGACTTGCTCTTCATGCCGCAAAGCGGTATGAGTGAGTCCTCTTCCCACCATGACAGCAGGCCTTCGATGCCGGTCGCGTTCCAAGTGACCCACCTTTCCGAACAACTGCATTTTTCTCCTTATATTTCAAAAGAGTTCCTCACCCATGCAGGAAATGAAACTACAAGAACTTAAAAACAAAACTCCGGTTGAGCTGCTGGCATTTGCCGATACGCTTGAGGTCGAAAATGCAAGCGCCATGCGCAAGCAGGAACTGATGTTCGCGATCCTCAAAAGCCTCGCTGCTCAGGACGTCGAAATTATCGGCGAAGGCGTGGTCGAAGTGTTGCAGGACGGATTTGGCTTCCTGCGCTCGGCTGACGCCAATTATCTGCCGGGTCCGGATGATATTTATATTTCGCCTTCCCAGCTTCGCCGCTTCTCGTTGAAGACCGGTGATACGGTTGAAGGTCCGATCCGCGGTCCCAAGGAAGGCGAACGGTATTTTGCGCTTCTCAAGGTCAACACCATCAATTTTGAAGATCCTGAAAAGATCCGCCATAAGGTGCACTTCGACAATCTGACGCCGCTCTATCCAAATGAGCGCTTCAAGATGGAACTGGAAGTTCCAACATCGAAAGATCTTTCGTCGCGTGTGATTGATCTTGTTGCACCGCTCGGCAAGGGCCAGCGCGGTCTGATTGTTGCGCCGCCACGCACCGGTAAAACGGTTCTGTTGCAGAATATCGCGCATTCGATCACCGCAAATCATCCTGAATGCTATCTGATCGTGCTTCTGATTGATGAACGCCCGGAAGAAGTGACGGACATGCAGCGTTCGGTGAAGGGTGAAGTTGTTTCTTCGACCTTCGATGAGCCGGCAACGCGTCACGTGCAGGTTGCTGAAATGGTCATCGAGAAGGCCAAGCGGCTTGTTGAACACGGCCGCGATGTTGTGATCCTTCTTGATTCCATCACTCGCCTTGGCCGCGCCTACAACACGGTTGTGCCGTCATCGGGCAAGGTTCTGACCGGTGGCGTGGATGCGAATGCTCTGCAACGTCCAAAGCGCTTCTTTGGTGCAGCCCGTAACATTGAAGAAGGTGGCTCGCTCACCATCATTGCAACGGCGCTGATCGACACGGGTTCGCGCATGGACGAAGTGATCTTTGAAGAATTTAAGGGCACGGGCAACTCTGAAATCGTTCTCGACCGCAAGGTTGCCGACAAGCGTATCTTCCCGGCCATGGACATTCTCAAGTCCGGCACCCGTAAGGAAGATCTGCTTGTTCCACGCGCCGATCTTCAGAAGATTTTCGTGCTGCGTCGTATCCTTGCTCCAATGGGAACGACCGATGCGATTGAATTCCTTATCGACAAGCTCAAGCAGACGAAGAGCAACAGCGAGTTCTTCGATTCGATGAACACGTAATTTCTCGACTTCGTTGTTATGAAAAACGCCGCGTTGAGCAATCAGCGCGGCGTTTTGTTTGGCTGTGAAAAGTCGTCATGGATGCTCGCTGAGAAGGATTCTAAGCGCTGCCGCTGTCTCTACGGGTGCGAGGCAGACCTGCCCCTTACAGAGCCAGGCTGAAGGTTTATCGGCCTGTGCAACGCCACCTGTTGGAAGCGCGACAGCTTTACCCGCTTCAAAACGGATAATCTTGTCGACACGCCGTGGATCAGGAATTTCCCGAGCCACTGCGGTTAAGTCTCCCTCAGCACTGTCATCGGCAATAACAAGCGATAGTGGTTCGGCTGCAAATCGGCTCGCATTCAATATGCCGATCTGTCCATATTGTTGCACAAGCGCGCGGCCCATGGCCTGTTCGACCAGTCGCTCATTCTGATGATAGAGATGCAGATCGCCGGTTATGAGAAACAAGCGGGTGCATGCTTCGATAATCTGACCGGTGGCGCTGGGGATTGCCTCGTCATAATCGCCATAACTATGAAGGATGACATCTTCGGCGTTGATTGCGGAGAGCCTGTAATTGCCTGACGCATCGCGATTGTTTTTATCAAGCGCCTCTTTGAGCGCCAGCGCGTCCTGAATGAATGTTGGGTCTGATGTTGCTTCAAACAGCGAAATTGCAGCGTTGATCATTGCTGCATAATCGGTTGCAAGGGCAGGGTAGAGCAGCGTGTCATCCATCCGGCAATGCGCCATGCGGCCATCGTGAAAGGATGACCCTGTTGAACGGTAAGCGGTCAGCGCATGATCAATCCAGTCCTGTCTCTGGAAGCAGCGTCCTGCTTCTGCCAGCGCGCGAATTGCCAGTGCATTCCAGTCTGTCAGCGCTTTTTCGTCACGTCCGGGACGCACACGTTTGGAGCGATAATCGAGCAGCTTTTTCCTTGATGCCTCTATATCAGCAGGATGCACCGCTGTTTCATCAACAGCATGAAGGCGGTTGAGAATATTTTTTCCCTCAAAATTGCCTTCCGGTTTGACGCCATAGAAGGCTTTGAAGGCTGACGCCTGTTCTCCGAGAACATGATCAATCTCAGTGTCAGTAAAAATATAGAACTTTCCTTCCTCGCCTTCGCTGTCGGCATCGAGGCTTGATGCAAAACTTCCGTCTGGCAACCGCATTTCCCGGATCAGCCAGTCAACGATCTCTTCGATTCGGATACGGAACAAATCATTTTGCGTTTCAGCATAGCCATAGGTTGCATGCCGAATGAGTTGTGCATTGTCATAGAGCATCTTTTCGAAATGCGGTACGAGCCAGTTTGCATCGACGCTGTAGCGACAAAGGCCGCCACCCAAATGATCATAGATGCCACCTTGCAGCATTGTTTTCAGCGACAACAGGAATGTATCGCGATGATGGTTCTGGCGGTTGTAGAGCCAGGACAACCACAAAGCATCCATAAAGGGTGCGCTGGGGAATTTGGGTGCATTCTCAAGGCCGCCGCGAACGGGATCGAACATCGCATATATGCGATCAGTGACCCGATCAAAATGCGCAATTTCATTGGCGCTGGCCACTGTTTGCGCGGCAAGGCGGCTTTCGAGATGGCTGAAGACCGCATCGGCATTATGGTTAATTCTTTCTTGATCTTCCCGCCAGAGATTATCAACTGCTTTGAGGACATCAACGAAGCCGGGCAGATTGTGCCTTGCTTTTGGTGGAAAATAGGTGCCACCCCAGAACGGTTTCCCATCCGGGCGCAGAAACATTGTGAGCGGCCATCCGCCCTGTTGGCCCATGGCGCCAAGCGCAGCCATATAAATCTGATCAATATCCGGACGTTCTTCGCGATCGACCTTCACATTGACGAAAAGCGCGTTCATGACTTTTGCCACTTCCGGGTCTTCAAAAGACTCGTGCGCCATCACATGGCACCAGTGACAAGCGGCATATCCAATGGAAAGCAGGATAGGGCGGTTGAGGGCGCGGGCAGCATCCAGCGCTTGCCTGCTCCAGGGCTGCCAGTGCACCGGATTATCGGCGTGCTGACGAAGATAAGCGCTTGGCTCCTTGCCGAGCCGGTTGCTGCTGATATCAGTCATAAGCCTTTTCTTTCCTCACGCGAATGAATATCACGTAACAATCTATATAGAACGGGAAATCAAATGAGCGAGCCGCAACATCTTCACGACACTATTTTTGCCTTGTCGAGCGGACGCCTGCCGTCGGGCGTGGCAGTGGTTCGCATATCTGGCCCGCAAGTTCGATTCGTTATCGAAACGGTTTTGGGTCAGACTATCGAACCGCGATATGCCGCCTACAAAACCTTTCGCACGCGCAATGGTGAAGCGATCGATAGAGGATTGGCGCTGTTCTTTGCCGGACCAAACAGCTTTACCGGTGAAGATTGCGCGGAGTTCCACCTTCACGGTGGCATTGCTGTTGTTGAAAAACTGTTGGAAGAATTTGCCCATTTTCCTCATTGTCGGATTGCGGAAGCGGGCGAATTTACGCGACGCGCTTTCACCAATGGCAAGATGGACCTGACGATTGCAGAAGGTCTGGCTGATTTGATTGCTGCTGAAACTGAAGGCCAGCGTCGTCTGGCTCTTCAGGTCGCATCGGGCGCGCAGCGTCAGCTCTATACAGAATGGCGTCAAAGACTGATCCGCGCACGGGCATTGATTGAGGCGGAGTTGGATTTTGCCGATGAGGGAGATGTTCCCGGTTCGGTTTCCGGACAGGTTTGGGACGCGCTCAGATCTTTGCGCGGTGAAATTGCGCGCCATATAGAGAGCGGCAAACGGGCCGCGATGCTGCGCGATGGTTTGCACATCGTTATCGCGGGTGCACCCAATGCCGGAAAGTCCAGTCTGCTTAATTTTCTTGCCGGGCGCGAGATCGCGATTATTTCTGAAGAGGCGGGTACGACACGTGATCTTCTTGAGGTTAAACTCAATCTCGGTGGAATACCGGTTTATGTGACCGACACGGCTGGCTTGCGGGAGACGACAAGTCAGGTTGAACGCATCGGGATTGAACGTGCGCGCGAACGTGCGGCTGAGGCGGATCTGGTTCTGTTGCTGGAAGATATGCAGGAGCCGATTTCCGTTACGCTTGACGAGGGCGCTGCTGACATCTGGACAGTTGGTACCAAAACCGATCTTGAAGGTTTGACCGAGCGCAATTGGGACTATCGCATTTCCACGCGGACCTCTGAGGGGCTTGATGCTTTGCTGGCAGCCTTACAGGGCTTTGCTGAAAAGCGCATCGGGTTGATCAATGATGCCGTGCCAACCCGGCAGCGGCACATCAATCTGCTGCAATCGACAATTTCGGAAATAGACATCGCGATTGAGCGCGATCACCTTCCTTTGGAATTGCGTGCAGAGAATATGCGCCGCGCATCGCAACATCTCGGACGCATCACCGGGGATGTTGATGTTGAAGAAATATTGGATGTGATTTTCTCGCAATTCTGCATCGGAAAATGAGTGATTCACGTGAAACACCATCGCGGGGTGACTGCGTTGATGTGATTGTTTCACGTGAAACATCTGTGGAATCTGCCTATCCTTCTTGACTCCAGAACGGAAGCGTGAGTCGCATTTCGTATCAATTTTAGCAAAGAGTTGATGACGCTTTGCCCGACTTCCCCCTTCCGTTCAACGTTGAAACATGTCAAAGAGACTGCTTTCTCGAATTGATTTGGGTGCATCAGGATGAACATTTCAGGTTCTGCCGAAGCGACAGCTTTTGACGTCATTGTCATTGGTGGTGGACATGCGGGCTGCGAAGCGGCCGCAGCTTCTGCACGCGCGGGCGCTCGTACAGCACTTGTCACGCATCGCTTTGATACGATTGGCGTTATGTCATGCAATCCCGCTATCGGCGGACTGGGCAAAGGTCATCTTGTGCGTGAGATCGATGCGCTGGATGGATTGATGGGACGTGTTGCCGACAAGGCAGGCATCCAGTTTCGTCTGCTTAATCGTCGCAAAGGTCCGGCTGTTCGCGGTCCTCGTACCCAGGCGGACCGCAAGCTTTATCGCCTTGCCATGCAAGAGCTGATTTCGGCGCAGGATAATCTGACTGTCGTTGAAGGTGGTGCATCGGATATTTGCGTGACTGACGGCGTGATTACCGGCGTTGTTCTGGGGGATGGGCGCAGGCTTGCCTGTGCTGCGGTCGTCCTGACCACAGGAACTTTCCTCAACGGTTTGATCCATATCGGCGAGAAGAAGATACCGGCTGGCCGCATGGGTGAGAAGCCAGCGCTTGGCCTGTCAGATACATTACGCGGCCTGGGTTTTGCCGTTGGGCGTCTTAAGACCGGCACGCCGCCGCGCCTTGATGGTCGCACCATTGACTGGCAAAGCCTTGATATGCAGTCTGCAGATGAGGATCCGGTTCCATTCTCACTGATGACGGACAGGATCACCACGCCACAGATCGATTGCGGCATCACGCGCACAACACCTGAGACCCATGCTATCATTCGCGCTAACCTGCATCGTTCCGCGATGTATTCCGGTTCGATTGAGGGGATTGGTCCGCGTTACTGTCCATCGGTTGAAGACAAGATCGTCAAGTTTGGTGATCGTGATGGGCACCAGATTTTTCTTGAGCCGGAAGGACTGGATGATCACACGGTCTACCCGAATGGCATTTCCACATCATTGCCGGAAGAAGTGCAGCTTGCTTATCTGAAGACTATTCCCGGTCTTGAGAAGACGATTATGCTCCAGCCCGGCTATGCTATTGAATATGATTTCATCGATCCGCGCGAGTTGAAGCGCAGTCTTGAAACCCGCCGGGTGACTGGTCTGTTTCTGGCCGGTCAGATCAATGGCACGACCGGCTATGAAGAAGCCGGTGCGCAGGGATTGCTGGCAGGCCTGAATGCCGCAAGACGGGCAGGGGGCAGTGACCCTGTTATCATCCAGCGGACCGAAGCCTATATCGGCGTGATGGTGGATGATCTGACATCGCGCGGAGTGAGTGAGCCTTATCGCATGTTCACATCGCGCGCCGAGTTTCGCCTGTCATTGCGTGCGGACAATGCCGATCAGCGTCTGACGCCGCTGGCTGATCGGCTTGGCATTCTCAGTCAGGAACGGCGCGAGAGGTTTGTGGCGCGTGAAGAGGCATTGTCCGCTGCGCGCGACATGACAAAGCAACTGATGATCACGCCCAATCAGGCGAGCCGCTATGCGTTGCATCTCAATCAGGACGGTGTGCGTCGCTCAGCCTATGATCTTTTGTCCTATCCTGATATTGATCTGGAGAAGCTGAAGGCTATCTGGCCAGAACTCGATGGCATTGCACCTGTGACCCGCGAAGCTTTGGAGATTGAAGCGCAATATGCAGTTTATATGGATCGGCAGCAAAGTGATATAGCGGTGATGGAGCGTGAGGAACGGCTTTTCATTCCGGCATCGCTGGATTTTGATTCGATTTCCGGCCTGTCGAATGAGCTGAAAGCCAAGCTTAAACAGCGTATGCCGGAAACGATTGCCGAGGCGCAGCGTGTGGAAGGCATTACACCGGCGGCTCTTGCTTTGCTGATTACGCATATCAAGAAGCATGGCGCGCGGGCGCGGGCGGCAGATGAGTTGGACGCCGAGAAGGGCGCAGCATGACTGTGGATAGCCGTTATTCTAGCTTGAAAACGATGGTTCCTGGTGTTTCACGTGAAACAACGGAGCGATTGATTGCCTTTGAAGCGCTGTTTCGCAAATGGTCTTCAGCTATCAATCTGGCCTCTCCATCCACATTGGCGGATCTCTGGAGCCGTCATATTCTTGACAGTGCGCAGATATTTCCGCTCGCTCCCGATGCAAAGCGATGGCTTGATCTGGGATCGGGCGGGGGTTTCCCCGGCATTGTAACCGCCTGCTTTCTCAAGGAAGTTCCGGGTGCTTCGATTGATCTGGTCGAAAGTGCCGGCAAAAAGGCTGCATTTCTTCGCACGGCTGCTGGCCAACTAACTGTTCCCGCACGCGTTTCCTCCGCCCGTATCGAAGCGATGTGGGACAAAATCGAGGTGCCGGATGTTGTAACGGCCCGCGCACTCGCTTCGCTGAACGATCTTTTCGTGCTCGCGGAACCTTGGCTTACCAGAGGGGCTAAAGCTCTTTTTCAAAAAGGTCGGGATTACCAGCGGGAAATTGATGAAAGCCGTGTCGACTGGAGCTTTGATCTGATACAACACGAAAGTGCTATCGATAAAGCCTCAGTGATACTCGAGATCAGCAATCTGCGTCGTATCTCCGGTTAATTCATCATCGATAAGACAGAAAGCAGCAGGGCGACGGTAATGAGCAAAAGATCCCGGATCATAACCATTGCAAATCAGAAGGGTGGCGTTGGCAAGACAACGACTGCCATCAATCTCGCCACAGCACTGGCAGCTATTGGCGAAACTGTGCTGATCGTTGATCTCGATCCACAGGGCAATGCCAGTACGGGGCTCGGTATTGATCGCCTTAACCGCCCCTTGTCGTCTTATGATGTATTGACCCAGGCTGCATCTGCCAATGATGCAGCGATGCAGAGCGATGTGCCCAATCTTTACATTGTGCCATCGACGCTGGATCTTCTGGGTATCGAAATGGAGATTGCGCAGGCACCGGATCGAACCCGCCGCTTGCGTGATGCATTGCGTTTCGATTCCGCAGTTGCTGACAAGTTTTCCTATATTCTCGTCGACTGTCCTCCGTCCCTGAATCTGTTGACGTTGAACGCAATGGCTGCTGCGGATTCTGTTATGGTGCCGTTGCAGTGTGAGTTCTTTGCGCTGGAAGGGTTGAGCCAGTTGTTGCAGACGGTTGATCAGGTGCGTTCGACAATCAATTCCGAACTGACAATTCAGGGAATTGTCCTGACAATGTTTGATAGCCGTAACAATCTTGCATCGCAGGTTGTTGACGATGTGCGCGCATTTATGGGAGAGAAGGTCTATCGCACTGTTATCCCACGCAATGTCCGCGTGTCGGAAGCACCATCGCATGGCAAGCCAGCGATTCTTTATGATCTGAAATGCGCGGGCAGCCAGGCTTATTTGCAGCTTGCATCTGAGGTTATACAGCGCGAGCGGCAGCTTAAAGCTGCATAAGTTAAGTGAGTGTCGCGCTGGCGATGCTTTATAGATTCGACTACGTAACGATTCCGGGGACTGCTGACGATGAACGATGATCCTTCAAAAAAGCGGCTTGGCCGCGGCCTGGCCGCTCTGATTGGTGAAATCGACCGCCCGGCGGAAGAGCGCAAGGTGCCAATCTCCAGCGAGCGCAATGTTCCGATTGAATTCGTAACACGCAATCCACGCAATCCGCGGCGCATGTTCTCGGAAGTCGAACTGGAAGATCTGGCGCAGTCCATCAAGGAACATGGTGTCGTTCAGCCGATTGTGGTTCGTCCGGCACCCGGTGAACCAGACCGGTTTGAGCTGATTGCCGGTGAACGCCGCTGGCGTGCATCACAGCGTGCAGGGGTCGATACGATCCCTGTTATTATCCGCGATGTTGATGATCGCGTGGCGCTTGAGATCGCAATCGTTGAAAACGTACAGCGTGCAGACCTCAATGCAGTTGAAGAAGCAATGGGATATCAACAGCTTATCGATAATCATGACTATACGCAGGCCGATCTTGCGCAGGTTATCGGCAAGAGCCGCAGTCATGTCGCCAATACGCTGCGCCTGTTGAAACTGCCGCAGCGGGTACAGGATTTTATCTCAGACGGTGCTTTGTCGGCGGGGCATGCGCGCAGCCTGATCACCATGGACGATCCGACTGCTCTTGCGGAACGTGTGGTCAAGGAAGGTCTGTCTGTGCGTCAGGTGGAAGCCTTATCGCAGGCGCGCAATGGTGGCGAGCCAAAGCCGGGCAAGAGTGCCCCTGTGGAGAAAGATGCCGATACCAAAGCGCTCGAAAAGCTGCTTTCTGATGTCACTGGGATGAAGGTCGAAATCAATCATCGCGAACGCGGTGGCGATGTGAAAATTCGCTACAGCTCGCTGGAACAGCTCGATGAGATTTGCCGCCGCCTGCAAAGCTAGAGCGCGTCCCCAAAAGTCGGAGAAGGAAATGCGCTCGGTGTGAATCACTTGCTGAGAAATTGGGGTTTCGATTTTTCACAGCATCCATTATCTAAAGCGATTGGTGGTCATTTAAACCGCTGATCGCTTTTCTGTTTGGACTGCTAGGCTTCGAAGTTACCGGTCGCCCAAGGGGAGGGCAATGCTTATGGATATGCTTGTTCAGATTGTCATCCATACGCCGATCTATGTATGGGGATTGCTGGTTTATCTGATCATACAAGGCATCAAGGGGCGTGAAACACAGATTGTTTCCGTCTGGAGAATGCTTTTTGTGCCGATCATATTTATTGGTGTGGGCTTTTTGCATTTCGACGACAGCTCTGAGCTGTTTGGTTCATTTTTGACCGCGTGGTTTATCGCTCTGGTGCTGTTGGCTCCATTTGGATTGCTCACAGGTCCGAAAATTATTGCCGTTGATCGCCAAAACAAAACCATCGAGCGGGCTGGCGCCACGCTGCCGCTCATCCGCAACCTGATCTTCTTTTGCGCTCAATATGTGCTTGCGGTGTTGAATGTTCTTTATCCAGAAGATCATGCCAATCTCACGCTGATTACAGGTGTTGTATCAGGTGCTTCGGCCGGGTATTTTGGTGGTTGGCTTATCGCGTTGTGGAGAAAATACCAGCAAAGCCCACAGCTTAAGCTCGGATAGAGCGCATCTGCCGTTTTATCTTTTTGTTTTACGCAAAAGTTCATGCACCTTTGCTGGAAATGCTTTGTTTTTTAAGCATTATCCTTACGCAAAACCGCTTCGCACTTTTGCTGGAAATGCTTTGTTTTTTAAGCATTGTCCTTGCGCAAAACCGCTCTGCACTTTTGCTGGAAATGCTTTACCGCCGTGAAAGTTTCACGGCTTCAACGGAAATTGCAAGCAGGCATTGACGGATGATTGGTACCGACAGCGCCGCATTCTGACGGCTTTCGAGAACGGCTCGCTGCACACGTTCCATCACACGCGAAAGACTTTCGGCATTCCATCGGCTAACGGCATTTTCAATCAGTTTCTTGCGGTTGAAGAAGATCGGTGGTCGCGCCGAGGCGACAACAACGGACGCGTTTTTGCGTTCGGTGTCCGCGATATGGCGCAGCGTCTGTATCTGTTGAAACTGACGCGCTGCCGTGTTGAGCACCAGAAAGGGTGCTGTGCCCGATTTCACGACACGGTCAAATGTGGCTTCAAAACGCGGCAGATCGCCTGTCAGAACGGCGTCCACCACTTCATCGGTTGAAAGTCCCGCCACATCGCCGACAGCTTCCCGCACATCATCTATATCGATGCGTTCCTTGCCGCGCGCATAGAGGCAGAGCTTTTCCAACTCACCACGTGTGGCCAGACGATCGCCGCCGAGGCTTGCGCGCAACAGCTGCCGTCCGTCCATGGTGATCTGCATTTTCCATTCGGCCAGCACGTCATCAATCACGCCGTCTATGCCGCGCGCATCGTCTGAATAACACGGCAATGCCATGCCGGCAGAACCGTTTTCTACAGCGCTTCGAAGGCCGGCACCTTTTTTGAGATCGCCCGCTTCGACGAGGATATAGGTTTCACGCGGCGGCTCGCTCACCAGAAGTTTCACGGCTTCCGCCAGCTTCTTTTGTCCGGCGGCATTTTTGATCCAGATCAGCCGCTCACCACCGAACATGGAAATGGTTCGTGCTTCATCGGCAAGCTTTGCCGGATCAGCATCGATCTCATCGGCATCCATGCGAATGACTGCAAATGGATCGTCCAGCGGTAATTTGGTGGCTTTTGCGTAACGATGCGCACGTTCGCTTACCAGCCCCTTATCGGGGCCATAGAGCAGCACAACCGGAAACGAGCTGCTCGGTTTGCCAATAAACTGATCGACTTCATGTGCTTTCTTTTGCGCCATAAGGATTAACTAGCGCAATTTGCCTTCAAACAAAACAGCCATCGGTGGATATAGCGCGGGTTGTGAAGGTTCTGTCGCAATTTTTTGCTGTGCATTCAGAACTCAATAGCGCGCAAGTGACAAAAGAGCGCCGTTATTTGCCTGTACCTGTTCCATTTGTTGCCGTGCCATAACGGTTTAACTCTTTCGTTGCGCCACATGAAATTCCGCTTTTATATAGAATATTAGGAAAATCTGTTATCAAAATATAATTTTATCTTTTCGAAACAATTAGATAAGCCAAGAAGCAATTGATCAAAAAGACTGCACTATATTTAAAAATCTGCTAATATTTGATGCGCTTAGAAAATTGGATTTCAACTTAATGCACATGAATGTTCCACCTAGATCTTTGCTCTCCAGCGTTACGGATTTGCCTGAAGGGAAATCTTTTGCAACCTGGAATGTTCGAGGAGCAGTGAATCTCGAAAATACGTTTCTTCCTGTTCCCCGAGCTCAGATTACCACGGTAACGCGCATGTTTTTAACCACTCTTAAAACGTGGATTGTCGGTTTTCGGCGCGGTCAAACCTTTGCATCCTATCCACAGAGGCCAATGATACAGTTTGTCGGGAATATTGTTGCAGTTATAGGCCCGTGCCGTGTGCTTGCGCGACGCGCTGTCGAGCGGGCTGGAACGGCTGATCGCAACCGCTCACGAGAAACTGGACCCTTGGCGATGTTCTGGAAGAGCTTTGGCAAACATTGGCAATTGGGCAGAGCTGTATCGTAGACTCGGAAAGCTCGAGCCTGAATAATCTGGAATTGCGCCGTCACAACCGCTTTAAATGTATGAACTTCAGGAACATGACAATGTCTGCAATAATGGAATTAAATCAGCAGACACTCTTCACAATCAATGCACTTTGGCTTGTGGTTTTTGCGATTGCCTTCGCATTTGCGGGACTTGAAAGGAGGGACCGTTATTACTGGCTATACATGGTGACGTCGAATATTATTTTCGCTGTTGCATTTTTCATCTTCTCAAAGGAAATTGGCGGAAGTACCGCTGATGTTTTTTTTCCTAATTTACTGCTGTTTGTTGGTCTTTGTTTTCGGTGGATTGCCATCCGCGAGTTTTTTCATCATTCGACTTCATTGGTGAAGATGACACTGCTGCCTTTGGCTGCAATTTTCACCTTCATATCCTGGCCGCTGCTGGGCAACAGCACAGTTTTTGGCATCATAAATCTGCTCATATCGATACAGATCCTCGCAATTATATGGTCAATCGCCACCGAACGGGAAGTTTTGAAATCGAAATGGGGGTTGATCGCCAGCTATGCTGTTCTCATAATTTCTTCCTTCTTGCGCGCACTCCAGGGCTGGTTCTTTGAACCATCCATGGAATCATTGTTGCCTGCCGATATTTTTTTGCAACTCAATCTCATTGCTGCCGCAATCCATATTGGCGCGAGTGGCGCTTTTTCCCTGTTGATCGCTTATGAGCGCAGCATGAACAATCTGCGTGAGATAGCGCTGCGTGACCCCCTGACTGGGCTTCTTAATAGATGGAGCATTGAGACGGTCGCCAATCCGGGCGCAGGAAAAACTTATTCCGGTCTGGTTTCCGTTATCATGATCGATATCGATTACTTCAAGCGGATAAACGACACTTATGGCCATGCCGTCGGTGACGCTGCTTTAAAGCATTGTGCAGAGCTTATAAAAGATACATTTTCGAACGATAATTTGCTGGCGAGGGTCGGCGGTGAAGAATTCATGATTTTAGCTCCCGGGCAGTCATCGATTTCCAGTGAGCAGCAATGCAAGGAGTTGCGCAAAAAACTTGCCGAAGACCCATTTAGACATCGTGGGCGGGCAGTACCGTTTACAATAAGTATTGGTATTTGCAGCGGGCATGTAAATACACGTGCAGAATTTGATGTCATATGGAATAGCGCCGATAAGGCTCTTTACGATGCAAAATCTTCAGGCCGTGACGTAACCAGGATCGCAGAGCCTGCTGCCGAGCTTAGCTGCAAGGATCAACCTTCAGAGTGCATCCCGAAAAATGTGAAACGGTTTTCGGACGAAGATGCGGGTTAAAACAAACGATCAGAGTACCGGTCTGGTCCGATCAATATCAACCCTCTCTGGCGGCTTGAAATACGTGCCAATAATCCGGCTAACCGTGGAGTGAATGACGCTTGATCTCTGGTTTAAAGCAACAGTGGGAAGAAGTTAATTCCAGCTGCTATAGGCACGCATTCGAACTGTGTAATATTGAATTTTGAATGCGATTGACCTCTCTCTTAAAACACAACGCATGATTTGGATATTGTTAATCATGGATATACTACAAGATTATTATATTGAATATAAGAAAGGCGATCTCATTTATGGTCTTTGTGAAAAACGGCGTTTATACATGAATTTTTAACCAAATTCATACAAGCTGATTCTACTGAAAACTTTAAATAATTTGCTTGATACCTATTCACTTACAGCGGGGTTTTGAGTTATTGCTCTTGCCCGATTTTGGTGAAGGCTTGTGTGAAATTACATTTTGATGTGAAGTATTTTCGGTAAAAATGCACAAAGGTTTTGTATGGAATAATGCGTAAAAAAGGCAGATAGAGCATTTCCACTGGTTCGTTAAAATGGGAAATGCCCTACGTTAAACCTATAGAAATTTAATTATCAGAATTTAGATATTGGTTTAACCAAAGTCGCCAGGAGCAACTGTGCTTAAGTAAAAGAAATCATTTATTGCAAAATATACAAGTGTCGGTGTTGAAGACATGAAATTAATTGTATATTCAACGTATAATTTCTGATATTTTCCACTAGCCGATTTTGAATATCCGCTTAGTTCTGCGGCCGTCAGTTCATCTATATAGTAGCCTTGTTTGATGTCATCTTGTGTAATAGTGTATCCTGGTCTTACAATTTTGTTCATTCTTTTGGTTTCGGTTCCAGCTCGGTATCCGTTGAGATAATATGTGGCGGTAAGGATATCGCCTGCTTTTGGAACCCAGTTCTGGTTGGTGAAGCGGTAATATACCGGCACGCCTCCACTGATTTCATCTTTGATAATATACATCCCTAAAATAGTGGGAAGGTCGGCAGCAGGGGAGTATCTCGGAATACTGGTATCTGGTTGATTGGGGCCCATATTGCTTCCGATTGCCCTGAATGTATCGTACATAGATGTGCGTACCGTTCCATCATTTGCCGCGATTACAAAAAAGAGTTTATTGAAGGGGCCTGGCGTGGATGATTGCGTTGTATAGAGAGTTGTTTTGGGTAACTTTAGAAGTTTACTGGTTCCGTCCAGTTCTTGATAAGCGCAACTGTCCGTAAGCATGCCGTTTGATATGAGACTAATAACATCAGTGTTTGAAGCGTAATTATAAGTATATAACATCACGTTCAGCGGATCGGGCATTGCATCAAGATTAATGTATTGTCCAATATATGAAGGATTTAATAAGTCAGGCTCTGAGATAAATGCACGGGGATAGTTTGGATCATATATGATAATAGTTCCAAGTATATTAGCCTCCAGAGAGGATGCTGTATATTTCGGCACTCCATAAATAGCTAGATCTTTAGCGGTAACGTATAAATTGGTTTCGCCGTTTCTATCTGTTGTTGTGTGAAATGTTGGCTTCCCTAAAGGGTTCATAGATAGGGGTAGATTTAATGGGCTTAATAGTTTATATGTTTTCTTAGTAGGGTCTGTGGGATCTGGTGTTCCGTCAGTATATACATTAGAACCTCCTAAAACGCCAGTTTTTATTTTGTCGCTCCAAAAGATGTCATAAAATGGAACAGGTGAGTTGTCTGGGTTCGTCACTGTTAATTTATACGTTGCTGTATTATTTGGATTATTATCTGGATCTGTGAAGGGGCCGTTTCGTGTAACTGTAAAAAGATATTGTGTTGGATTTGTAGTTGTTGTAGTTACGGATTCCGTTATTTCATAGGAAATCTTTTTTGAATCGATTCCATAGTGTACTATGTATTCAGCATTTGCGCGAACAGGGGCATACAAGTCTACCGTGGAATAAAAAGTGGCCGTGCCTTTCTTGTTATTTTCTGGATCGATCATAATGTCCAGCATATAGATTAATTGATTGTCGTCTGAGCCGTTACTGTATATTTCGAAGTACTTTATATCACTAATTGTTAAAGTTGGATGTTCTGGAAAGGTTTCGCTGTCTAAAGTAATTGTAATAATATGTTGAATAATTCTTCCTAATTGCACAGTATAAGTTGCTGATGGAATGAAACTAAAAGTAGCAGACATTTAGGTCTCCGATAAATAATTAAGGTATATAGTTATTATGCTGAAGTATTTTCCTCTCGTCGTATTAATTTTGCAACTTGGAACAATTGACAGTCACAGTGACACCCTTCCTGGTGTGAGTGGCCAGGGCTTTTCAGACCCCAAGACGGGTTTGGTGGGTGGAAACGGTGCGACATTTAATAGTGGCGGAGTTTCATGGGGAGGCGGCGCGGGCGACAATAAACCGGGATCTGCTGGCGATAATCGTGTCGGAGGGAATGGTGCTGCTGATGGTGATGCGGCTGGCGGAGAAGGGGGAATTCATAGCCTCACAACGGATAGTCCGGAGTTGACGAGGCCTTTTAAGGCGGGTTACGACGCCGATGGTTGGCCGGGAACGGGTGGTGGACATTTAGCGCGCGGACAGCATAACGGCCCCGGTGGCGGGGGGGGGCGGCAACGGGGTTTATTATAACAAGCCCGGTGGAAGCGTTGCGATCTCTCAAAATGGTGCTGGTTCTTTGACTTTTGGCGGTGGGTTAGGTGCTGTGGGTGGGCCTGACAGCAATGGAGATCAGAGTCATAGTGCGGGCGGCGGCGGCGGGGCCGGTTTTTTCTTTTACGGTGATACATTGTCTTTTTCCATGCTCGATAATCAGTTATTGTTAATTAGAGGTGGCAACGCGGGGGGGTATGGGAATGGTGTGGGCGGCGGCGGTGGCACGGGCCTTATCTTTTACGGGAAAACATTGACACTTGAAGGCGATATTGAGGTCTTAGGCGGTCCGAATGATTTACGAGTTTATTTGGCAGGAAATCGGGGGAATGCTGGCGCAGGCATGGAGATTGCCGGTGAGGGTGGCCAAATTAACTTTATACCTGGTTCCAACATAAATAAATTTACTATAACTGGCGGTCCTATCAATGATACAGGTCAAGCTGGTGATGGCATCACCTTATCTGGAAGCAATAATTTTCTGAATAATGGTGCCGTTGTCTCAGGCGGGCCTGCTAAATTATACGATCTGAACCATTCAGGTGTACCAGCTGATCTGACAGGGTTAGCTGGTGTTGGGCTGCGTATTACAGGCAATCATAATACTGTTATTACTAAAAATTATATTGGCGGTGGTTTGCAGGAAGATGGCTCGAAACTACGTGGCTATGCAGCCGTCATAACAGGGAATGACAATACGCTGCAATGGGAGTCAAACGCGACCGGCACATCGACCATCGTGGGCAATGTCTGGTCCACGGGCACTGGCAATGTCATGGTTTTTGCCGGCGATGCGGATTACACACTTGATTTCCAGCTTGATGATCACCTTTTTAATTTCAGTGGCTTTTCCGGCTATCGCAAGCAGGGCGCCTCGGTGTGGACGATTAACCGTCAGATAACCAACGACACTGCCCCATGGTTTATTGATGAGGGCACGCTGAAATTAACAGGCGCAATAGATATTTCGAATTTGGAGAGTGTTTCTGTTGATGGAACACTCGACTTGACTGGTCTGACCGCCAGTCAGCTGAGTCTCAAGCGCCTTACCAGCACCAAGGACGGTGGTGAAGTTTCCATTGCCGATAAGCCGCTTACCATTACCAATGCAACGGTTGGGGATGATTTCCGCGGTGCGATCGTTGGAACAGCCGGTGTGACACTTGCAAAAGGCACACAAATCTTCTCGGGTGACAACACTTATTCAGGGGTTACAACCCTGGCTCAGGGCACCAGGTTGCAGCTGGGCAACGGCGGCGCAACGGGTAGTCTGGTATCAGATGTGAATACCGGGGAAGATGCAACCCATTACGGTGTGTTGGTCTTTAACCGTAACAATAGCATGACAATGCCCGGTTTGATTTACGGTTTCGGCTCTGTTGAACAGAGCGGCGTCGGCACGACGATGCTGACTGGAAATAATACTTATACAGGCGGCACCACCATTACGGCGGGCATCTTGGAACTTGGCGACGGCGGCACATCGGGCAGTATCGTCGGTGATGTGAATACGGGTACAGATGCAACGCACAACGGTATGCTGGGCTTCAACCGGAGGGACACCATCTCCTTTGACGGTGTTATTTCCGGCACAGGCGGCGTTTTGCAAGCAGGTATCGGGACGACCGTTCTGACTGCGCACAATACCTATACAGGCGGCACCAACCTCAATGCGGGTATATTGTCGGTTTCGTCAGACAGCAATCTTGGCGATGCGTCTGGTGCATTGCGTTTCGATGGTGGCACGCTGCTGGTTACCGCCGATATGACTTCTGCACGTGCAGTGACACTGACCTCTGCCGGTGGCACGGTTTCGGTTGGTGATACCAAGACCGTTACGCTTACACATTTTATTGGGAATGCCGGTCTTGCCAAAGGCGCTTTCACCAAAGCGGGTAATGGTACGCTGATCACAACGGCTTCCAATAGCTATACGGGCGGCACGACGGTTTCCGGCGGCATTCTGCAGCTGGGTGACGGTACCACGGATGGTTCAATCATGGGCGATATTGCGCTTGATGGTGGCAATCTCGTGGTCGACAATACGGGGGCGACCCCGCTTTCCGGCGCCATCACCGGCACGGGCAGTGTCACACAGAACGGAGCTGGTACGCTCACACTTTCGGGCAATAACAGTTACGGCGATACATTTTTCAATGCTGGGGTCATCTCGATTGAGCAGGCCGAGAACCTCGGTTCAGGTGCACTTCATTTTAACAGCGGCACGCTGCGGGTGACCGGGACGCAATCCAGCAGTACCGATGACACCATTGATTGGGGCCATAATGGCGGTGGCTTTGACATTGTCGATCCCACCAACACCTTTACCATTACGTCTGCCTTTACGGGGCCAGGTCAACTGGCCAAAAAGGGGGCTGGTACGCTGGCCTTAACGGGTGACAGCAGCGCCTTCCAGGGCAATACGCTTGTGAAGGATGGCACTCTGCGTCTTGATGGCGGCAAGCTCGGTGACGGAACCGGCACGGTCGATGTCGCATCCGGTGCGGCACTGGGTGGCCATGGCAGCATTGGCGGCAATACAACGGTTGAGGGGACTCTTTTTGCTCAGAGCGGACAGGTCCTGACTTTCTCAAAAGATTTGACGCTCAATGCAGGCAGCAATGTCGACGTGACGTTGAATGGCGGACCGTCAATGAGCGAGCTTTTCCATGTCAACGGCAATCTGACCATCGACGGTACACTGACCGTG